>NZ_JBHTCM010000004.1:0-727984 GCF_042665545.1 Rhodocista pekingensis | reverse complement strand
TGCCGGTGTCGCTGGCCAGCGCCAGGGTCGGGGTGGTCGGAACCGTGTTGTCCAGGGTGTACTCGGCATAATTGCCCGAGCCGACATCCGGGACGTTGCCGGCGATGTCGGAAAGGTCCCGGACCTGCGCCAGGGACAGATAGAGGTCGCCATTATAGGTGGCGATATTGCCGCCGGAGACCTTCACCGTATAGGTCCGCGCGTCGATCGCCGTCACCGTCAGCGTCGGCGTGCCGACATCGCCGGCGGTGCCGAGCACCGTGAAATCCGACGCGTCGACGTTGACCATGTCCTCGTCGAACGAGACCGAGTAGATCAGCTCATCGGCGTTGGTGAGCGGGTCGGCCGGCGTGTCCCTGCCCGTCGTCACGATGGGCTTCGTCGTATCGATCGTGACGCTCATGGTCTGGACGGCGCCCGCGTTGCCGGCGGCATCGATCTGGCGCACCTGGACGGCGCTGCCGTTCGCGTACACCCCCTCGGCCAGGGTCAGGCTGGTGCCGCTGCCGGCCGACCAGCTCCCCTTGTCATCCAGCCGGTACTGCCAGGAGGCGCCGGGCTCCAGGTTGCCGATCTCAAGGGTCGTGTCGGTGGTGATGCCGTCGCTGTCGGACACGCCGGTATCGGTAAAGCCCAGCGTCGGTGCCGCCGGCGCCGTGGCGTCGATGGCGTCGTTCGACTGGCTGATCGGCGTCGTCCAGGCGTCGGAGATGTTGCCGGCGGCATCCTTGAGCACGATCTCGACCGGGATGTCGGCCCCCGCCGCGCGGTCGCTGTCGCCCTCGCTCACCGTGTAGGTCGCGGTGTAGGTGCCGTCCCCCTTGTCCTGGAGGTCGGTCAGGGCGATGCCGTTCAGGCTGCCGCCGTGCAGCGACAGCCCGGCCTCGCCCGCATTGATGGTGACGGTGATAGCGTCGCCGATCTTATGGGTCTGGTCGGGAATGCTGACGCCGGTGATGGTCGGGCGCACGCCGTCCACCTTGACGCCGGCCAAGCTGCCGATGGTGCCCAGGTCGGGGTCGGCGTTGACGCTGCCGGTGGTGCCGGTCAGGGTGCCGCCAGCGGGGTCGATGGCGCCAGCGGAAACCGCGATGCCGTCGGCATCCGCATCGCCCGTGCCGACAGTGTAGCTGAAGGCCAGCGCGGCCGAGCCGCTGCCGGAGACATATTCGGCATATGTCGTCGTGCTGCCGACGGTCAGGGCGATGCGCGGCGTGCCGCCGCTGGTATCCACCGTCACCGCCTGGTCGAAATTGACGGTGAAGGTCAGATTGTCACCGATCTTGTAGGTGCCGTTGGGCGGCAGCGTGACCGAGGTCACGTCCGGCTGCCCCACGACACTGACGGTGGAGGTCAGGTTCAGGCTGGTGCTGTTGTCGCTGGCACCGCTGTCGGTCAGGCCGGTGATGGTCACCACCCGCGCCGTCCTGTCGGGATTATCACTGCCGCTGGAAAAGGTGATCCCGGTGACCAGGGTCTGGAAGTCGGTGGCGCTGAGGGACAGGCCGGTGATGGTGACCGTGGCGGTGCCCCCGGAGACGACCACCATCGCGTTGTCGGTGCCGCCGCCGACGCTCCAGGTGCCGCCGCCGTCCACCACGCAAGCGGTCCCGCCGATGCTCAGCACGTCGCCCGTGCTGACATTGCTGACGGTCAGGGTCAGGCCGGTCAGGGTCTGGCCGGCATCCACGGCGCTGGCGGTGGCTCCGGAAAACAGCGCCACCGCGCTGCCGCCCTCCGTAAAGGTGGGGGTGGCGCCGGTGGCGGTCAGGGTCGGCGCCTCATCGACGTCGGTGACGCTGACATTGACCGTCTGGGTGTCGGACACGGTGCCGTCCGATGCCGTCACCACCACGGTGTAGGTATTGTCGCCGCCACTGTCGGCCGGGCTCTCGAAATCATGTCCCGAGGCGAAGGACAGGACCCCGGTACTGCTGTCGATGCTGAACAGGGACTTATCGGCCCCGCCAGTGATCGAATAGGACAGCGTGTCGCCGTCGGCATCGGTCGCCACCACGGTGGTGACCGCCGTCGTATTCTCTGCGACCGTGACAGTGGCCGTGGCGCCCCCGCCGTCGGACGTGATGACCGGCGCGTCGTTCACGGCGGTCAGCGTCACGGTGACCTTCTGCTGGGCGGCGCTCTCCCCGTCCGCATCCTTGGCGTTGATGTTGATCGTGCGCGCCGTCGTGTTCGGGGCGTCGGAGCTGTTGTTGAAGGTGACGGCCTGAAGCGCCGACTGGAAGCTCGCCGTGTCCGACGGGCCGGTAAGCGTGATGCTGGTGGTGCCGCTGCCGCTGATCGTTATGCCGGAATAGCTGCCGGTCAGGGTCAGGCTGTCACCCGACTGGGCATTGCCGATGCTGACGGTCATCGACTGGATGTTACCGCCGTCGGTCACCGTCGCGGCGGGCGCGATGGCGACCGGGCCGCTTCCGGCGGTGCCGTTCGCAACGCCCCCGTCCTCCGTCCAGGTGATGCTGTTACGGGTGCCGGCGGCGGCCCCGTTGAGGTCCAGCGTGGGGGCGGTGGGGCTCGTGGGCAGGAGGAAACAGCTGCTGTCGACCGCAGAGACGCCCACGAGGTAGACGTAGTAGACGGCCATCTCGTTGGCGTTCTGCACACCGGCGACGATCCCGGTCGCGGTCGTGCCGAACGTCACACTGTAATGATCCGCATCCAGGACCCAGGGCTTGTCGTAGTTGGGATTGGGCTCGGGCAAGGAGGTAATGGGCGAAACCCAGGAGGTGTACGTGGTGAAACGATCGTCCGTTCCATACATATATATGCCGGTGCTATCGTCTACCACATCCGTCGTGTAGTCGGCCTCGTCCAGAAGAAATGTCAGAGATCGCAGATCAATGAAGTCTTCTTCCGGATTGAAACCATAGACGATGGCGATGTTGTTGATGCCGGCATTGTCAGGGAGCCAGCCGTAGATACTGCCAAGTTTACTGCCGGTTAAGGCGATGTAATCGATAGTGCCATTGGTCAGGGTGTAGCTGGTGCTCTCCTTGACCGTGTGGGTGGCCTCATCCAGCACGCCGGAGAAACCGCCCGTCCGGTCAAAGGCAGTGGGGGTTTCGACCGATCCGACGGAGCGTTCCAGGGTCCAGTTCCCGCCCAGGGCGGCGGCGCCGGTCCTGTCGGTGGAGGCGGCAACGTCGGCGCCGGTCAGGGTCGAAAGCTGGCGGACGAAGTCGGTCCCCGCCCCGTCGGCGACGTCGCAGCCATAGAGCAGCAGGTCGCCATCATCGGACAGGGCCGAGCCCAGCCTGGCGAGATCATCGGCGCGTTCCGCCGCCACCGCGCCGTCCAGCGACAGCGCACCCAGGTGCAACCGCCCGGCGGCTCCGTGGGTGACCAGGTGGATGGCGTCATAGCCGGCATGGCCGTCGGCGGCCCAGGCCGCCATCTGCGCCAGCCCGTCGCCCGTGCCGTCCAGCACGACGACCTCCCCCCCGTCCCGGACGCTGGCGAGCAGATCGGCGAGCCCGTCGATACCCCCGTCGATGAACACCACCTCCTTACGGCCGCCGCCCCCGGTGGTCGGCGGGGGGGAGGCTGTCTGCCCCGTGGCATCCGCCTGACCGTTGATGGAGGTGCCGAGGGTGTGGGTGGTGCTGGTCATGGTTTTCCCCAGATATGCCCGTGGACACGGGAACGGATCGGCGCGCCCTGTTCAGCGACGGCTCCGCCCTGCGTGCCCGGCGGTGCGGCGTCGCTTCAGCCTGATTGAATTGTGGATGGAGAGAGGGTCCGGTGGACGGCGCTACCCGTGCCCGTCGCCAAGTCCCCGGAAACCGCAGAACAGTTCCCGGCAACGCGTATCCGCCGGTTGCTCATCGGGCGCCCATGCCCCGTCGCGGGACTCTGAGGCAGCCATGAAGGCTGTCCTGCTCATCATCCGATTCCCCCGCATGGCGGGCCGATGATCGGTCACGCCGCGCCACAACCTTTTCCCATCCAGAACAACTGAATGAAAGGCGCTGAATGCCACAGTGCTACCAGCAACGTTCAAAGAACATGAAAATATGCTGAATGACTGTCAGACGTTCATTCCATATGGCGGCAGCTCCCCAGGCCGGCAGGCGCGCCGGTCTTCCTGTGCGGCCCGAGGAGGGCAGAGGACGCAGCAGAGCCATGGTGCGGCGCGGCGGCGGGGATATAACTATCTGTAAAAATTTGATTTTCTGGACAAGTTCGGTGTGGGGCAGCGGCCGTGATTCCTGCCGTTTCCGATCGGCCCGGAGATCAGCGCGCCTCGACCGCGATGATGTTGTCTCCGCCACACCGACCGGTATGCTCGCCATTCGCGACATAGATATAAAATTCTGCAATTTATAAGATTGAGAAATTGGAGATCGAGCTGCGGGAAAGAGGCGCAGCTTGCGTCTTTCTGACCTTTCCGGACGGGGTTTTCCCGGATGTGCCAACGGAGCATGCACATGGGCGCAATATCGTCCCTCTGGGCATGACGGCACGAAGCAGTTCGTAGCATGATGCAAGTCACCGGATTTCCCGGCATCGCTGAACCCCGGTCCCAGAGGGGGGAGGGGCCCTACCTGGAAACCCGGCCGGGAAAGGAGGAAACGATCCGTGGCGACGGGCTGGTTCTGTCGCCTTCTCAATCCCGGCCATCCGGTCGCGGTTCACCCGCTCCCGAGCTTGCGACACGTCACAAACCCGGCTTCAGGCCTTTCCGGACGGGCTCCGCGCGATCGCGGCCCAGCGGAAGCCAAGCGTGTGAACGACGGCCTGCTGACATAAAACCGTCGCAGCATCGGTGGTATCGGAGGCCCGACGCGGCAGATATGAGGCGTGGCGGGTGTCCAGGCACAAGGGTGAAGGCTCGGCCCATCGACGACAGGAGAGTCCGGGCGACACTGTCGAGGCGGCGGAGCATCGGGCCCTGCTGCGTCGGTTCTTCCAGCGACGGCTACGGGCCTCCGACGATATCGAAGACCATATCCAGGAGGTCTACTGTCGCGTCCTCGCTGCGGCGGCGCAGCAGAAAAAAATCCAAAGCTGGCGTGGGATTCTGCTGCGGACTGCGTCTACGGTATGGATTGACCAGTTCCGGCGTGACCGCGCCCGGCTGCGGGACCAGCATGTCGACCTGCCTTCCGAGAATGATACCCACGCCGATCCGTCCGCATCGCCCGAGGATTTGGCCGCGGCCCGCCGCACGCTTCGCGACGTGGAGGCAGCCCTGATGGAGTTGGAGCCCATCTGCCGGCAAGCCTTCATGCTCGCGCGTTATGAAGGCTTCGCCCACCGCGACATTGCAGAGCGGCTCGGCATCCCCACCGTATCCGTCGGCCGGCACGTCGAGCGCGCGCTGGCGCACCTGGCCCGCCGGTTGGCGGAGTGCGACGGGGAACCATGATGACCGAGTCACAGCCTGGCACTTCCTCCGACGAGACGGCGCTGCGTGACGCGGCCGCCTGGATGGTCCGCATCGCCGCACCGGGCTCCGGAGCGGCGGACCGCGAGGCACTGCGGCGCTGGCTGGCGGAGCATCCGCGCAACCTGGCGGCCATGGACCTCGTCGAGCGTAGCTGGCGGGTGGCGGGGGATCTGGAAAGGACGCCCGGCATCCAGGCCGAAAGGGCCCGGGCGCGTCGGCTGCGCCTGGCGACGGCTGCCGATGCCCCACGCCGCCAACGGCTCTGGCTCGCGCCGGCGGCCGGTGCGGGGGCGCTCGCGCTCGCCGCTGCGCTTGCCCTGGCACTGTTTCCGCCCGTGAACTACGGCCTGGGTGCGACCCACCGCACGGCCATGGGCCAGAGCCTGGAAACCAGCCTTCCCGACGGCAGCCGTGTGCGGCTCAACACGGATACGGAACTGCACATCGACTACGGCTGGCTCGGCCGCCACGTTGCGCTCACCCGCGGCGAGGCGGAGTTCGTCGTGGCTCACGGTGACCCGCGGGCCTTCACGGTGTCCGTCAACGGGATCGAGGTGCGTGCCACGGGCACGGTCTTCACCGTGCGCGACATGGGCGAGGGAACCCGGGTCTTCCTGCTGGAGGGGGGCGTCCGGATCCTCAATGACGGCGATGACATAACCCTCGCCGTGCTCAGGCCCGGGGAGCGGGCCGAGCTGGACCGGAGCGGCATCGTCGCCCTCGCTCCCGCGGACGCGGCGGCGGAACGGGCATGGCTCGCCGGGCAGCTCCTCTTCAGGGACACGCCGCTGCCCGATGCCCTGGCCGAGTTTGCCCGCTACACGCACGTCGATGTCCAGGTCGCGCCGCCGCTGCGCGGGCTGTCCGTCAGCGGGGTCTACCGCGCGACCGACCTCCAGGCCTTTCTTGACGCGGTTTCCCGCATTCACCCGGTCGGCTGGCGCCAGATCGGTCCGGGACGGGTCATGCTGGAGCCTGGCCCCGCAGACAAGGGTCCATGAATTTTTTACGTCATCCCGGAATCCGTCGATCCGCTGCGTCTGGAGCGGGTGCGGGCCAGCGTGGCCCGATCCGAATGAAGCCGGGGTCGATTATGCTCTCCAGTGCCTTGAAGTCCGTCCTGCTGGCAGGGACCATCCTCGCCACCCTTCCGGTTGCCGCCGCCCAGCCTGGACCGGCGCCTGCGGCAGCCGCCTACTCCATCCCCTCCCAGGACCTGTCCGCGGCCCTGCTGTCGCTGGCCAGCCAGTCCGGGCGCAACATCCTCTTCAACCCCGCCGCCGTGGCCGACAAGCGATCCGCTCCCGTGACCCGCGCGGATTCATTCGAGGCGGCTCTGGATGCCTTGCTGGTCGGCACGGGCCTCGTCGCCCAGGTGGCGCCCGATGGATCGGGCACGGTGACGCCCCTGCCGACGGGCTCCGCGCCATCCCGGCCGGCTCCGAAGGCACCGCCCCCCGCAGCCATGGGTCCGGCAGCCGTCGGCCTGAATGAACCGCTGGAAGAGATCGTCGTCACGGCGCAGAAGCGGGAGAGCCTGCTGGAGACTGTGCCGACCGCCATTGCCGTCCTTGACGGGGCCGAGGCCGCCAGGCGCGGAATCACCGACTTCGGGGGCCTGGTCGACGAGGTGCCCGGGGTTTCCATCAACTACGCCTTCGGCGGTCCCGGCTACGGGCTCTTGAGCATCCGCGGCGTCGGCGGTGCCGACGACTACAAGCCCAACGGCAACCCGTCGGTCGCCCTGCATGTCGATGGCATCTACCAGACCTCCAATGCCTATCTGGGGATCCCGCTCTTCGATCTTGAAAGGATCGAGATCCTGAAGGGACCGCAGGGGACGCTCTACGGCCGCAACACTACCGCCGGCGTTGTCAACGCCATCACCCGTGGGGTGACCGACGAGACCGAGGGCTATGTCGACGTCGAGTACGGGAGTTACGACTATGCATCCGTAGAGGCCGCTGTCGGCGGCAGGCTGTCCGACAGGGTCGGGGTCCGCCTCGCCGTGCTGACGGAGCAGGGGGGCGGCTTCATGACGGGTCGTGGCGCCGGGACCCTGGCGGGCTTTCAGCCCGTGATCGGCGGCGTCCGCCAGACACAGGTTCCGCCGATCACCGACCCCGGCCCGCGCGAGGGATTTGGCGACAAGGATATCTTCGCCGCACGCGGCACCATCGGCCTGGACCTGGACGACGACACCACTCTCACCCTCAAGCTGTTCGGCAGCCGGGATCGTGGTGACACCCGGCAGTATGACCGCCTTCCCCGCCGGCTGGACAACACCATCCTGAACCCGGGGGAGGACGAGGATCCCTACACGTTCTTCTCCAACCAGTACTTCCGGCAGCGGATCAACGTGGCGGGGCTGTCGGGCGAACTGGAGCACCGGTTGGCAGACGGGCTGAACCTCACCATCCTCGGCGGCTCGCAGTGGAGCGACCGCCGCGTCGGCGGCAACGGTGACGGCACGCCCTACCCGCAGTACGAGTTCCTGTTCGATGAGGACCTGAGTCAGGCCTCCATCGAGGCCCGGCTGGCCGACGATGTCGGCGGCGCGATCGACTGGATTGCGGGTGTCTTCTATGTGAGCGACGACATCGACTTCAACAGCACCTGGACCAGCTTCGCGGTCCGCTCGGTCTATGACTCGCCCTATGCGCAGAACCGTGACAGCGCTGCCGTCTTCGGGCAACTCGACTGGAACGTGACGGACAGCCTGCGCCTGGGCGCGGGCGCCCGGTACACACGGGACACGGCCGACTATCGGGGCAGCAACATCGACCGCAATCCCTGGGGCATCTCTACCTTCGAGACCACCTTCGCTACCCGGAGCCCCTTCACCTGGGACCGGTCCTTCGAGGACGACAACGCCTCGGGCCGGCTGACCGCGCAGTATTTCGTCAACGATGCGCTCAACATCTTCGTTTCCGGCGGGACCGGGTACCGGTCGGGCGGGTTCGATGGAACGTCCATCTTCACGGTCGAGGAAACCTATCCCTTCAAAAGCGAGACGGTCCGATCGTTGGAGGCCGGCCTCCGCTGGACGGGCGACCGCTTCCGGCTGTCGTTGGACGGTTTCATCAACAGATTCCGGAATCTCCAGGCGACGACCCGCCTGTCGAACGACACCAACGGCCGGACCAACGTCGGCCGTGCGGAGACGCAGGGGGTCGAGGCCTCGGCGTTCCTCCGGGTGCTTCAGACCGACCGGCAGACCCTGGACGCCTCGGCCTCCGTCGCCCTTCTGGACAGCGAGATCACGGAGTTCACCTCGAACCGGATCGCGGAGGTGCGGGCGACCGTGGGCGATCCGTTGCCGGGCGCCCCAGACGTCACGGCCTATGCGTCACTCACCCATTCCATCCTGTTCGCTGGTGGCTGGACGCTCACCTCGACGCTCAGCGTCAGCCATCACGGCGAGGAATCGAACCGGCTGAACGCGTTGCCGAACAACACGACGGAGGCCTACACCCTGGTCGACGCGCGCGTCGAGCTTGAGGCCTTGGCCGGCTGGTCGGTCTACGGCTACGGCCGGAACATCACCGACGAGGTCTATTTCCCTGAACTGAACGGGGCTTCACGCCTTGTCGGGGCGCCGGCGACCTACGGCGTCGGCTTCCGATACGCGTTCTGAGGCTGCCCGGACGGGCTGCGGGCGGGATCCTGACATCCCGCCCGCCCACACCGGCATCCTGAAAAGGAGGGGGATGCCCAACGGCGGCGTTCGGAAAGCCATACCAGGCAGCAGGTCACGCGACCGGCGGGACGACTGTCCGTGGGGAAAGGGGGAGGCAATCCCGCGCACAGGTCTCCGGGGACGGGGAACTCCGTTGCGCGAAGTACTGGGCGGGCGTGCTCCCCAGCGCCTTCTTGAACATTGTGATGAAGGCGTTGACCGATTCGTACCCCAGTCCGGCCGCAACATTCTGCACCGACCCGCCACTCGCCAGTTCCCGCAGGGCGACGATGAGATGGAGTTGCTGTCGCCAGCGGCCGAACGTCAGTCCCGTCTCACGGATCAACAGGCGCGCCAAAGACCGCTCGCTCATCGCCACCCGCTTCGCCCAGTCGCTCAAGGTGCTGCGGTCCGAAGGATCGGCCGTCAGGGCATCGGCGATCGCCCGGATCTTCGGATGACCGGAGATCGGCAGATTGAACCGCTCATGCGGCATTTCCGCGAGTTCGTCCAGCAACACACGGGCCATCCGGGCGGCATGGCTGTCGGCAGCGTAATCCGCACGCTCGCGCGCCAGGCGCTCGACCATTTCCCGGATCATTGATGAGATCGAAAGCGTGCAGCTGGTCTCAGGCAGGTCCGCCGCGTCCGGTTCCACGAACAGATAGGTCAGCCGCGCATTTGCGGTCGCGCGGGCGCTGTGGGGCATGCCGCCCGGAATCCACACCCCGCACTGGGGGGGCACGATCCAGACCTCGTTGCCCGCCGTGCAGGTGACGGCGCCGTGCAGAGCCAGGATCAACTGGCCCTTCCGATGCACATGCAAAGGCACCTCCGCCTCATGATCCGCGAAATCGAGCTTGTGGGCGACCGCGGGCAGAGGCGTGAGGTCGGGATCGAAAACGGAAATGGCGGAGGGCAACACGGGCATGCGATTGACCGTTTTCAGGGATTTCATGTCAGAATACTGAATTTCACTGATCATGAAAATCAATCACAATCGGCCGCATGAACACGCCGCCGCCCGTATGCCTCCGCCTGACCAGGACCTGCACAGCCGTGCGACAGGCGGGGCTGAATTTCCTGCGCACGCCCGCCATGAAGACCGATGCGGATGCGATTCTGTTTTCGGCAAAGAGCTTCGCCGCCGCGATGCTGGCCTACTATGTTTCGCTGCGGATAGGGCTGCCCAAGCCGTTCTGGGCCATCGTCACGGTCTATATCGTCTCGCAGACATCGGCCGGGGCGTCCCTCAGCCGTGGTGTGTATCGCTTCGCCGGGACGCTCATCGGTGCGATCGCGACGGTGGCGATCGTTCCGAATTTCGTGAACGACCCGATCCTGTGCAGCGTCATCCTCGCTGGCTGGATCGGCCTGTGCCTGTTCTTCTCGCTGCTTGACCGCACGCCACGCGCCTATGCCTTCGTTCTTGCAGGCTACACGGCAAGCCTGATCGGCTTTCCCAGCGTGCTTGATCCCGGTGCGGTCTTCGATACGGCGTCCCTGCGCGTCCAGGAGATCTGTATCGGGATTCTCTGTGCCGCCCTGATCCATCGCTACGTTCTGCCGAAGCCGATGACGGGCCAGTTCACCGGCAAGCTGTCGGCGACCCTGCGGGACGCACGCCGGCTTGCAGGCGACGCGCTGACGGAAACGCCGGAAGAGAACCGCAGAGATCGCCATCAGCTTTCCCTCGACCTTCTGACGCTACAGGGGCTTGCGACGCATCTGCCCTATGATCCCGCTGCGGTGACACCGCGGCGCAGGACGTTGCAGCTTATCCATGACCGGCTCGCCCGGCTTCTTCCCCTCACGGCTGAAATCGAAGACCGGGTGCATTTTCTCGGCATCGGCGACGGTGATGATGACCTGACGGCACTGGTCGGCGATGTCCGGGCCTGGATTGCCACGACGGACACGGATGAGGGGGAGACGGCAGCCCGGCTGATGGGGCGGGCACGATCGGTCCAGAAGCAGTCGGGCGCAGATGCGGCAGCGCCGGGCGATCGTGTCGGCGCCAATCTTGCGGGCCATCTGGCCGAGATGATCGGGCTGCTTCATGACTGCGACCGGCTCAGGCAGAGCCTGACCGCCCGTTGGCGCTCACGACAAGCAGCACCGCTGCACGGGCCGAAGCATGCGAGGGGGTACGTCTATCACCGTGATCCGTGGATGGCGGCCCGTGCCGCGCTGGGCTGCATCGTCGGTATCCTCAGCGGCTGTGCCTTCTGGATAGGATCGGCCTGGCCGGAGGGCGGAACGGCCGTCTCCATTCTCGGCGTCTGCTGCACCCTGTTCGGCAACTTCGACGCACCGGTGCCTTTTGTCGTCAAATATATCGTCGGCTCGATCTACGGGGTGCTGATCAGCCTCGTCTACAGCTTCGCCATCCTGCCCCAGGTCACCAGCTTCCCGGTTCTTGTGGCGGTCCTTGCCCCGGCCTTCCTGTTCGCCGGCTCGCTCCAGGCCCGACTGCCGACGACGTTCATGGCGATGGGCATCACCCTCACCATCCCGATCCTCTCGGGACTGGACGCCAGCTACACAGGTGACTTCGCGACCGCCCTCAACACCGTGATCGCGCTGTTCGCGGCGGTCGGGTTCGGGGCGGTCAGCATGTCCCTGTTCCAGACCGTTCCGGTGGATGTGGCGATCAATCGGCTGCTTGACGCCAGTCGTCGGGATGTCGGCCGCCGCGCCCTGGGCGGCGCGCCCAACGAAGCCCACTGGGCGAGCCTGATGATAGACCGGACGGCGTTGCTGCTGCCGCGGCTGCGGGCGTCCGGGAAAGCCGGTGCAGACGTCCTTGACGATACGCTGCGCCATCTTCGCATCGGGCATGCCGCCGGCCAGCTTCGCAAGACGATCCCCCGGACAAAGGGCGGGGCCGGCGCGGCGACCGGCGAGCTTCTTTCCGCGATCGCCGTATCCTTTCGCGTCAGGAAACCGATAACGCCGGCCGATCTCATCGACCTTGATCAGCGCATTGAGACCGTGATGGCGTTGATGGGGGACGGCGCAGACAGACGCCGGTCGCGTGCAGTCGATCTGCTCATCGACCTCCGCTTCGCCCTCGGGACCGGTGGAAAGTCAAAGGAAGGGGAACCCTCCTCATGATCGTTGATCTGAATATCGCAGGAGTCTTCATCCCCGGTCTGGTGGTCCTCGGGTTCATCGCGCTGATCACCACCCTGGCAACGATGCGCTTCTGCACCACCACCGGCCTCTCCCGACTGTTCGCGCATCGGACAGTCGTCGAAATCGCCACCTTTCTCCTCCTCTACGGTCTGCTCGTGCAGTCCCTGCCACTGATCGGACTACTGCCGTGAAACCTCTTCTGTTCCTGCTCGGCCGCTATGCCCTGACCCTTGGCGTGGTCGTTGTCTCCGCCGTTGTCGCCATGCAGGCGTGGAACCAGTACGAGCGAACGCCCTGGACCCGGGACGGGCGGGTCGGCGTGGATGTCATACAGATCGCGCCGGAAGTCTCCGGTACGGTCCGCTCCGTGGCTGTCGCCGATAATCAGTATGTTGAACGGGGCGACATTCTCTACGAGATCGATCCCGAGCGACTTCGGCTGGCCGTGGCGCTGGCCGAGGCCGACGTCGAAGCGAAGCGTCAGGACATGATCGTCCGTCAGGCGACGGCGCGGCGACACGGCCAGCTCAGGAATGTCGTTTCACAGGAAGCGGCCCAGCAATCCAGTGGGGCGGCAGCGGTGGCCAGTGCTGCCTATCAGGCAGCGGTTGCTGCCCTCGATCTGGCCAGACTCGATCTCGCCCGTTCAACCATCCGGTCGCCGGTCGCCGGTTATGTCACCAATCTGAAGCTTCGGCCCGGCGACTATGCGACGGCGGGCACGACCAAGGTCGCTATTCTCGACGCATCCAGCTTCTGGATCACCGGCTATTTCGAGGAGACGAAGATCCATAAGATCCGCGTCGGAAGCCCGGCGCGGATCATGCTGATGGGCTTTGACCGGCCGGTGACCGGTCATGTCGAAAGTATCGGCCGCGGGATCGAGAACAGCAACGACGCGCCGGGTCATCTCGGCCTGCCCAATGTGGCCGCGACATTCTCCTGGGTGCGTCTTGCGCAGCGCATTCCGGTGCGCATTGACATTGATGAGATGCCGTCCGGCATGGAACTGGCGGCAGGGATGACAGCGACGGTCGAGATCATCCCGGCAAATGCCGAAACGACCAGCATGACAGGCGGCTTTCAGGGGCTCGGGTCCGGCGCAGCCAGTGGGGGCGCATCCAGTGGGAACACCGGGCGCGCTGCTGGTGGCGTCGTCTCCAGCGTGACCAGTCGATAACGGCGGTGGGCTCGGGAAGCGACTGGATGATGAGCCGGTGATGGAGGGAGGCTGCGGCCCTGGTTCGATGGCCAGCCGTTCCTGCGCTCCGCCGGCGCCAGCAGAGCGACCAAGGACTGGCGCGTCCGCCGGCGCGCATCCAGCCGGTGGAACCGCGGCGCTATCCGTGCTGTAGTCTAATGCTTCACCACCTTCAGCCGGCGGGTCGGCGACGGCACGGCCTCCCGCAGCAGACGCTCGACCCGTCGCGCCTGGGCGGCGGCGACCTCGAAATCATGGGCCAGTCTGGCGCAGATCGCCGGCGCGTCCAGCCCGTCGCGGCGCTGTGCCGGCTCCCAGTTGGGATCGTGCAGGCGATGGCGCAGGGTCTGTGCCTTGCGCGCCGCCAGCGCCGCCAGCGGGCCGAACGGTGCGGGCAGCTTCTCCAGCCGCCGGACGTCGCCGCGGTAGCGGACCGGCATGTCGAAATCCAGCCGTGCCAGATCAAGCGGAGCGTCGGGCTGCGCCGCCGCTTCGTCGCCCAGGGTGCGGGCCGAGACGGCCGCCGCCTCCAGCGACAGGGCCAGGGCGCGGGTATCCGCCAGCAGCGCCGTGGCATCGGCGTCCGGCAGCTTGGCGGACTTGCCGCGCCCGAAGCGGAAACGGACGCCGATGAACAGCCGGGCCACCAGATAGACGGCGGCCAGACCCAGCACGACGTAGACGGTTGCGGGATCGCTGAAGAAGTCCAACATGGCGGCACCATGCCCCAGAGCGGTGGCGCCGGGCAACCGTCCCGACGGCCGCATTTCCGCGTCCGAAGGGGGAGACGGGGTCAGGCGTTGCGGAGATACCAGCCGTATTCCAGGGGTGTGACCTCCGCCGCGAACTTGCGCTGCTCCGCCCGCTTGGTGATCACGTAGGTGTCCACGAAGGCGTCGCCCAGCCCCCGGCGCAGCACCGCGGACCCGTCCAGCAGGTCCAGGGCCGCGTCCCAGCCGGTCGGCAGCCGCGGCGCATCGGCGCCGTAGGCGTTGCCCTCGGCCGGCGGGCCGGGGTCGATACGGCCGTCCAGCCCGTGCAGGAGGCCGGCCAGCAGGCCCGCGACCACCAGATAGGGATTCGCGTCGGCCCCGGCGATGCGGTACTCGACCCGGCGCGAGGCCGGCGGACCCGCAGGGATGCGCAGGGCGGCGGTGCGGTTGTTCACGCCCCAGGCGGCAACGGTGGGCGCGTAGCTGCCCGGTTGCAGGCGGCGCCAGGAGTTGGCGCCGGGAGCGGCCAGCGCCATCGCCGCCGGCAGGGTCTGCGCCAGCCCGCCGATGGCCCAGCGGAGCTGTTCGCTGCCGGCCGGGTCCTCGGCGGCGAAGATGTTGCGGCCGTCGCGGTCCAGCACGCTCATATGGACATGCATGCCGCTGGAGGCCTGGTCGCGGTAGGGCTTCGCCATGAAGGTGGCGTCGAAGCCGTGGCGCTGGGCCACGCCCTTCACCGCCCGCTTGAACAGCACGGCGTCGTCCGCCGCGCGCAGGGCGTCGGGCCGGTGCGCCAGGGTGATCTCGTACTGGCCGGGCCCGTATTCGGCGATGGCGGTGCCGGCGGGGATCTCCTGGGCGCGGCAGGCGGCGGTGATGTCGTCCAGCACCGCCTCGAAATCCTCAAGCTCGGCCAGTCCGTAGACCTGGGTGCGGTCCTGCGGCAGCCCGTTCTTGGGCGAGACGGGCGGGCTGGGCGGCTCGAAGGCGCCGCGCCCGCCGGCGATCAGGTAGAATTCCAGCTCGACCGCGATGACGGGTGTCAGCCCCCGCGCGGCGAGCGTGCCCACCAGCGTCTCGACCAGGGAACGGGGGGCGTAGGGGAACGGTTCGCCCTGCGGCCCGCGCATGGAGGTCAGCACCTGCCCCAGCGGGCGGGCTGCCCAGGGCACCGGGGCCAGCGTGCCGGCGACCGGCAGGCAGAGACGGTCGGGCACGCCCAGCGCCTGGCTCATGCCCGTCTCCTCGATCGTCTCGCCCGTGATGTCCACGGCGAAGGTGCAGCCGGGGATGGCGACGCCGTCGGTCCAGACCTTGCCCAGCTCGTCGATCGGCACCCGCTTGCCCCGGAACACGCCGCAGAGGTCCGGAAGCAGCACGTCCACCGCCTGAACGTCGGGGTGGCGACTGCGGAATTCCTGGATTTCGCTGGCGATGCGGTAGCTGGACATGGGGGCCGTCGGGCACGATGGGGAAGGGGGCGCAGGATGCTGCGGGCGCGCATGCTCGACCCCGCCGGCCCTGCGAGTCAAGGACGGCCCGAGCAGGAGACCCGTGGCCGGCAGGGGCGGCCGAGTCGAACCTTCGTCGTGGGACTGCGGCGGCCCCTTGCCGCACCCCCGGGGGCTTTGCCTATACTGTCCCCGGATGCAACAGCGCGGAGGGCTGCGGGACGCAGCGGCATCCTGCGGCGGTTTCATGAATCCATTGGAAGAATTCATCCGGTCCCGGCAGATCACCGAAGTGGAGTGCCTGGTCCCCGACATGTCCGGCATCGCCCGTGGCAAGATCCTGCCGGCCGAGAAGTTCCTGCGCATCCTGCGCGACCGGGGCCTGCGGCTGCCGGAGAGCATCTTCATCCAGACCGTCACGGGCGAGTATCCCGACGACGAGGACGTCACCAGTCCGGAGAATTTCGACGTCTACATGATCCCCGATGCCACCACCATCCGCACGGTGCCCTGGTATCAGGAACCGACGGCCCAGGTGGTCTGCGACTGTCTCTACGCCGACGGGTCGCCGGTGGACATCTCCCCGCGCTACGTGCTCAAGCGCGTGCTGGATCTCTACGACGCGCGCGGCTGGAAGCCGATCGTGGCGCCGGAGCTGGAGTTCTTCCTGGTCGCCATCAACAAGGACCCCGACTACCCGCTGGTTCCGCCCATCGGCCGCTCCGGCCGACAGGAGAGCGGCCGGCAGGCCTACGGCATCGACGCCGTCAACGAGTTCGATCCGATCTTCGAGGATGTCTACGATTTCTGCGAGAAGCAGGAGATCGACGTCGACACCATGTCCCATGAGGCCGGGGCGGCGCAGATCGAGATCAACTTCAACCATGGCGACCCGCTCGATCTTGCCGACCAGGTGCTGCTGTTCAAGCGTACCGTGCGCGAAGCGGCGATCCGGCACAACGTCTACGCCACCTTCATGGCGAAGCCGATGCAGAACGAGCCGGGCAGCGCCATGCACGTCCACCAGTCGGTGGTGGACAAGGTCACCGGGCAGAACCTGTTCGGGGCGGCGGACGGTGGCGACACCGATCTGTTCATGAGCCACATCGCCGGGCTCCAGAAGTACCTGCCCTATGCCATGCCGATGCTGGCGCCGAACGTGAACAGCTACCGGCGTCTGGTCCAGGGCTCCGACGCGCCGATCAATGTCCACTGGGGGCGCGACAACCGCACCACCGGCTTCCGTGTCCCGGTCAGCCCGCCGGAAGCCCGTCGGGTGGAGAACCGTGTCGCCGGCGCCGACGCCAACCCCTACCTCGCCATCGCCGCCAGCCTCGCCTGCGGCTACATCGGCATGGTGCAGGCGTTGGAGCCGACCGACCCGGTGAAGGGCTCGGCCCACCGGCTGGCCTTCACCCTGCCGCGGCACCAGACCGACGCGCTGGCGAAGTTCAACGCCTGCAAGCCGTTGAAGGAGACGCTGGGCGACCGCTTCGTGGCCGCCGTCAGCTATGTCAAGCAGGCGGAGTACGAGGCGTATCAGCGGGTCATCAGCTCCTGGGAGCGGGAGAACCTGCTGCTGAACGTGTGAGGTCCGGCAGGGCGGCGGCCTCGGCCATCCGCGGGTCCGCTGCCGCCGCCCCTGTCATCGCTCCGGCGGTCCCCTCTGCCGGGGCATCGCCGTGCCGGACCCGCATCGCCGTCAGCATGGCCGCCAGCCCGTCCATCAGGTCGCGCAGCCGGTCGAACTGGATCGGCTTGGGGATGACGGCCGTCATCCCTGCTTGCCGATAGGCGGCCTCGTCCTCCGGGAAGACATTGGCGGTCACGGCCACGACGGGCAGGGTGGCCAGCCGTTCGTCAGGCAGGCTGCGCAGGCGGCGCGTCGTCTCGGCCCCGTCGATGCCCTGGAGTCGGATGTCCATCAGGATCACGTCCACCGGCTCGTGCCGGATGATCTCCAGCGCCGCTTCGCCGCTGTCGGCGTAGAGCGAGCGGTGCCCCAGCCGGTCCAGCATCTGCTCCAGGATCAGCCGGTTCACCTCGACGTCCTCGACGATCAGGGCGCGCAGCGCAAGCGCGGGACCCGGCGCCGGGGGCGGCGGGGCGGGCGCTGTCTCGTGCGCCACCGTCACCGGCACCTGGACGCGGATGCAGGTGCCGCGGCCGGGCGTGCTTTCGATCTCCAGGTGTCCCTCCATGGCGGACAGGACGCCCCGGGTGATGGCAAGCCCCAGGCCGGCCCCGCCGCGCCGCGGGTCCGGCCGCACCGTGCCGCCTTCGATCTGGGCCAGCCGTTCCGGGGCAATGCCGATGCCGCTGTCCTCCACCCGGAGCAGCAGGGTCCCCTGGCCGGCCCCTGGGACGGCCTCGAACCCGACCGTCAGCGCGACGCGTCCGCGGTCGGTGAATTTGAGCGCATTGCCCATGAGGTTGAGCAGAACCTGCCGCAGCCGCGCCTCGTCGCCGACCAGCCGTCGGGGCAGGCCGGACGCCACGTCGCAGGTGATGCTGACGCCCTTCGCCGTTCCGCTGGGCAGCAGCATGTCGGCCACCGTCTCCGCCAGGACACGGGGGCAGAAGGGCCGGCGCTGGATGCGGAACCGTCCCCCCTCAATGTTGGACAGGTCCAGCAGGTCGTTGACGATCGCCAGCAGGCCGTGGCCGGCATCGTGCAGCACATCGACCAGATGCAGGTCGCGCTGCGGCAGGGTCCGCGTGCGCAGGAGCTGCACCACGCCCAGCATGCCGTTCAGCGGCGTGCGCAGCTCGTGGCTCATGTTGGCGAGGAACTCGGTCTTCGCCGCACTGGCCGCCTGGGCGGTGTCGCGGGCGGCCGCCAGCTCTGTGATCAGGGCGTCCTTCTCATGCCGGAGCCGGATCAGCTTCGTCATGTTCCTGTAGGTGGCGATGGCCGGAAAGAACAGGTACGTGACGAAGGCGATGCAGAGGGCCGAAAGCGTCAGTCCGAATCCGTTCGGGTCCAGCAGCGGTGCCGCCACGAAGGATGCCGCCACCGGCAGCGTGTCGATCAGGTAGAGGCGTCCGTCCGCCGTGCTCATGGCCGAGGTGGCCCCCATCGACCCCGCCAGCAGCAGCATGATGATGCCGTTGTTGAGCAGGTCGCCCGGAATCCAGCACCAGAACGGGATCGACGCCCACAGCAACGTCAGGACCGCGCGCAGGGCGGCGATCTCGCGGAAGCTCGTGGTGATCGCCTCGGTCCGGCAGCGGCTGGACAGGAAGCTCCGGAGCCGGAGCTGCGTCACGACCAGCATCGGCACATAGAGCGCGGTCCACAGGGCCGGCCGCTCCCACGGCACCCAGGTCGCCATGGCAACCGCGACCAGACCGACGATCACGCTTTCCAGATAGGCGTCGGACCGGTGCGTCTCGGCATAGAGCCGGAGCTGGTCCAGCCGGACCGAGGCGGTGACGATCGGCGCAGGGGACATGGTTACTCGGGCGTCTGACGTGCGGCCGTTATACCCGCCCGTCCGCTTGAAGTCATTCCAAGCCTCCGCCCCGTCCGGAGCCGGCGGCGAAGCGGGCCGCCCCGCGGACGGCCTCGCCGGTCCTGAGAGTGGCGAGGCCGTGGGCGAACTCGTTGGCCATGGCCCGGTCATGGGGCAGGTCCCATTGCTCGCAGGCGCTCATCCGGTCCGAACGGAGGCAGGCCTGCGGGAAGGACGCGATCTGCCGGGCCAGGGCCTCGGCTTCGGACCGGGCTGTGCCGGCGGGCACGACGCGGTCGGCCAGCCCGATCGCCAGCGCCTCGGGCGCCGCAACCGGCCGGCCGGTGAGGATCAGGTCCAGGGCCCGCCCGTGCCCGACCAGCCGGGGCAGACGGACCGTGCCACCGTCGATCAGCGGCACGCCCCAGCGCCGGCAGAACACGCCGAACACCGCATCCTCGGCCGCCACCCGCAGGTCGCACCAGCAGGCCAGTTCCAGCCCCCCGGCGACGGCGTGCCCCTCCACCGCGGCGATGACCGGCTTGGACAGGCGCATGCGGGTCGGCCCCATGGGAGCGTCGGTGCGCAGCGGGGCGTGGCCCTCGTCGGCGCGCGGTGCGACCAGCGGGTTGCTGTCGCCGGCCGCGAACGCCTTCAGGTCCGCCCCGGCGCAGAAGCTGCCCCCCGCGCCCCAGAGAACGGCGACGTCCGCGCTTCCCTCTTTCTCGAAGGCAAGGAAGGCTGCCGCCAGCGCTGCGGCGGTGGCGCCGTCCACGGCATTCCGCACCGCCGGCCGGTCCAGGATGACCGTCATGACCGGCCCGCAGCGTTCCACCCTGACCGTGTCGTCCATGGGAGTTCCCCCGTCTCTGGTCCGCCGCGGAGCATAGGGCCGGCACGGGCGTCGGAGAACCGGAGCGACCGCCTTTGCCCAGGGCCGGCCGCTCTGCGGTCGCCCCTGAACGCCGGGGGAGCGCGCGGGGGTGGAAGCGTCCGCGCTCCTGACGTAGAACGGGAATGACGTCCGCCGGTCCCGGCCGGCATGCGGAAAGAGAGGGGAGGTCCGGTGCGCTATCTGGCCCGCACCCGCAAGGAAGAGCTGCTGCGGCTCTGCGCCCGGATCGGGTTCAATCCGCCGGTGCGCCCGGCCGCCCGCGCCCCCGCGATGCCGCCTTCCGCCTTTCCCAGCGATGGACGACTGCCATGGACACCCACAGCCCGCTCGGGCCCGATGCCCTGAAGGCCCTCGACGGCCGCCACCACCTGCATCCCTTCACCGACACCAAGGCTCTGGCCGCCGAAGGCGGCGCGCGCCTGATCGTCCGGGGCGAGGGGGTGTGGCTCACCGATGCCGCGGGCGAGCGCATCCTCGACGGCATGGCCGGGCTCTGGTGCGTGAATGTCGGCTACGGCCGCGCCGAACTGGCCGAGGCCGCGCACCGGCAGCTCCTGGACCTCAGCTTCTATCACGGCTTCTTCAAGACGACGACGGAGCCGGTGGCACGGCTGGCCGGCAAGCTGGCGGAACTGGCGCCGCCGGGCCTCTCCCGTGCCTTCTTCGCCAATTCGGGGTCGGAGGCGAACGACACCATCGTCCGCATGGTGCGCCACTACTGGAACCTGAAGGGTCGGCCCGGCAAGAAGGCCTTCATCAGCCGGACGCACGGCTATCACGGCACCACCATGGCCTCAACCTCGCTGGGCGGCATCGGGGTGATGCACGGGCAGGGCGACCTGCCGCTGCCGGGCTTCCACCATGTCATGCCGCCCTATGCCTTCGAGCTTGCCCAGGGCATGGACCCGGAGGCGTTCGGCCGGCTGGCGGCGCGCGCCGTGGAAGAGAAGATCCTGGAGCTGGGGCCGGAGAACGTGGCCGCCTTCATCGGCGAGCCGATCCAGGGGGCGGGCGGCGTCATCATCCCGCCCGACAGCTACTGGCCGGAGATCAACCGCATCTGCCGCGAGCACGACGTGCTGCTGATCGCCGACGAGGTGATCTGCGGCTTCGGTCGGCTGGGTCACTGGTTCGGCAGCCAGCGCTACGGCATCGAGCCCGACTTCATGACCCTGGCGAAGGGAATCACCTCGGGTTACCTGCCGCTCTCCGCCGTCATGGTCGGTGACCGCGTGGCGGAGACGCTGATCGAGGAGGGCGGGGAGTTCTACCACGGCTTCACCTATTCGGGTCATCCGGTCCCCTGTGCCGTGGCGCTGGCGAACATCGACCTGATCGAGCGGGAGAACCTTGTCGAGCGGGTCCGGACCGACATCGGCCCCTATCTGCGCCGCCGCTTCGAGGAGGCGCTGGAGGGCCACCCGCTGGTCGGGGAGATCCGCAGCCAGGGGCTGATCGGCGCCATCGAGATCGTCAAGGACCGGCGCACCCGCGAGCGCTGGCCGGGTGACGGCAAGGTGGGGCTGATGGCGCGCGACCACTGCTTCCGCAACAACGTCATCATGCGCGGCATCCGCGACAGTCTGGTGTTCGCGCCGCCGCTGACGCTCAGCCATGCGGAGGCGGACGAGATGGTGGCCCGCGCCAGGCTCTCGCTCGACCAGACGGCGCGCGACCTCGGCGCGCTCTGAGAGGACCTGTGCGCTCAGCCGCGCCGGGCAGGTGATTCGGGACGGGGGACCCGTCCGGGGCGGTCCGTCGGCGCGGGGCGGGCGTCCGTCCCCGGCCATGCCCGCCCGGGGCGGCCCGGCTCCGGGCGGATGGCGGCGGGGGCGGGGCAGCCACCCCGTCCCGTCCGGCGGGACGGCCGTCTTTCGTTGACATCGGAGAGGCCAATGGGTGCAATGCGATACAATCCGGGCAGAACCCGGACATCGGCGCGCCACAAAGACCGCGTAGCGTCGGCCTTCTCCCATCCCACAGGGGGTCTTCGATGAAGCTGAACAGGATTCTTGGCACCATGGGCGCCACTGTGGCGCTCCTCCTGGCCGGGACGGCCGTGGCCCAGAACAAGACGGTCAACATCTACAACTGGGCCGACTACATCGGCGAGACGACGCTTGAGGACTTCCAGAAGGAAACCGGCGTTGCGCCGAAGTACGACGTCTTCACCGACCTGGAGACGCTGGAAGCCAAGCTGCTGACGGGCAATTCCGGCTACGACGTGATCGTGCCGACGGCCGAGCCCACCCTGTCCAAGCTGATCCAGGCCGGCGCCGTTCAGAAGCTCGACAAGTCCAAGATCCCCAATCTCCAGAACCTGGACCCTGCGCTGATGGCGCTGGTCCAGCGCACCGACCCCGGCAACGAGTACGGCGTCATCTACCAGTGGGGCACCATCGGGATCGGCTTCGACGCGAAGAAGATCAAGGAAGTGGCACCCGATGTCCCGACCGACAGCTGGGACATGATCTTCAAGCCGGAGAACGCGGCGAAGCTGGCGAAGTGCGGCATCGTCGTGCTGGACAGCGCCACCGACGTGCTGCCGACTGTGTTCCACTATCTCGGCCTCGACCCGAACTCGGACAATTCCGCCGACCTCAAGAAGGTCGAGGCGACGATGCTGGCCATCCGCCCGCACCTCAAGGCGTTCGTTCCGTCGGTGATCGACCCGCTGGCCTCGGGTGATGCCTGCGTCGCCTTCGGCTATTCCGGCGACGTGTTCCAGTCCGCGGCCCGCGCCGAGGAGGCCGGTGCCGGCGTGACGATCGACTATGTCATCCCGAAGGAAGGCGCGCAGGTCTGGTTCGACATGATGGCGATCCCGGCGAACGCACCGAATCTGGAGGCGGCCCACAGCTGGATCAACTTCGTGTTGCAGCCCAAGATCATGGCCGGCATCAGCGACTTCGTCGCCTATGCCAACGCCGTTCCGGCCTCCTGGCCGTTGATGGACGAGTCCGTGGCGAAGAACCCCAAGGTGTTCCCGCCGGCCGACCTGATGGCGAAGATGTTCACGGCGAAGCAGGTGGGGGCGCGGGCGGACCGCGAGCGCACCCGGACCTGGACACGGATCAAGACCGGCCGCTGACAGACCAGCGGCAGACAGGTTGAGGGAGCGCCCTGGCAAAGCTCTGCCGGGGCGTTTCCGTTTGGCGTAACCTCGGTCGGGCAGCGGGAAGGGCACACCCGATGGCGATAGTGCAGGCGCAGAGCCGGACGCAGACGCAGTTGCAGCAGGAACCTTGGCGTGATCCCAAGGAGAAGCCCTATGTCCGCGTCGAGAAGGTGACCAAGAAGTTCGGCGACTTCGTCGCCGTGGACGATGTCTCTCTGTCCATCTACCGGGGCGAGTTCTTCTCGCTGCTGGGCGGATCGGGATCGGGCAAGACGACGCTGCTGCGCATGCTCGCCGGCTTCGAAACCCCGACCGAGGGCAAGATCTTCATCGACGGTGTGGACATGACCGGGGTGCCGCCCTACGAGCGCCCCGTGAACATGATGTTCCAGTCCTACGCCCTGTTCCCCCACATGACGGTGGAAGGCAACATCGCCTTCGGCCTGCATCAGGACCGGCTGCCGAAACCGGAGATCCGCGAGCGCGTGGCGGAGGCGCTGAACCTCGTGCAGCTCGGGCCGTTCGCCAAGCGCAAGCCGCACCAGCTCTCGGGCGGCCAGCGCCAGCGCGTGGCCCTGGCCCGCGCCCTGGTGAAGCGGCCCAAGCTGCTGCTGCTGGACGAGCCGCTGGGCGCGCTCGACAAGAAGCTGCGCGAGCAGACCCAGTTCGAGCTGGTGAACATCCAGGAGAAGGTCGGCATCACCTTCGTGGTCGTCACCCACGACCAGGAGGAGGCGATGACCATGTCCACCCGCATCGCCGTGATGAACCGGGGCTACATCGCCCAGGTCGGCACCCCGACCGAGATCTACGAGTATCCGCACACCCGCTTCGTCGCCGGCTTCATCGGATCGGTGAACATGTTCGAGGGCCGGGTGGTGGAGAACGAGCCCGACCACTGCCTCGTCCGGTCCGAGCAGTCGGGCTGCGATCTCTACATCAACCACCCCGCCTCCATCGGCGCCGGGACGGCCTGCTGGGTGGCGATCCGTCCGGAGAAGGTGGCCATCGCCAAGGAGCCGCCGCCCGACATGCTGCCGGGCCGCAACCAGACCACCGGCGTGGTGCGTGAGATCGCCTATCTGGGTGACGTCTCCATCTACGACGTGGAGCTGGACACCGGCGTGCGCGTGCGGGTGACGGCGCCGAACCTGACCCGACGCACCGAGATGCCCATCACCTGGGGTGACCGGGTGTATCTGAGCTGGCGGCCCTTCGCCGGCAGCGTCCTGACCGAATAGGGGGGGCGGCGATGGCGGACATGGCCGGATATACCGGCGCCACCGGCGGAGCGGCGGTGGCGCCGCCGCGGCGCGTGCATGTGAGCGACCTGCTGCGGCGCGTCGGCATCACGGGGAAGGGGGTGGTGACCGCCATCCCCTTCTTCTGGTTGCTGCTGTTCTTCCTCGTCCCGTTCCTGATCGTCTTCAAGATCGCCCTGTCGCAGACGACGGTCGGCATCCCGCCCTACACCCCGATGTTCGAGACGCTGGCGGAGGAGGGGCGGACGACGATCACCCTGATCTGGGACAATTTCCGGTTCCTGGTGTCCGACGACCTCTACGTCATCTCCTACCTGAACTCGCTCCGGATCGCCTTCGTCTCCACCCTGTTCTGCCTGCTGATCGGCTATCCCGTGGCCTATGCCCTGGCGAAGTCCGAGCCGCGCTGGCGCACGCCGCTGCTGATGATGGTGATCCTGCCGTTCTGGACCAGCTTCCTGATCCGGGTCTATGCCTGGATCATGCTGCTGCGCGACGACGGGCTGGTGACGGCGAACCTGAACGCCGTGCTGATGGCGCTGGGCATCATCGACCAGCCCTTGCAGATCCTCTATACGCCGACGGCGGCCTATATCGGCATCGTCTATTCCTACCTGCCCTTCATGATCCTGCCGCTCTACGCGACGCTGGAGAAGCTGGACAACACCCTGCTGGAGGCGGCGGCCGACCTGGGCTGCCCGCCCTGGAAGGCGTTCCTCACCATCACCCTGCCGCTGTCGGTGCCGGGCATCCTGGCGGGGTCGCTGCTGGTCTTCATTCCGGCGACGGGCGAGTTCGTGATCCCGGCCCTGCTGGGCGGGCCCGACACGCTGATGATCGGCAAGGTCCTGTGGGACGAGTTCTTCAACAGCCGTGACTGGCCGGTCGCCTCCGCGGTGGCGATCGCGCTGCTGGTTTTCCTCGTGGTGCCGATCATGTGGTTCCAGAGCATCCAGGGGCGCCAGCAGGAGCAGGAGGGGGCCTGAGCCATGCCGAAATCCTGGTTTCTGCGCGGTGCGCTGGCGGTCGGCCTGATCTTCCTCTACGGGCCGATCCTGCTGCTGATCGCCTATTCCTTCAACGACAACCGCCTGGTCACGGTCTGGAGCGGCTTCTCCTTCCGCTGGTACGGGGAGCTGATGCAGAACGCCCAGCTCCTGGAGGCGGCATGGCTGTCGCTCCGGATCGCCTTCATCACCGCCTGCGGGGCGGTGGTGCTGGGCACCATGGCGGGGCTGCTGATGGCCCGCTTCGGTCCGTTCCGCGGCCGCGCCCTGTTCGGCGGCATGATCTCCGCGCCCCTGGTGATGCCGGAGGTGATCATGGGCCTGTCGCTGCTGTTGCTGTTCGTCAGCCTGGAACAGTTGATCGGCTGGCCCGCGGGGCGTGGCACGACAACCATCGTGATCGCCCACATCACCTTCACCATGTCCTTCGTGGCCGTGGTCATCCAGTCGCGTCTGGTCAGCCTGGACGCCAGCCTGGAGGAGGCGGCGATGGACCTGGGCGCGCGTCCGGCCAAGGTGTTCTTCGTCATCACCCTGCCGATCATCGCGCCCTCGGTCGTGGCGGGCTGGCTGCTGGCCTTCACCCTCTCGCTCGACGATCTGGTGATCGCCAGCTTCGCCTCCGGCCCCGGCTCGACGACCCTGCCGATGGTGGTGTTCTCCAGCGTGCGTCTGGGCGTCAGCCCGCAGATCAACGCGCTTGCGACCATCGTGGTGGCGGTCGTGGCGGTGGGCATCGTCATCGCCGGCGTGATGAACGCCCGGGCCGAGCGGACCCGGCGGCGCGACGAGCAGATGGCGCAACAGGGCTGACCTTTTTCCTAGAACTGTCACATTGGCCGCCATCCGGGCTGCGACGGACCGTCGGGGGACGATCCGTCGCAGCCCCCAGCCATCGCGTCAGCGCATGGCTCGAACAGCAGATGCAAGCCAATCCGCCGTGTTATGCGACATTTTCGGCTGTCGTCATGCGTCTCGCGCATGACGGGGGCGGGCGTCGCCGGCTGGCATAAAATCCGCTGGGCAATTATATTACTGGCATCGTCAACTGCCATGGAGCGGTGCCATGAGGTACTTCCTGATGCTTCCCCTCTTCCGTCTCGGCAATTTGCTGCCGTATGCGGACACGCCTGCTGTGAAGGCCCAGCGCCGGGATTAGGGCGACACGGGTCAGATTCGTTTCGCAGTCACCATAACGACCATTGGCCGGTTGCCATTTCCGCGGGCCGGCAGGTTGTCATCAGAGCGCCCCGGCGATTACCTTCGCCGGGGCGTTCCGTTTTCCGGGCGTCGTGCCTTTATGATATGCGGTGGGCGTCAGCGCCCCGTTCCTAAGCCAAGGACATGACCATGCCCGTTCCTGCTTCGCTGGGCTTCCGCATGCCGGCCGAATGGTCACCGCACTCCCGCTGCTGGATGGCCTGGCCCGTGCGGGCGGAGACCTTTCCGAACGGCCTTGCCGCCGCCCGTCTGGCCTATGCGGAGGTGGCCAAGGCGATCGCGCAGTTCGAACCCGTGACCATGCTCTGTCCCGAGAGCGAGGTGGCGGAGGTCAGCCTGTCCTGCGGCAAGGGGGTGGAGGTGATGCCCCTGACCCTCTCCGACAGCTGGCTGCGCGACAACGGCCCCACCTTCCTGGTGAACGATGCCGGGCAGCAGGCCGGTGTCCACTGGGGCTTCAACGCCTGGGGCCGGAACTACGAGGAGTTCCAGCCCGACACCGAGGTCGCGGCCCGCATCCTGGACCGGCTGGGTCTGCCGCGCTTCGTGGCACCGCTGGTCATGGAGGGCGGCTCCTTCCATGTGGACGGGGAAGGCACCCTGCTGACGACGGAGGAGTGCCTGCTGAACCCCAACCGCAATCCCGGCCTCTCCAAGGCCGAGATCGAGGGACACCTGCGCGACTTCCTGGGCGTGCGGGAGATCCTCTGGCTGGAGCGGGGTTACGAGCAGGACGAAACCGACGGCCATATCGACGAGATCGCCTGCTTCGTCCGCCCCGGCGTCGTGCTGGCGCTGACGACGGACGACACGGCCGATCCGAACTACCCGATCTTCCGGGAGAACATCGAGCGCCTGAAGGCGTCGAAGGACGCCGCCGGCCGCACGCTGGAGGTGGTGACGATCCGCACGCCCGCGCGGAAGGAGCAGAACGGCGTGCGCCTGACCCTCTCCTACATCAATTTCTACCTGGCCAACGGCGGGGTGGTGATGCCGGCCTTCGAGGACCCGGAGGATGTCGAGGCGTTCCGCCTGTTCCGCCGGTTGTTCCCGGACCGGGAGGTGGTGCAGGTCCCGGCGCTGGACATCGTCCGCGGTGGCGGCGGCATCCACTGCATCACCCAGCAGCAGCCGGCCTGACGGGCCGGCCGGACCGGACAGCGCCACACCGGACAGCGCCGGGCCGGACAGCGAAGGAAGCAGGACATGGAATTCCATACGGGTCGGCTGATCGACCATGTGCATATCAAGGCGGGCGATCTCGAAGCCTCGCGGCGCTTCTACCGCGCCGTGGCGGAGGCGCTGGGGCTGCCGGTGACGCTGGAAGGCGAGGGCTATATCGGCCTGGACGAACTCTATGTCTCCGGCACGGCCGATGGGCCGCTGACGCAGGGCCTGCATCTGGCCTTCCAGGCCAGCGACCGGGAGACGGTGGAGCGCTTCCATGCCGCAGCCATCGCCGCCGGCGGACGGGACAACGGCGGCCCCGGCGAGCGCTCCTACCATCCCGGCTATTACGCCGCCTTCGTGCTCGATCCCGATGGCAACAACATCGAGGCGGTGTATCACGGGCCGTCGAACCGCTCCGCCGACAGCGTGGTGATCACCCCGGCCTGAGCGGGTCCGCTGCCGCGGCGGCTCCCCGACGGGGCGTCGCCACGGCGCGGCGCAGCGCCGCCTTCCAGCGCTCCGCCAGTCCGGGCAGCGCCAGCGCCGCCGTGACGTCCGCTGCGTCGGGCGGTTTCGCCGCGATCAGCCGGTTCAGGCGGCGGACGGTCCAGCCCTCGGGGCCGCGGTCCAGCAGGTCCAGCCGGTCGCCGGCGGCGACATGGCCGGGCTCCAGCACCTCCAGGAACCAGCCGGTCAGTCCCTCCCGCGTGGCCCAGCGGGTCAGGCGCGGCTCGCCCGACAGCACCGCCGGCCAGCGGCAGCGCACTACCGGCTGGGTCACCCGCAGCAGGGCCGTGCCGGCGCGCAGCACGTCGCCGATGCGGGCCTCGTCCTCGCCGTAGCCCTCGATGGTCAGGTTCTCGCCGAAGCAGGGGACGGGCAGGGGCGCGCCCCGCAGCTCGGCGAAGCGGGCGTAGCTTTCCAGGCAGAAGGCATGGACGGCGGTGTCGCCCAGATCGCGTGGGCGGTAGGCGCTGGCATCCCCCTCCAGCCCGTGGCGGTGGACGGCGACGGGGCCGGCGACGGGTCCCTTGGCGATGCCGGTCCGGGAGGGCCGGCCACGGGCGGACAGCCGCGGCACGACGGGGCCGACATTGACGCCGAGGATCAGCATGGGGCCTGGCCGGGGGCCGGAGGCGTGGTCGCGCCCGGCCCCCCGGTCATGCTCAGTCGAACTCCGCCTGGGTGGCGACGATGTGCGTCACGAGGCCGTACTCCTTGGCCTCCTCGGCGCTCATCCAGTAGTTCCGGTCGGTGTCCTGCTCCACCCGCTCCAGCGGCTGGCCGGTTTCCCGCGCGATGATGGCGTTGATCCGACGGCGCATCTTGATGATCTCCTGCGCCTCGATGGCGATGTCGCTGGCGCGGCCGCCGGCACCGCCCATCGGCTGGTGGATCAGGAAGCGCGTGTTGGGCAGGCAGTAGCGGTTCTCCCGGTGGGCGCCCAGGAAGATGTGTGCGCCGGCCGAGGCGACCCAGCCGGTGCCCAGGATCTTCACCCGCGGTTTGATGAAGCGGATGGTGTCGTGGATGCTGTCGCCGCTCTCCACATGCCCGCCGGGGGAGTTGATGACGATGTTGATGGGATCGTCGCTGATGGAGGCGTAGGCCAGGAGCTGGGCGACCGTATCCTGGGCCACCTTCTGGTTGATCTCGCCGAAGATCAGGACGGTGCGGCTCTTGAACAGGGCCTGCTGGATCGCCTGGAACGGACCGGGCAGGGTTTCGGCCTTCTTGTCCTTGTCGTTCTCCGGCTTTTCAGGCTGTTCTTCGTCGTCGAGGCGGAACGGGTTGACGAGCACGGTTCGCTCCCTGGCGTTACGGTGTTCCATGCAGTGACCTAGCGGGAATCGGGGGCGGGTTCAACCCGCAGTCCCTCACAGCTCGATCCAGACGCTCTTCAGGTCGGTGTACTTCTCCAGCGCGTGCAGGCTCTTGTCGCGGCCGAAGCCGGACTGCTTGAAGCCGCCGAAGGGGGTGGTGATGTCACCGGCGTCGAAGCAGTTGATCCAGACGCTGCCCGCCCGGATCGCCTTGGCGGCGCGCATGGCGGTGGAAAGGTCCTTCGTCCACACCGCCGCGGCCAGCCCGTAGATGGTGTCGTTGGCGATGCGGATGGCCTCCTCCGCGTCCTTGAAGGTGAGGGTGGAGAGCACGGGCCCGAAGATCTCCTCCCGCGCGATGGTCATGGCGCTGGAGACGCCGTCGAACACGGTGGGCTCGATGTAGAATCCGCCCGTCTCCGTCCGCGCGGCCCCGCCGCCCGTCTTCAGCACGGCGCCTTCGGCCTTGCCCTTCTCGATGTAGCCCAGCACGCGGCCGTGCTGGCGCTGGTCCACCATGGCGCCGGTGCGGCTGTTCCAGTCCAGCGGGTCGCCCGGCGCCCAGTCGCGGGCGTAAGCGACGACCTTCTCCAGGAACGCGTCCTTGATGCTCTCCTGCACCAGCAGGCGGGAGCCGGCGTTGCAGACCTCGCCCTGGTTGAAGAAGATGCCGCCGGCGGCGTTCTGCGCGGCGAGGTCCAGGTCGGCGGCGTCGGCCATGACGATGTGCGGGGTCTTGCCGCCGCACTCCAGGCTGACGCGCTTCATGTTCGACTGGCCGGAGTAGGTGAGGAAGTACTTCCCCACCTCGGTGGAGCCGGTGAAGGTCACCATGTCCACGTCCATGTGCAGGCCCAGCGCCCGCCCGGCCGTCTCTCCCAAGCCCGGCACGACGTTCAGCACGCCCGGCGGCAGCCCGGCCTCGATCGCCAGTTCGGCCAGCCGCAGCGCACTCATCGGCGACTGCTCGGCCGGTTTCAGCACCACGGAGTTGCCGGTCGCCAGCGCCGGCGCCAGCTTCCACACCGCCATCATCAGGGGGAAGTTCCACGGCACCACCGCCGCGATCACGCCCAGCGGCTCGCGCAGGATCAGCGACATGGACTCCGGCCCGCTGGGGCCGACCTGGTCGTACAGCTTGTCGATCGCCTCGCCGTAATAGGCGGCGCAGCGCGCGGACAGCGGCACGTCGATGGTCCGGCTGTCCCGGATCGGCTTGCCCATGTCCAGGGTCTCCAGGAGCGCCAGCTCGTCGGCGTTCTCCAGGATCAGCTCGGCCAGCTTCAGCAGCACCTTCTTGCGCTCGCGCGGGTGCCGGTCGCGCCAGACGCCGCTCTCGAACGCCTTGCGCGCGCTGGCGACGGCGCGGTCCACATCCTCCGTGTCGCCGGCCGCGACCCGGGCCAGCACCCGCCCGTCGCGCGGGGACAGGCACTCGAAGGTCTGCCCCGAGGCGGCGGGCACGAAGCGACCGTCGATGAAGATCTGGGTGCGGAAGCTCAGCCGTGCGGCGCGGTCCTGCCAGTCGATGGGGGTTGCGGCGTCCAACGTGTCCTCCCTGGGGTTCCGTGGCGTCTTGTTCACCGGTGTCGCGTCCCGCGGCGAGAGTGCGACGACCCGTCGCCGGCGGCAACCCCCTACCGTGGGGCAGCCGGGAAGCTCCTACCCGGGAAAGCGCGTCGGCGGGAAATCACCGATGAAACTCAGATGGGTGCGCAGGCCGTGCGCGTCGTCCCACAGGTGCAGGGCGACCGCCGGAGGCTCCCGTGTCCAGCGGGCCGGAGACTCCGGCTCCAGGTCCAGGGCGACCAGATGCGCCGTGGCGGGGCCGCAGAAACAGGGGATGCCACGCCAGTGGGCGGCGATCGGCCGGTGGATGTGGCCGCAGAGAAGGCCGGCCACGGTGCGGCCGCGCAGCAGGCCGGCCAGCGCGTCGGCGCCGACGCAGTTCATGCGGTCCATGTGGCCGATGCCGCTCACGAAGGGCGGGTGGTGCATCAGCACCAGCAGCGGCCGTTCATGGGGGGCCTCGGCCAGCCGGTCCGCGATCCAGGCCAGCCGCGGTGCGTCCAGCATGCCTTCCGGCCGGCCGGGAACGACGGTGTCCAGCGCCAGGATGCGCAGCGGCCCGGTGTCCACCATCCGATGCAGGTACGGCCCTTCGGGCAGCCCCGGGTCCAGCGGGCGCAGGGCCGTGCGCAGGTCGTCGCGGTCGTCGTGGTTGCCGGGAATGATCAGGAGCGGCAGGCCCAGCCCGGCCAGCAGCTCCGCCGCCATCGCATACTCTCCCGGCTGCGGCCCGTTGACGACATCGCCGGTCACCACGACCAGATCCGGCCGGCGGGGCAGGGCGGCGACATGGGCCACGGCGCGGGCCAGGGCATCGTTCGTATCCACCTGCCCGAACGCCTGGGCGCCGCGGGCGGTGACGTGCAGGTCCGTCAACTGGGCGATCAGCATGGCCGCGGCCCTCCCTGTGCGACTATCCTCGTCCTGGGCAGAGAGATGGGGCCTGCGGAGAAGGATGGGGAGTGTGATGGTTCTGCGCACCCGCTTCTGGGACGAACTGACGACGGAGGAGTTCCGCGCCCTGCCGCCCGGTACGGTCGCCATCCTGCCCGTGGCGGCGACGGAGCAGCACGGGCCGCACCTGCCGCTCGCCACCGATGCCGTGATCAACCGCGGCATCCTGGAGCGGGCGCTCACCCTGCTGCCGCCGGCCCTGCCGGCCCTGGCCCTGCCGGCCCAGGCGGTCGGCCACTCGCCGGAGCATACGGGCTTCCCCGGCACCCTCACCCTGCGGGCGGAGACGGCGCGGACCGCCTGGACGGAGCTGGCGGAAGGCGTGCAGGCCGCCGGGGTGCGCCGGCTGGTGCTGTTCAACAGCCATGGCGGCAACCCGCCGCTGCTGGACCTGATGGCGGTGGACCTGCGGGTGCGGCTGGGGCTGCTGGTGGTGCCCGCCTCCTGGACGCGCTTCGGTTACCCACCCGGCCTGTTCCCGCCGGAGGAGCTGGAGTTCGGCATCCATGGCGGGGCGGTGGAGACGAGCCTGATGCTGCATCTCCGCCCGGACCTCGTGCGGCGCGACCGCATCGCCGACTTCCCCAGCGCGGCCCGCGCCGTGGCGGCGGGGAACCGCGTCCTGCGCAGCCATGGCCGCATCGGCACGGGCTGGATGACCGCCGACCTGAACCCCGCGGGTGCCGTCGGCGACGCCCGGCTGGCGACGGCGGAGGCCGGACGGGCCCTGCTGGAGCACGCGGCCGCCGCCCTGGCGACCCTGGTCGGGGAGGTCCACCGCCTGCCGCTGCCCTGGGACGGGGCGGGGCCAGGCGGCTGATCCGTCCCGGCCGGAATCCCTCAGTCGAACCCGACATCGCGGGTGCGCTGCTGGAAGCGCATCCCGGCGTCCACATAGACCGTCTGCCCGGTGACGGAGGGCGTGCGCAGCAGGAAGACCGCCGCCGCCGCGATCTCCGCCGGGTCGGGCCCGTGCCCCAGCGGCGTGCGGCCGTGCAGGCGCTCGAATTCCGCCTGGCTCTGCCCCGGTGCGGGCAGGGTGTAGCCCGGCGCCACGGCGTTGACCCGCAGCCGCGGCGCCTCCGACCGGGCCAGCGTCTCCGTCGCCCCCATCAGGGCGTACTTGCTCAGCGTGTAGGAGAAATGGTCGCCGTAGGGGGCCGCCAGCTTCTGGTCCAGCAGGTTGACCACGGCCCCCTGCACGCCCGCGGGCAACTGGCGCAGCAGGCCCTGGATCAGCAGGCAGGGCGCCAGCGCGTTCGGCAGCAGGTGGTGCAGGAAGCTCTCCGCCGTCAGGGTGCCGATCCCGTCCCACTCGAAGACGGAAGCGCTGTTGACGACCGCGGTCAGCGGCCGGCCGGCCGCCCTGGCCGCCGCCTCCACCAGCCCGGCCGCGGCGTCCGGGTCCGCCAGGTCGCCGGTCACGGTGGCGGCCTCCACGCCGCGGGTCCGCAGGTCGCCGGCGAGGTCTGTCGCCTCCCCGGCGGACGCGCGATGGTGGATCACCACGCCCCAGCCTTCCGCGGCGCAGGCCTCCACGATGGCGCGGCCCAACCGCTTCGCCCCGCCGGTGACAAGGACCAGGGGCTGCGGCGCGGGGGACAGGGACTCAGGCATGGTCGCGCTCCAGGCTCAGTTCGACGGTCGCGGCGGGGCCGCCGCCCTCCCGCCCGGAGAGGGCGACGCGCACGTTGCGGATGCGCTCGTCCTCGGCGAAGACGAAGCGGGCGACCGCCCGCGCCGCCGCCTCCGGGCTCGGGAACGGCCCCTGTTCGTCCAGTCGCTCCAGGATGAAGCGGACGATCCGGCTGTAGTCCACGGTGCGGTCGATGTCGGCCGTGTCGCCGGCGAACGGGCCGGGAATCGCCGCCTCCAGCCAGACGCTGACCAGGACGGGGACGGCGGTCTCCGCCGGGGCGAGGCGCAGGCGGGTGGCGACGCCGTTGACGAGGATGCGCAGGTGCGACATGGACGGAAACCTATGACGGCCGGGATCGGGACAGGGTGCCGCGCGGCAGCATAGCGGCGCCCGCGGCGGGCGGATATCCTCCACCCCGCTTGGCAACCGCCGTCGGCGCCCTATCCTTCCGGCCGGGTTCCAGGCGGGCCGGCGGGGCAGGCGGACGGGATGGCCGCACGACAGGCGGGGGAGGATGGCATGCGTTTCGGGCCGGGTCTGCGGCTGTTCCGACCGGGGCGGTTCCTTGCCTGCATCCTTGCTCTGGTCGCGCTCTGCGGGCCGGTGCGGGCGGCGGAGACGCTGACCTTCATGACCGACTGGGTGGCGCAGGCCGAACATGGCGGCTTCTACCAGGCGCTCGCCACCGGGATCTATGCCCGCCACGGGCTGGAGGTGAAGCTCCGCCCCGGCGGGCCGGGCATGGATTCGCAGCGGCTGCTGGCTGCCGGGGCGATCGACGCGGCCATGGGCTCCTCGGGCTTCTTCCCGCTGAACATGGTTCAGGCGGGGGCGCCGGTCGTCGCCGTGGCAGCCCTGTTCCAGAAGGACCCGACGATCCTGATGACGCATCCGCGCGACGACGTGCGGACGCTGGCGGACATGAAGGGCAAGCCGATCCATATCGGCGATCCCTCGGTCAACACGATCTGGCGCTGGCTGAAGTCCCGTTACGGGTTCGAGGACCGGCAGATCCGCAAATACACCTTCAACATCGCCCCCTTCCTGGTCGATCCGACGGCGATCCAGCAGGGCTACCTGACCAGCGAGCCGTTTACCGCCGCCAAGGCGGGGGTGACGCCCCGGGTCTTCCTGCTGGCGGACAACGGCTTCCTCAGCTACTCGGCCATGATCATGGTCCGCCGCGAGCTTCTGGAGCGGAAGCCGGAGGTGGTGCAGGCCTTCGTCGATGCCAGCATCGAGGGCTGGTACAGCTATCTCAACGGCGACCCGGCACCGGCCAACGCCCTGATCAAGAGGGACAATCCGGAGATGGACGACGACACCATCGCCTATGCCCGTGCCCGCATGCTGGACTACGGCATCGTGGACAGCGGCGACGCGGCGACCCTCGGCGTCGGCGCCATGACGGAGGCCCGGTGGGAGGCATTCACGGCGGAGATGAAGCGGCTGGGCCTCTATCCCGCGGACCTGGACTGGCGGCAGGGCGTGGACCTGCGCTTCGTGAACAAGGGGCACGGCCGGGGGGAACGGCCCTGAGCCCGGAACCGCTGCTCCGGATCGAGGGGCTGGGCCTCCGTTATGCCCCTGGCGGCAGCGCCGGGACGCAGGCCCTGGCCGGTGTCGGTCTCACCGTCGGACGGGGTGAGTTCGTCAGCCTGCTCGGCCCGTCCGGCTGCGGCAAGAGCACCCTGCTGCGCCTGATCGCCGGCCTGCTGACGCCCACCGCGGGAGGTGTCCACTGGTCCGCGACGCCGGGGCCCGGCGACATCGGCTTCGTCTTCCAGGAGCCGACGCTGATGCCCTGGGCGACGGTCGCCGACAATGTGCGCCTGCCGCTGGACCTTGCCGGCGTGGCGAAGGCGGAAGCGCGGGAGCGCGCGGCGGAACAGCTTGCCCGCGTCGGGCTCGCGGACGTCGCCGCGGCCTTCCCGCGGGAGCTGTCGGGCGGCATGCGGATGCGGGCGGCGCTGGCGCGGGCGCTGGTGACGGGGCCGCGCGTGCTGCTGCTGGACGAGCCCTTCGCGGCGCTCGACGAGATCACGCGCTTCCGCCTGAACGACGAGCTGCTGGCACTCTGGCAGGAAACCGGCGTCACCGCGCTGTTCGTGACGCACAGCGTCTTCGAGGCGGTCTACCTCTCCACCCGGATCGCCGTGATGTCGCCCCGGCCCGGCCGCATCGTGGCGGAGATGCCGGTGGCGCTTCCCCGGCCGCGCCGGCCGGCGCTGCGGACGGAGGCCGGATTCGGCACCCTGTGCCGGGAGGCGTCGGCCCTGCTGGCGGCAGCCATGGGCGAGGACGCCGGCGGGGGAGGGATGCCGTGACCGGACCCCTGCGCCGCCTGCTGCCGGCCCTGCTGGGGCTGGCCGTGCTCGCCGTCTGGGAAGGGGCGGTGCGCGCCGCCGCGGTGCCGGTCTTCGTGCTGCCGCCGCCGTCGCTGATCCTCCAGGCGCTGGTGGCCGATGCCGGTGTCCTGCTGCCGTCGCTCCGGGTGACCTTCCTGATCACCGTCCAGGCCTTCGCGCTGGCTGTCGTCAGCGGCGTGGCGCTGGCCGTGCTGTTCAGCCGGTCGCGGCTGCTGGCGGCGGCGCTCTATCCCTATGCCGTCATCCTCCAGGTCACGCCGGTCGTCGCCATCGCTCCGCTGGTGGTGATCTGGGTCGGCTATGAGCGGGTGGACCTCGCCCTGCTGATCCTGGCCTGGATCGTGGCCTTCTTCCCGATCCTCTCGAACGCCACGCTCGGCCTGTCGTCGGTGGACCCGAACCTGCGCGACCTGTTCCGCCTGCATGGGGCCAGCCGCTGGCAGGCGCTGTGGCGGCTCCAGTTCCCCTCGGCGCTGCCCTACATCCTGGCGGGGATGAAGGTGTCGGGCGGGCTGGCTCTGATCGGGGCCGTGGTGGCGGAATTCGTGGCCGGTTCCGGCACCGCCTCGGGGCTCGCCTGGCGGATCGTCGAGTCGGGCAACCGGCTCGCCATCCCGCGACTGTTCGCCGCGCTGCTGCTGCTGTCGCTGCTGGGGATCGCGATCTTCGCCGCGCTGTCGTGGCTCCAGCGCCGGTTGCTCCGGCGCTGGCACGAGAGCGAGCTGGGGCCGGCCCGGGACGGGTAGACCCCGGTCCGCCGGTCAGGATTCGTAGCTGACCAGGACCTCGGCCGGCACGTCCAGCCGGTCCCGGCCGTTCAGGAAAGCCAGTTCCAGGATGAAGGCCGCGGCCGTCACGTCGGCGCCGACGCTGCGCAGCAGGTGGATCGCCGCCGCCATGGTGCCGCCGGTCGCCAGCAGGTCGTCCAGCACGACGACGCGCTGGCCGGGGGTGATGGCATCGGCCTGAATCTCGACCGTGTCGGTGCCGTATTCCAGGTCGTAGGTGTAGCGGATCGTCTGGCCGGGCAGCTTGCCCTTCTTGCGCACCATGGCGAAGCCGCAGCCCAGCGCCAGCGCCAGCGGCGCCGCGACCAGGAAGCCGCGCGACTCGATGCCCACCAGCAGGTCCGGCTTGTGCGGGGCGACCGCCTCGGCCAGCGTCTCCACGGTCGCCTTCCAGGCCTCGGCATGGGCGAGCAGGGTCGAAATATCGTAGAAGAGGATACCGGGCTTGGGGAAGTCCGGCACGGTGCGGATGTGGGAACGGATGTCCATGGCTGACCCTTTCGCGGACCGGGGCCGCCGGCTGTTCCGGCCGTCCCGTCGGGTCCGGCCGCCCGGAACCCGTTGACCGGCCGGTGTTGACCGGCCGGGGCGGTTCCTGTCAAGTGGGCAGGCCGCCTCGGAAGGGCGCACCCCGGCGCGGAGTGAGGCATGCGGGCAGGAGCTGAAGCGACGACGGACCCCGGCTGGATCAGTACGGCCTGGGAGGAGGACCAGTGGGTCCTGGCGGCGGGTGGCCGCTGGGACCTGTCGGCCGTGCCGCGCCTGGACCAGCGGCTGCGCACGGCGGGACCGGACCGGCCCGCGTCCCCCGTCTGCATCGACCTGAGCGGTCTGGTCGCGCTGGACACCGCCGGCGCGCTGCTGATCGACCGGCTGGCGGAGCGGCTGCGCGCCGAGGGCCATACCGTCGCCATCGTCGGCGCCCGGCCCGATCTCTGCGCCCTGCTGCGCGAGGTGCGCCGCGCCTCCCGGACGGACGCGCCCGCGCTCCCGCGCCACCAGCCGATGCACGACCTGCTGGAGCGGGTCGGCCGGGCGACCGTGGAGGCGGGGCAGGATGCCGCGCAGCTCCTCGGCTTCCTGGGCATGGTCACCATCACGGCCCTGCGGCTGGTGCGCCAGCCGCGCCGGTTCCGGCTGACCCCCTTCGTCTTCCATCTGGAGCAGGTCGGCCTGAACGCCCTGCCCATCGTCGGCCTGCTGTCCTTCCTGATCGGCATCGTCCTGGCCTACCAGGGCGCCGACCAGCTCCGTCTGTTCGGGGCGGAGATCTTCGTCGTCAACCTGCTGGGCATCGGCGTCCTGCGCGAGATCGGCATCCTGATGACGTCGATCATCGTCGCCGGCCGCTCCGGGTCCGCCTTCACGGCGCAGATCGGCACCATGAAGGTGAACCAGGAGGTGGACGCCATGCGCACGCTGGGCCTGGACCCGGTGGAGCTGCTGGTCCTGCCACGGCTGCTGGCGCTGATGGTCGCACTGCCGCTGCTGGGCTTCTACGCCAACGTGGTGGCGCTGTTCGGCGGCGCCGTGATGGCCTACAGCTATCTCGACATCACCTTCGGGCAGTTCCTCAAGCAGCTCCAGCTCGCGGTCAACGAAACCACCCTGTTCGTCGGTCTGGTCAAGGCGCCGGTGTTCGCCATCGTCATCGCCCTGGTCGGCTGCTACGAGGGGCTGCGCGTGACCGGCAGCGCCCAGAGTGTGGGCCAGCTCACCACCCGCTCGGTCGTCGTCTCCATCTTCCTCGTGATCGTCCTCGATGCACTCTTCTCCATCCTCTTCTCCTACCTCGGCATCTGAGCCGGGCGGCGGCCGCGAGGCGGTGATCCGCGTGCGCGGCCTGCGCACGCAGTTCGGCGCCCAGGTGGTGCATGCCGGGGTGGATCTGGACGTCTACCGGGGTGAGGTGCTGGGGCTGGTCGGCGGTTCCGGCACGGGCAAGTCCGTGCTGCTGCGGGAGATCATCGGGCTGATCCGACCGAGCGGCGGTCGCATCGAGGTGTTCGGGCAGGACACCGCCGGCCTGGACGCGGACTCGGTGCGCCGGATGCAGTCCCGCTGGGGCGTGCTGTTCCAGGACGGGGCGCTGTTCAGCTCCCTGACGGTGCTGGAGAACATCATGGTCCCGCTGAAGGAGCATGCCGCCCTTCCGCCGGGTATGATGGAGCAGATCGCGCGGGTGAAGGTGTCCATGGTCGGGCTGCCGGCCGATGCCGGCGCCAAGTACCCCTCGCAGCTCTCCGGCGGCATGCGTAAGCGCGCGGGTCTCGCCCGCGCCCTGGCGCTAGACCCGGAGATCCTGTTCCTGGACGAGCCCACCGCGGGGCTGGACCCGATCGGTGCCGCCGCGTTCGACGAACTGATCGGCAACCTGAAGCGCAGCCTGGGGCTGACCGTCTTCATGGTGACCCACGACCTCGACAGCCTCTACGCGATCTGCGACCGTATCGCCGTCCTGATCGACAAGCGCCTGATTGTCGGCACCACAGAAACCCTGGTGCAGGAAGAGCATCCCTGGATCCGCGACTATTTCCATGGTCCGCGGGGCCGCGCTGCGCGTGCGGCGAAGGAGTGAGCGGATGGAGAACAAGGCCAGCTACACCATCGTCGGTGCCTTCGTGCTCGCGCTTGTCGCGGGGTTGTTCGTCTTCGTCGTCTGGCTGGCGAAGGTCCAGCTCGAAGGAGCGACGACGCCGTACCGCATCTACTTCACCGGCACGGTGACGGGACTGGTCGAAGGCAGCCCGGTCCGTTACCGCGGCGTCGCCGTCGGCACGGTGACGGACATCCGCATCGATCCCGACAACGTGGAGCGGGTGCAGGTGATGGTGGAGGTGCCGGAGGACACGCCGATCAAGACCGACGCCCTCGCCTCGCTGGAGCCGGTCGGCGTCACCGGCGGGGTCTATGTCGAGATCGCCGGCGGGTCCCGCGACGCACCGCTGCTGGAGTCGCCGGACGGGGACATCCCGGTCATCCCGTCGCGCCCCAGCTCCATCGCGGAGGTGCTGGCGCAGGCGCCGCAGCTCCTGGGCAACCTGATCGCCATTTCGGAGAAGGTCTCCACCCTGCTGAACGACGAGAACCAGAAGGCCTTCGCCGCCATCCTGGGCAATCTCGCGGCGGCAAGCGACGGCGCCAACACGACCATGCGGAACGCCGACCAGCTCGTCGGTGAGCTGCGCACCGAGGTGAAGGCCGTCAGCCGGCAGGCGAACCAGCTCCTGGGCAACGCCAACAAGGTGGTCGCCGGGGTCGGGGCGGACGTGCAGACGGTCGCGGCCGAGCTTGCCAAGACCTCCCGTGACCTGACCCGGCTGACCTCGTCGCTGGCGACGACGGCGGAGGAGATCCGGCATATGGTGCATGAGAACCGTGAGCCGATCCGCGATTTCACGAACTCGACGCTCTATGAGTTCGGCGCCCTGACGATCCAGCTCCAGGATCTGGCGGCGAACCTGTCTCGGGTGACCGGCCGGCTGGAGCGTGATCCGTCGCAACTGATCTTCGGGACCGGCCGCACAGGCGTGGAGGTGAAATGACGTTCGATCCCAACCGTCGGCGGCTGCTGGGACTGACCGCGACCCTGCCGCTGCTGGGGGGCTGCACCGTGGCGGACGTTCTGACGCCGCCGCCGCCGCCGCGGCTCTACGTGCTGTCCCCGGCGAAGGAGTTCACGGCCGGCCTGCCGCGGGTGGACTGGCAGCTCCTGGTGGAGACGCCGCTGGCGAACACCGGCATCGATACCGCCCGCATCGCGCTCGGCGAGACGCAGAGCCGTCTCACCTACTTCGCCGGTGCCAACTGGGTCGATCGGGCACCGTCGATGGCGCAGCTCCTGCTGATCGAATCCTTCGAGAACAGCAACCGGATCGTCGCCGTCGGCCGCGAGGCCACCGGCCTGCGTGCCGACTTCATCCTGAAGACGGATCTGCGCGACTTTCAGGCCGAATACAATGGCGGCACCCCTGGGGAGAGCCGTCCCGTCGGTCGTGTGCGCATGACGGCGAAGCTGGTGCGGATGCCGCGCCGGATCATCATCGCCAGCGAATCCTTCGCGGCCCAGGTGCCCGCCAAGGGCGCTGCCTTCACGGACATGATCGAGGCCATGGACGGGGCGCTGGAGGCTGTCATGCGCCGGATGGTCGAATGGACGATCCGCCAGGGCCACGCGAACGTCGAGGCCGATCCGATCCCGGCCGCCCTCGATCGCTGATTCCTCTCCGCAACGACCGGTTCATCCCGTGACGATCCCCCGACGCTCGCTGCTCGGCGCCGCGCTTGCGGTTCCCGCCCTCCTGGCCCCGTCGGTCGCTGCCGCCGCCCGGAACACGGCAGCACAGACCGCCGCCACCCAGCCGGCCATGGCGCCGCCGGCGGCCAAGCCAGCCCCCCGGGATCTGGTGCTGGGCACGGGAGCCGTCACCGGCCTCTACCTGCCGGTGGGGGCTGCGCTGTGCAGCCTCGCCAACCGCGACGGCCGGGTGCGCTGCCTCGTGGAGGCGACGGAGGGATCGGTCTTCAACCTCAACGCCCTGCGGGCGGGGGAGATCGACCTCGCCATCGCCCAGTCGGACTGGGTGCGGCAGGCCTTCACGGGGGAGGGGCGGTTCGCCGCCGCCGGTCCCTTCGCCGACCTGCGGACCGTGCTGACGCTGCATGCCGAGACGCTGGCGATCCTGGCCACGCCGGATTCGGGCATCGCCGGTTTCGCCGACCTCAAGGGGCGGACGGTCAATGCCGGCCCGGCCGGATCGGCCGTCCGCACCCTGTTCGAGACGGTGGCCCGGCGCTTCGGCTGGACCGACGCCGACCTCGCCGGCCTGTCCGATCTGCCGCCCGACCGGCAGGGAGAATCTCTGTGCGACGGCCGGGCCGAGGCTGTCGTCTTCGCCGCGGGCCATCCCAACGGTGCCGTCATGCAGGCGGTGACAGGATGCAGCGGCGTCTTCGTGCCCATCGAGGGCGCGCCCGTCGAGGCGCTCGTCGCCGAGCGCTCGGACCTCGTGAAGGCGGTGATCCCGGGCGGGCTCTATCCCGGTGCCGACGAGGACGTGCCCTCCGTCGGCGTGGCGGCGATGCTGGTGACCGCGGCCGCGGCGGACGAGGGGGTCATCCACGACCTGACCCGCAGCATTCTGGACCGGGCGGAGGATCTGGGGGGCCTGCATCCGGCGCTGCGCGCGGTCGGCCGCGACACCCTGGCCGGACCCGTGGCGGTGGCGCCGCGCCACCCCGGGGCGGAGCGTGCCCTGACGGAGGCCGGGCTGGCCTCGCCCTGATGCCCGCAAGCACCACACACCAGCCCCCCTGGGATGCGGCCATTGCGGCGCCCATCTGACCGATCGGTGCCCGAAGGGTGCTTCCCACGGGTCTTGACCACAACTAGAGTAGGGGTGGCGGCGTTTTGCTGCGGCCGTCCTGCGTGGCTGCCACGGGGGCGGTGACCTCTCCGCGAAGGGTGTCATGGGCGATCTGGACCTGCTGACCCAGGATGAGCTGGAGGCCCTGACCGAGGCCGCGCGGGAGGTCGCACTCTGCGCCCGTGTCCTGGCGAAGACGGGCGACAACGTCATCTCCGAGGTGCTGCGCGGGGCCGGTCCGTTCTACGAGTGGCGCCACTACCCGCCCAGCGACGTCTATGACAGCGAGTACCACGCCCAGTTCTACTATCACGCCCATCCCCCGGAGGAGCGGGTGGAGGGTGAGCACGGCCATTTCCACACCTTCCTGCGCCCGTTGGGCATGCCCGAGGGGATCAGGCCCGTCGTCCTGCCGGACCTGGAACCGGACGAGGACGGCAACGATGCCCTGGCCCATCTGGTCGGCATCTCCATGGACAGGTCGGGCCGGCCGATCCGCCTGTTCACGACGAACCGCTGGGTGACGGGGGAGACCTGGTACCGGGCAGAAGACGTGGTCCGCATGCTCGACGGCTTCGTCGTGGACCATGCCCGGCCGAGCTGGCCGCTGAACCGCTGGATCACGGCCCTGGTGCGTTTCTACCGGCCACGGATCGCCACGCTGCTGATACAGCGCGACGCGGCGGTCGCGCTCTGGCAGGCGGAGCACCCCGACAGCTATGTCTACGACGACCGGGGGCTGGAGGTCCCGTCGGAGACGGCGGTCGATCTCGACGCCGACATGGCGGCGGTGGAAGCGGCCATGCGCCGGATGCGGCGTGGCCTGCGTCAGGCGGGCGGCAGGCGCTGAGTCCCTGCTGTAAATTGCCTTCGCAAACCGGCCCGTCCTGCTTTAAAACTATCCGATGGTCCGCCTCCTTTGCGGGCAGGGCTTCCCCGTGTCACGGCAGGATGACAGCGCCCCCATGTCCGATACCCTGAGCCAACAGGACGTTCTGCGGCTGTTGCAGGACCCGTCCCCGCAGACCCGGGCGGACATGGCCGGGAAAGTCGCGGGCCAGTTCTCCGGCAAGCACCTCTCGGCCTCCGAGCGCGTGCTGGCGGAGGACATCGTCCGCATCATGGCCAAGGACGTGGCCGTGCGGGTCCGCTCCGCCCTGGCGGACAGCCTCAAGACCAGCACCTCGATCCCGCGCGACGTGGCCCTGAGCCTTGCCCGCGACGTGGAGGAGGTGGCGCTGCCCTTCATCGAGGTGTCGGCGCTGTTGAGCGAAGCCGACCTGATGGAGATCGTCCTTACCGGGTCGGAGCAGAAGCAGACGGCCGTCGCCAAGCGTCCCGACGTGACCGAGAAGGTCGCCGACGTTCTGGTGGACAAAGGCGCGGAACAGGCGGTCGCGGCGCTGATGGCGAACGAAGAGGCGGCGGTGACGCCGACCGCCATGGATCGCGTGCTCGACCGTTTCCCCGGCAGCGAGACCGTGCAGGGCCCGCTGATCAACCGCAGCAAACTGCCGGTGACCGTGGCCGAGCGGCTGGTCACCATGGTTTCCGAGCAGCTCCGCCAGCAGCTCGCTGCCCGCCATGACCTGCCGGCCGATTTCGCCGCCGACATCATCCTGCAAAGCCGCGAGCGTGCGACCTACGCCCTGGTGGGCGAGGCGGGGGAGGATGAGCTGGAGCGGCTGGTGGACCAGCTCGCCCGTGGCGGCCGGCTGACCCCGTCGCTGCTGCTGCGCGCCCTCTGCGTGGGCGATCTGCCGTTCTTCGAGGTCGCCATGGGCCGGCTGGCTGGAGTTCCGGCCGCCAACGCCCGGCTGCTGATCCACGATGCCGGCCGCCTGGGTCTCCGCTCGCTGTGCGAGAAGGCCTCCCTTCCGGGCAATCTCTATCCGGCCGTCCGCGTCGCCGTGGACGTGGCGCGGGAGACCGAGTTCGACGGCGGCGAGCAGGATCTGGAGCGGCACCGCCGCCGCATGCTGGAGCGCATCCTCACCCAGTTCGAGGAGATGGCCAGCGAGGACCTGAACTACCTGCTGCGCAAGCTGTCCGACCTCAACGTCGCCGCCTGACGCCGCGCAAGCGATCCGCATGGCCCCGGGGGGAACCTGGGGAAGGGTCTGATGTTCACCTTCGGCCAAGCCGAAGGGGGACAGCCGACGATGGCCGGTGCCGACCATACCCGGGACACGATGCGCGGCGGTGCCGCGCAGGATGACAGGAACAGCCGCGCGCACGCCAGCCGCGACCCGGCTGACATCGAACGCGAGATCGACGCCATCCGCGGCCGGATGGAGGAGACACTACGGGCGCTGGAGGGCAGGCTCAGCCCGGACCGACTCGTCGAGTCCGCGACCAGCGCCTTTCGGAACGCCGGTCAGGTCGGCCCGATCCTGGACGACCTTGTCGATGCCGTCCGGCGCAACCCGCTTCCGCTCCTGCTGATCGGCGCCGGCGTCGCCTGGATCGCCTACGACCTGCTGCGGCGCGACGGTTCCCGCCCGGCTGCGATGCCGCGCGCCCCCCTCCCGGAGGAGCACGCCGCGGCCGCGCTGGTCGCCGATCTGGTCGGGGTCGCCCGTCAGGCGACGCGGGCCCTGCGCCGCGCCGGGATGCATCTGCCGGAGGGACCGACCCGTCTCCTGCTGCGCGAGGCCGCGGAGGAGCGGGGCCTTACGGCGGCGCTCTTGCAGTCCGAACTGCACCGGCTGGTCGGCTGGACCGTGCATGGCGATGCGCCGGGGGGTGTGCAACTGGCCGGCTGGCGGCGGGTCGAGGCGCTGCTTGCCGACGGAACCGGGGCGGATCTGCCCGACGCCGTCGCCGCGGCCGAGGCGGAGACGGAGGAGTGCTTCCGGGCGGCGCTGGCGCATGACCTGCCGGGTGAGCTGCACCTGATCGTCGCCGCCCGTCTGATGGAGGTACGACGAACCCGGGAGCGGCTGGCACAGTGCCTGGCGCGCGGCGCCACGGGCTCCGAAGACGGGGCGGCGGAGAGGGCCGCATGACCGGGGGCGCCCGGCACACCGATCGGGAGGCGGACCCGGCGGCGGATCAGCAGGGCCGCCATGCCGACAGTCCCGGACAGATTCCGGCCCGCGGCTGGTGGTCGATCCTGAAACGCACGCTGGCGGAATCGTCCCGCGACAATGTCTGGGTCGTGGCCGCCGGTGTCGCCTTCCTGGCCCTGCTGGCGATCTTCCCGGCGCTGACGGCGACCTTCTCCCTCTACGGGCTGGTCGCCGACCCGCAGCATGTCGAAGAACAGGTGGCTGCCCTGGCCTCCGTCCTGCCGGCGCAGGGCCGGGAGGTTCTGGTGGGGCAGCTCCATGCCCTGGCGAGCCAGTCCGGCGGTGCTCTCGGCACCGGCCTGATCCTCAGCCTGGGGATCGCGCTCTGGTCGGCTTCCAGCGGCGTCAAGGCGCTCATGAGCGCGCTCAACATCGTCTACGAGGAGGCGGAGAAGCGCAGCTTCCTCCACTTCACCGGGACGGCGCTGGCCCTGACGCTGGGCTTCATCCTGCTGCTGATCTTCCTGATCGCCGTCGTCATCGCCACCCCGGTGGTGCTGGGCTTCCTCGGCCTCGGCGGAACGGCGGACATTCTCGTTCGTCTGCTGCGCTGGCCGCTGCTGGCCCTGGCGCTGGCCTTCGCCCTGGCGGTGCTGTACCGCTACGGTCCCAGTCGGGCCAGGGCGCGGTGGCGCTGGGTGAGCTGGGGGTCGGCCGCGGCGACCCTGCTCTGGATCGTCGGGTCCGTCATCTTCTCCGTCTACATCACCAACTTCGCGGACTACAACGCCACCTACGGCTCGCTGGGGGCCGGCATCATCCTGCTGCTCTGGCTCTATCTGGGCGCCTATGCGGTGCTTCTCGGGGCGGAGCTGGATGCGGAGATGGAGCACCAGACGGCGCGCGATACGACCACCGGACCGGAACGGCCGATGGGCAGCCGCAACGCCCGCATGGCCGACACCGTGGCGAAGTGACGGCCGGGGTCATTCCGGCGCCATGGTGGGTTCCGCTCAGGAGGAGGGCGGCCGGCGCTTCGCCCGTGCCGTCGGTTCCGCCTGCAAGGGATCGTCCGGCCAGTAGTGCCGGGGATAGCGGCCGGCGAGGTCCTTCTTCACCTCGCGGTAGGCGTTCGCCCAGAAGGAGGCGAGGTCGCGCGTCACCTGCACCGGGCGGTGCGCCGGCGAGAGCAGGTGCAGCAGCAGCGGCACCCGTCCGCCGGCGATGCGTGGCGTCTCCGCCTCGCCGAACAGCTCCTGGAGCCGCACCGCCAGCACCGGCTCCGCCGCCGCATAGTCGATCGGGATGCGGGAGCCGGTGGGCACGGTGACATGGGTCGGCGCCAGCCGGTTCAGCTCCTGCTTCGCCTGCCAGTCGAGCATCCCGGTCACGGCGCCGTGCAGGTCGATCCGGTCCAGATGACCGCGGCGGGTGACCCCGGACAGCCACGGGGCCAGCCAGTCCTCCAGCCCGTCCAGCAGGGCCGCGTCGCCCATGTCGGGCCATGGATCGCCCAGGGTCCGGCGCAGGAAGCCGACGCGCAGCCGCCACGCCTCAAGCTCCTTCGTCCAGGGCAGGCAGGACAGGCCCATCTCCCGGATGCCCTCCAGCAGGGCGGGCAGCACCCGGTCCGCGGGCGGCGGCACCAGGGGCTCGTCCTTCAGCACCAGCCCGAACAGCCGGCGGCGACGGCGGGCCAGCACGGCCTGCTCCCGGCTGTCCCAGGCCACCACCTCCTCGCGGCGCAGCTCGCCGGCGAAGTCCTCCTCCAGCTCGGCCTGGGTCAGCGGGGCGGCCAGGAAGATGCGGGCGTCGCGCCCCTGGCCGTCCAGGTCGGCGACCGCCAGGAAGTCGGCTGTCGCCAGCGGGTCCGTCGGGTCCAGCGCCGCGCCGCGCCCGCCGGACAGCCGGAACTGTCCCGGCGCGCCGGGCCGGCGTTGCGCGATCCGGTCGGGATAGGCCAGGGCCAGCAGGGCGCCGGCCGCATCGCTGCCGGTGTCCCCGGCCGGGCCGTCGATCTGGCGTTCGAGCTGCCGGGCCGATTCCCGGACCTGGTGCAGGCTGCCCCGGTCCACGCGCGGATCGCTCCGGCGCTCCTCCAGCAGGTCAAGGCGCAGCCGCAGGTCGGCATCGCGCCCCCCGCCGCCGCGCAGCAGGTCGCGCTCCCCCAGCAGCGCGGCGATGCGGCAGGCCAGCCGCTTGTGGCCCCGGTCGGCGCCGGCGATGACCATGTGGGCGAGGCGCGGGTGCAGCCCCAGCTCCGCCATCCGGCGGCCGTGCGGGGTGATGCGCAGCCCGTCGTCCAGGGCGCCGAGCTGGCGCAGCAGGTCGCGGGCATGCGCAAGGGCGGCCTCCGGCGGCCGGTCCAGCCAGGGCAGCTCCGTCGCGTCGGCGATGCCCCACTGCGCCAGTTCCAGGGCCAGCGGGGCCAGATCGGCGCGCAGGATCTCCGCCGGGGTGAAGGGGATCAGGGCGCGGTCGCCCGCTTCGCTCCACAGCCTATAGCAGACGCCGGGCTCCAGGCGGCCGGCGCGGCCGCGCCGCTGGTCGGCCGAGGCGCGGGAGACGCGCACCGTCTCCAGCCGTCCCATGCCGCTGCGCGGGTCGAACCGGCCGATGCGTGAGAGGCCGGCATCCACCACGACCCGGATGCCCTCGATGGTCAGGCTGGTCTCGGCGATGGAGGTCGCCAGAACCACCTTGCGCCGGCCGGCCGGGGCGGGACGGATGGCGGCGTCCTGGGCATCCAGCGAGAGGTCGCCGTAGAGCGGCGTCAGCAGGATGCCCTCGCGCAGGGGCGGATCGGACAGCAGCCGCTCCACCCGGCGGATCTCGCCGCCGCCGGGCAGGAAGACCAGCACGCTGCCGCTCTCCTCCGCCAGCGCCCGCCGGACGTCGCGGGCCGCGGCCTCCTCCGCCCGGTCGCCGGGGGCGGGCTCGATCCAGCGGGTTTCCACCGGATAGGCGCGGCCTTCGCTGGTCAGCACCGGCGCGCCGCCCAGCAGCTCCGCCACCGGTCCGCCGTCCAGGGTGGCGGACATCACCAGCAGGCGCAGGTCCGGCCGCAGCAGGGCCTGCGACTGGAGGCAGAAGGTCAGCGCCAGATCGGCGTCCAGGCTGCGTTCGTGGAACTCGTCGAACAGGACGGCGGCGACGCCCTCCAGTGCCGGATCGGCCTGGAGCCGGCGCAGGAACAGTCCCTCCGTCACCACCTCGATGCGGGTGCGGGCGGAAACGCGCGAGTCCAGGCGGACCCGGTAGCCGACCGTCTCGCCCACGGCCTCGCCCAGCATCTCCGCCATGCGGCGGGCGGCGGTGCGGGCGGCCAGCCGGCGCGGCTCCAGCATCACGATGCGGCCGTCCGCCGTCCAGGGCCGGTCCAGCAGGGCCAGCGGTACCCGCGTCGTCTTGCCGGCCCCCGGCGGGGCCTGGAGCACGGCGGCGGCCGTGCGGTCCAGGGTCGCAGTCAGGTCCGGCAGGATGCCGTCGATGGGAAGCGGGGGAAAGGAAGGCTGGGAAATCATGGCTCCGCCCGGCAGCAGACGGTGCCCCTCATAGCGCATCGGGGCGGGGCCAGGGAACAGTCGGGCAATGGCAAGGGGGGAGGCTGGTCAGGCGCCGACCCTGACGCGGGCGGCCTGTTCCAGCCGGGACAGCAGGTCCTCGCAGCGGTAGGGCTTGGTGAGGAACCCCAGCGGATACGCGGCCGCGGCCCGGTCGTGCAGGCTTGTCGCGTCGAGCGCGCTCATGAACAGGCTGCGGATGCGGTAGCTCGCCCAGATGGTGCAGGCCGCGTCCACACCGTCGCCGTCGCGCAGCATGATGTCCATCAGCACCAGGTCGGGGTGCATCCGGCCGGCCGCCTCCACCGCGTCCCGGGCGGTGGCGACGATGGCGCAGACCTCGTACCCCGCGCTGAGCAGGACCTGCTTCAGGCCCAGGGCGATGACGGCTTCGTCCTCGGCCACCAGAAGCCGGAGGGGGCGCGATACCGCGCGGGTCTGGACCAGGACGGGCATGGTGGGTTGCCTTGGTGAGGGAACCGCATGATGCCGCAGGAGGCAAGGAACGGTTAATCCCAACTTGCGTACGATTTCGAAATATGTCGATGGAGGTAGGGCGCAGCGGCGCCACGTCATCCCTGCATGACGGCGGAAGGGCTTAATTTCCGGCGCTCATGTCTTTAGGATGCGCTTTTCCTCAACCCGGGTGTTCCAACCGCATGTCCGCGCTCAAGACCGTCATCGTCCCGATCCACCGTGCCGGCTGGCCCTTCATCGCCGCCTTCGCGGTCGTCGCGGCGCTTCTCTTCTCCCTGTCCCCGGCCCTGGGCTGGATCGGCCTCGGCCTGACCGGCTGGTGCGCCTACTTCTTCCGCGACCCTGACCGGGTGACCCCGGTCGGCCACGGACTGGTGGTGAGCCCCGCCGACGGCGTCGTCTCCATGATCACCGAGGCCGCCCCGCCGCCGGAGCTGGGCATGGGGCCCGAGCCGCTGCCCCGCGTCAGCGTGTTCCTGAACGTCTTCGACGTGCATGTGAACCGCATGCCGGTGGACGGCGTGGTCCGCGCCGTGGAGTACCATCCGGGCGCCTTCCTGAACGCCTCGCTGGACAAGGCGAGCGAGCTGAACGAGCGCAACTCCGTCCGCGTCGTCCTGCCGGACGAGCGGGAGGTCGCGGTCGTGCAGATCGCAGGCCTGGTCGCCCGCCGCATCATCTGCCACATCGAGCCGGGCCAGACCGTCCGCTCGGGTGAGCGCTACGGGCTGATCCGCTTCGGCAGCCGCTGCGACGTCTACCTGCCCAAGGGCACGCCGCCGCTCGTCTGCGTCGGGCAGCGCATGGTGGCGGGTGAGACGATCCTGGCCGACCTCTACGGCGTCGAGCCGGCACGGCAGGGGGAGATCCGCTGATGGTCCGTCCGCCCCGGGTGTTCGGGCGGCGGGGCCGCCGGGTCCGACCGCCGCGCCTGCGCGGCCTGACGGTCAACAAGCTGCTGCCCAACGTCCTGACGCTCCTGGCCCTGGCCTCGGGCATGACGGCGATGCGCTTCGGCCTGGAAGGCCGGTTCGAGCCGGCGGTGATCGCCATCGTCGTCGCCGCCGTCTTCGATGCGCTGGACGGCCGCATCGCCCGGCTGCTGAACGCGCAGAGCAAGTTCGGCGAGGAACTGGACAGCCTCTCGGACGTGGTGAGCTTCGGCGTCGCCCCGGCCATGATCCTCTATGTCTGGGTGCTCAAGGATGCCGGGACCTTCGGCTGGATCGCGGCGGTCCTGCTGGGCATCTGCGCGGCGCTGCGGCTGGCCCGGTTCAACACGGCGCTGGGCATGGCGGTGGAGAAGCCGGCCTGGGCCTACAACTACTTCACCGGCGTGCCCGCCCCGGCCGGGGCCGGGCTCGCCATTCTGCCGCTGATCGCCACCCTGGAGCTGGGCACCGGCATCTTCGATCATTCCTGGCTGGTGGTGCCGTGGGTGGTGGTGATCGCGGCCCTGATGGTCAGCGCCCTGCCGACCTTCTCGCTCAAGGGGCTGCGCATCCCGCCCCGCTACGTCGTCTTCGTGCTGATCGGCGTGGCCGCCATCGCTGCGGGGCTGGTCAGTGCGCCCTGGGCCACGTTGACGGTCATCGGCATCGCCTATCTCGGCAGCCTGCCCCTCAGCGTGAAGCACTATGAGCGTCTGAAGGATGAGGCGGAGCGGCTGTCGGCCACGCAGGCGGATGCTGTCTCCGGCTCGGCCCCGGTCGGATCGCCCGCCGTGGCTGAGGCAGCAGCAGAGGACGGCGCGGCGCGGTCCTGACCGCCCGCGCATCCGGCCGGCGGGGGGGCCATGAGCCCCCCGCCGTCTTTGCCGTGTCGCTTACTCCGCCGCCTTGGCCAGCGGCGGTCGGCGGTCGCCGGGGCGGTCACCGTCGCCGGGGCGCTGCCTGCGCCCGAACGGCCAGAGCCGCCGCAGCGCGGCGATCATGTTCTCCCGCAGCATCAGGGCGCAGGGCGTCACCACCAGCGTCAGCACCGTGGCGAAGCTCAGCCCGAAGGCGATGGCGGTGGAGAAGCCGCCCCACCACTGGGTGGAGGGCGCGCCGACGGAGATCTCCCGGCTGACGAAGTCCAGGTTGACCTGGAACACCATCGGCATCAGCCCCAGCACCGTCGTCACCGTGGTCAGGAACACCGGTCGCAGGCGCTGCGCGCCCGTGCGCAGCAGGGCTTCCCGGGCGCTGGGCGTCGTCCTGTGCAGGCGGTCGTAGGTATCGATCAGGACGATGTTGTTGTTCACCACGATGCCGGCGAGCGAGATCACGCCGATGCCGGTCATGACGATGCCGAACGGCTGGCCGGTCAGCAGCAGCCCGATCAGCACCCCGACCGTGGACATGATGACGGCGGAGAGGATCAGGGCGGTGCTGTAGAAGCTGTTGAACTGCGCGATCAGGATGACCGCGATCAGGAACAGCGCCACGGCGAAGGCCTGCGTGAGGAAAGCCCCGCTCTCCCGCTGCTCCTCGTCCTCGCCCTTGAAGGTCAGGGTGACCGTCGGGTCCGGCGGGTTGGCTTCCAGCCAGGCCTGCAACTCCAGCAGCTTGTCGGAGGCGAGCACGCCGGGGGGAACGTCCGCCTTCACCTCCATCACCCGCTTGCTGTCGGTGCGGTTGATGACGCCGACCGTGGGGTGCGGTTCGCGGGTGACGAAGTTGCTGATGGGCACCAGTCCCTGCGCCGTCGGCAGCCGGATCAGGTCGAGCTGGTCGAGCGACCGGTAGTCAACCGGATAGCGGGCGACGATGTCGATCTCGTCCTCGCTGTCGTCGGGCCGGTAGGTCTCCAGGATCAGCCCGTTGGTGACGAGGCGCACGGCGTCGCCCACCGCCGAGACGTCCAGGCCGAACTTCGCGGCCTGCCCGCGGTCCACCGCGATCTGCCAGTCGATGCCGGGCAGGGGGCGGCTGTCCTCGATGCCGACGAAGCCGCCGACCTCCTCCAGCCCCCGGCGCAGATGCTCGACCGCGGCCGGGAGGCGTTCGGAGTAGATCGATGACAGCTCGACCTGGATGGGCTTGCCGACGGGCGGGCCGTCCTCCTGCTTGCGCGTCTCCACGATGATACCCGGCAGGTCCGCCGTCCGCGCCTGGATGTCGGCCAGGATCCGGTCGGCCGGGCGGCGCTCGTCCCAGTCCAGGAACTGGATGTCGACACGGCCGATCACGTCCTCGGCCTGGTCGCCCATGATGCCGCCCCCGCCGCCGGTGCTCTGCCCGATGGTGCGGGTGTAAACGCTCTTGAACTCGGCGCTGAACTCCAGGACCCGTTCCTCGACCTCGCGGACAAGCTGGTCCTTCTCATAGACCGACATGTTGCCACGGGCATGGACCATCACGGTCGCCACCTGCGGCTCGGATTCCGGGAAGAACTCCACGCCGTTGCCATGGGTGGCGTAGTAGACCCAGACGGCGACCAGCCCGGCGAATCCGGCGCCGACCACCTTGCCGGGATGGTCGAGGGCGCGGTCCAGCAGGCGGACATAGAAGCCGGTGAAGCCGCGCAGGGTGCGCAGATCGCCCGTTTCACTCGCCGCCAGCGCCTTCATCAGGGCCGGGTCCGTCTGCCCGGCATGGCCGAACACCGATCCCAGCGTCGGGATGAAGATCAGCGCCATCAGGATCGAGGCGGAGAGCGTTGCGATCAGGGTGATCGGCAGGAACTTCATGAACTCGCCGACCATGCCCGGCCAGAACAGCAGCGGGGCGAAGGCAGCCAGGGTCGTGGCCGTCGAGGTGATGATCGGCCAGGCCATGCGCTGCGCGGCAAGGCTGTAGGACTCGCGGGGGCTCAGCCCCTCCGTCATCTTCCGGTCAGCGTACTCGTTGGTGATGATGGCGCCATCGACCAGCATGCCGACGACCATGATCAGGCTGAACAGCACGATGTTGTTGATGGACAGTCCCATCACCATCAGCACCAGCAGCCCGGTCAGGAACGAGCCCGGAATGGCCACGCCCACCAGCAGCCCGGCCTGCACGCCCAGGGCGGCGATGCAGACGATCATCACCAGCAGGATGGCGCTGATGAGATTGTTGGTGAGATCGGACAGCATCATCCGGATCTCGTTCGACTGGTCCTGGGAGAAGCTGACCGCCACCGCGACGGGCCAGGTGCGCTGTGCCTCGGCCACGACGGTGCGGACCTTCTCGATCGTGTCGATCACGTTCTCGCCGGTGCGCTTCACCACCTCCAGCGCGATGGCGCGCTCGCCGTTCACACGGGCAAAGCTGGTCGGGTCGCGGAAGGTCCGACGCACCTCCGCCACGTCGCGGAAGCGCACGGCGCTGTCGCCGCTGACCTTGATCGGCATGTCCAGGACATCGTCCACCGTCTCGAACAGGCCGGGCACCTTGACCGCGAAGCGGCCGGCGCCGGTATCCAGATTGCCCGCCGCGACCAGCCGGTTGGAGCGCCCGAACAGGGTGATGATGTCGTTGGGGTTCAGCCCGTAGCTCTCCAGCAGCATCGGGTCGATGACGACCTCGACCAGCTCCTCGCGGTCGCCGCTGACATCGACGGACAGCACCTCGCTCAATCCTTCGATCCGGTCCTCCAGATCGCGGGCGAGCCGCAGCAGCGTGCGCTCCGGCACGTCGCCCGACAGGGTGACGACGATCACCGGAAAGAGGGAGAAGTTGACCTCGCTGACCCGCGGCTCGTCCACCCCGTCGGGCAGCTCCGGCCGGGCCAGATCGACCTTCTGGCGCACATCGTCCAGCGCCCTGTCGGCGTCGAATCCCGCCTCGAACTCCAGCACCACGTTGGCCCCGCCCTGATAGGCGCTGGCGGTCATCTCCTTGACGCCTTCGATGGTGCGCACCTCCTGCTCGATCGGGCGGACCAGCAGGCGTTCGGCGTCCTCGGGCGAGATGCCCTCGTAGGTGACGGAGACGTAGATGATCGGGATGTTGATGTCCGGTGCGGCCTCCTTCGGCATGGTCGCATAGGCGCCGACGCCGCCGACCAGCAGCAGCACGAACAGCGCGATGACCATGCGGGAGCGGCCGATGGCCCAGCCGATCAGCGCGCTCACGAGACGCCCCCTGGCTGGCTGACGGGCTTCACCTTCTGGCCGTCCACCACGAACTCCTGCCCGACGATCACCACGGTCGCCGTGTCGGGCAGGCCACCCACCCAGATCCCGGCCGGATCGCTGGACAGGATCCTGACAGGAACGAAGCGCACGATGTCGTCGGCATCGACGGTCTTCACCCCGATGGTGCCGGCATCGTCCAGTGTCAGCACGGCCGGGCTCAGCCGGTGTGCCGTCCGTTGGGCGACCGGCAGGCGCAGCGAGGAGGTCAGCCCGTCCACGATGGCGCGTCCGGGGTTCGGCGCCTCGACCTCCACGCGGAAGGTGCGGGCGTCGGGATCGGCCGCAGCGGCGATGAAGGTGATGCGGCCCTCCACCTCGTCGCCGGACAGGGTACGGGCATGGGCCATGCCGCCCAGGGAGAGGTCGCGGACATGACGCTCGCCGACATAGGCGACGAACTTGATCGGGTCCAGATCCACGATGGTGGCGATCGGGTCGCCGACATCGACGAAATCACCCAGTTCAACCGGGCGGCTGTCCACGATCCCCTCGAACGGGGCCTTGATCTCCGTCTTCTCAAGGGCGAGTTCCGCCGCCTTGACGGCGGCGAGGGCTGCCTCGTAGGCGGCCTTCGTTTCGGCCCGGCGGATTTCGGAACTGAAGCCCTGGTCGGCCAGCCGGCGGGCGGCATCCCACTCGGTCTTGCGCAGGGCCACTCTGGCGCGGGCCTCCTCCAGGTCGGCGCGGCGGGCATCCACCGCGATCCGGACCAGGGGAGCCGCGGCCGCGACGGCGGCGCCGCGCTCGGCCAGGATCGCTTCCACCCGGCCGCGGACCTCGGCCTTGATGCTGACGCTGCGGAAGGCCTGGCTGCGGCCGTTGACCACGACCTCGCTGGTCAACGGCTCCGCCCCCAGCACGGCGACACGCACGGAGACAAGCTCGCGCACCTGCTGCGGAGCCTCGGTGGGCGCCGCATCCTGGGCGACTACCCCGCCGAACTGGCCGGAAGCCATCCAGACCACGGCGACAAGCGTGATCGTCAGGGCAACGACATAGGACCGCTTCATTCCCTCCCGCCCCGCGGCGGGTGGACTCCGCCGTCTTCTCAGTCAGGTCCTGGCGCGTTCATTCGGCAACCTTCGTCTGGACACGGATGCCTTCCAGCAACTGGTGCCGGTGCTCCTCCAGGTAGGCCGCCGCAGCGCGATGCATCGCCAAACCTAGGCCATGTACGAACTTCTCGCCAGGAGGGCTGTGCGCTGCATCACAACTTTCCCGCCGCTCCATGTCTTCGATCAGCCGCTCATAATCTTCGATGCGGTCCGTCAGAATCCGTTCCAGATGGCGCGCCGGCATCAGATGGCTGAACAGGATCATGAACATGAAGTCCGAGCGAAGCCGGTCCGGAGCCGGATGCCGGAGCACGGCCTGGCACAGCACCTGGCGGCCGGCCGCGGTGATCCGGTAGACCTTCTTGTCAGGTCTTGCGTCGGTTCCATGCTGAGCGATGGAAATCATTCCATCTTCGAGCAGTTTTCGTAATGCTGGGTAGATCGAACCAAAGCCAGCATCGCTGAAATTGCTGAAAGGTCCTTCCTCGAACTCCTTCCGGATTTCGTAACCGGAGGCGTCGCCGCGGCTCAGCACGCCCAGGCAAAGTGTCTTAACATCGATCATTTCTGCACGACCAGCGTCGGGATTTGACCTGACCATACAAAGCATACTGATATGGTCAAGTTGCCTATCGACATGGCACAAGCTGCCTATTGGCATGGCATATGACGGGGCGGGGGCGGGTCTGCAAGGGCCACTCCCGCCCCGATCCGGCTGGACAGCTTTGCCCTGAGGGGCGGCTGCGCTTCCGTCGTTCAGGCCTTCCGGCCGATGCAGAGGCGGGCGTGCAGGCGCACCGGGACCATGCCGTCGGGACCGGCAAGGTCGCGGAAACGCTGGTCCGCCGTCTCTCTGACGGCTGCCAGGCGCTCCGCCGGCTCCCCCGTCAGCCGGGGGGCGAACCCCATGTCCAGCGTCGGCGCCCAGAAGGGACGGCCGGCGGGTACGCTGTGGTCCAGCCGCAGCGGCTGCTCGTCCGTCACCTCCAGCCCGCCCTCCGCCAGGGCGGCCGCGAGGCTGCCCTCGGCCGCGAAGCGGAACAGGATCGGCATGCCCGCCTCCGGGTCCGGTCCCAGGACGCTATCCACGGCGGCAGCCAGTTCCCGGAACAGGGTGTTCTCCTCCGCCGGTCCCCAGACGACGAACCCGGCGACGCCGCCGGGCCGCAGCACCCGCGCGACCTCCGCGGCAGCCCGCACGGCATCGGGGGCGAACATCAGCCCGAAGCGGCAGGTGACCCGGTCGAAGCTCGCGGCGGCGAAGGGCAGATGCTCCATGTCCGCCAGGGAGAAGTGCAGGGCGTCCGTGCGGCGCTGCGCCGCCCGGCGGCGGGTGCCCTCCAGCATGGACGCGACCAGATCGGTGGCGACCACCAGCCCGTCAGCGCCGACGAGGGCCGCCGCCGACAGGGCCGGCTCTCCGGTCCCGGAGGCGAGGTCGAGCAGGCGATGCCCCGGCGCGAGTCCGACGGCACGCAGCAGCGGCTGGTTCATGCGGTCGGCGGGCTCGGCCATCCGGTCGGCCCAGCGGTCCCAGGCGTCAGCGCTCCGGGTCCAGCGGGTGCGTTCGGTCTGCCTGTCGGGACGGGCGGGGGAGTGCGGCATGGGCGTCAGTGCAGGGTGCGGTCGCGTGCGGAAGGCGCCGGCGGTCCGCCGACATCGCCCACGCGCTCGCCGAGTGTCCTGATCTGTTCGGCAAGATGCCGGTTGGCCTGGGTCAGGGCCTGGATCTGGAGACGCGCCTCCTGAAGCTGGCGCTGCTGCTGCGCCTGCGCCTCGGAAAGCTGCCGGATGGACTGGATCTGGCGCGAGGAAACCTCTTCCAGGCTCCGGCGCACCGTTGCGCTCATGCCCAGGCAGAAGACGGCGAGCAGGGCTCCGAAGCCCAGTCCGCCGACCAGTGTTGCGACAGCGACGACCGCTACCCAGTCCATGAGCCCTCCCGCGGGGCACGCTGATGCGGCACCGACGGGCGCCGCCTGGAGCAGAGGTGGGAGGGGGAGGGGCGGATCGGAAGACCGGCCGCGGCAATTTTATGCATTCCGCCGCCGTGCGGACCGTCCGGAAGGCGCAGGCGGGAACGCCGGTCAGGGGCGCCGGAGGCTCAGCGGGCAGGTTCCAGGTTGCGGGTGCGGGCGGTCGGCTCCAGCTTCGCCAGATGTTCGCCGAAGGCGTTCAGCACCGGCAGGAACTGGTCGAGCTGTTCCCGCACGACATGGGCGTCCGTCTTCAGGATGATGGACGGGGACGAGGCCATCAGCCGTTCGGCCCGGAACGGCCCGATGCGGTCGTCCAGGTACATCGTCAGGCCCATCAGCATGCCCAGATTGACGTCGTCGGGCTTGCCGGAGTCGGCCAGGACCTCGTGCAACTGCTCCAGCAGGGCGTACATGACGACGGCGGTACGTTCCAGCGTGTCGTCGTAGGCGTTGTCGTTCGGGGGAGCAGACTTCGTGGCCATCGTCCGATTCCGTCAGCGCCAGTCCGGCAGATGTCGAAATCTAGCCGGCGGGCGGTAAGCAAACCGTTAAGAAGCGGAGGGTTCCCGGATGCCGATCGCGGCCATGATCTTTCGGTCGGGGCAGCCCGTGGCCATCCGGGACTGATGCCGGCGCGTGGAACGACCGTCTGTACGGCACGGTGCGGCGGTGCATGCCCGCCCCGCAGGAGCGGCTGCGCCCAAACCTCCGGTGGTCGCGCCACTCCGGTCGGGCTAGTATCATCCTCCGATCCCGCGTACCTCCGACGACGCCCATGACCCCGAAGCGGACCAGTGGCAAGTACTACAGGTTCGACGACCTTTCGATCCTGGTTGCCGACGACAACCGCTTCGTCCGCTCCATCCTTGTCACCATCCTGAAGGCGCTCGGGGTGGGCAAGGTGATCCAGGCCGACAACGGGGAGGAGGCGATGGCAGTCCTTGAAGTGTCGGCCCAGATGCAGCTCGACGTGAAGGAGGTGGACGTCGTCTTCGCCGACCATCTGATGGCGCCGGGCGACGGGCTGGAACTGTTGCGCTGGATCAGGACCCACGAAAGCGACAAGGTGAAATTCCTGCCCTTCATCATGATGAGCGGCGAGGCCGATTACCGCTCGGTGACCGCGGCGCGCGATGTCGGGGTGACGGAGTACCTGGCCAAGCCGATGTCGGTTCTGAACGTCGCCTCGCGGCTGCTGGCGGTCATCGACCGGCCGCGGCCCTTCGTCCGTGCCCCTGGCTATTTCGGCCCGGACCGGCGGCGTCAGACCCTGCCCTTCGACGGGGCGGACCGGCGCGTCATGACGGAGGAGGGTGTCCGGCTCGTGGACGAGGGCGAGCATGTCGTCGTGGAACCCCAGGCGGAGAGAGAACCGGGCGATGCCCCGCAACAGGAGACCGAGGCATGAGCACCGACAAGAAGCCGCATGTCGAGATCATCCGGCGGCCGAACAGGCTGCGCGAGAAGGTCGGGGGATCGGCTGACGGCAAGCCCGGCCGGATCGACCCGGCGGCGCTGGAACGCGCCCATATCCATGTCTCCCGGATGGCCGATGCCCACAAGGCGCAGACGCGCATCGACCTGACGGATCTGCACGATGCCTTCAACACGGCGATGGCGGACGCGGAGAACCGGCCGGCCCATCTGCGCCGTGTCTTCAAGATTTCCGAAGGCATTCTGGCCCTGGGCAAGACCTTCGGCTACGACCTGCTGTCGGAGTTCGCCCACAATCTCAACAGCTTCCTGGTCGAGCTTGAGCATCCGTCGCAGGCCCAGCTCACGGTGATCGCGCTGCACATCGACGCGATGCACGCGATCGTGCGCGACGATATCCGCGGCGACGGCGGCGAACTCGGGCGGGCCCTGTCGCAGTCGCTGGCCATCGCCCGCGCCAAGCTGGTCGCCCGGAAAGGCTGACTCTCCGTCCGAAAGGGCTTGAGGCAGGCCGGGGGGCGTGATCCAAGCTGGACGGGTGCCGGCGATCCATCCCCGACCGGGAGCCTCCGGATCGTCGCCGGCTGCTGTCAGGCCCCTGCGGAGACCGTCATGCCCCCCGATATCCTGCCCCCTGCCGATGCGACACGGCGGGGTCCCCGCCGCTTCTGCGCCCTGCTTCTTCTGGCGCTGTCGCTGTCCGCCTGCGCCGCCACGCCGTCCGGGCAGCAGGCCCCCGCCGCCCCGGTGGAGCGGCCGGCCTGGACCCTTGTCGTGCATGGCGGGGCCGGCACCATGGACCGTGAGCGGATGGGGCCGGAGACGGAGGCAGCGTACCGCGCGGCGCTCTCGGCCGCGCTGGAGCGGGGCGGGGCGGTGCTGGAGGCGGGCGGGTCCGCGCTGGATGCGGTGGAGGCCGTCATCCGCGGGCTGGAGGACGACCCGCAGTTCAATGCCGGCCGCGGTGCCGTCTTCACGGCGGACGGCCGGATCGAGCTGGACGCCGCCGTGATGGACGGGGCGACGCTGAAGGCGGGGGCCGTGGCCGGCGTCACCGGCGTCCGGCATCCGGTCACCCTGGCCCGCGCCGTGATGGAGCGCTCGCCACACGTCATGCTGATCGGCGCCGGGGCGGAGCAGTTCGGCCGCGAGGCCGGGGTGGAGCAGGCCCCGCCTGCCTGGTTCTTCACCGAATGGCGCTGGCAGTCGCTGCTGCGCACCCTGCGCCAGCGGGGTCTGCCGCTGCCGCCGCGCCCGGCGGATGCGCCGCCGGAACCGGCCGCCGACGCCGCCGCGGCCTACCGGCCGGAGGACCGCAAGTTCGGCACCGTCGGCGCCGTCGCCCTGGACAGGCAGGGGCATGTGGCGGCCGCCACCTCCACCGGTGGCACCACCGCCAAGATCTGGGGCCGGGTCGGGGACGTGCCGGTCATCGGCGCCGGCACCTACGCCTCCGACCGCTCCTGCGCCGTCTCCGCCACCGGAACGGGGGAGTACTTCATCCGCCTGGGCGTCGCCCGCTCGATCTGCACCCTGGTGGAGCTGCGCGGCATGGGACTCCAGGCTGCGGCCGACGAGGTGATCGGCCGCAACCTGACGGAGCTGGGCGGCGACGGTGGTGTCATCGCCGTGACGCCCGACGGGCAGGTCGCCTGGAGCTTCAACACCTCGGGCATGTACCGGGCGCGTCAGGTCGCGGGCGGTGCGCCCGTCGTCGCCATCTTCCGCGGCGAACCCTGACCGGAAAACGGCGCCTCGCGGGCCGGACCCGGTCGGACCTCTCCGACCGGGTTTCCCTCCGGGGCCGGGCTAACTCAGCCCTTCTTCGCGCGGGCCATCGCTTCGGCCAGGGCGGCGCCGAGCGCGCCGACCTGCGGCTGTGCCGCCGGGGCCTTGGCGGGAGCCTTGGCCGGACGCTCCTCCCGTGCCGGGGCGGGGCGGGGGCGGTTGTCCCCGGACCGCGGCGCGTCCGGACGGCGTGGACCGCCCGGCTGCCGCTCTGCCCGCGGCGCCTGCGGTTCGGCCCGGCGCGGCGCGGGCTGCTCGTCCAGCTTCATGGTGAGGGCGACGCGGCGCCGCTTCAGGTCCACCTCCAGCACCTTCACCTTCACGATGTCGCCCGCCTTCACCACGGCGCGCGGGTCCTTCACGAAGGTGTGGGAAAGCTGCGAGATGTGGACCAGCCCGTCCTGGTGGACGCCGACATCGACGAAGGCGCCGAAGTTGGTGACGTTCGTCACCACGCCTTCCAGCACCATGCCGGGTTGCAGGTCCTTCAGCTCCTCGACACCCTCCTTGAAGGCGGCTGTCTTGAACTCCGGCCGCGGATCGCGGCCCGGCTTCTCCAGCTCACGCAGGATGTCCGTGACGGTGGGAACGCCGAACCGCTCGTCCGTGAAGTCGGCCGGGTCGAGCGAGCGCAGGAAGGCCACGTCGCCGATGATCTGCTTCAGGTCGCGGCCGGTGCGGGCCAGGATGCGCTCCACCACCGGATAGGCTTCCGGGTGGACCGCACTGCCGTCCAGCGGGTTGTCGCCGTCGCGGATGCGCAGGAAGCCGGCGGCCTGCTCGAACGCCTTGGGGCCGAGGCGGGAAACCTCCAGAAGCTGCCGGCGCAGGCGGAAGGCGCCGTTGCTGTTGCGGAACTCCACGACGTTCTTCGCCACGCTCTCCGACAGGCCGGAGACGCGGGTCAGCAGCGGCACCGAGGCGGTGTTGAGATCGACGCCGACGCCGTTCACGCAGTCCTCGACCACGGCATCCAGGGTGCGGGCCAGCTTGGCCGGGCTGACATCGTGCTGGTACTGGCCGACGCCGATCGACTTCGGGTCGATCTTCACCAGCTCGGCCAGCGGGTCCTGGAGCCGGCGGGCGATGGACACCGCCCCGCGCAGGCTGACGTCCAGGCCGGGGAACTCCAGCGCCGCCGTCTCCGAGGCGGAGTAGACCGAGGCGCCGGCCTCCGACACCATCACCTTGGTGACCTTCAGGTCGGGGTGCCGCTTCATCAGGTCGCCGGCCAGCCTGTCCGTCTCGCGGCTGGCCGTGCCGTTGCCGATGGCGATCAGCTCGACCCCGTGGCGCAGGCAGAGCGCGGCCAGCACGGCAATGGAGCCGTCCCAGTCGCGGCGCGGCTCGTGCGGGTAGATGGTCGTCGTCTCCACCAGCTTGCCGGTGGCGTCCACCACGGCGACCTTCACGCCGGTGCGGATGCCGGGGTCCAGGCCCAGCGTGGCGCGCTGGCCGGCCGGCGGGGCCAGCAGCAGATCCTTCAGGTTCAGGCCGAAGACGCTGATCGCCTCGTCCTCCGCGCGGTCGCGGATGACGCCCATCAGGTCCAGTTCCAGGTGCAGGGCGATCTTGGTGCGCCAGGCCCAGCGACAGGTGTCCAGCAGCCAGCGGTCGGCGGCGCGGCCCCGGTCGGCGATGCCGAAGCGGGCGGCGATCATCGCCTCGCAGGTGTGCGGCGTGCCCGGCGGCGGCTCCTCGCCGACTTCCATCTTGAGGTCCAGCACGCCGGCGGCGCGGCCGCGGAACAGCGCCAGCGCCCGGTGCGAGGGAACCTGCTTCAGCGCCTCGCCGAAGTCGAAATAGTCGCTGAACTTGGCGCCTTCCTCGCGCTTCTCCTCCACCACCTTGGAGACGACGCGGCCGTGTTCGTAGCAGTAGGTGCGCAGGCTGCCGACCAGTTCGGCAGTCTCGCCCATGCGTTCCACCAGGATGGCGCGGGCGCCGTCCAGCGCGGCCTTCACGTCGGCGACGCCTTTCTCGGCGTCCACGAAGGCGGCGGCCTCGGCCTCCGGCTGGCGCGACGGGTCGCCCAGCAGCAGGTCGGCCAGCGGCTCCAGCCCGGCCTCGCGGGCGATCATGGCCTTGGTCCGCCGCTTCGGCCGGTAGGGCAGGTAGAGGTCCTCGAGTCGGGTCTTGGTGTCCGCCTCGGTGATCTCCTTCTCCAGTTCGGGGGTCAGCTTTCCCTGCTCGGTGATGGACTGAAGGATCGCCGTGCGGCGCTCCTCCAGTTCGCGCAGGTAGCGCAGCCGCTCCTCAAGGGTGCGGAGCTGGGTGTCGTCCAGGCCGCCGGTGGCCTCCTTGCGGTAGCGGGCGACGAAGGGGACCGTGGAGCCTTCGTCCAGGAGGGCGACCGCCGCTTCCACCTGCTGCGGGCGGACGGCGAGTTCCTGGGCGATGCGCTGGGCGATGCTGAGCATGGATCATTAGCCGGAAATCGGAACCGGGGGGCTGCATAGCGCAAGCCGGCCTCCGCTGCCAGAGGCGATGCGCCGCCCGGGGGTTCCACGATTAAGTAGTATCAAGGATTGTTAAGGTCGCTTCATGATCGCCATTAACGGGCGCTTAACGGGATCGGGCTATCAAGGTCCGGCAACTGTGGTTGCGTTTCCTCCCTAGTTGAAACTCCGAGCCCCGGCACCGCATGGTTCCGGGGCTTTCTTTTTCCGACCGTGCGCTGTCGCTCCCTCACCGGGACGGGGGCCGTGCAGTTCGGGCTTGCGCAGGACGGGGGGGCGATCCCTAAACTAGGGGCATCCTCGTCGAGGGTGCCCGCCTTGCAGTTCGTTCTCCCATCCCTGCTCCTCCTGCTGACGCTGGGGGGCATCGGCGCCGTCCGTCCCCGGTCGCCGCGCACGGCCCTGCTCGTCTACGGCGGCACCGCGGCCTGCTGCGCGGTGCTGGTTCTGGCCGCCCTCGTGCATCTGCTGGGGTCCGGCGGCGTCTGGCGGATGCCGGTGCCCGTGGGCCTGCCGTGGCTGCGCTCCGAGCTGGTGCTGGACGCGCTCTCGGCCGTCTTCCTGCTGATGGTGAACCTTGCCGGAGTCACGGCCAGCCTGTTCGGCTGGGGCTATGGCCGGGCCCAGGCCGGCAGCGGCCACGGGCTGGAGCCGGGCCGCGTGCTGCCGGCCTTCCCGCTGTTCCTGGCGGGGATGAACCTTGTGCTTCTGGCCAGCGACGCCTTCCTGTTCCTGGTCGGCTGGGAGTTCATGTCGCTGACCTCCTGGCTGCTGGTGCTGGCGAACCACCGGGAGGCCGGCAACCGCGAGGCGGGGCGCATCTACCTGATCATGGCGAGCTTCGGCACCATGGTGCTGCTGCTCTGCTTCGGGGTGCTGGCCGGCAGTGCCGGCGGCTACGGCTTCGACGACATCCGTGCGGCACCGCATGGTCCGCTCGCCGCCGGGCTGGCGGTGGTGCTGGTGGTGCTCGGGGCCGGGTCCAAGGCGGGTCTGGCGCCGCTGCATGTCTGGCTGCCGCTGGCGCATCCGGCGGCGCCGAGCCACGTCTCCGCCCTGATGAGCGGGGTGATGACCAAGGTCGCGGTCTATGCCCTGGTGCGGGTGCTGTTCGATCTGGCGGGCACGCCGGACTGGTGGTGGGGCGGGGTGCTGCTGGCGCTGGGGTCGGTGACGGCGGTGCTGGGCATCCTCTACGCCCTGATGCAGGACGAGATGAAGCGCCTGCTGGCCTATTCCACGGTGGAGAACATCGGCGTCATCTCCGTCGGGCTGGGGCTGGCGCTGGTGTTCAAGGCGGACGGGCAGCAGGGCGTGGCGGCGATCGCCTTCTCCGCGGCGCTGCTGCACGCGCTCAATCACAGCCTCTACAAGACGCTGCTGTTCTATGGCGCCGGCGCCGTGCTGACGGCGACGGGGCAGGGCGGGCTGAACCGCCTGGGCGGGCTGATCCACCGGCTGCCGCGGACGGCGCCCCTGGTGCTGGTCGGGGCCGCCGCCATCTCCGCGCTGCCGCCGCTGAACGGCTTCGCGTCGGAATGGCTGCTGTTCCAGGCGGTGCTCAGCGGACCGCAGCTCGGGCTGTGGGAGATGAAGGTGGCGACCATGGTCGTCGGCGTCGCCCTGGCCCTGGCCGCGGCGCTCACCGCCGCCTGCTTCCTGCGCTTCTACGGCATCGTCTTCCTGGGCCGCCCGCGCTCGCCCGCCGCGGCCCAGGCGCGCGAGGTCGGACCCGCCATGCTGCTGGCGATGCTGCTGCCGGCCGCGCTCTGCCTGCTGGTGGGGGTGCTGCCGGGCAGCGTCCTTGCCCTGTTCGGCGATGCTGCCGCCGGCATGGTCGGCGCCCCGATGGACAGCCGTGCCGGGACGCTGGCCTGGATGTGGCTGGCCCCTGCCGCCCCGGGCGACGGTTTCGGCGGCAATTCCTACAGCGGCCTGTTCGTCCTGGGCCTGACCGCGGCGCTCACGGTGCTGCTGCGGCTTCTGATCGTCCGCACCTCCGACGCCGCGGTGCGCCGGGGCGAGCCCTGGGGCTGCGGCCATCCCGATGTCGGTCCCGTGGCCCAGTACAGCGGCGACAGCTTCTCCCAGCCGCTGCGCCGGGTCTTCGCCGCCGGCGTCTTCGCCGCGCGTGAGCGGGTGGACATGCCGGAGCCGGGGGAGATGCGGCCGGCCCGGCTGGAGGTCCGCAGCTCCGACCCGGCCTGGACCTGGCTGATCGACCCGCTCTGCCGTGCCGTCGGCTGGCTGGCGGACAGGGCCAACGGGATGCAGTTCCTGACCATCCGGCATTACCTGACCCTGATGTTCGGGGCGCTGGTCTTCCTGCTGACCGTCGTGGCGGTGGTGAAATGAGCGGGCAGGTTTCGGAGGCCGCACTCGCCGTCCTGTTCCAGTGCGTGCAGATGCTGGTGGTGCTGGCGCTGGCGCCGCTGCTGACCGGCGTGGTGCGGGGCATCAAGGCGCGGTTGCAGGGACGGCGCGGGCCGCCGGTGCTGCAACCCTACCGCGCCCTGCTGCGCCTGACCCGCAAGGAGGCCGTGGTGGCGGAGAACGCCTCCTGGCTGTTCCGCGCCACGCCCTACATCGTCTTCACCATGCTCTGGCTGGCGGCCGGACTGGTGCCGACCTTCACGACGGCGCTGGCGCTGGCGCCGGTGGCGGACCTGATCGCGCTGGTGGCGCTGCTGACGACGGCGCGCTTCTTCACCGGGCTGGCCGCCATGGACATCGGCACCGCCTTCGGCGGGCTCGGCGCCTCGCGGGAGGCGATGATCTCCGCCCTGGCGGAGCCGGCCATGCTGGCCGTGATCTTCACCCTGGCGATCCTGCTCCAGACCACCTCGCTGGCCGCCATCGTGGACGGCACGCTGGGGCAGGGGGTGGGGCTGCGCGTCTCCCTGGCGCTGGGGCTGATCAGCCTGATCATGGTCGCCATCGCGGAGGCCGGGCGCATCCCGGTGGACAATCCCGCCACGCATCTGGAGCTGACCATGGTCCACGAGGCCATGGTGCTGGAATATTCCGGCCGCCATCTGGCGCTGATGGAGGCGGCGGGGATGCTGCGCCTGCTGTTGTTCATGGCGCTGATCCTCTGCGTCTTCGTGCCCTGGGGCATCGCCCAGCCGGGCGACGGTCCGGCTGCCTGGGCCATCGGCCTGGGCTCCTTCCTGGGCAAGCTGCTGGCAGCGGCCGCGGCGCTGGCCCTGTTCGAGACGACGGTGGCGAAGATGCGGGTCTTCCGCGTCGGCGAGTTTCTGGGCGGCGCGCTGCTGCTGGGGCTGCTGGCGGCGATCTTCCTGTTCGTCTCCACGGCGCTGTAGAGGGTCCGATGGGTGAGATCGGCTACGACATGGCGCATCTGCTCGGGGCTTCGGTCCTGCTGATGAGCTTTGCGCTGCTCTACCAGCGCCGGTTGACGGCGCTCATCAGCGCCTTCGCCACCCAGTCCGTCTTCCTGGCGGCGGCGGCGGCGTGGCAGGGCTTCTTCCAGGACAACCCGCACCTCTACGTCACCGCCGTCATCGCCCTGGTGTTCAAGGCGCTGATCATCCCGCTGGCGCTGCTGCGCATCATCGAGCGCCTGGGCATCCACCGCACGGTGCAGCAGGCCATGGGCGTGGGGCCGACCATGGTGATCGGCGTCTCCCTCGTGACGCTGGCCCTCCTTCTCGTCCTGCCGTTGACGGCAGAGGCGTCCGCGCTGACACGCGAGGGTCTGGCGCTGGCGCTGTCGGTCGTGCTGCTGGGCCTGCTGATGATGATCACCCGGCGCAATGCCATCGGTCAGGTGATCGGCTTCATGAGCCTGGAGAACGGCCTGATCCTGGCCGCGGTCGGCGTCAAGGGGATGCCGCTGGTGGTGGAGATGCTGGTCGCGTTCGCCGTGATGGTCGCCTTCATCATCTTCGGCATCTTCTTCTTCCAGATCCGCGAGCGGTTCGACACCTTGGACATCCATTACCTGGAGAGCTTCCGGGGCGAGGGGCGGAGGGAGTGATGCAGGCCCCGACCCTGGCGCCCGACATGCTGATGGCCGACATGCTGACGCCGGGCATCCTGGCCCCTCTCGTGCTGGCCCTGCCGGCCCTGTTTGCGGCCGTGCTGCTGGCTGTTCCCGGCTACAGGGCGGCGGCGCGGATCAACGTGCTGGCCTCGGGCCTGACGCTGGCGGCCGCCGTCGCCCTCGTCCTCTACCGGCCGGAGACGACGCCGCTGCTGCTGGTGGACGATTTCAACGTCTATCTGGTGCTGCTGACGGCCTTCGTCGGCTTCACCACCAGCCTGTTCAGTGCCGGCTACATCCGGCACGAGCTGGAGGACGGGCGTCTGCCGCCACTGCATCTGCGCTTCTACCACGCCATGTACCAGGCGTTCATGTTCACCATGCTGCTGGCGCTGCTGGCGAACAATCTGGGCGTCCTCTGGGTGGCGGTGGAGGGGGCGACCCTGACCACCGTGCTGATGGTCAGCCTCTACCGCACCCATGCCGCCATCGAGGCGGCCTGGAAGTACTTCATCCTCTGCGGCGTCGGCATCGCCCTGGCCCTGTTCGGCACCATCCTCCTGTTCATGGCGGCGCAGCCGGTGCTGGGTGAGGGCGACGCCGCCATGTCCTGGTCGGCCCTGATGCCGGCGGCAGCGCGGATCGACCCGGATCTGCTGGACCTCGCCTTCGTCTTCCTGCTGATCGGCTACGGCACCAAGGTGGGGCTGGTGCCGCTGCACGCCTGGCTGCCCGACGCGCATGCGGAGGGGCCGACGCCGATCTCCGCCGTGCTGTCCGGGCTGCTGCTGAACGTGGCGCTCTATGCCGTGCTGCGCTTCAAGATGCTGCTGGCCGCGAACGGGGAGGCGCTGGCACCCGGACAGCTCATGATCGTGATGGGGCTGGGCACGCTGCTGCTGGCGGCGCTGATGCTGTACCGGCGGCGCGACATCAAGCGTTTCTTCGCCTACAGCTCGATCGAGCACATGGGCATCATCACCTTCGCCTTCGGCATGGGGGGCCCGATCGCCAATTTCGCCGGGCTGCTGCACATGACCCTGCACAGCCTGACCAAGTCGGCGATCTTCTTCGCCGTCGGGCATGTCACGCAGGCGACGGGGACGCAGAAGCTGGCCGACATCCGGGGCCTGACCGCCAGCCACCCGGCGCTGGGCTGGGGCCTGCTGCTGGGCGTGGTGGCGATCGCCGGGCTGCCGCCCTTCGGCGTGTTCATGAGCGAGTTCCTGATCGCCACCACCAGCTTCGCCCGGGCGCCGTGGCTGGCGGTCATCTTCGTGGTGGGTCTGCTGCTGGGATTCGGCGCCCTGATGCTGCGGCTGCACGAGCTTTGCTTCGGGGAGCCGACGGCGCCGCCGGGGCGGGCCGGCGCTGCCCTCGTGCCGCTCTACCTGCATCTGGCCCTGGTGCTGGTCGCCGGGCTCTGGCTGCCAGCGCCGCTGGTGGCATGGTTCCAGACCGTCGCGGCGCTGCTGGGGTGATGGCCATGGGCGACAACGGGCTTATCGGGTTCCTGGACGGCGTCGGCCGCCGCGTCGAGCGGCACCGGCCCTGGCCCCGGTTCGAGACGGACCGGGAGGGCTGGACCGCCCTGATCGACCGGCTGCCCTATGGCGGCTGGAGCCTGCTGGGCCTCTGGGCGGAAGCCGCCTGCGTCCACGCCGCCCTGCGCGACGAGGCGGAGGGGGACATCGCCGTCCTCTCCCTGGCCTGTCCGGAGGGGCGGTTCCCCTCGCTCTCCGCCGTCCGTCCGTCGGCGAAGCGGCTGGAGCGGGCGATCCGGGACCTGACCGGGCTGGTCCCGGAGGGGCTGGACGACACCCGGCCCTGGCTGGACCATGACCGCTGGCGCCAGCGCCAGCCGCTGGGGAAGACGCCCGCCGGCCCGGCGCCCGCGGTGCGCGCCTACGACTTCCTGCCGGCCGAAGGTCCCGGCCTGCACCAGATCCCGGTCGGGCCGGTGCATGCCGGCATCATCGAGCCCGGGCATTTCCGCTTCTCCTGCCAGGGCGAGACGGTGGTGCGGCTGGAGGAGCGGCTGGGCTATGTCCACAAGGGGACGGAGCGGCTGATGCGCGGCCGGGCGCCGGAGGAGGCGGCCCGGCTGGCCGGTCGCATCTCCGGCGACAGCACGGTCGCCTATGCCTTGGCCTTCGCCCTGGCGGTGGAGGCGGCGCTGAGGCTGGAGGTGCCACCGCGCGCCCGGCTGCTGCGCGCCCTGATGGCGGAGCTGGAGCGGCTGGCGAACCACCTGAACGACATCGGCGCCATCTGCAACGACGCCGCCTTCGCCCTGATGCTGGCGGAAGGGGCCACCCTGCGCGAGCGGGTGATGCGGACGGCGGACATCTGCTTCGGCCACCGCTTCATGATGGACCGGATCGTGCCCGGCGGCGTCGCCGTGGACCTGAAGGAGGAGGGCCGGGCCGCCGTCTACGACATGCTGGACGAGGTGCCGCGCGTGGTGCGGCAACTCGCGGCGCTCTACGACGGCACCTCCTCGCTGCTGGACCGGACAGTCGGGACGGGGATCGTGTCGCCCGCGCTGGCGCACCGCTTCGGTGCCGGCGGGCCTGTCGGCCGGGCCTCCTCCCGCGCCGTCGATGCCCGCCGCAGCCCCGGCTACGTGCCCTATCCGGACCTGGAATTCGACGTGCCGACGCTGCCGCACGGCGACGTCAACGCCCGCATCCTGATCCGCTTTGCGGAGGTGGAGCAGACCATCCGCCTGATCCGCCAGATTCTGAAGCGGCTGGAGCCCGGCCCGGCCCGGGCCCTGCTGCCGGTGCCGGAGCAGCCGGCGGAGGGGATGGCGCTGGTGGAGAGCTTCCGCGGCGACGTGCTGTGCTGGCTGCGGCTGGGGGCGGGCGGGCGGATCGAGCGGGCGCATCTGCGCGACCCGTCCTGGTTCCAGTGGCCGCTGCTGGAGGCCGCGATCGAGGGCAACATCGTCGCGGACTTCCCGATCTGCAACAAGTCGTTCAACTGCTCCTATTCGGGCCACGATCTATGAGAGGCCGGGCATGTTCGGAGTGATCGCCCGCATCCTGCTGAAGGGGCCCCGCACCATCGCCGGGCCGGCCCCCGCCGACGCCACCGTCGAAGCGCTCGCCCGCCGGCTGGACACGGCCTCGCGCCGGCGGCTGGGGCGCAGCCTTGCCATCCGGCAGGTCGATGCCGGCTCCTGCAATGCCTGCGAGATGGAGATCCACGCGCTGAACAACCCGGTCTACGACCTGGAGCGCTTCGGGTTCAGTTTCGTCGCCTCGCCCCGGCATGCCGACGTGCTGCTGGTCACCGGCCCGGTCACGACGAACATGCGCGAGGCGCTGCTGAAGACCTGGGAGGCCACGCCCGACCCGAAATGGGTGGTGGCGCTGGGTCAGTGCGCCATCGACGGCGGACCGTTCGCGGACAGCTATGCCGTGGTCGGCGGGGTGGAGAAGGTGGTGCCGGTCGATCTCATGATCCCCGGCTGCCCGCCGCGGCCGGTGGACATTCTGGCGGCCCTGGTCGCCCTGATCGAGGCGGAAGCGCGCCCCCCGTCCCGACCGGCCACTTCCGCCGCGCCCGCCGGCAGCCCGCGGGAACGGCGGGCCCCGACCCTGGACTGACGGTCGCGGTTCAGCGCAGCCGGGGCGGCGGCGGTTCGTCCGGGTCCGGACGGCTCTCGGCCGGGGCGGGCCGGGTGGACGCGGCCGGCGCCTCTGCCGCCGCGGCGACGGGGCGACCGCCGGCCCGGCGGGCGCCGAGCGAGTCCAGAAGCTGTGTCAGCGTCCGGTTCGCCGGGTCCACCCGCAGGGCGCGCTGGTAGTAGATGCGGGCCAGGTCCCAGTCGCCGCGCTGTTCGGACAGGCGCGCCCACTGCCGGTAGGTGGCGATGATCCGCTGCCGCATCTCCGCCACCGCGGGATGTCCGGGTGCCACCTCCATGATCGCGCGCAGCGTGTCCAGGGCGTTGTCGTTGCGGGGCGTGGTGAGCTGGCGGGCCGCGATCTGCTCCTGCGCCCGCTCCAGCAGGGGACCGACCAGGGACGTGTCGGGCCGGTCGGCCGCGTCCGCCGTCTCCGCCGATGGCGCAGGCGGTGCTGTCGCCGTCCCGACGGGAAGGTCGATGGCCGCGGCCTCAGGGGGGCGCGGCTCCAGCGGCGCCGCTGTCTCTGCATCCGTGACCGGGCGCGACTCCGCGGCCGGAGGCTCCGCGGCCGGCTCCGGCGTGTCCGTCGCGGGCACCGGGGCCGTTCCGGCGGGGCGGGCGTCATCGTCCGCTCCGTCGGAGCGGGGGGCGCCGACCGGCATTTCCGGCGCTGCCGGGGCCTCCGCCCTCTGGATGGACGGCGGGGCCGGGCGAGCGGGTGCGGTCCACAGGCTCCCGTCCGCGCCGCCCAGCCACCAGGCTCCGGCGGCACCGGTCGCGGCCAGCAGGGCGAGCAGGAACCAGCCCGCGGAGCCTGCCGACCGGGACGCCGGCTCCACCACCGGCCGGCGCGACGGTCGCAGGGCGGCCGGCGGTACGCCCGGCCCGTCTTCGCTGCGGCCCGCCGGCCGGGTCGGCGGCATGCGATAGAGGCTCCCGACCGCCCGCAGGACCGGCATCAGGTCCGCCTGATGCAGCCGTCCCTCCAGCTCCGGACCGCCGGACAGCAGGATCTGAAGGAAGTTGCCCTCTGCGCTCAGCGATCCCGACAGCTCGACCAGATCCCGCAGCGTGTCCGGGGGAAGCCGCTCGGCCTCCTCCACCATCAGGACGCCGGTGCCGGCCCGGTCCAGCCGGTCCTCCAGCAGTTCGACCAGGGCGTCGAACTGGCTCTCGTCGGTGGCGCGCCCCTCCAGCAGGGCGCGGCCGGCGACCTCGATCAGATCCTCGACCGTGACGCCGGGTCCGGCACTGACCGTCAGCACCAGCGACCCGTCGGTCTCGACATGCCGGGCCAGCCGCGCCAGCAGGGCGATCCGCTCGCCGGGCGTGTCGCCGACCAGGATCAGCAGGCGGCGGCGGCCGATCAGGGCGAGCAGCAGGCCGTTGAAGATGGCGTCAGCATCGAGCTCCGGTCCGGTCTCATCGGGCTCGGCGGCAGCCAGTGATCCGCTTCTCATCGTCGCGACCGGTCCTTCCGCGGACATGCGTGTTCACAAGGTCGGCAACGGTCCCCAAGGGGGAAAGGTTGCGCTGCACCCGCGGACGATAGCGGATCGCGGCCGGGTCGCGGCTTACGCCTTCGGACGGCATACCGACCCGGAAGGGGGTGCCCCTGCCGCCGAGGGACGGTATCAGAGGGGCGGATCGGCCATCCCGGCGACCCAGGTCCGGCGGACCTCCAGGGACCCGTCCAGATGGACGAGATCGGCTCGAAGCCCGGGCCGCAGGCGGCCGAGCCGGTGACCCAGGCCAAGCGCATCCGCGGGAGCCGCGGCGGCCAGGGCCAGGGCCTCGGAAAGCGGCACCCCGACATGGCGGACCATGTTGCGCACCGCCGCCGCCATGTCCAGCGCGGAGCCGGCGAGCCGCCCCTCCGCCGTGACGCAGCGGCCGCCCTCGACCCGGATGCACTCCCCGCCGAGGACGTAGCCCTCGGGCGTCGCCGCTCCCACCGGGGGCATGGCGTCGGTCACCAGCACCAGCCGGCGGCGCTTGACCCGCCAGGCCAGCCGGACCGACGCCCAGTGGACATGGTGCCCGTCCGCGATCAGGCCGCACCAGACGTCATCGTGGCCCAGGGCGGCGCCGACCAGCCCGGGTTCCCGGCTGCCGAGCTGGCTCATGGCGTTGAACAGGTGCGTCACCCCTGCGGCCCCCGCCGCGAAGGCGGTGCCGGCATCGGCATGGGAGGCGTCGCTGTGGCCGAGCGCGACGACGGCGCCGGCCGCCCGGAACCGCCGGATGCCGTCGGGTCCCACGACCTCCGGCGCCACCGTCACGAGCACCGGGCCCGACCGCGCGGCCCGCTCCACCAGCGCGAAATCCGCCTCCGTCGGCGGCGCCAGCGCCCCGGCCGGATGCACGCCACGCCGGCCGGGGAAGAGATGCGGTCCTTCCAGGTGCAGGCCCAGGATCGACGGAAGCCCCTTGGCCCGCACCGCCTCCAGCGCCGCGACCGCAGCCGTGCGGACGGGCAGGCGGTCGCTGATGAGGGTGGGCAGCAGGGCGGTGGTGCCGGAGCGGCGGTGCGCCGCGGCCACACGGGCGAACGCTTCCGGCGACGGGTCGTCGTTCAGCAGCACGCCGCCGCCGCCATTCACCTGAAGGTCGATGAAGCCGGGTGCCAGGATGCCGCCGCCCAGGTCGATCCGGCGCAGCGTGGCCGGCAGCTCCCGTTCCGGCAGCAGGGCACCGATACGGTCACCCTCCACCACGAGGGCGTGGCCGGCCAGGGGGCCGTCGGGGCTTTCCAGGGTGGCGTTGACCAGGGCGTACATGGCGCCGTCTCCCGTCCGGGCGGCAGTCGAGTGGGGGAGGCGATCAAAGCCCCCCGGGCGCGCGGATGCAAGCGGCAGCCGGAACTATCCACAGCACGGCCGTATCAGCCCGAGTCGCGCCGGCCGGTACCCTGATCCCGGCATTCGCCGCGCTTTCCGGAGGCATGCTGCCATGGCGCCAGGGCGGCAGGACGCACGAGGGGGGCTGCGGGCGGCCCCAGGATGCGCGTGAGCTGTCCCCAGACTTGTCCACAGGGGCGGTCTAGGACTTTTGTTGCGCAACCCACCCGGATGGGGGGTTGTCGCCGCTGCGACGTTCTGGCAAAAAAAGGGCCGCTCACAGAGCGGCCTGAGTCTAGGGAGGAAACGCCCAACTAAGGGCAATGCAGCACGAATGCTGCGATGCACAACATCGCGCCGACCGACGCGGTTGGCAAGAGCGGAAGCGGCCCCTTTCCCGGGGCCGCTGTCGTTTCAGCGGCATTCCGGTCCAGGTGTTGCGCGGCTGCATCAGCAATGGCCGCCCTTGGCCGTGACGGCGACACCCCTGGGGTCATGTCCCCCCTGCCGCCCGGCTCCAGGCCCGCACTGGACCTCCCGTGGACGAAGTCGAGGTGTTCCATGCAGCAATCCGCGTTTCCGCGCCCGGCCCCGCAGAAGGGGGGACCCGCGACGGGAAAACCCGCCGGGCCGCTGGACGATGCCGGCATCGCCGCCCTGGCCGACCGTCTGGCCGGGTCGACTCCCGCCCTGTTCCTGGACTTCGACGGAACCCTGACGGCGATCATGCAGCGCCCAGACCTCGCCGAACTGGGGGAGGAGATGCGGGAGCGCCTGCGCCGGCTGGCGCGGCTGGTCCCGGTCGCCATCGTCAGCGGGCGCGACCTCGACGACGTGCGGGCCAAGGTCGGCCTGGAAGAGCTGATCTACGCCGGCAGCCACGGATTCGACATCGCCGCCCCCTCCGGCCGTCACCGCATGGGTGAGGACTACCGGCCGGCCCTGGAGCGTGCCGGCATGGCGCTGGAGCAGGCCCTGGCCGGCATCGCGGGCGCCCTGGTGGAACGCAAGCGCTACGCGGTGGCGGTGCATACCCGGCAGGTGGAGGAAGCCCGCAAGGCCGAGGTCGCGGACGCCGTGCGCAGCGTCGCCGCCACCGAGCCGCAGCTCCGCCGCACCGGCGGCAAGGAACTGTTCGAGCTGCGCCCCGACCTGCCCTGGGACAAGGGCCGCGCCGTGCTGCACCTGATCGGCACGGAAGGGCTGGAAGCGTCCTTCCCCGTCTATGTCGGCGACGACCTGACGGACGAGGATGCCTTCGCCGCCTTGCGTGACCGGGGCATGGGAATCCTGGTGGGCGACCACGGTCACCCCACCGCCGCGACCGCCGTGTTGCCGGACATCCCGGCCGTGGGACGCCTGCTGGACGCCCTGTCCGCGCGGCTCGGCGGGTAGGGAGCGTTTCCTTCTCGCACGGCTTGCGGGGAGCCTCGCGCCGCGGCCCGCGCAGGCCGGCGTACCGTCAGGGTGCCCGGTCCCTCAGGGTGCCCGGCGGGGCGGGTAGGCCGGGGTCGCGTGCTCCGGATTGACTTTCTCGTCCGTCTCCGGCTCAGGCACGCCGCCGGGCGAGTAGGGGGGCATGGCATCGTCGCCCGGATGCCGGGGCGAGGGATGCGTGGGCACCGTCCGGCGATCGCCGGAGGGGGGTGTCCGGCTATCGCGGGATGACCGGTCGGGCATGGAAACCTCCTCGGACTAGATCGGACGGCAACCGGCAAGGGCCTTCCGGAGTTCCCCCATCGCCGGGACGGGACGCGGGAACGGGCGGGTGGAGCCCGCGTTCCTCAGTCCGTCGGCTTACGACGGAAACCCGCATGGCTGCCGTGTCTCCGTTTTTTCGGAACCGGATGCCCCGGGTCCAGACTGTGGGCACCCCATCGAAGACCTGCGTGAGGCGTACATGACGATCCGAACTGCCCTCCGGGGCGGCATCCTGATGGTCGCCGTGCTGGCGGCTGCCGCCCTTTCCGCCTGCCAGTCGGCCACGGCGCCGCCGCTGGAGCCGACCGTCGCTCTTGCGGATGCGGGCGAATACCGGCTCGGGCCGGGGGATGCCGTGCGCGTGATCGTGTTCGGCCAGGAGCAGCTTTCCGGCGAGTTCTCCGTCGACGGTACGGGCCAGATCGCGCTGCCGCTGATCGGCGGCGTGGCGGCGAAGGGGCTGAGTTCGCGTCAGGTGGAGGAACGCATCGCCCAGCGCCTCGCCGAAGGCTATGTGCGCGACCCCAAGGTCAGCGTCGAGGTGCTGACCTTCCGCCCCTTCTACATCATCGGCGAGATCAACAAGCCCGGTCAGTATCCCTATGCCAGCGGCATGTCCGCCGTCACGGCGGTGGCGATGGCCGGCGGCTACACCTACCGGGCGCGCGAGGACTATGTCCTGATCACCCGCACCATCGACGGCGAGAAGCAGGAGCGGCGGGCCCCGCCGAATACTCCCGTGCTCCCGGATGATGTCATCCGCGTGCCCGAAAGGTTCTTCTGAGACTCGTAAAAGACACGATCCGTCAAGACCCGGCCGGTGTTTGTCCGGCCATGGACGACAACGCGGCGAACACGACCATGCGCGACTTCTTCCGCAAGCGCCGACACGGCGATACCTTCACGGGCGATGGCCTGACGGGCGATGCAAGCGGGATCGACCTGCGCTCCCGGCGTCCCGGACCGGCCGCGGTCGAGGTGCCGTTCGAGCCGGTCCGTCCCGAACCGGGAGCCGACCGGCCGCTGCGTCCGGGTCCGCCGCCGCTCCGCGAGGTGCGCGGCGGTGTCCTGACGGCCGCCCCGGCGCCGGAGGAGGAACTGCCGCGCTTCACCCTGCCGGTTGCCAACGGGATCCGCACGGCCGCGTCGGCGCAGGCCGTCTCCGGCATCCCGCCGGAAGTCAGCCAGGCCCTGCGCGAGGCCTTCACCCCGACCCGGCCGAAGCAGGAGGTGAACGGTCTGTTCGTCGGCCGGCTGAACACCCTTCGCCGGATCATCGCCGCCATCGAGGAGGAGCGGGCCCATGTCGTCCTGCATGGCGACCGGGGCCGCGGCAAGACCTCGTTGGCGAACGCGGTCGAGCGTATCGCGGGGCAGGCGGGCTATCTCACCGTCAAGATGACCTGCTCGGCAGAGCTGGGGTTCGAGGACATGTTCCGCAGCCTGCTGCGGCGCGTTCCGGCGAACTTCCAGCGCGGCGCCGCGAACAGCCCCTTCGCCGCCGGCCGCAGCAGCGGCGGCTTCGACGCCCGGCTGCCGTCCGGTCCGTTCAGTGTCACCCAGCTTGCCGACGTGCTGGACGGGATCGCCGGCACCCATGTGATGTTCGTGCTGGACGAGTACGACCGCGTGCTCAGCGAGGATGTGAAGAACAAGCTGGCGGAGCTGATCAAGAACCTCACGGACAACGGCAGTCCGGTGACCCTCTTCGTCATCGGGGTGGCCGAGACCGTGGATCAGCTTCTGGGCAAGCACCCCTCCATCCAGCGCTCGCTGGTGGCGGTCCACCTGCCGCCGATGACCGACCGCGAGATCGAGCGCATCGTCCTGGTGGGGGCGGAGGCCGCGGGCCTGACCTTCGCGCCGGAGGTGCGGCAGAAGATCGTCGCCTTCTCCAAGGGGCTTCCCTACTACGCCCAGCTTCTCAGCCTGCATGCCGCCCGCGGTGCCGTGGCGCGGGGCGCGCGCAACGTGGAACGGGAGGATCTGGCGGACGCGCTGCGCCGCTGCGCCGCCGAGGCGGAGCGGAGCCTGGTCGAAGCCTATCACCGGGTCATCGGCCCGGAGGAGAACGGCACCGTGGCGGATGTCCTGTATCTGGCGGCTCAGGCCCCCTTCGACGAGTTCGGCAGCTTCCGTGCGGCGGACGTTCCCGCCGTCCCCCTCCGCCCGGGCGGGAACGGGCGCAGGCTGCCGGAGGCGAACGTGCTGTCTGTCCTGACCGAACTGGCGCAGGCCGAGGGCGCTGTGCTCCAGCAGGTCATCGTTCCCGGCGGACACCGGCTGCGCTTCCGGAACCAGATGATGCGCCAGTTCATCCTGCTGGCTCAGGCGCAGCAGCGCGGGCTGGTCTGAACCCTGGCGTCCGACGCCGCCCGGTTCCGCTGCGCGCGATCGAAAGGTCAGGCTTAACCTGTTGGCAAGTGTGGTCCGGCTAGCGTTGCGTCATACTGATCGCCTCGCTTCGGGAGCTGGCCTGTGTCTGTGGTCAAGGTTGACATCGAACGGTGCACGCCGGAGGCCAGGATGCCGGATGCGGAGTCCCGCCATCCGGACCCTGAGCTGGACCTGCTGCCGCGCCACCATCGGCTTGCCATCTGGATCGCCGCCGCCCTGCTGCCCTGGATCGCCATCGCCCTGCTGGTGGTCGGGGTCATGTCGCTGATGGACTGAGGGGGCCGGCCGGCCATCAGAAGGCGTCTTCCGTCCCGCTGACCCTGCTTCCTGGAGTCCACCGTGCTGCCGGTTGGGACGCTGCCGTACACCCGGGGGCTAGGCTTGCTGGGGTGCGGGACGCCTCTCCCTGCCACTGCCCGAGTATTTCCCCCTGCCGCCTGCTTGGCCGCTCCGGCGGACGCCACCGGGCGATCGTCTGGTCGTGGGCAGGCAGAATGGAATAGGCAGGGGGGCTACGCCCTGTATAGGCCGTCCGGACGTACCTTATGTGGATGCGGAGCATCATCGCATCCACCATTTATTGTACAGCCTCCGCATTTCCTGCATCGCATGCGCAACCCGGGCGGCCAAAGCGTCCCGCAGGACCGTGCCGATCAGGGCTTTTCAGACGCCGCCAAGGCGAACTCTGGCAAGAATAATGCCTTTTTGCTGGTGACGTATGCTCTGATGCTAATAAAAAAGGGTCTATTATCCCGCCAAGTTCATGAGAAATCGATCGGGGTACTGGAAGGGATCAGGTGATGTCCTTCATCGAAAGACGTCATAGGTCTAAAGCCTCCGGGATTTAAGGCCTTCGAGAGATATCAAACCAGTCGATACGGGCGTAACTTCCGCCCGAAAGAGTGGATCGGAAGCGCGACAAGAACAGAGGGGCAGGGGGTACGCCCTGACGGGGCGCCCGAGGGGGCGCTGGTCGATAAACGCCATATCCAAACTAGCGCGGGAGCGAAACATGGAAAACGTGACGGCCTTCCTCATCGATGCGAACAAGCTTTTCCGCGAGGGCCTGAAGCGGCTTCTCGACGAGTCTCCCTTCAAGATCGTCGCGGAGGCGAGCAATGTGCGTGAGGGGGTTACGGTTGCCGACCAGGGGCTGAAGCCCGACCTCATCCTGCTCGATCTGGTCAACGGCGGCGAAGAGGAAGCCGAAGCGATGCGCCGTCTGCGCCAGGCGCTGCCGAACTCCCGCATGGTCGTGCTGACCACGGATCTCTGCACCCGGCGCCTCTCCAATGCGCTGGAGGCCGGGGCCGACGGCTATCTGATGAAGGATCTGTCCTCGGACGCCCTGACCCAGTCCCTGCGGCTGGTGATGATGGGGGAGAAGGTGTTCCCCACCCATCTCGCGGCCCTGCTCATCAGCGGTCGGGTGAACGGCAACGGGCTGGAGATGCCGGTCTCGCGCAAGGGGCTCTCGCAGCGGGAGATCCAGATTCTGCGCTGCCTGCTGAACGGCGACAGCAACAAGATGATCGCCAACCACCTGAACATCACCGAGGCGACCGTGAAGGTCCACCTCAAGAGCCTGTTGCGCAAGATCAACGCCTCGAACCGCACCCAGGCGGCGATATGGGCGCTGAACAACGGCATCGGCGGCGAGTTCACGGGCGCGACCGCCCCCGCCGCCGCGGCCGGCTGATCCACCGGGCGCCTCTGCCCGTCCTTTCCGGGCGGGCGGAGGCTCCGAAGTCGCCGGAAGGGCAACACCGAAGAGGGCTGCTGTGCGGCCGGACCCGTTCGGCAACAGACCTCTCTCCGGGAAGCATCCGGGAATCCGGATGACGGCGCAGTGCCCCAGGGCCTGCGCCGTTCCCTCTTCCCCTGCCGTTTCCGTCCGCCCCGGCGACGCTCCTGTCCTGCCCGCTCAGGCCGAGCGGGCTTCGTCGGTGCCGGTGCGGATGTCGGGCTGCCGCGCGGAATGCAGGGCATGCTGCTGCCGGGCGGCGAAGACGCCGGCCTCTGTCCGGTTGCGGAAATGCAACTTCGCCAGCACGCTACGCACCATCGACTTGATGACGGCCTCCGAAAGGTTCAGCCCTTCCGCGATGGTGCGGTTGTTCAGCCCCTGGCCGAGAAGCTGGAGGCAGCGGAATTCCACATCGGTCAGCCGGGGCAGCAGTGTCAGCCGGATCTCGTCCACGCCCATGCGTGACAGGAACTGTCTGGGCAGGATGCAGTGCCCCTCCACCCCCAGGTCGATCAGCTCGTTCACGCGGTTCAGGTTGATGTCCTCGAACACCCAGGCGTCCGCGAAGGCCAGGATATGGGCCGCGTCCAGCAGCTCCCGGCTGCTCAGGATGACGATGATCCGGCTGCGGCGCGACAGCCGCAGATAGACCATCGGCTCGTTCTCCCGGAGCGCGGCAAACTGCTGCACGTCGATCAGGATCACGTCCGGCGTGGCCGTTGCCTGACTCAGTTCCGTGATGTCGCGGCAGACCGTGACGCGATGCCGACCCTCCTTGTCCAGGGACGCCAGGAGCTGGCTCGCCACGACCTCGTTCCCCGGCACAAGACACACCTGCATGGTGCTGACCTTTCCTCGTCGTGCCTTGCTGGCGGGGTCCGCTGACCGATCGTTCTGGGCATCCATGTCATCGCTCTTCTGAAAGTATGCGCGCCTGCCGTGAACATTCCGCCGGGGCCTTTTGTCATTATCTCGGGAGAAATCCATCTCCCAGTGTAATACTTCTGAATAGCAATCCGCTCGAAACGATATGGTTTCAAAGTTGATCTTTCTGAAAGATACTGCGCACCCGATGTCACGGCACTGACCATAACGCCGAACAGGGGGCGCTCAAGCCAAGCAAACGGTGATCGTGCCATATCTGGTGATAATCCGTCGGTTGCCGACAGCGATTGACGGACGGATGTCCTGCGGCAACGATGCCCCGGGACTGTTCGGTCGGGGTAGGGGACTACCGCTGCGTTGCATGCCGGAGCGGCCGGGACAGCCATGATCTGCCGGAATCCTGTGGGAATCCGCGGCATGGCAGTCAGCAGATATATGCATGCATAAACTTGTATGAAAATCCCGCACGGGTTATAAGAGCCTCTGCATTACCAGAAACGCTTGGTCTCCCGTGAGCGCCGGTCACCTTTACGCCATGCACCTGCTGATTGCCGACCCCGATCCCACCGTCAGACTCCGCCTGAAGCGCGCCGCCGGCGAGCGTGGCGGCACGTTCACCTTCGCCGAGGCAGCCGCCTGGATCGAACTGCATCCGCTCTGTACCGCGCAGATGCCCGATATCGCCATCGTTGCCGAGGCCCTGCCGGGCTTCGCACCGGGGGAGATCGCCACGCTCCGCCGTCAGTTCTCCGCGCTGTCGATTCTTGTCGTCGGTGGTGAGGAGCCGGAGCGTCTGCGCAGTGTCCTCAAGGAAGGGGCAGCGGGCTATCTCTGGCGGGGCGACGCGCCGGACATGCTGGCCCAGGCACTGGAGACGGTCCGCGGCGGCGGCATCTACATCCCCCCCTTGCTCGGCCTGCGCGCCGGACGCGAACGGCTGATGACCTCGGCCGGACCCGTCCCTGCCGGTTTCTTCCGCGAGGATGCTGTCGATCATCTCACGCCCCGCCAGCGCGTCGTCCTGGCGATGATCCGTGACCGCTGGAGCAACAACGACATCGCGGATTCCCTGGGCATCAGCATCGGTACGGTGAAGATCCACATCACCGCCGTCTTCAAGGCGCTCGGAGTCCGCAACCGAACCCAGGCCATGGTCGCGGCCGAACGGATGGAACTGCCGGACCCCGGCCCCCGGCCCGCGTCCTGAGACGGGGAACCGGGCCGGTCCGACAGGACCGGACACGGAAAACGTCCCCGCCGCATTTCAGCCTTGCTGACATTGCTGTATAGAGCACGGCGGGATGGAACGCCCATGACGGGGAGGACGCAATGGCCGCAGAGACGCCGATCTGCAACTTCGGCTGGAAGGCCGTGGATTTCCGGCTGCCGGGGATCGACGGCCGCGACTACACCCTGGCGGATGTGGCCGGGCCGAACGGGCTGCTGGTCATGTTCATCTGCAATCACTGCCCCTACGTGCAGTCCATCGTTGACCGCCTGGTGCGCGACGTCACGGCTCTGAAGCCGCACGGCATCGGCGCCATCGCCGTCATGTCCAACGATACCGGGCGCTATCCCGAGGACAGCTTCGAGAACATGAAGCGCTTCGCCGAGGCGCACGGCTTCACCTTCCCCTACGTGATCGACGCGACCCAGGAGGTCGCCCGCGCCTATGACGCCGTCTGCACGCCCGACTTCTTCGGTTTCAACGCGGCGCTGGAACTCCAGTACCGCGGGCGGCTGGACGCCTCTCGCAAGCAGGCCGTGGCGGACGCGGAGCCGGAACTGCTGAACGCCATGATCCAGGTCGCCCGCACCGGGCGCGGTCCGGAGCACCAGATTCCCAGCATGGGCTGCTCGATCAAGTGGCGGGAGGAGGCGTAAGCGAATCCCGACTCGCGCCCCGCCGGGGGCACGATGGCTTGACCGGGGGGCGCGGCGTCTGCTATCGCCCGGCACGACCGAAGGAGTCCGGCGTCCAGCCGGGTATATCGAATGGCTGATATCTTCCGCGAAGTTGACGAGGACCTCCGCCGTGAGCGTGCCGCCAGGATCTGGCGCCGCTTCGGTCCGGCCCTCATCACGGCTGCCGTGCTCACGGTGGCGGCGACGGCCGGCTACGTCGCCTGGCAGCGCTGGCAGACCGCCCGCAACCAGGAGCAGACGGCCGAGCTGGGCCGCGCCCTGGCTCAGGCGCTTCCGGCCGGGGCGTCCGCGCCGGCGACGAATGCCGCCGAGCTGTTGGCCGGGGCCGCCTCCAGGACGGACGGCGCCCATGCCTCGCTGGCGCGCTTCTACGAGGCCGGCCTCCGGGTCCGCCAGGGCGACCGCGAGGGCGCCGTGGCGATCTATGACCAGCTTGCCGGGACGGAGTCCGATCCGGTCTTCCGCGACCTCGCCCAGTTGCTGGCCGTGCTGCATCAGGTGGACAGCGGCGACCCGCAGCAGTTGCTGTCGCGGTTGACGCCGCTCATGGGGTCCGACAATCCTTGGAACTGGTCGGCACGCGAACTCGCCGGACTGCTCTCGGCACGCAGCGGCGACACCGCCCGGGCCCGAGAGCTGTTCAGCCAGCTTGCCGACGACCCGCAGACCCCTGCCGGGATCCGCGCCCGGGCCACCGAACTCGCCGACTTCTACGCACCGCCGAAATGACCCTGTCCTCCCCCGCTGCCGCGCCCCGTCGCGGCTATCCCCTGGCCGCCAGAGTGTCGGCCGCGCTCCTGGGCACGCTTCTGCTGTCCGGCTGCGGCATCTCTGACTGGTTCAGCGGCGAGGACGACGGTCCGAGCCTGCCCGGGAACCGGATCTCGGTGCTCCAGCTCCAGCAGGCACTGGAGCCTGACCCGTCGGTCGCGCAGCAGGCCGTGACGCTGCCGGAACCGGTGGTCAACACCGACTGGGCCCAGCCCGGCGGCATCCCCACCCACACCATGGGGAACGTCGCCCTGCCCGCGACGCTCAAGGAGGCGTGGCGGACCAGCATTTCCGGTTCGGAGTCCGACAATCGCCTGCTCAGCGGGCCCGTCGTGGCTCAGGGCCGCGTCTATGTCCTGGATACCGATTTCGATCTGCATGCCATCGACGAGGCGACGGGCCGGAAGATCTGGACCGCCAACATGCTGCGCGAAGACCAGTCGGGCGATGCGCTGGGCGGTGGCGTGACCTTCCATGACGGCCGGCTCTATGTCACCACCGGTTTCGGCGAGGTGGTCTGTGTCGAGGCGGCCGACGGCAAGGTGATCTGGCGCCAGCGCATCGCCGGTCCGATCCGCTCGGCGCCCACGGTGGCGGACGGGCGCGTCTTCGTTGTCACCATCGACAACCAGTTCGTCGTGCTGAACGCCGAGAACCGGGTGCTCCAGTGGGTCCATACCGGCATCCTGGAGACGGCGGCTCTGCTGGGTGGTGCCAGCGCCGCCGTGGATGGCGACCAGGTCTATGTGCCCTATTCGTCGGGCGAGCTGTTCGCCCTGCGCGTGGAGAACGGTCGTCTGACCTGGCAGGACGTGCTTGCCACCACGCGGCGCGGGGAGAATCTGGCCGGGCTGTCGGACATCCGCGGGCTGCTCGTGGCCGATCGCGGTCTGGTCTTCGCCATCAGCCACAGCGGCCGGATGGTCGCCATCGACCAGCGCAGCGGCCAGCGGGTCTGGGAGCAGGACATCGGCGGCATCAACACCCCCTGGGTGGCCGGCGACTGGATCTTCGTCATCAGCAACGAGGCTCAGCTCATCGCGCTGACCCGTGACGGTGGCCGGGTCCGCTGGATCTCCCAGCTTGAGCAGTACGAGGACCCCGACGATCGGGAAGACCCGATCCAGTGGACCGGTCCGATCCTCGCCGGCGGACGCCTGATCCTGGCGAACAATCTGGGCGAACTGGTCGAGGTTCAGCCCGACAGCGGGCAGGTCATCCGCAGGACGGACCTGCCCGACGCGGTCCTGGTGCCGCCGGTCGTGGCCAACAACACGCTGTTCGTGTTGACGGACGACGGCGACCTGATCGCCTACCGTTGACGGAGGCCCGCATGGTCGAGGCCAAGCGCCGACTGACGGTTGCGATCGTCGGTCGGCCCAACGTGGGCAAGTCCACCCTGTTCAACAGGCTGGTGGGCAAGCGTCTGGCGTTGGTTGATGATACCCCCGGCGTCACCCGCGACTGGCGCGCCGGGGAGGCGCGCCTGGGCGGCATCGAGCTGACCGTGGTCGATACCGCGGGGCTGGAAGAGGTCTTCGACGACAGTCTGGAGGCGCGCATGCGCCGCCAGACCGAGCGCGCCATCGAGCGCGCCGACGTCGCCCTGTTCCTGATCGACGCCCGCGCCGGGGTCACCCCGCTGGACCACCACTTCGCCGGCTGGCTGCGCAAGGGGCGCACGCCGGTGATCCTGGTCGCCAACAAAGCGGAAGGGGCGGCGGGCCGGCCGGGCCTGCTGGAAGCGTTCGAACTCGGGCTGGGGGAGCCTGTGCCGCTCTCCGCCGAACATGGCGAGGGGCTGGCCGACCTCGTGGAGGCGCTGCTGCCCTACGAGCCGAAGCCGGAGGACGCGGAGCCGGACGAGGAGGCCTGGGACGAGGCGCTGCCCGATCCGGCAGAGGAGGGCGCCGAAGCCGAGGCGGAGGAGCCTGCGCCCGAGGAACCCAAGGCGCTCCAGCTCGCCATCGTCGGCCGCCCGAACGTGGGCAAATCCACCCTGCTGAACGCCCTGGTCGGGGAGGAACGGGTGCTGACCGGCCCGGAGGCCGGCATGACCCGCGACGCCATCGCCGTGGAATGGAACTGGCGCGGCCAGCCCGTCCGGCTGGTGGATACGGCTGGCCTGCGCCGCCGTGCCCGCGTCGATGGCAAGCTGGAGAAGCTGGCCGTTGCCGACACGCTGCGCGTGATCCGGATGGCGCATGTCGTCGTGCTGGTGCTGGATGCCCACGCCATCCTGGACAAGCAGGACCTGACCATCGCCCGCATGGTGGTCGAGGAGGGCCGCGCCCTCGTCATCGCCATCAACAAATGGGATTCGGTCGAGGACAAGGGGGCGGCGCTGAAGCAGCTCCGCGACCGCCTGGAGACCTCGCTGCCGCAGGTGCGCGGCATTCCCACGGTCACCATCTCGGCCCTGCGTGGCCAGCGGCTGGACGAGCTGCTGGACGTGACGCAGAAGGCCTATGCCCTGTGGAACAAGCGCATCCCCACGGCCCAGCTCAACCGCTGGGTCCGCGGCATGGTCGAGACGCATCCGCCGCCGCTGGTGGAGGGGCGCCGCATCAAGATCCGCTACATGACGCAGGTGAAGGCCCGCCCGCCGACCTTCGCCGTGTTCGTGAACAAGCCGGTCGACCTGCCCGAGCACTATGTGCGCTATCTGGTGAACGGGCTGCGCGAGGCGTTCGAGATGCCCGGCGTCACCATCCGGCTGCTGCTGCGCAAGGGGTCGAGCAATCCCTACGCGGAGGATTAACCGGCCGGTAAGGCTTCGGTCCTTCTCCTGATGCCCTGAAGGCGCGATACTGCCGAGGGCCTCGGGAGGGACCGGTGCTGGACTGGGTCAGGAACCGCATCCTGAGTTTCGAAGTGCTGGGCCAGCGCGACGGGCGCTGGATGCTGGACCGCGTCTGTCCGACCGAGGGGGCGGCCGTGGCGCGTGCCCGCGAGATGCTGGGTGATACCCGGTGGACGGCCGCGAAGGTGGTGCAGTCGCGCAGCATGCTGAACGGCTTCACCACCCAGCGCGTGGTCTTCGAGGAAACCGCTCCGCCGGCAGCGGAGCGGCCCCCCGCCGTCCGGTCGCCCCGGGGGGAGGTCGCGGTCTGCGCCTCTCTCGACGAGTTCTTCGGCCCCGACAGCCGCCGGCTGATCGCCCTCACCCTTATGGAATATCTGACCCGGCAGCAGGTGACGCCGACGGAACTGCTGCATGCCTGGAGCCATGTCCGCCGTCTCCAGGATTCCAGCGCGCTGCTCATGGCCGCGATCCACCGCGTCGGCACCGCCCAGGCGAAGACGACGGGGGAGGCGACCCGCGACCGGGTCAACGTGCTCAACCGGCTGGTGGACGAGGCCGTGTCCCGGGCCCGGGACTTCACGCTGGAGCGCAAGCGGCTGCCGGCCTTCCATGGCCACGACCTGGATGCCTTTGTCGCGCGGCTCGGTGGTCTCGTCGATCCTGCCCGGTTCGACTATGTGCTCCGCGCCCAGGTCAGCGCCTGGCTCGCCGACCAGCGCTCCCTGGCCGGTCGGCTGGAAGTGGTGCTGGACCTGACCGGGTCCGGCGCCGCCCCCGACTCGCTCCGCCTGATTGACGGGCTGGTGGCCGATCTTCTCTCGTTCGGAGAGGTGGTGCAGGACCTGTTCGGGGCACTGCCCAATCTCGGGCATTTCCTGGCCGATCTCGCCGACCTGCTGAACGGCCGGCCCGACGGGGCGGCGCGGGCACGCGACCCGCGGCTGGGCCGGATCGCGGCCCTGCTCGATGCCGGCAGGCTGCCGGAAACGCGGGAGGTGCTGCTGGCCCGGCTGCTCAAGGAGATGGCGGCCGACCGGCCGCTGGACAAGCTGAACGCGGCGGACGAACCGGCCCTGCTGGCGCTGGTGGTGCGCCGGCTGCAACGGGACGACGGTACGATCCTGGGGGGCGAGGCGGCGGAGAAGGCGGTCGCCGCGCGGGAAGTCCGCTACCGCCAGGGGCTGCTGCGCGCGGCCGGTCTGCACGGCATCGCGGAGAACCTGAAGCCGTAGGTCAGGAGGACGGTCGCCGGGTCAGAGCCGCTCGCTGCGGCGGTATTCCTGCAACCGGGTGGTACGCAGACCGCGCATGCCGTGCCGCTCGATCAGCCGCTGCCAGGAGAGGAACTCCTCGACCGTCAGGTTGTAGCGCCGGCAGGCCTCCTCCAGGGAGATCTGGCCGTTGCGCACACCGTCCACGATCTGGGCCTTGCGCCGCATCACCCACCGCTTGGTATCGGGGGGAGGCAGGCCGTCGCCATCGGTGTCCCCGGTGTCGGGTGCCGCCGCGGCCCCGATCCGGTATTCCACCACAGCGCCCGCCGCTTCGGACGTCATCTCCTACGCGCTCCCGTTTCATCGCAGGGGGTAACCCTTACGATAGGAACGCGCCCTTAACATTCCATGAACCGGGTCACAGGCGCCGGATTCCGGCCGGTCCAGGGGGCCGGTTCTTACGAGGCGTCGTAGATCGCACGCACGTTGGACATGGGGACGGGCAGGCTGCCGATCAGGACGTTGGTCTCGCCCGATGACATGTCCACACCGGAGATGCGGTTCATCACGCTGGTGCGGATCGTGCCCGGATCGGCCTCGCTCGATTCCACGTTGATGTCGTAATAGCCGCTGGCCACGGCCTTGCCCTTCTTGTCCTTGCCGTCCCAGGTCACCCTCTGCGCCCCGGACGCGCCGGAGACGGCCTGCTCGTACACCGTCTCGCCCTCCATGTTCCGCACCACCATCTTGGCGTTGGTCAGAGTCTTGCCGGTGTCGTAGACGACCGACACGGCCTCACCGCTGTAGGGCACGTAGCGGCTGGTCAGGACAACCTGCGAATCGTTGCCGCCGCTGAACTTGATGCTGGCCGTGTAGAAGCCTGGGGTCATGGCCTTGCCGGTGGCGTCGTTGCCGTCCCAGAAGGCGGTGTTGCGGCCCGGCCGGACCTGCACCGACTGGGTGTTCACGATGTTGCCGTCCTTGTCGGAGATCACCAGCGTGGCCGAGCGGACCTCGCCGTCGATGTCGTAGGACACGGTGGTGCCGCCGGGCAGCAGGGGGATGCCGCTGGGCTCAAGCTCGACCGTCTTGCCGATGTACTGCAATGCCACGGTCGCCTGGCCCTGCTGCACGACGCCGGTGAGGTTGTCGAGCTTCGAGTTCGTCGAGATCTGCTGCTCGACCTGGGAGAACTGCACGAGCTGGTTCGTGAATTCCGACGTCTCCTGCGGTTGCAGGGGGTCCTGGTTCTTGAGCTGCGCCGTCAGAAGCTGGAGGAAGGTTTCGTAGTTCTGCGACAGGGTCGCCAGCGGGCTGGTACCGCCCGTGCTTCCGGTGGTGGTGTTGCTGCTGTTGACGCCGGAGATAGACATGGCGCGGCCTCTCTCGCTCAGATACGGACATCGACCCGGCCGGGCGCGAGAACGCGCACGGGCGGGGTGGTCTGGGGCGTGTCGGAGGCGGCTCCGCCCTCGACCGCGAAGGCCACGGCCTTGCCGCTGCCCCTGTCTGACTGCTGCTGCTGGGCCTGCCGGCCCTCGTCGCGCAGGCTGAAGCTCAGGCTGCCGGAATCGGCGCGCAGCCCGGCATCCTGGAGGGCCTTCTCAAGGCCGCGGGAATCGCGCTGGAGCAGGTCCAGGGTATAGGGGTTGTCGGCGGTCACGCGGGCGCGGATGCGGCCACCGGAGTCGAACTCCAGCCGCACGTCGATCCGGCCCAGCTCATCCGGGCGGAGCTGCACGGTGAGCTGGTTGCGCCCCTCCTGCGCACCGCGCTGGATCGTCACGGCGACCTGCTGCAAGGCCGGCAGGGTCTGCGGCGCGGCGCGGCTGCCGCGGGTCGTCGCGAGGTGGGAGGCGAAGTCGGCGCCGTCGGTGCGCGTGGCGTCGCCGGACAGCGTCCGGGCCGCCGTGTCCGTGGCGATGTCGCTCTCGCTCCCGGAGGAGCGGCCGAGGGAACTGTCCAGTCCGGAGTCGCCCTTGCCGCCGCTGGCGGCCACCGCCCGCTCCACCAGGGAGCCTGACGCTGTGGCGGCGGTTCCGACGGGCTGGGTCGGACGGGGCGCCTGCGGTGCGGCCGGGGCTGCTGCGACCGGCTCGGCGTCCGGAGCGTCGGGCCTGGCAGGCGGGCGGCGGACGCTGCGGTCCGGTGCTTCCTCCGAGCCGCGGGCGCTGTCCGGAACCGCGCGGTCGCCGTCAGCGCCGGCCGCGGCAGCGGTCGCTTCCGTTCCCTTGCCGGCCCCGCCAGCGGACGGCGACGGGGCGGCCGCCCGGGGCGGCTTGCCGACCGTCGCCGGAGCGGCATCGGACCCTGGCCTCGGCGGAGCGCCGGTCGCCGCCGCATCGTCTGCCCTGTCGGCCCCGTCGCCCAGGGCGTCGGGAGCCGCGGCGGCGTCGATGCCGGCGTCTGCCGTGGTCTCAGCCTGTGTCATGGTGGACCCGGCCGCGGCGGCCGTTGCCGCGGTGACGAGCTGGGCGTCCGCCGTGGGCGTCGCGTTGGCCGTACGGTCGCGGGCGGCCGCCAGGGCGTCATCTTCCGATGGCGACCCGTTCTGACCGTTCCCGTCAGCCACGGAGACGCCGGCTTCCTCGCCGGTGGCGACGCGGGACGGCGGAGCCTCGGTCCCCGCGGCCATCCCGGATGTCGGCGACGGAACGGCGTCTCCCAGGGTGGCCTGCGGAGCATCGGCCTGCCGGGATTTCGCAGCCTTCTGGGGCGCGGCCGGACCCGATGGCGCTGCCACGGCGGAATCGGACGCACCGGCTACGGTCTGCGGCAACGGTGCGCCAGCCTGGACCACCTGTTCCTGGGGCGCCGAGTTCTGGCCCTCCAGACCCCGGGCAGCCACGACGGACAGGCCGGGCGCGGGAATCTGCAACGGTACCGTCACTGTACCGGTTTCCGCCAGGAGCGCCGGATCGACCGCCCCACCCTCAGTCCCTTCGGCCGCCGTCGCATCTTCCCCCGGCGCTCCGGCTGCAAGGGCGCCGGCTGCCAGCGTGGCGAAGACGGTGACGGCGGGCAGGGACGTCTCGGCCGCCGTCGCGTCCGCCGCTGCGGCTGTCATGGGGGCAGGCGCCAGGGCCTCCGCTGTCCCGTCCTGGGGGATGCCCGCGACCGCGGGCATCGTGCCGGGTGACGGCCGGGGGCGCTGGACGGTCGTGCCGTCCGTCGCTGCCTCCCCGCCCGCGACCCCGAGCATGCCGCCGAGGATCTGCTGGAACAGGTCCAGCGTCTGCTGCGTCCCCGCCTGCTGTCCGCCCGTCTGTTGGGGCGCAGCGCCGGTCAGCGCGAGGGCCAGGGCCGGAGCGGTCGCGGCGGTCTTCTGGGGAGCGGCGGAGAGGATGTCCATGGCGGTGGCGTCCTGGTCTGGTTCCCCCGGTTATATGCAAAGGCCTTGCCAACTCTTTCAACGCCAGGGAGGCCGGGGTTTCCCGGGGAAGCGGGAGGGAGGGCCGGGCGCTCGGGAAACTCCTGCCGATGCGTCGGCAGTTTCTGCCGGGCCGTCTCCGGACGGAGCGGGCTTGCATGGCCGTGGGTGGCGGGTGGTGCGGGCGCGCGACGGACGGGGAGCCGGGAACCGCTCTCCCGTCCCGGGCTCCTGGGAATCAGAGCTGCTGGTCCAGGGTGGCGGGCCGGCCGCCCTTGTGGCCGAAGCCGGCAGGCAGGGCCATGCCGCCGCGCAGGGTGTACCCCTGGTCGGCCGCCTGTTCGCGGTTCAGGGTCGTGACCAGGGTATCGACGACGGACTGGCTGGCCTGGGCAGCCGCCCGGAGGGAGGCGGCATTGGCCTCCGCCGCTGCGCGGAATTCGTCAGCCAGTGCGCGCAGCCGCTGGCGGTCGGGCTCGTCCAGCGCGGCAAGCGCGGCGCGGTCCACCCGCAACGCCCGGCCGGCCTCGTCGAAGGCACGGACCAGCAACAGCTTGCCGTCCACCAGCCGGTCCAGCCCGGCCGTCCGACGCTCCCGGATCATCGCCGTCTCCTGGCGCAGGGTTTCCGAAAGCCGTGCCATGGCGTCCATCAGGGCATGTGCGCGCGACGGTGCAGAAACGGGCGGCGTCGGCGGTGGCGGCGCGGTCTGCGCGCCGGTCGACGGGGCCTCGGGGGCGACGGAGGCGATGCTCATTGCGGCAGTTCCTGTCCGGACTCCTGGAGCTGCATCTCCTGGATCAGCAGGAGCTGGCGGCGCACATGGTCGGCGATGCCCAGGCCGCCCGCCTTGGCGATGGCCTTGCCCTGTTCCTCGATCATCAGGCCGCGGAAGGTCTCCTCCGCGGGGCCGCCGCCGAAGACGGGATCGACCTCCACGCTGGACCACATGTGCGACAGCATCTGGCTGATGAAGACGCCCTCGAACTCCTGCGCGGACTTGTCGATCTGCGCCGGGGTGGCGGCGCGCCCCAGGTTCAGCCGCGGGGCGCTGCGGGCGAGGGTGGCCTGGTCCAGGCCCGGCGGCGACAGGGTCATGCCGTCCATCACATCACCTCGATCTCGGCCTGGAGCGCGCCGGCCGCCTTGATGGACTGGAGGATGGAGATCATGTCGCGCGGGCCGACGCCCAGCGCGTTCAGGCTCTGCACCAGTTCCTGCAACGACACCCCGGCGCGCAGCACGGCCAGCTTGCGGTCGGACTGCTCGTCCACCTGGATGTCGGTGCGTGGCACCACGGCGGTCTGGCCGCCCTGGCTCAGCGGACCGGGCTGCGACACCTGCGGCGTCTCCGTGATGCGGATGGTCAGGTTGCCCTGGGCGATGGCGACGGTGCTGATGCGGACATTCTCGCCCATCACGATGACACCGGACGCCTCGTCGATGACGACGCGGGCCGGCTGGTCCGGCGTGACGCGGAGCTGCTCCATGTCGCGGATGAAGCCCACGATGTCCGCCTTGCGCTGCGGCGGCACGTCCACCAGCACCGAGGCGGGGTCGGCGGCATGGGCGACGGGCGACCCGAACGAGGCATTGATCGATTCGGAAATGCGCTTCGCCGTCGTGAAATCCGGATTGCGCAACGACAGCCGCACATAGGGAAGGTCGGTCAGGTCGAACGCGATCTCCCGCTCAACGATGGCACCGCCGGCGATCCGGCCGGCGGTCGGCACGCCGCGGGTGACGCTGGCCGCCGCCCCCTGGGCGCTGAAGCCGGAGACGGCGACGGCCCCTTGCGCCACGGCATAGACCTCCCCGTCGGCGCCGAGCAGCGGCGTCACCAGCAAGGTGCCGCCCTGGAGGTTCTTGGCGTCGCCCAGCGTACCGACATTGACGTCGATCCGCGTGCCCTGGGCGGAGAAGGGCGGCAGCGTCGCTGTCACCATGACGGCGGCGACGTTGCGGGTCCGCACAGTCTCCCCGCGGATGTTGACGCCCAGCCGTTCCAGCATGCCGATCAGGCTCTGCTCGGTGAAGGGCGAGTTGTTGATGCTGTCGCCGGTCCCGTTCAGGCCGACGACGAGGCCGTAGCCGACCAGCATGTTGTCGCGCACGCCCTCCACGTCGGCCACGTCCTTGATCCGCGACTGTGCCTGGGCGGGAGCCGCGGGCAGGACCGGGGAGAGGGCGAGCAGCACCGCCAGCGCCAGACTGCCGCCGCGGCGCAGCGTGGTTCGGAGCAGGGGACGGATCGGGTCGCGGGTCATCTCGGTTCGACTCCAGGCGGGCCGCGTCGACTGCGGCCATCGGGTTCGGTGCCGTCCATGCGAAAGCCATGCCAGCCCGCTTGCCCCTGTGCCGACAGGGATTTCCGGGCTTCTTGCGCTGCCGGGCCGTCCGGGCGGTAAGCCCTGCCGGGCCGGTGCGGGTAAAAATTGCCCTAGGCGCAGCGCCGAACCGGGTGTTACCAATAGGAGGTGGTCGCCCCCGGTATCGCGGGGGCCGAGCCCGCAGCATCCCGCAAAGACGTAGTCGCAGCGACCATGAAGATCGAGGGTCCCGGTTCTCTCCGACCCGGTCAGGTCGGCAAGGCACGGCGCACCGGCAGCGGCGGGTCCGACTTCCTGCGCGAGTTGCAGGAGGGGGAGGGTTCGGCCGCCCCCGTCGGCGGCGCCCAGACGGCCGCGGCCGTCAATCCCCTGTTCGCCTTGCAGGAAGTGGATGACGCCACCACCGGCCGTCGCAAGGCGAAGCAGCGGGCGGAGACGATCCTCGACAAGCTCGACGAACTGCGCCTGGGCCTGCTGTCGGGAACCTACCCGCGCGAGCGCCTGTTGCAGTTGATTCAGGCCGTGCAGGAGCAGCGCGCGCAGGTGGACGATCCCCGCCTCCAGCAGATTCTGGACGAGATCGACCTTCGCGCACAGGTCGAGATTGCCAAGCTCTCCGCAGGTGGCTGAGGCCTTCCGCGCCATTTCTTTTGTTTACAACGGGTTACGTCGATACGTTCGGCTCGCGGTCGATATTGCGGGAGGCAGGGCCTGTCCCTATACTCGCGCGCGTTTCGACCGGCGAAGGATCGGACCGTGAGAATGTCGTCGTCGTCTCCTCTGTTGCCCCCGGACTACAGGCCGTCCGAGGACGAGCCGTTCATGAACCCGGTGATGAAGGAGTATTTCCGCCAGAAGCTCCTCCGTTGGCGGGCGGAACTGCTCAAGGAATCGACGGAAACCCTCCAGAGCCTCCAGGATGGCGGGTTGCAGGAACCGGACATCGCTGACCGCGCCTCGGCCGAGACGGATCGGGCGCTGGAACTGCGCACCCGCGACCGTGAACGCAAGCTGATCTCCAAGATCGACGCGGCGCTGGAGCGGATCGAGAATGACGAGTACGGCTACTGCGAAGAAACCGGTGAGCCGATCGGTGTCCGGCGCCTTGAGGCCCGGCCGATCGCAACCATGAGCCTTGAAGCCCAGGAGCGGCACGAGCGCCTGGAGCGCACCCACCGCGACGACTGACCGTCGTCGTCTGGGGGTCCGATGCCTGAGCATGAGCGAAACGGGGCCGGCGATCTGCCGGCCCCGTTTCCGTTCGGGACGATCGATTCCGCCGGAGTGGGCGAGGGCGGATGAGGAAGGACGTCGAGGCGAAGGGGCTTCGGGTGGCGTCCGGGCGAGGGACGCCGGCGAGGAGGGAAGCCCTGGTCGGTCGAGGAAACAGGAGGCGGGAAGAACACGGGACCGAGGAAACGGGACGCGGACGGGGCGAGGATGTCCGGTCTGAGGGGGCCCCGGAGCCTCGGGGCGAGCGAGGCGGCTTCCGGGGCCGGGCGGCGGGCTGGGTTGATCCTCCCTGATGGTGTGCGAGGGGCGTCGAGGGATAGCTCCGGGGTCGGATCAGAAGGGGGCGACGATGTCGAAGACCTGCTGGCCCCAGCGCGGCTGCTGCACGTCGCTGATGTGGCCGCGGCCACCGTAGGAGATGCGGGCTTCGGCGATCTTCTCGTAGCTGATGGTGTTCTGCGAGGTGATGTCCTCCGGCCGGATGATGCCGTTGATGGTCAGCTCGCGGACCTCGTAATTGACCCGGACCTCCTGCTTGCCCTGCACGACCAGATTGCCGTTGGGCAGCACCTGGGTGATGAGTGCCGCCACCTGCATGTTGATCTGCTCGCTGCGGCCGATGCTGCCGGTCCCGACCGAGCTGCTGTCGGCGGTCGTCTTCACCAGACTCTCCAGCGTGTCGTTGTCCGGCGTCGGCAGCACGCGGGCGATGTTGCGCTGCAATCCGAACAGGCCGGGGATCCCCATGTTCTCCTTGCCGTTGCGGGTGCGCTGCGACTGGTTCTGGATCTGCGCCTTGTCGTTGATCTGAATGGTGATGGTCAGGATGTCGCCGACCCGGTTGGCGCGCTGGTCGCGGAAGAAGGCCCGCGCGCCGGCGCGCCAGAGCGAGTTGGCTTCGCGCTCGCCCTGGGCCGGGGCCGGCATCGGCAGGCTGACCGGCTGGTAGCCGGGGGCGGTGGCCGGGTTCTGGATCGGGGTCAGCGGCGGCGTCTGGCCGATGCTGGACAGGCGGTCCATGGAGCTGCATGCGGACAGCAGCGACACGGCGGCGGCGAGCACCAGGACCTTACCGGGGCGGCGGGGGCCGAAGGTGGTGGCAGTGCGGATCATGGTGCTCTCCCTCAGTTCGAGGCGGATTGGATGCGACGGGCGGCGGTGACCGCCGGGGGCAGGACGGTGACCAGGTCGGGGCCGGCGACGGTGGCGTCCACGATCCGGTTGCTGGTGGTGTTCACGATACGGACGGTCTCGCCCAGGCCGCCGTCGGCCAGGGCCTTGCCCTGGGCGGTCAGGGTCATGTCGGGCGTCTGCAACAGCAGGGTGACCAGGGCACCGCGGGCGACGACCACAGGGGTGCGGACGTCGCGGCCACGGACCGGCTGGTTGGCCGCGAGGGTCCGGCGGGCGGCGAGGCCGACCAGGTTTTCCAGATCGGTCACCACGTCGGTCCCGACCCGATCCCGCGGGACCTTGATCCAGGTGATGTCCTGGTCGCCGATCACCTCGCCCGACCCCAGGCGTCGGTTCAGGATCGGGATCTCGACCATGTCCTGGGCGCGGGCGCCGATGGTCTGGCGCACCAGCTCCGGGCCCTCGGCCGGGGCGACCAGATCGGCCGTCACCCGGTTGCGCATCTCGTCGTAGCGGACATTGCGGAAGGCCACGGTCGGCTCCACGCCTTCCGGCAGGAACAGGGCGAAGGAGCGGTTCTCCAGCGTCAGCTCAAGCCCCGCCGGCGCACCGATCTCCAGCATCGCCCGCTTCAGGGACGCGACGATCTCCTCCCGCGGGACCTCGATGCTGGCCCGTACCACGACGGTGCGGTCGGCGCCGCCGGCGGGCTTCCAGTCGATGCCGTGGGCGGCGGCGAGGCTGGCCAGGGTCGGGCTGTCGAACCAGGACCGCTTGCCCGGCTCCGGGGCGTTGGCGACCACCCGGTCGGCCTGATCGGCGGGCAGCCCGTCGAACAGGTCGCCCAGGCGGACCTGGTCGCCGGAGACGGTGGCCTCGCGCCGCGGCTCGGCCGCGTCGGCAGTGCGGGCGAACGTGCCGGTGAGCAGCGTGCCGGCGAGGAGGAGGGCGATGAAGGAGCGGCTGGTCATGGCGGTCGTCCGGTATCGGCGGGGCCTGGGCGTCAGCGCATCTGCGAGATGGACTGCATCATCTGGTCGGAGGTGCTGATGACGCGGCTGTTCATCTCGTAGGCGCGCTGGGCGGTGATCAGGTTCGTGATCTCCGAGACGATGTTGACGTTCGAGGTCTCCAGCGCCTGCTGGATCACACGGCCGAAGCCGGGGGCGCCCGGATTGCCGGCGATGACGTTGCCCGACGCCGGGCTCTCCAGCAGCAGGTTGTCACCGATCGCTTCCAGGCCCGCCGGGTTCGGGAAGGTGGCGAGCTGGATCTGACCGATGTTCGCAGGCTGGGTCTGGCCGTCCAGCTTCACCAGCACCTCGCCGTTCGGGTTCACGGTGATGTCCACCGCGTTCTCCGGAACCACGAGGCCGGGCTGGAGCTGGTAGCCGTCGGCGGTGACGATGGTGCCCTCGGCGTTGAGCTGGAACGAGCCGGCGCGGGTGTAGGCGGTCTGGCCGTCCGGCAACTCGACCTGGAAGTAGCCCTGGCCGTTGATCGCCAGATCCAGCGCATTGCCGGTGACGGAGATGTTGCCCTGCTCGTTGATCCGGTAGACGGCGGCGGTCTTCACGCCGGCGCCGATCTGGACGCCCGAGGGAACGACGGTGCCGGCGTCCGAGGAGGTGGAGCCGACGCGCCGCATGTTCTGGTACAGCAGGTCCTGGAACTCGGCCCGCTGGCGCTTGAAGCCCGTCGTCGTCATGTTCGCGATGTTGTTCGAAATGACTTCGACATTGAGCTGCTGGGCCAGCATGCCCGTGGCGCCGATGCTCAAGCTGCGCATGGTCGTCTCTCCTTACTGCACGCGGCCGAGCTGGCGGATCGCGGTCCGCAGGCGCTCGTGTTCGCTGTCGATCATCCGCTGGGTGTTCTGGTAGGCCCGCAGCACGTCGATCATCTGGGTGGTCTCGACGATCGGCTGCACGTTGGAGCCTTCGAGGGCGCCCTGCGTGATCTCGGGCTTCTCGACGGGGCGTTCCTCCTGCTCGGTGGAGTAGAGGCCGCCGCCCAGTTCCTGCATCTTCTGCTCGTCGTCGAAGCTGACGACCTTCAGGCGGGCGAGCGGACCCTGCTCGGTCTCGATGCTGCCGTCGCCCTGGATGCGGATCTGGTTGGCGCCGTCGGGGATGACGATGCGGGCGCCGGCGTCGGACAGGACCGGCAGGCCGTTGCGGTCCACCAGTTCGCGGTCGGTGTTGAGCTGGAAGCCGCCGGCGCGGGTGTAGCGGGGGCCGGCCAGCGTCTCGACGGTGAAGTAGCCGTCGCTGCGCAACGCCACGTCCAACGGATTGTCTGTGACGGTGACGGGGCCGGCCTGGAGGTTGCGCATCAGGCCGTAGTCCTGGACGAAGGACATCCGCTCCTGCCGGCGGTCCGGGCGCTCCAGATACTCCAGGAACAGCGGGCGCTGCGACTTGAAGCCGGTGGTGTTCATGTTGGCGATGTTGTTCGCCACCACGTCCATCTGCCGACGCATCGCCTCCTGTCGGGAGAGCGCGATATAGAGCACGTTTTCCATCGTCGCCTCGAACTCTCGGCCGGTGCCTCGCCGCAGCGGCCTGCTTCCTCGCCAATCCTATAAGCAGGCGGCGTGCCAAGTCGGAGACGCATGGAAAATCAAGGGGTTGAGCGGGGATGAGCGGGTTGTGCGGAGGGCAGTCCGGTCCTGTCGGCAGGGCTTGCAGGGTTGATCCCGGCAAATTGTGCCGCACCCCGGAAACGGAAACCGCCGCGCCCCGGGGTGGGGCGCGGCGGTTGTCGTCGGTGCTGCGGCGGATGGATCAGGCGGCGTCGGCCGCGACCTGCATCTTCACGATCCGGTCCGGCTCCTTCACCGTGCCGTTGCGGTTGGAGTCGCCCTTCTTGATGGCGTCCACATGCTCCATCCCCTCGGTCACCTGGCCCCAGATGGTGTACTGGCCGTCCAGGAAGGGGGCGGGGGCGAAGCAGATGAAGAACTGGCTGTCGGCGCTGTTCGGGTTCGCGGCGCGGGCCATGGAGGCGGTGCCGCGGACGTGCTTCTCGCGCGAGAACTCGGCGGGGATGTTCTTGCCCGACCCGCCGGTGCCGGTGCCCGTCGGGTCGCCGCCCTGGGCCATGAAGCCGTCGATCACGCGGTGGAACGGCGTGCCGTCGTAGAAGCCCTTGCGCGCCAGTTCCTTGATCTGGGCCACATGCTTCGGCGCAAGGTCCGGCCGCATCTCGATCACCACGCGCCCGCCGGGCAGATCCATGTAGAGGGTGTTCTCAAGGTCCATAGGGCGTCTCCTTTTCGGTGTCTGTCTCGTGCGGCGGCGGTTTGCGCCCCGCTGGGACCTTACCCGGCATGGCCGGGATTGCAACCGGTCAGCGCACCGTGCCCGTCCGGCCCGTCTCCACGTCGGCGGCGACGCGCAGGCGGACGATCCGGTCGGGAGCCTCGACCCTGCCGTCGGTGGCCGGTTCGCCCTTCTTCAGGGCGTCCACATGCTCCATCCCCTCCACCACGCGGCCCCAGACGGTGTAGAGCCGGTCCAGTCCGGGGCGGCGGGCGTACATGATGAAGAACTGGCTGTCGGCGCTGTTGGGCGAGCGGCCGCGGGCCATGGAGACGACGCCGCGCTCATGCTTCGCCTCCGAGGCTTCCAGCGGCAGCGTCCGCCCGCTGCCGCCCTCGCCGGTGCCGGTCGGGTCGCCGGTCTGGGCCATGAAGCCTTCGATCACCCGATGGAAGGGGACGCCGTCGTAGAAGCCCTGGCGGGCCAGCTCCTTGATCCGGGCGACGTGCCTGGGCGCCAGATCAGGGCGCATCTCGATCACCACCCGCCCGTCCGGAAGGTCGAGATAGAGCGTGTTCTCCAGGTCGCGGGCCGCGGCCGGCGCCGACAGCACGAGGCCGGCGAGCAGCAGGACCAGGGCGATCAGGCGGGGCATCGGGCGTCTCCCGGTCGGTTTTGGGGAGGGGCACCATACCGTCCCGTCGTCATCGTCGCCACCCGGGCGCCACAGGCGCGACACGGGGGCGTCATCCCGCCGTCGTGGCATCGTCATGGCGGACGCGGCATCATGGGCTCGATCGCTTCCGCAACCCCCCTCCTGCCATGTCGGTTCCCGGACCCCGCCCGCAGAACGGACGCCGCAAAGGGCGGCGTGCTGCCCTTGCCGCCCTCCTGGCCGGCACGGCGGCGCTCGGCCTGCTGGCCGTGACCCTGCCGGGTCTGGCCGAATCGCAGGTCCAGGCCGCCCTGCGCGCCGCCGGCTGGGAGCAGGCGGAGGTCGCGCTCGACCGTCTGGGCCTGACGGGGGCGGAGGCCGCCGTGCGGCTCTCCGGCGACCAGGGGGTGGACCGGGTGAGCGTGGCGTACTCGCCCGGCGGGCTGCTGGCCGGCCGGATCGACCGGGTCACCCTGGTCGGCGCGCGGCTGCGTCTGGCCGCGGACGCCGGCGGCATCCGGCTGGAGGGGCGGACGGTGGAGACGGGTTCCGCCGAGGACCCGTCCGGCGGCATTCCCGCCCTACCGGTGGACCGCATCGTGATCGAGCGGGGCAGCCTGACCGTCGCCACCCCGGCCGGGGAGACGGTGCTCTCCCTCAGCGCCACACTCGACCAGCCGGACCCCGGCGGCTACGTGGTCGATGCGCTGCTGGGGCTGGACATCGCCGGCGCCGCCGGACTCGGCACGCTCTCCGCCCGGCTCGCGCCCGACGGGGCGCTGGCGGGCGAACTGGACATCCAGCCGGCGCCGGGGGACGGTGCGGGCAGCATGAGCGGCTCGGCCGAGCTGTCCTGGCGCCCCGGCGGGCTGCCGGAGGGACGGGCCCGGGTGCAGGTCCGGGGGGCGGAGATGCGGCTGCCCGAACGCCTCTCCCTCGATCTCGACTGGCGCGGCGCCGGTTCCCGGCAGGAGCTGGCGGCCGTGCTGCGGGCGCCGGGCGGTACGGCCGTCCAGGTCACCGGCAACGCCGCGCCGGGACCGGACGGCGCCCCGGCCTTCAGCGCCCTGGCGGACCTCACGTTTCCCGACCTTGCGGGGGCGCTGGCCCTGGCCGGACTCGACCTGCCGGTGCGGGGGCGGGCGCTGCTGAGCCTACGCGCCGCGGGTCCCCTGGACGGCAGCGTGCCGCCGCTGGAACTGGTGCTGCGCGGCGACCGGCTGGGCTGGCCCGGCGTGACCGATGCCGCGACGGTGGAGGCGGCAGGCCGGTTGCGGCGCGACGGCGGGGCGCTGCTGTTCGAGGCGACGGCCGATGCGACGGCGGAACTGGCGCCGACCCCCGACCTCGCCACCCGGCTGCCGGAGGCGCTGCGGGGGGACGGTCCCTGGTTCCTCGCCCTGCGGCCGGGGACGGACCCGGCGGCGGAGCCGCTGCGCCTGCGTTTCGAGGCAGGCGGGGAGGGCGCGACCCTCGCCCTTACCGGCGGGCTGGGGGCAGAGATCGGACAGGCCGTGCTCGGTGGCGGCATTGACCGGCTGGAGCTGCGGCTGCGCGACGGCGGCCTTGCCGGGGCGACGCTCGCCCTGGCCGGCGGGCGGGTCGAACTGCCGCCCTACGGCGGGGTCGCCGCGGGGGTGACACTGACCGCCGACTACCGCCCCGGGGACGGGACGCCGCCGCTCCGCGTCGAGGCCGCGGCCTCCAGCCTGCGGGTCGGACCCGGGACCGGCTGGGTGGCGCCGCTGTCGGCCACGGCCACGCTGGGCGGCGATCCCCTGGGGCGGCTGGACTTCACGGCAGAGGGGCAGGGGGCGGAGGGCTTCCTGGTGATCGACGCCACGGGCGCGCACGACGTGGCGTCGGGAACGGGCTCGGCGAAGCTGGTGCTGCATCCCCTGCGCTTCCGCGAGGGCGGTCGCACGCCGGCCGAGCTGTTCCCGGTCCTGTCGGGCACGGTGGAGGAGGCGCGCGGCCGGATCGGCCTGCGTGCCGGCATCGGCTGGGGGCCGAAGGCCTCGAAAGGCTCCGCGGAACTCCTGCTGGACGATCTCACGCTGGCCGGACCGTCCTTCCGGGCGCAGGGGGTGAACGGCGTGCTGACCGCCAGCAGCCTGCGCCCGCTGGCGACGCCCGGCGAACAGCTCCTGTCCGCAGCACTTCTGGATGTGGGCCTGCCCCTGACCGACGGGCTGATCCGGTTCGGGCTGGCCGGCGGGAAGACGCTGACCCTGGCGCAGGCGTCCTTCGCCTGGGCCGGCGGCACGGTCAGCGCCGCCCCCGTGACCGCCTCCCTGTCCGCCCCGCGGCACGAGCTGGCGTTGGAGGCCAGGGGCCTGCGCCTGGGCGAAGTCCTGGGCACGGCGGGGGTGGAGGGGCTGGCCGGTTCCGGCATCCTGAACGGCCGCATCCCCGTCATCGTTTCGGGCAGCCGCATCCGCTTCGAGGGCGGCCGGCTGGAGGCGGAGGCGCCGGGCACCCTGCGCTACGATCCCGCCGTGCCGCCCGACTTCCTCGACGCCTCGAAGAACGAGAACACGGCCCTGGTCATGCAGGTGCTGGAGGATTTCCACTACCAGCAGCTTGGCATCGGCATCGACGGCACCGTCGGCGGCGAGATGCGGGTGACGCTGAACATCCGGGGCGCCAACCCCGAGTTCTATGGTGGCTATCCCGTGGCCCTGAACCTTAATCTCAGCGGTGCGCTCGACACGATCCTGCGCAGCGGCCTGGGGGCCTACCGCATCCCGGACGCCGTGAAGGCCCGCATCGAGCAGTACGGAAAGGCACAATGACGACCGACAGACCCTTGCGAGCGGCCACCGTGTTGCTCCTCCTGGCCGGCGCCTGCACCCCCACGGTGAAGGTGCAGGCGCCCGACAAACCCATCGAGATCAACCTGAACATCCGGGTCGAACAGGAGGTCCGCGTCAGGATCGACCGCGAACTCGATCAGGTGTTCCGCGAGAACCCCGACCTGTTCGGGCTGCCCGGGGAGGGCACGAAGAAATGAAGAGCGTCATCCGCATCGCCGCCCGCCTTCTTGCCGTCCTGGCTCTGGCGGGCCCGCTTCTCGCCGGAGTGCCCGCCATGGCGCAGGAGAGCCTTGTCGCCGCCAAGCAGGCCGGTCTGGTCGGGGAGAAGCCCGACGGTCTGGTCGGCTTCGTCAAGGACGAGGTGCCGGCCGATGTCCGCAGCATGGTGGACCGGGTCAATGCCGAACGGCGCAAGCAGTACGCCCAGGTCGCGCAGAGCACCGGCCAGTCGCTGGCGCAGGTCCAGGCCGTCGCCGGCGACCGGCTGGTCGGCGCCACGCCGTCGGGCCAGTACGTGATGAACGCGGCCGGACGCTGGACCCGGAAGTGACGCGGCGGCGGAACGGGCCGGCCGCTCAGCGGCGGCCGGCGCCGTCCAGGTCCCCGTCCAGGGCGCGGGCATAGAGGGAGCGCGCCGCTTCCACCGTCACCGGCACCGGGTTGCCGCGGGCGAACGGGTCGTTCGCAGCCTCCTCCACCAGATCGGCGACGCGCTCCTCCGTCACGCCCAGATCGCGCAGGGTGTGCGGGATGCCCAGTTCCTCGCGCAGGGTCAGCAGGCAGGTGAGGAAGGCGTCGAAGCCCGGCCGCTCCAGCCCCAGATAGGCGGCCAGCCGGGTGATCCGCTCCTCCACCGCCGGGCGGTTGTGGACCAGCACGTAGGGCGTGATGACCGCCATCACCAGCCCCTGGTGCGCCTCCGTCACGGCGATGAGGGGGGAGGTCAGGGCCTGCACCGCCCCCAGCCCCTTGCGGGTCGCCGCGCCGCCCAGCGAGGCGGCGGCCAGCACCATGCCGCGGGCCAGCAGGTTGTTGCCGTCGCGCACCGCCTCGGCCAGATGCCGGCGCAGCAGCCGCACGCCCTCCGCCGCCATGCCGTCCGCCGCCGGGTCGAAGCCCAGGGCGCAGTAGGCCTCCAGATTGTGGACCAGGGCGTTCATGCCGGTGGCGGCCGTGAGTGCCGGCGGCAACCCGATGGTCAGCACCGGGTCGGCGATCACGCAGGTGGGCAGCATGCCCGGATGCAGCAGGACGCGCCGTCGTCGCCGGTTCCCGTCCGGATCGGTGATCAGGGCATAGGCGCGCGCCTCCGCCCCGCTGCCGCCCGTGGTCGGCACGGCGACGATGGGCGGCAGGAGTCCGAAGCCGGGGACGCGCGGGTTCTCGCCCGGTGCCGCGGCGAAGGTCTGGGGCGGGGCGGTTTCCCCGCAGAGCAGGGCCGCGACCTTGGCCACCTCCAGCGCGGTGCCGCCGCCGAAGCCGACGATGCCGTCATGGCCGCCGTCGCGGAAGGCCTGCGCCGCCGCCTGGGCATGGTCCAGGGTCGGATTCGGTCGCAGATGGGAGAACAGACCAGGCAGCAGCCCATTGGCCTCGCAGCTCTGGACCGCCCTGCGCAGGATGGCGAGGTCGGCCAGCCCCGGGTCGGTCACCACCAGCGGCCGGGTGATGCCCAACCCACGGCAGACCCCCGGCAGTTCCGAGATACGGCCGGCGCCGAACCGGAACCGGGTCGGCTCGGACCAGTCCGCCCGCAGGGCATTGACGTCGGGTTCCATCGCGTGTGCTCCTGGCTGCTCCTGCGAAACAACCCGGACCAGCAACACGATCCCCCCGCCGGCGCGCTTTCCCCTCCTGCGCGGCTGCGGCTGAAGCGCCCCTCAGGGGAACGGGCAGACGTCGCCGCTGACCTCGACGAAGGATCGGGCGCCCGGGGTGATGGTGAAGCGGTATTCCTTGTCCTCGACCACCACGGAGTGCTGAAGCGGCAGCAGCCCCGCTGCCTCCGTCGTATGGCCGCCGGTCTCCGCGAAGCGGAGCTTCACGGGCTTGGTCGGGTCGAACCAGCTCTCCGGCTGTCCGGAATCGCTGCGGGCCGATACGCCTTCGCCGGTGACGGTGACGGCCCCGTTGGAGAAGGCGACGGACGTGTTCGCCCCCTTGTAGATCGGCGTCGGCAGAACGAATCGACGGCGCTCGGGCGGGCTGCACGAGCGCGGATTTCCGGTCTGGTCGATGACGAAGGCCAGCCTGCCGATATCGACGCCCTCCGCCAGCTTCTTCGCCACCAGATCGCTCAGCTTCGCCAGATCGCCGGTCGGCACGTCGCGCTGGTAGCGGACCTCCAGCTCGTTCGCCCGGATCTCCGCCGTCTGCGCGATCTGCTGGAGCTGGGCGGCGCGGCGTTCGGCCGTCTCCTTCGCCTCCCTCAGTTCGCGGATCTCCTCCCGCAGCGACACCTGGCGGCTTTTAAGCTGCTCGACGCCGAGCTGGTAGGCGAAGGCCGCCGGCACCAGCAGCGCGGCCAGCCACAGCACCACCTTGAGCAACCGTGTCCAGAAGCGGCGACGGTAGCGCCGGTCGTAGCTGTAAAGGCCGTACTGCATGGCGGCGAACGATCCGGTCCCGATGGGCTTCCCGACCGGGTGCGGTCGGGTCGGCCCTGACGGTAACCAGCCCGGACGGCAAACTCAAGGTATCGAGGTGCCCCGGTCGGCGAAGGGCGGATCAGCGCGGCAGCGCGTCCTCGATCGCCGTGCGCAGTTCGGCGGACTCGGGCCGGACGTCGGAACCGAAACCGGCCAGCAGGGCCCCGTCCGGACCGATCAGGTACTTGTGGAAATTCCAGCGCGGCGCGCCCTTGGCCGCTGCTGCCCAGCGATAGAAGGGGTGGGCATCGCCGCCCTTCACCACGACCTTGTCCGTCATCGGAAAGTCGATCCCGAAGGTCGTCTCGCAGAAGGTCTTGATCTCCGCCGCGCTGCCGGGCTCCTGCCCGCCGAAATCGTTCGACGGCACGCCCAGCACCACCAGACCGCGGTCGCGGTACTGCTGCCAGAGGGCCTCCAGGCCTTCGTACTGCGGGGTGAAGCCACACTGGGACGCGGTGTTGACCACCAGCACGGCGCGGCCGGCGAAGTCCGACAGCGGCAGCGGCCGGCCGTCGATGGAGACGAAGGAGAAGGCGTGCGCGCCCGTGGTGGCGGCTGTTGCCGCGGGGCCGGTCGAAAGGGCGGCGACCAGGAGGGAGAACATCAGGGCGAGACGGCGCATCGGGTCACTCCGGAGGACGGGATGCGCTCAAAGATAGGCTGGCACCGCATCACGTCCAGCCAGGGCCACGTCCAGCCGGGACCACGTCCGGCCGGGTCAGCTTCCCTGACCCTGGCCGAACACGTCCCCGGACAGCGCCGGGCTCAGGAACTCGCCCAGATTCTTGAACACGAGCCGGAAATAGATCTTGTCCCCGGTGTCGAGGCCCGACCGGCGGGTGAAGTCGCGCTCGCCGATCAGCTGGAAGGTCAGGCACTCGTCCTGATAGGTCAGCATCATGCCGCTGCTGACCGCGCCACCGCCCGTTGCCAGATCGCGGCGGTGGCTGACCCCCACCGACCAGTTCTCCGAGAAGGCGGAGTTCACGCCAAGCGTCAGCTCCTCCCGGTTGCGGGTCGCCGTGCCGTCCTCCAGCGTCAGCTTGTCCAGGTAGATATAGCTGCCGCTGACCCGGAATTCCGGCGGGCCGGCGACGCCGAACACATCGTGCCGGCGCTGGTCCAGGGTCTCGGAATCGAGGCGGAAACCATAGGAGAAATCGAGCCAGGGACTCGGCGTCACCTCGATGCGACCGACGATGTCCGACTGCCGCCCCTCCAGGCCGGAGCCGGCGGGGAAGTCGTTGTCGCGCTGAAGCCGGTAGGACTGGCCCAGGAACAGGGTGCTGCTGCCCCCACCGAAACCGTAGAAACCGGCGCGCAGGCCGTAGGTGACGCGCTGGCCGCCCTCCAGCCGGTCCACGCCGGGGAAGCGAGACGTCAGGAACAGGTTCGTGTGATCGAACTCGATGTCCTGGCTGTCCTCGTTGGGGACGTCGTCGCTGTCCAATTTGGGGGCGGCGGTGAAGGCGACGATCGGCTCGATCAACTGCTGCACCGTGCCGGCCTGACGGACCAGCGGCAGGCTCATCGTCACCTGGGTCTGCGGGAACAGCCGCAGCTCGGTGCTGTCCGATCCGGCGTCGGCGGCATTGGCACCGTTCGTCCGCAGGTCCCCGATCCAGTAGGCATCGCCGCGCAGGCTGCCCATCACGCTGGTGACGAGACCGATCGGCGCCACGAAGTCGCGGCGCCAGCCCACCTCGCTGGAGGCGCGCCGGGTGTCCGTGCCGTCGTTGCGCCAGAGGGCGAGCAGGTTTCCGTCCAGGGACCAGGTGCCGCCGAGGAACGCCCCCGGCTCGCCCAGCGCGCCGAAGGTGGCCAGCGGCATCACCAGCGGCTCCTCCTCCTCGTTGCCGGGGCGCAGATCCTGGAAGGAGTAGGCGTTCACCGAGAAGTAGTCGCGGGCCCGGAACCACTCCAGGAAGCCGCGGCTGGTCAGCAGGTCCTCGTCCGAATAGTCGTAGCGGCGCAGGTGGCTGCTGTCGGTCACGCGCTGGACGTCGAAGCCCCAGCGCCATTCGTTGTCGATGTTGAAGCGCCCGCTGCCGAACAGATGGCCGCGGAACTTCTTCTCCCTGCGCTGCTCCTCGCCGAACCCCTCGGTCAGATCGGCATAGGTCGCGCTGCCGGACAGGCGGAGGCTGCCGTTGGTGAAGCGCTGCCGGTATTCGCCGCCCAGCAGCAGCCCGTCCTCCGTGCTGGGCGTCATCTCCAGCGTGAAGTCCTGGCTCGGGGTGATGTCGAAGAAATAGTAGAGGCGCGCAAAGGTGCCGAGGTCGGAGCCGAAGCCGCCACCCGGCGCCAGGAAACCGGACCGGCGCTCCACGGTCGGATCGGGATGCGCGAAGAACGGCGTATAGGCGACCGGGATGCCGGCGATCTCCAGCACCGCGTCGCGGTAATAGACGTCGCGGCTTTCCTGGTCGTGGGTCACCCGCGCGGCCCGGATCTGCCAGATCGGGGGCTGCGTCGGGTCCTCCTTGCACAGCTCGCACGGCGAATAGACGCCCCGCTCGATGCGGGTGAAGCGGCCGTCGACCCGCTCGCCCTGGGCGCCGGCAAGGCGGGAATTGTCCGTCATCAGCAGCCGGACCTTGTCGACGAAGCCCTGGCGCATGTCGTCGGTCAGCTCGACATAGTCGGCGAACACGACCTCGCCCGACGGCTCCAGCAACGACACATTGCCCGAGGCGGTGACGACGTTGGTCTTCTCGCTGTAGCTGACCGTGTCGGCCAGCAGGATGCGGCTGCCCTGGGCCAGCTCGACATGGCCGCGGGCCGTGACGATCCCGAGGTCTTCGTTGTAGTCCAGGCTGTCCGCGCTCAACAGCACCGGCTGCCCGTCCTGGGCCGTCTGCGCGATGGCAGGGTCCGCCAGCAGCCCGAGAAGGGCGGCCGCACCGAGGATGCGCCGAGGTGACGTCACTCCGTCAGGCTCCGGGTCTGCGGGAGAGGGAAAGAACAGGTTCCACATTTCCCAAGCGGACGGCGCAAGTCAACCGCGGCCGGAGCCGCAGCGGAACCGCATCGGTACGGGTGCCCCGGTCCGCGTCAGGAGAAGGCTTTGAAAGCGATGATCGTGAAGGTTTCCTTGACCCCGGCAAGGGTCTGCAAGTTGCCGGTGACGAAGTGGCCGATGTCGGCACCGTCATCCAGGTAGCACTTCATCATCAGGTCGTACTGGCCCGAGACGGAGTGGACCTCCGACACCTGCTCGATCTCCTGCACCGCGCGGTCGGCAACCTCATAGGCCTTACCCAGGTCGCACTTCACGAGGACGAAGATCGTCTGCATGGGGTCACCCCTCGGCATCGCTGTCGGGCAGGGCGGCAGGGCGCACGGGACGCGCCGCGCGCAGGATGAAGGCCGGAACGTCGTCACCGAAGCCGATCACCGGCGTGCGGTCGTCGTCCTCGTCGCGGCGGCGGCGGCGATCCTCGCCGCGATCGGGGAAGCGACTCCGCCGGTCCTCGCGCACAGGACGCTCGGGGCGATCCTGGACCGGCCGTTCGGTCCGTTCCGGACGGGCGCGCACGGGCCGTTCCGAGCGTTCAGGCCGCTCCGTCCGCTCGGGGCGTGCGGCACGCTCCTCCGGCATCGTGCCGGCGGTCGCCGATTCGCGGACCTCGGTCCGGTCGGCCGTGCGGGAGCGGGAGGGACGGGCGGAGCGAGGCTCCGCCTTGCGACCCTCATCCTTCCGGCCCTCGTCCTTGCGCCGCGGACGGCGGCGGCCACGACCGCTCTCCTCGAATTCCAGCTCGGGGGTTTCCAGCCCGTCGATCGGCACGCGGGGAATCTCCCGTCCGATCAGCTTCTCGATGGCCTGCACCAGGCGGCCGTCTTCGGGTGCGGCGATGGTGAAGGCCCGACCGGTCAGACCGGCGCGGCCGGTGCGGCCGATGCGGTGGACATAGTCCTCCGCGTTGAACGGGACGTCGAAGTTGAAGACGTGGCTGACGCCCTTGATGTCGATGCCGCGGGCCGCGACGTCGGAGCAGACCAGCAGGTCGATGCTGCCCTGCTTGAACGCCTCCAGCGTCTCCGTCCGCTTCGACTGCACCATGTCGCCGTGCAGGGCGCCGGCGTTGAAGCCGTGCTTGGAGAGCGACTGGTGCAGGATGCCGACATCCTTCTTGCGGTTGCAGAAGATGAAGGCGTTCTTCACATCCTCCGTCCGCAGCAGGTGCCGCAGCGCCCGGCGCTTGTCCTCGTCATAGGCGACGGCCAGGGCCTGTGTCACCGTGGCGGCGGGGGAGGCGGGCGGGGCGACCGTGATCTCCCGCGGGTTCATCAGGAACTGGTCGGCGAGGCGCCGGATCTCCGGCGGCATCGTGGCCGAGAAGAACAGGGTCTGGCGCAGCTTGGGCAGCAGCCCGACGATCCGCTCGATGTCCGGGATGAAGCCCATGTCGAGCATCCGGTCCGCTTCGTCGATCACCAGGATCTTGATGTCGGACAGCAGGATGTTGCCGCGCTCGAACAGGTCGATCATGCGGCCCGGGGTGGCGATCAGCACGTCCACGCCGCGTTCGAGCTTCTTGACCTGATCGCCGAAGCTCTCCCCGCCGATCAGGAGCGCCATGTTCAGCTTGTGGTACTTGCCGTAGATCTCGAAGTTGTCGGCCACCTGGGCCGCCAGCTCCCGCGTCGGCTCCAGGATCAGCGACCGCGGCATCCGTGCCCGGGCGCGGCCCTGGGCCAGGATTTCGATCATCGGCAGGGTGAACGAGGCCGTCTTGCCCGTCCCGGTCTGGGCGCAGCCCAGCACGTCGCGTCCCTGGAGCACCCAGGGGATGGCCTTCTCCTGAATCGGTGTCGGCGTGGTGTAGCCCACCTCGGAGATGGCTTGCAGGACTTCGGGCCCGAGCCCAAGTTCGGAGAACTGCATAAAACCTGTTCGCGACCAGTCGTTGGAGCGGTGCCCGGCGGGGCGCGGATGAATTCTACGCCCGCATCGCAGTACAGACGCATAGATGGACCAAGCGTCGCGCCGATCAACCGAAAACATCCGGAAGACCATGCGTGACTGCCATGCCCGACTTGGCGCCTTGCGGAGGTTCCGCTAGGGTCGGGCGCATCGATAGCAACGAATGCCCTGACAAGCAAGGATTTCAACCGGATGATGAAGGGAGAAACCGGCCGGCCCCCGGAAACCGGGGCGCTGCCGCTGGTCCTGCTGCCGGGACTGCTCTGCGACGCGGCCCTCTGGGCGCACCAGACCCGCCACCTCGCCGATGTCGCGCCGGCCATCCAGGTCGCCGACCTGACGGGGGCCGAGTCGGTGGCTGACCTGGCCCGCGGGGTGCTGGCGGTGGCTCCGGAGCGTTTTGCCCTCGCCGGCCTGTCCATGGGGGGCTATGTCGCCTTCGAGATGCTGCGCCAGGCGCCGGAACGGGTGGCGAAGCTCTGCCTCGTGGACACTACCGCCCGGCCGGACACGGACGAGCAGAAGGAACGCCGCCAGGCCCTCATCAAGCTGGCCAGGACCGGCCGCTTCAAAGGGGTGACGCCGCGGCTGCTGCCCATGCTGGTGCATCCCGACCGGCTGGCCGATGCGGACATGACGGGGCCGATCATGGCGATGGCCGAACGGACCGGACGCGACGCCTTCTGCCGTCAGCAGACGGCCATCCTGACCCGGCCGGATTCACGGCCTGATCTGCCGGGCATCCGCTGCCCGACCCTGGTCATCGTCGGCCGTGAGGATGCGCTGACCGGGCCGGAGAAGGCGCAGGAGATGGCGGACGGCATCCCGGGCGGCCGGCTGGCGATCGTGGAACGCTGCGGCCATCTGGCGCCGGTGGAACAGCCGGAAGCGACGACGGCGCTGATGCGCCTCTGGCTGACCCGGTTCTGACGGACAGGAAGAGGGGGTGGCGCCTTGCCGGCCCCGCGGCCGGCGGCTATGGTCGCCGCAGGCATTGCAGACGGAGCGGTCCCATGGGGTTCCTCGGCATCGGCGTGTTCCTGGTGTTCACCGGCGTGGTCGCGCTCTGCATTCAGGCGCTGGGCGGCAACGGTCAGCCCGCCTCCCACGGCGGGCACCACCATTGACCGGAAGCGGCATTGACCGGAAGCGGTCTGGCCGCCGGCCTCAGGCCGCGTCCGGCCCCAGGGCCTTGATCAGCGGCAGCACGGCGCGGAATTCGGGCCGGTCGTAGCGTCCCAGCCACTCGAACAGCACCATCTCCGCCGTGACGATGTCCACACCGTGGACACGCAGGCGGTTCAGTGCCGCTTCGCGGTCGGCGGCATCGCGCGAACCGACGGCGTCCGCCACCACGGCCACGGGGCGGCCGCGCCGGCGCAGATCCAGCGCCGTCTGCAACACACAGACATGCGCCTCCGTCCCGCACAGCACCACGGTCCCGCCGGCCTCGGCCCAGGCGGCGAAGGCCGGATCGCCGCCGGCGCTGAAGGTCGTCTTCGGGAAGACGGTGCCGATCAGGGCGGCCAGCTCCGGCACGGTTCCGCCGATGCCAGCGGGGTTCTGTTCCGTGGCGCAGACCGGCACGCCCAGCAGGGAGGCCCCTTTCGCCAGGATGGCGCAGCGGGCGGCCACGCGCTCGCCGCCCTGCACGGCGGCCAGCAGGCGCGACTGCACGTCGATGACGACAAGGCGGGAGGCGGAGGCGTCGAGCAGCACGGGGCCTCTCCGGTCTCTGTCCTGTGGCGGGGCTAGACGTCCAGGTCCTGGGCGAACCGGGCGTTCTCGGTGATGAACTTGAAGCGCAGCTCGGGCTTGCGGCCCATCAGGCTCTCGACCAGGGAGCGGGTCTCCTCCGCGTCCACCTTCTGCTCGGGGTCGCGCAGGTCGGGGACGACGACGCGGAGCAGGGTCCGCTTCGCCGGGTCCATGGTCGTTTCCTTGAGCTGGGACGGCGGCATCTCGCCCAGGCCCTTGAACCGGCTGATCTCGACCTTGCCGCGGACGGTGCGGAAGACGGTCTTCATCAGCTCGTCCTTGTGCGCGTCGTCGCGGGCATAGCGCACCGTGTTGCCGCCGGACAGGCGGTAGAGCGGCGGCAGCGCCAGGTACAGGTGCCCGGCCTGGATCAGGCCGGGCATCTCCCGGTAGAAGAAGGTCATCAGCAGAGACGCGATGTGGGCGCCGTCCACGTCCGCGTCGGTCATGATGATGACCCGCTCGTAGCGCAGCTTGTCGAGCGAGAACTCCTTGCCGGTGCCGCAGCCCAGCGCCTGCGCCAGATCGGCCAGCTCCTGGTTGCCGCGCAGCTTGTCCACGCTGGCCGAGGCGACGTTCAGGATCTTGCCGCGCAGGGGCAGGATGGCCTGGATCTCGCGGTTGCGCGCCTGCTTGGCGGAGCCACCGGCGCTGTCGCCCTCGACGATGAAGATCTCCGTGTTCTCCGCACTCTGGCGGGAGCAGTCGGCCAGCTTGCCGGGCAGGCGCAGGCGCCGGGTCGGAGACTTGCGCGCCATCTCCTTTTGGGCGCGCCTGCGGGCCCGCTCCTCCGCCTTCTCGATCAGCCGCTCCAGCAGGGCCTTGGCGGCATCGGGGGCGGCGGAGAGCCAGTGGTCGAAATGGTCCTTTATGGCGGCGTCGGTCAGGCGCTGCGCCTCGGGGCTGACCAGCCGCTCCTTCGTCTGGCCCTGGAACTGCGGGTCGCGCACGAAGACGGAGAGCAGCACCATGGCGCCGTCCATCACGTCGTCCGCCGTGACGCTGCCGGCCCGCTTGTTGCCGACCATCTCACCGTAGCCCTTCAGCGCGCGGGTCAGGGCCGCGCGCAGGCCCTGCTCATGCGTGCCACCCAACGGGGTCGGGATGGTGTTGCAGTAGGTGTGGCTGAAGCCCTCGTCATCCTCGGGCCAGGCGATGGCCCATTCGACCCGGCCTGCCTCGTTCGGGAACTCGGCCTGCCCGGCGAAGGCCTGCGGCGTCACCGTCGCGCGCTGGCGCAGCGTGCCGGTCAGGTAGTCCAGCAGGCCGTCGGGGAAGTGCTGGGTCTCCGCCGCCGGTACGGAACCGTCGACCGGCAGCAGGGCGGGATCGCAGCTCCAGCGGATCTCCACGCCGCGGTAGAGATAGGCCTTGGAGCGGCACATCCGGTACAGCCGCTCCGGCTTGAAGGCGGCGCCTTCGCCGAAGATCAGCGGGTCGGGGTGGAAGCTCACCACCGTGCCGCGGCGGTTGTGGACGGGACCGACATTGGCCAGCGGTCCCAGCGGCACGCCGCGGCTGTAGTCCTGGGTCCAGAGCTGGCGGTCGCGCGCCACTTCCACCCGCAGCTTGTCGGACAGCGCGTTCACCACCGCCGAGCCGACGCCGTGCAGGCCGCCGGAGGTGGCGTAGACCTTGCCCGAGAACTTGCCGCCGGAGTGCAGCGTCGTGAGGATCACCTCCAGCGCCGACTTGCCCGGATAACGCGGATGCTCGTCCACGGGGATGCCGCGGCCGTTGTCGCGCACCGTGAGGGTGCCGTCCGCCGTCAGTTCCATGTCGATGCGGGTGGCATGGCCCGCCACCGCCTCGTCCATGGCGTTGTCCAGTACCTCGGCCGCGAGATGGTGCAGCGCCCGCTCGTCGGTGCCGCCGATATACATGCCGGGCCGCCGCCGCACGGGCTCCAGTCCTTCCAGGACCTCGATGTCCTGGGCGGAATAGGTGTCCTGCTTGCGGGCGGTGTTCTGGAAAAGGTCGGTCATGGCCCATTATAGGGACCCGCGCCGCGCGCTTTCAAGGTGAAGCGGTCCCCATGCAGGGGCGCTACCAGATTTTGTAATGTTGTCGAGAGGAGTCTACCCGACCATGGATGAGACGATGCCGGATTTCGACCGCGACGCCCCGGCGCTCCGCACCTTCGCCATGCCACGCGATCTGAACGGCAACGGCGATGTGTTCGGCGGCTGGGTGCTGTCGCAGATGGATGTGGCGGGCGGTGTCATCGCGGCCCGGCGGGCCCAGGGCCGGGTCGCCACCATCGGGATCGAGGCGATGAAGTTCCACCGGCCGGTCAGCCTGGGGGACGAAGTGAACTGCTACTGTGCGGTGGAGCGGGTCGGCACGACCTCGATCCGGGTCAAGATCGACGTCTGGGTCCGGCGGGGGGCCGCCAGTCAGGCCTACAAGGTGACGGAGGGCGTCTTCACCTATGTCGCCATCGGCGAGGACCGGCGGCCGAGGCCGGTCCCGCCTGCGTGATGATGGCGTGATGCCGGGTGGTGCTCAGCCGCCGCCCGGCTGGCCGCTGGTCGAACCGGTGCTGCCGGTTCCCGGGCTGGTGTCGTTGGTGCCGGTCGTCGTGCCCGGCGTGGTCGTCCCGGGGGTCGCCGGCCCCGGGGTCGTGGTGCCCGGCATGGTCGGGCTGCCGGTCGTGCCCGAAGGCTCCGGCGGGGTCGAGGTGGCGGGGGCGGGGGAAGTCCCCGTGGTGTTGCCGCCGCCTGCGGTATCGTCGCCACAGGCCGCGAGGCCGAACAGCAACACGGTCGGAACCAGCCAGAGTCTGGCGCGCATCTCGGGTCTCCTTCTGTCGGAAGCGGGGGCCGTCGCCGCCCCCGTCACCCGGATGAACACGAAGGAGCGCCGGCCATTCCCGGAAGCCGGGCGCGGCGCGCGTGACAAAACTGGGTTCGGCCGGACAGGGGTTCAGCCGGCCGACGGTACCGCCGGCGCACCGCCGGCGCTGCCCAGCCGGCGCAGCGCCAGTTCCAGCGCGGCCTTGAGCTGCGGCGCGGAATAGGGCTTCTGCACGAAGCCCAGCGGATAGGTCTGGGCGACACGGGTCATGGTGTTTTCGTCCGTGTACGCCGACAGATAGATCGAGCGGATATTGTATTCGCTGCGCAGGCGGCGAGCCGTGTCGATCCCGTCCACCACGCCGCGCAGGCGGATATCCATCAGGGCCAGCGATGGCCGGGCCGCTGCGGCAAGATCGATGGCTTCCGGCTCCGACGCCGCAATTCCGACGACATCATAGCCCAGGTCCTGCAACGTCATGCGGATGCCGAGCGCGACGAGGGCATCGTCTTCGACAATCATGATCCGGGCAGACGGCAAGTGGCTGGGTAGTTCTCTGGATCGGTTCATCGTCGCGGCGGCACTCTCGCGTCACATCCTGCAAAAGAGTATTCAGTATAGATCATTCCAGCCGTTGGTCACGACCGGAATGATTTCACCCTGCCCGGCGGGTGTGGCGGTGCCTATCGTATGCAGGCGCCGACGGCAACTCGGCCGGTCGGTTATGGCTTTCGTTAGGCCGCGAAGGATATTGGTGTGACAAGTCGGTCAATGCGCGGCATTGCGGGCCGCACCGGCGCGGGATCGTCGTCCGGTCCGGACACCGGTCCTGGTGCCGGCGCCCTGCCGCGTCAATAGAGCGCAGGCCGCTCTTACCGATCAGGGGGCCCGCGGCCGCAGCGTTCCCAGATAGGCGACCAGATCGGCGATCTCCTGCCGGGTCAGGCTGATCGGCGGCATGGCGCCATGCGGCCGGGCCAGGAACGCCGCCAGCTCGCCGTCGCTGCGGGCAACGGCCACCGCCGGCAGGGGCGGTGCCTGATCGGTCCCGCCACCGGTGGCTGCCACCACATGGCAGTCAGTACACCGGGCCTGGGCCAGTTCGCCCCCGATCCGGGCGTCGGCGGGACGGTCGGCGGCATCCGCCGACGGGGCCGGCAGCAGGAGGGCGGCCGGCAGCAGCACGGACAGGAACGGCACGGTCAGCGGGAACGGGCGTGCGCGCTTCATGACCTTCGCCTCCGGCATGGGCAAGGGTAAGTGCCTGCGGGCACCGAACGCCTGCGCGCGGCCCGGGTTCCCCCGGTCAGTCCCGCAGCGCGTGCGGGATGTCCAGCAACCGGGCCTGCTCCAACGTGAACTCTCCCACCCGGCTCCAGGGGACGACCTCGGCGCGGAACCGGACATAGCTTTCGATGATGCGACGGGTCAGCGGGTCGCCCGCCCCGTGGATCTCGTTCAGCACCTCGTTGGCGGCGCCCCCCAGGGCCGTCAGCACGTCCTCCGGTAGCCGCCGCAGCCTGACCCCGTGCTGCCGCACCAGGGTCGCCAGCGCGGCACCGTTGCGGGCCGTGTATTCCGCCAGCATGTCGTTGTTCTCGGCCTGTGCGGCCTGGGCGATGACGGTGCGCAGGTCGGCGGGCAGCGCCTCGTACTTCGCCTTGGACACGGTGAGCTGCAACCCGGCCCCGGGCTCCTGGACGCCGGGCGAATAGTAGTAGGGCGCCACCTGGTAGAAACCGAGCGCCAGATCGTTGAAGGGACCGACCCACTCCGCCGCGTCCAGCGCACCGGACTGGAGGTTGCCGTAGATTTCGCCACCCGGCACGTTGACGACGGTGGCGCCCAGTCGGGCCAGGATACGGCCGTTGTTGCCGGGCGTGCGGATCTTCAGGCCGCGCAGGTCCGCCACCGACCGGATCTCCTTGCGGAACCAGCCGAACATCTGGGTGCCGGTGTTGCCCGCCAGGAAGGGCTTCAGCCCGAACGGCGCGTACAGCGCGTCCCACAGTTCCTGCGCCCCCCCATGCTGAACCCAGGCGTCCAGCTCGTTCGCCGTCAACCCGAAGGGAAAGGCGGTGAAGAAGGCGCAGCCTTCGGACTTGGACAGGTGGTAGTAGGCGGCGTCGTGCGCCATCTCCGCCGTGCCGTTCGCCACCGCGTCGAAGCACTGGAGCGCCGGCACCAGCTCGCCCGCGGCGAAGACCTTCACCGTCAGCCGCCCGTCCGTCATCTCACCGATGCGCCGGGCCAGCCGCTCCGCGCCGGTGCCGACGCCGGGCAGCCCCTTGGGCCAGCTCGTCACCATGCGCCATTCCATCCGTCCGCTGGCGATGGCGGGCGCGGCCACGCCCCCGGCGGCGGCCAGGGGAGCAAGGACGGCCGGGGCTGCCGCCGCGGCGGCACTGCCGGTCAGGAAGGCGCGGCGCTTCACGGGGGGCCTCGGCGGCTGGTCGGACTCGATGTCGCCAGAGTAGGGGGCCTAGGAAGGTCGGGCAACCGGATGGTGCGCCGCCGCCGTCTCCCAGGGCCAGAGCGGGGACAGATCCTCCGCCGGCCGGGGCAGGGCCAGAAGCGCCGCCGCCAGCCGCCGGTGCAGCGGGTCGGAATGGTCCAGCAGTTCCGCACGCAGGGCACTCCAGGCGGCGCCGGCCGCCACCAGAACCTCGGCCGGCAGGGGCCGGGCGGCGGGGGCCCGCCCGGCCGTGACCGGAGGCGACCATCCGCTCGACACCAGGGTCGGGCCGGGACCCAGCGGGCGGACCTCCGCCACGATGCGGCAGCGCGGCCCGAAACCCCGCCACAGGCCGGCGGCCGGTCCGGGATCGACGATGTCCGCGGCCGTGTCCGGTCCGGCCGGTGCGGCCCCTAGACGCTGCCACAGGCTGCGCAACGGCCAGGGGGCGGCGACGCTCCGTCCGGCGAGGGCGGGCAGGTCGGGCGGCCCCGGCGGCAGGGCGGGACCGGGGGCGGGCTCCAGGACCACGGGCCGGGCCTCCAGCCCCGCCGCCGCGAAGGCGGCCTGCCACAGCGCCTGTCCTTCCACGGTCAGCAGCCAGTCCCGTACCGCCTCGGGCCCCGGTCCGAAGGGCAGACCGCCGAGCAGCCCGAGCGCGCCGCCGTCGGCTCCCGGCCCGCCGACGACGATGCGTCGGGAGCCGGCAGGCAATACTGGCGGGTGGACGAGCGCCCGCACGGGGCCGGCCAGCGCCGCGGCGGTGCCCACCAGCGCCGCCGATATCAGGAAGAACCGTCGATCCATCTGCATCCTCCCGTCCGGGGAAACGCTGCCGGGAGGGGGAGGGTCCCGCCGGTCAGGCCGGTTCGTCCGGCGCGGGCAGATCAACCGCGGCCCAGCCGTCGCGGCCCAGCGCCTCCAGCGGGCGGAAACGGGCCTTGTAGGCCATCTTGCGGCTGCTTCCGATCCAGTAGCCCAGATAGACGTAGGGCATGCGCTCGGCCCGCGCTTCCGCGACCAGTTGCAGGATCAGGAAGGTGCCCAGGCTGCGCCGCGGGTCGGCCGGATCGAAGAAGCTGTAGACGGCGGAATAGCCGTCCTCCAGCCGGTCGGCCAGGGCCACGCCGCGCAGCCGGCCGGTGCGGTCGCGCACCTCGAACAGGCAGGTGTCCACCCGGCCCTCGTCGATCATGGCCGAGAACTCGGGGAAGCGCATGCGGCTCATGTCGCTGTCGCCGTGCCGCGAGGTCTGGTAGAGCGCGAAGACCCGGTAATGCTCCAGCGTGGCGCGGGCGGGCACGGCCGTGACCGTCAGGTCGGTGTTGCGCCGCAGGGTCCGCCGCATGCTGCGATCCGGCTCGAACGCCGCCACGGGGATGCGCACCGGCACGCAGGCCGTGCAGCCGGGGCAGACGGGGCGGTAGACGATGTCGTGGCTGCGCCGGAACCCGGCGCGGGAGAGGGTGGAGTTGATGTCCGCCGCCTGAAGGCCGGACAGCCGGGTGAACAGCTTGCGCTCCACCCGACCGGGCAGGTAGGGGCAGGGCATGGGCCCCGACCGGTAGAACTGCTGCAACGGGCGGAAGGGTGGCTGGATGACGCTCATGGACCAGGCGCCACTCCGGGGGCGGGGGCCATGGACCCGTTATCCGCGGCCCGACGGTGATGGCAGAGGGAATGCTTGTCAGGCGGCTGCCGGCTGCTCCATCCCGAAAAAGGCCCGTCCGATCTCCAGGGAGACGTCGGAAAGGCGAAGTTGCAGCCAGTCCAGATATTCATGCAGCCCGTGCGCGATGACCCGTTCGATCGTGTGCGTCTCCAGGGCGGCCTGGATCTCGTCCACGCGTTCCATGGCGAGATTACCACGCCGGAGCCGGTATTTCGACGTCAGCCGTGACAACAACTGGTCAATCTGGTTGGTGCAGACAACCACAGACCGCGGAAATGCGTCGTTGAACAGCAGAAATCCGGCTACCGCAGCGGGTGTCATGCCACGGGGATAGACGCGGCGGAAGGCATGGTAGGCGGACGCGGAGCGCAGCAGCGCGCTCCACTGGCTGATGTCGATGGGGGAGCCGATGTCCGCCATCCGCGGCAGCAGGGTATGGTATTTCATGTCCAGCAGGCGGGTGGTCTGGTCGGCCCGTTCCAGGTACTTGCCCAACTGGTAGAAGTACCAGCCCTGGTCGCGGAAGAAGGTGCCCTCGGTGATGCCCGTGTGGGTCTGGCACGCCTCCTTCATCATCCGGCACAGCCGCGGCAGGTTCGGCCGGGTCAGCTCCGCGGGCGGAAGCTCCAGCAGGGTGTTGTAGAAGACGTTGAGCTGGGTCCACATCTCCGTGCTGATGAGCGGCCGGAGCTGCCGCGCATTTTCCCGCGCCATCCGCACCGCCGAGATGATGGAGGTGGGGTTCTGCTGGTCCAGCACATAGAAATGGATCACATTGTCCGCCCCGGCCGAGCCGTGCCGGGCGAAGAAGCGGTCCTGGTCGGCGTTCAACTGCACGATCGGCAGCCAGGACTTGGCGCCATGACTGTCGCGCGCGAAGGTCTCGTGCACGTCCAGGATGCGGGCAAGGTTCTCCGCCCGCTCCATGTAGCGGGCCATCCAGAAGATGCATTCCGCGTAGCGGGCCAGCAGGCTGGTCATGCGCCGGTCTCCCCCGTCATCTGGACCTGCGTCAGGACCCGTTCCTGCGTCTGGCTCTGGGACCGGACCGGCGCCGGGACCTCCACAGGGTCGTCGGCCATGGCGGCGACGGCCGGGCCGTCGCTCTCCAGCACCCAGGTGTCCTTGGAGCCGCCGCCCTGGCTGGAATTCACGATCAGCGTCCCCTTCTTCAGCGCCACGCGCGACAGGCCGCCCGGCAGCACCCAGGTGTCGCGGGCGGTGATGGCGAAGGGGCGCAGGTCCACATGCCGCGGCTCGATGCCGCCGTCCACCAGGGTCGGGCAGACGGACAGGGCCACCATCGGCTGGCTGATATAGTTGGCGGGATCGGCCAGCAGCTTGGCCCGGCAATCCTCAAGCTCCGCCGCGCTGGCCATGGGGCCGATGGTGATGCCGTAGCCGCCGGCCTCGCCGACCGGCTTCACCACCAGCCGGTCCAGGTTGTCGAGCGTGTATTTCAGCGCCTCGGGCTCGCGGCAGATGTGCGTCTCCACGTTGGGGATGATCGCTTCCTCCCCCAGGTAATAGCGGATCATCCGCGGCACATAGGCATAGACGGCCTTGTCGTCGGCCACGCCGGTGCCGATGGCGTTCGCCAGCGCCACGTTGCCCTTGCGATAGGCATCGAAGATGCCGGGCACGCCCAGGCAACTGTCGGGGTTGAAGGCAAGCGGGTCCAGAAAGTCGTCCCCGACCCGGCGGTAGAGCGCATCCACCCGCTCCAGCCCGTTGGTGGTCCGCATGTAGACCCGGTCGTTCTGCACTACCAGGTCGCGCCCCTCCACCAGCGGCACGCCCATCTCCCGCGCCAGGAAGATGTGCTCGAAATAGGCGGAGTTGTACGGGCCGGGGGAGAGCAGGGCCACATGCGGGTCGGTGGCGTCGGCCGGGGCGATCTCGCACATCGCCTCCAGCAGCTTGACGCCGTAATTGTCCACCGGCCGGATGCCGATGTCGGACATCAGGTCGGGGAAGGCCCGCATCATCATGTGCCGGTTCTCGACCACGTAGGACACGCCCGACGGCACCCGGCCGTTGTCCTCCAGCACCCGGAAGGTGCCCGCATCGTCGCGCACCAGATCCACGCCCATGATGTGGATGTAGGTGCCGAACGGCACGTCCAGCCCGATCATCTGCGGCCGGAAATTGTGGTTGCCCAGAACCAGATCGGCCGGGACGATCCCGTCCTTCAGGATCTTCTGGTCGTGGTAGATGTCGTGCAGGAACAGGTTCAGCGCCTTCACGCGCTGCTGCACCCCGGCTTCCAGCCGGGTCCATTCCGCAGCCGAAATGACCCGGGGAATGACGTCGAAGGGCAGGATGCGGTCGATCGCCTGGGCCTCGCTGTAGACCAGGAAGGTGATGCCCAGATTGTAAAGCTCGCGCTCCGCGTCGCGGGCGCGCCGCTTCAGGTCGGAGAAGTCCAGATCGCCCAGCCGGCTGCGGATCGGGTCGGTGTGGAGCGCCGGCGTCCCCGGTCCGCCGAACAACTCGTCATAGAAACCATTCGCGTCATAGGATGCGAGCATCCGCGCGACGCCATCCCCAGAACCGCTCACGTCCCACCCCGTGCTGAATTCCCTGTCCGTGGCCCGGGCTTGAGGTCGGTCCCGCCGGGTCCGTTAGCAGACGCAAAAACTCTATCAGATATGCCGGCGCTTGCCAGTGCCTTCCGATCGGGGAATCCGGGCGGTGCTTCGCCACCGCCGGTCAGCGGCCGGGCGGGCGCGCCGCGGGTTGTGCCGGCGCCGCACCGGCGGGGGCCGCGCCGCCGGCCAGTTCCTGTTCCCGTAGCAGAACGATGCTGACCCGGCGGTTGCGCGGGGAGCGCGGGTCCTCAGGGAACAGGTGATCGCGGTCGGCCCGGCCGGTAACCTGCTCGATGCGGTCCTCCGGCACGCCGGCGGCCAGCAGGGCGCGCACGCTGGCGTTGGCGCGTTCGGTGGAGAGGTCCCAGTTGCTCCGGCTGCTGCCGGCGGCGAAGGGGGTGCTGTCGGTATGGCCGCTGACCGAGAGGTGGTTGGGCAGCTTGCCCACCGCCTGCGCCACCAGGGCCATGAGCTGGGCCGTCTGCGGCAGCATGCTGGCGCTGCCCGACGGGAACATGGAATAGCCCTCCTGGTCCACGAGCTGGATGCGCAGCCCCTCGGGCGTGTTGTCGATCACCAGATTCTGCGACAGCTCGCGCAGTTCGGGGACCTGCTGGATCGCCTGGCGCAGCTCCTGCGCCGTGCGCTGGAACTGCTCCTGCTCCAGCTTCGCCAGCGCCTCCTTCAGCTCCTTCTCGTCGATCTTGCCGTCGCGGTTCTTGTCGGCCTGACGGATCTCGCCGGCCTTCTCCAGCGCGTCCAGCCGGCTGTCGCCGGGCCCGCCGCTGTCGCCCGCCTCGCCCTGGCCGACCTTGTCCTGGGTGCCGTCGGGGCGCCCCTTGGCGCTGGAGTCGAAATCCTCGACCTGGTCTTCCGAATTGGCCGAGGCCGGCATGCTCGGCACCGGCACGGTGAGCTGGGGAGGGGAACTCTGGTTGATCTTGGCGCCCGGCACGGTGATGGTCTGGCCGCCCAGGACGCCGCCGGCGCCGCTCTCCTGCTTGGACGGGCTGGCCGGGCTGAAATAGTCGGCGATGCCCTGCTTCTGCTCCGACGTGGTGACGTTCAGCAGCCAGAGCAGCAGGAAGAACGCCATCATCGCCGTCACGAAGTCGGCATAGGCCACCTTCCAGGCGCCGCCATGGTGCCCTTCGCCGCCCTTCTTGATCTTCTTGATGATGATCGGGGCCAGATTCTGCCCGCCGCCGCCGCCCGCCACCGAAGGCCCCGCTTTCTGCCTCGACCGGAAGTCTACAATCCGGCTTCTCGGTGCAAAAGAGGTTAATCCGTCCGCCGATGCCCTTGCGCATGCCCGGCCGGTCGGCTAGTTCCCCAGGGCAGCCCTTACCGGGAGTCCGTCGATGAGTTTCGATGCCCGTTCCTTCCGCGATGCCCTGGGCTGTTTCGCCACGGGGGTGTGCGTTGCCACCACGCGGGACATCGACGGCACGCTGATCGGCGTCACGGTCAATTCCTTCACCTCCGTCTCGCTCGACCCGCCGTTGGTCCTGTTCTGCCTCAACCGCAGTGCCGAGAGCCTGGGCGCTTTCGAACGGTCGGACAGCTTCGCCCTCACCATGCTCGCGGAGCACGAGAAGCACCTTTCCGACGGCTTCGCCCGCCTGCCGATGCCCGAGCGCTGGAGTGCCGCCGACTTCGAGACATGGCAGACCGGCAGCCCCGTCCTGACCGGCGGGCTGGCGGCCATGGAATGCGTCACCCACGCCCGCCACGACGGCGGCGACCATGTCATCATGGTGGGCCGCGTCGTGAAGCTGGCACACCGGACCGAGGGGCGGCCGCTGCTCTATTTCCGCGGCCGCTACGACCGGCTGGGCGGCTAGGGCCGGAACAGTTCGCGGCCCCGGGCGGTCGGTGCCAGGGCCGCGGCGTCGCCCGTGAGCATGACATGCCGGCCCGCTGCCCAGACGGGCGTCAGCGTGTCGAACAGGGGCGACAACGGGTCGCCGGAGGGGCCGCCCAGCACCACGAAGCGGGAGCGGTCGAGGTCGGCCAGATCGTAGATGCCGCGGAAGACAGCGCCATGGACATGCTGGAAGGGACGGCGCTCCCCCGTTCCGCTGCCGCCGGCCCGGTTGACGGTATAGAATCCGCCGTCCGTCGCGCGCGTCCGTGAGAACCACCAGGACAGCACCGGCACGCGGGCCAGCAGCGCGTGCCCCGTCTCCACCCGATGTTCCCAGCCCCAGTCCCAGGCCACCAGATGGGGCCCGTGCCGCTCCTTGAGCGTCTCCAGCGTCGTGCGCAGGGCGCGGCGGACGATGGCGGCGCAGTCCTCCCGCCGGGGTGTGCCGGTGTCGTCGCACCAGTCGGGCCGGCCGCGCAGCAGGTGCAGCACCAGCCGCGCATCCAGCCCGCCGGCATAGAGGTCCCCCAGCTCGTCGCGCAGCAGGGCGGCATGGACTTCCTTCAGCCACCATTCGAAGATCAGCGGCTCCGGCCGGTCGGCCCGCATCCGCCCGTTCCAGACGCGCAACTGGCCCAGCGCGTCCGCCTCCAGCGGCATCTCCGGCGGCAGCGCCGTCAGGTAGGGCAGCAGCGCCTGCGCCGGCTTCGACAGGATATCGGCCAGGATGGCTTCCTGTCCGGCGATGTCGTGCACCCGGCGCCCCTCCAGCAGTTCCAGGATGCGCGCGGCCCGCCAGGGCTCGGCCGCGTCGCCGCCCAGCGGGTCGGGCCGGCCGGCGGGCACGACGCGGTTGTTGGCGTTGACCAGAAGTGCGTCCGGCGGGTCAACCGCCTGCGGCAACGACTCGAACGGCACGAAGCCGGTCCAACGGCCCGCCTCCGCCGCGACGGGAAGGCGTCCGCCGAAACCCTCCCGCACGGGAATCAGCCCGGCGGAGACGAAGCCGATATGCCCGCCCGTATCGGCCAGGACGACGTTCTGGTGCGGCGCCGCATAGCCCTTCAGCGCCTCCCGCGCCTCCGCCACGCTGCGCGCCCGGTTCAGCGCCCAGGTGGCGGCGACGTTCGGATCGGCCGCCCGCAGGGCTGCGGAGGCCAGCGCCACCATCCGGTCCGGCCCCGCGGCTTCCGTCGCGGCATCGCTGACGTCGGACAGCACCGGGCCCTGCGCCGCCACGCGCACCCGGTGCTGGACCGTGCGGCCGAAGCGGACGCCGATCGTCTCCGTCCGCACGGCGATGCCCGGCGCGTCCGCCGGCAGCACGAACAGGTCCTCGGTGTCGCTGTAAGGTGTGGTGAAGCCCCAGGCGACATGCCCGTTATGGCCCATGATGAGGAACGGCACGCCCGGCGCGAAGGCGCCGGCCAGGGTCAGGTCGGGCGTGACGATGCGGGCCAGATACCACTGGCTGGGCACCTGGATGTTCAGGTGCGGATCGTTCACCAGGATCGGCCGGCCGCTGGCCGTGCGCGATCCGGCCAGCGCCCACCAGTTGCTCGCCGCCGCTTCCGCGGGCAGCAGGCCGGAAAGGGCCGCGGCGAGGCGGACCCAGTCCACGCCGTCGGCTGCCGCCAGCGTTGCCGGCGCGTCCGGCGGGTCGTCGGGGAACAGGTCGGCCAGCCGCTCCGGTCCCAGCTTTTCCAGCAGGGCCGCCCGGCGCAGGTCGTTGCGCCAGGACCCGCCCAGCAGCGACATCAGCTTGCCGTAGACCAGCGTGTCCGCCGGCCGCCAGGGCTCCGGCCGGTGCCAGAGCAGCCAGAATTCCACGGGCAGCGGCCCCGTCGGCCGCTCCAGCCAGGCGTTGACCCCCGCGGTATAGGCATCCACCGCAGCCCGCACCGGTGGCGGCAGCGTCTCATAGGCCCGCTCCGCCTGGGAATGCAGGCCCAGGGTCCGCATGAAGCGGTCGAGCGGCAGGGAAAGGGCGCCGACGATCTCCGCCGTCCGGCCGGCGCCGATGCGGCGCTGCGCCTCCATCTGCGCCAGCCGGTCGCGGGCGTGCAGCCAGCCCAGCACGCGGTAGGCGTCCGTCTCCGTCGCGGCGAACAGGTGCGGCACGCCATGCGCGTCATGGACCACCTCCACCGGCGCGGACAGGCCGGGCAGCGCGACCTCCCCGTCGCGGCCGGACTGCCAGAGGGAGAGGGCGCCGAACAGGAGAGCGAGCGCACCACCCGCGACGGACAGCACGATCAGCGGCAGGACCAGGAGGAGCCGGCCGGTGCGCCTCAGCAGTCCCATGCCGCCCCTCCGTCCGTCGCCGTCGTGTCCGTCAGGCCATGTTCAGGATGATCGTCTTCTTGTGGGTGAAGTGCTCCAGCATCGCCTCCAGGCTCGCCTCCTTGCCCAGGCCGGAGGTCTTCACCCCGCCGTAGGAGATGTTCGGCTGCACGACGAGGTTCTGGTTGACCTGGACCAGCCCGGCCTCCAGCCGCTGCGTGGCGTCCAGCGCCGTCTTCAGGTCGCGGGTCCAGATCGTGGCGGCGAGGCCGTATTCGGTGTCGTTGGCCTGCCGGATGACGTCCTCGTAGTCGCTGAAGCGGATCACGCAGGTGACCGGCCCGAAGATCTCCTCGCGCGCCAGCCGGCTGTCGTTGGTCAGGCCGGTGAAGATCACGGGTTCCACGAACAGGCCCTTGGCCAGCGCCGGATCCTCCGGCCGGCGGGAACAGGTGTGCGCCGTGGCGCCGGGTGTCTCCCTGCCGATGCGGATATAGTCCGTCACCTTCTCGAACTGCCCGGGGGAGACGATGGCGCCGATGTCGGTGCGTTCGTCCAGCGGGTCGCCCATCACCATGGCATCCACCTTCGCCTTCAGCTTTGCGACGAAGGCGTCGTGGATGCTGTCATGGACGAAGATGCGGCTGGCCGCGGTGCAGCTCTGGCCCTGGCGGGTGAAGCGCATGCCGATGACGGCGCCGTCCACCGCCTTGTCCAGGTCGGCGTCGGCCATGACGATCATGGGCGACTTGCCGCCCAGTTCCAGCGTCACCGGGATCAGCTTCTCCGCCGCCGTGCGGTAGACGATGCGGCCCGTCTCGACCGAGCCGGTGAAGGTCACCTTGCCGACCTTCGGATGCGCCACCAGCGGCGCGCCGCATTCGGGGCCGTAGCCGGAGAGCATGTTGAACAGGCCCGGCGGCAGCACCTGGTTCACGATCTGGCAGACCCGCAGCACCGTGAACGGCGCCTCCTCGGCGGACTTCACGACGACCGCGTTGCCCGCCACCAGCGCCGGGGCGATCTTCAGCGCCATCAGCAGCAGCGGCACGTTCCACGGGATGATGGCGCCGACCACGCCGATCGGCTCGCGCTGGGTGAGGGTCAGCATCTTGGGATTGAAGGGAACCGTCTCACCCTTCAGCTCCGGCGCCAGTCCACCGTAGAAGACGAAGCTGTCGGACAGCACGCCGGCCTCGACCCGGCTCTCCGTCCGCAGGGCCTTGCCGGTCTCCAGCGTGATCAGCCGCGCCAGTTCCTCCACATGCGCGGTCAGCAGCCGGCCGCACTCGGCGACCAGCCGGCCGCGCTCGCGCGCCGGGCGCTGCTTCCACTCGGCCTGCGCCGTCACGGCCGCGGCCACCGCCGCCTCCACGTCTGCCGCCTCGCCGAACGCGGCCTGACCCACGATCTCCCCCTTCGCCGGGTTCACCACGTCGAAGGTCCGGCCGGAGGCCGACGACACCAGCTCGCCCCCGATCAGGTGCCGGCCCGACAGCGAGCGGGCCAGCGCATGGGGATCGAGAACCGGCTGAAGCAGGGGATGCGACATGGGGCGTCCTTTCCTCGGTCGTTTTTCTGGTTCATTGCTCGCCCGTCGGTGCGTCACGGGCAGCCTCCGGGACCCGCGCCGTTGTAGCAGAGCCCCCCGGGGCGGCAAACCCCGCCGAAGGTGCCGAGTCGGCGCAGGGACGGGCGACGTTTTCGTCGCCGGTCAGAATTTTTCGCCGACGGAACGATTGACTTTCGATCCTGCGGGTAGCGGGGCGCCATGGCGCCGCCGCGTTTCTTTTTGCGACCCCCGCTTTCCGACCGCGCAGCGGCAGCGTCATCATCGTGGGCGTGCATCCTCCGGATGCCGCGACGAAGCCCGGGCAGGGCCCCCAAGACGCGGAGTTCCGCCATGCTGCCGAGATTCGCCGATGCCGACGCCATGGTCGCGGCCCTGGAACCGGAAGAGCCGGTCTACTGCTACCGCCCGGACGAGCTGACGGCCCGCGCCCGGCAGTTCGTCGGCGCCTTTCCGGGGCACGTCCTCTATGCCGTGAAATGCAATCCCGAGCCGCTGGTGCTGGACGCGCTCTGGGCCGGGGGCATCCGCCACTTCGACACGGCGTCCTTGCAGGAGATCGAGCTGGTGAAGGGCCACTTCGCCGCCGGTGGCTGCTACTTCATGCATCCGGTCAAGCAGCGCGGCGCCGTGCGCGACGCCTATGAGCGGATGGGGGTGCGGACCTTCGTCGTCGATCACCGGGACGAGCTGGAGAAGGTGACGGCGGAGACGGGCGGTGCGCGTGACGTGACCGTCGTCGTCCGCCTTGCCACGGCGCGCGGCGCCGCCGTCTACGATCTGGGCGGCAAGTTCGGCTGTACAGTGGAGCAGGGGGCGGACCTGCTGCGGGCCGCGACGGCGCGGGGCCTCCGGGCCGGTCTCTGCTTCCATGTCGGCTCGCAGTGCCTGAACCCGGGCAGCTATACGGCGGCGCTGCGGCTGGCCGCGGCCTGCCAGGACCTTGCCGGTGCCGAGCTGGCGGTGATCGACGTCGGCGGCGGCTTCCCCACCCCCTATGTCGGACATGAACCGCCGCCGCTGGCGGACTACATGGCCGCGATCCGCACCGGGCTGGAGACGCTGCGGCGGCCGGAGGACTGCGCCGTCTGGTGCGAGCCGGGCCGGGGGCTGGTGGCGACCGGCGCCTCGCTGGTGGTGCGGGTGGAGCTGCGCCGCGACCGCCACCTCTACCTCAATGACGGGCTCTACGGCAGCCTCTGCGACCTGAAGTTCCCGGGCATCCACATGCCGATGCGGGCCGTCCGGCCCGGTCACGCCTTCTCCGACGAGCTGGTGCCCTTCGGCCTGTTCGGTCCCACCTGCGACTGCTACGACCAGATGCCGGGCCCCTACATGCTGCCGGCGGACATCCGGGAGGGCGACTGGATCGAGATCGGCCAGTGCGGCGCCTACACGACCGCCACCCGCACCTGGTTCAACGGTTTCTTCCCCGGCCGCGCCGTCCGGGTGGATGACCCCGCCTTTCTGCCCACCGCGGCGATGCGGGTGCCCGATCATCATCAGCGCGCCGCTGCATGAGCGGTTCCGGTCCGGTGGCGCCCGTGGTAATCGACGCTGAGGCTCCGACAGCGGCGATCCCCCCGATGCAGCAGCGTTCCTTCCTCGGCCTGTCCGCCACCGGCTTCCACAGCGTGGCCTACACCGAATGGGGCGCGGGTCCCCGTGCCGTCGTCTGCGTCCACGGGCTGACGCGCAACGGCCGCGACTTCGACCCGCTGGCGCAGGACCTCGCCGCGGCGCTGCCGGCCCGGGTGGTCTGCCCGGACGTGGTCGGACGGGGCCGCAGCGACCGGCTCGGCAATCCCGACCTCTACGGCTATCCGCAGTACCTGTCCGACATGGCCGCCCTGATCGCGCGGCTGGACGTGGCGCAGGTGGACTGGGTCGGCACCTCCATGGGCGGGCTGATCGGCATGCTGTTGGCGGCCCAGCCGAACAGCCCGATCCGCCGGCTGGTGGTGAACGATGTCGGTCCCTTCGTGCCGAAGGCGGCGCTGGAGCGGATCGCCGCCTATGTCGGCAGCGCGCAGACCTTCCACGACCTCGCGGCGGTGGAGGCGTGGTTGCGCACGACCTATGCCGGCTTCGGCGCGCTTTCCGACGCCCAGTGGCGGCATCTGGCCGAACAGGGGGCGCAGACACTTCCAGACGGGCGGCTGACCCTGGCCTACGACACCGGCATCGCCCGCGCCTTCCAGGGGCAGCCGGTCGCGGATGTGGATCTCTGGCCCGTGTGGAAGGCGATCCGCTGCCCGGTGCTGGTGATCCGCGGGGCCGAATCCGACCTGCTGCTGCCGGAGACGGCACAGCGCATGCTGGTGGAGGGACCGCCGACCCGGCTGGCGGAGATACCGGACGCCGGCCATGCGCCGGCCCTGATGGACCCGGCGCAGATCCGCCTCGTGCGCGACTTCCTGGCGGCGGACTGACGGGCGGCGCGGTGATGTCGGAGACGATGCCGGAGTTGTCCGGGACGATCGACCTGCCGCCCTTCCGGGAGCGCTGGCCCTGGCGGGGCGCGCATCTCCAGACCGTGCGCAACACCCTGCGCCGCCCCCGGTTCCGGCTGGCGGCGGGGGAGCGGCTGCGTTTCCCCATGGCGGACGGCAGCGGCGACGTGCTGCTGGGGCTGCTGAACCGTCCCGGCCGGCCGGTGGCCGGGCGGCCCCTGGCCGTGCTGATCCACGGGCTGACAGGCTGCGAGACGGGCAGCTACATGCAGGCGACGGCCATGGCGCTGCTGGCCGCGGGCTGTCCGGTGCTGCGCCTGAACCTGCGTGGGGCCGGCCCCAGCCGGGACCTCTGCCGCCTGCGCTACCATGCCGGCCGGACACAGGACATCCGCGAGGTGCTGGCGCAGCTTCCGCCGGAGTTGAGCGCGAACGGCGTCGTGATGGCCGGTTATTCGCTGGGCGGCAACGCGCTGCTGAAGCTCCTGGGGGAAGGCGACCTCCCGGTGCCGGTGCGGGCCGCCGCCAGCATCTCTGCCCCCATCGACCTGCACCGCAGCAGCCTCGCCTTCCTGGAGCCGCGCAACCGCCTCTACCATCGCTGGCTGCTGGCCCGGATGAAGGAGGAGTCGCTGGCCCCCGGTCCGGGGCTGGAGCCGCGCTGGATCGATGCCATCCGGCGCAGCCGGTCCGTCTGGGACTTCGACGACCTGTTCGTCGCGCCCTGGAACGGCTGGAGCGGGGCGGAGGAGTATTACCGGGTCAACTCCGCCGCCGGTTTCCTGGAGGCGATCCGGGTGCCGACCCTGGTCATCCACGCCCTGGACGATCCCTGGATACCGGGGGACTGCTACCGCGCCGTCGCGTGGGAGCGGAACCCGTCCCTGCACCCGCTGCTGCCGGCCGGGGGCGGGCATGTCGGGTTCCACGCTCCCGGCGGGGTCTGGCACGACCGCTGCCTGACGGCGTTCTTCGCCCGGCACGCCGGCTGAGGCCGGGTCAGTCGCAGCGCGACTTCTCCGCGATCCAGTCGGCGGTGTAGAGCGGGGCGCGCCCCTGTTCCTTCAGCCACTCGTTCTGAAGATTGTAGGTGTCCCGCTCATAGGCCGCGGGGCAGGCCGGGACGTAGCCCTGGCGGGCCTGCACATGGTGGACCAGTTCGTGCAGAAGATAGCTGACCTCCACCACGTCGGCCTCGCTCCAGGTCTCGTTGTCCAGCACGATCAGGCCCGGGAAATAGAGCGCCTTGATCCGCTCCCCCTGGCGCGCGTGCTGCACGATCCTGTTCGTCTCCTCCAGCGCCGTCCGGCTGGCGACGATGATCGGAAGCTGCACGTCGTCCGCACCGAGACGCTGCTCGACCCAGCTCAGCAACCCTTCGGCCAGCGGCGTGGCGATCCGGCTGCCCTCCGGCACGCCGGCCTTGGCGGGGGGGGCGGCGATCAGGCAAAGCGCCGCCCCCAGGATGGCCGCGAGGCCACGTCCTGCACTCATCATCTCTCCTTCCGGCGGCACGGCTCCGTGCCCGGTCGTTCCGAGGAACGGCGGCCGCCTTCGATTCCGATTATGGGTCGCGTTCTGCGAGATTTCCCAATAATGGAAACTCGCTCTGTCGGAATTGAATGTAGAGATTTGCCCGAGAGATGAAATGTATACGGAGGTCGTGTGTCGGAGATCCTTGTTCGATTGATTTGAAAAATCCCTATTTGCTAACAGCTTGTTAAATGTGAGGTCGCGTCTGGCGTTTTTTGCTTGTGGTCGTTGTAATAATTTGTTTAATTATTGAATTCTGGCGGGACGGGCTGGTTCTTGTGTCGCGCGTTGGTATCGCCGGCCTGTGCCGCGCAGGTCATCGTCGCCGCTGTCCAGGTATCCGGCCGCGGGCAGTTGAAAACTGATGCTGAGCGGATCTGTGGGGAGACGCCCTGGGGCGGGCGACGATCTGCCGGCCCGAGGGCCGGAGGTCTTCCGACGGGGGCATCGTCTCTGTGTGCGAGCCGACCCGTCGCCGGTACGGCTGCGGCCCGAGGGGGAAGTCGGGGGCCGGACAGGCGGGTAATCCCCCGCTGGCAGCGGCGCGCTGCATACGGATGGGTGGGTGGTCGCCTGTCCGGAAGGTGGTGTCCGCGGGCGGCTTCCGCAAAAGAGAAGGGCCCTGCCGGTGCCGGCGGGGCCCTGGTCTCCGTCACCGGGTGTCCGGTGTCAGCCCTGCTGGCGCAGGAGCTTCGCGGCTTCGATGGCGGCGTAGGTCAGCACCGCATCGGCGCCGGACCGCTTGAAGGCCAGCAGCATCTCCAGCATCGCCTTGTCGTAGTTCAGCCAGCCGTTGGCGGCGGCGGCCTTCAGCATCGCGTACTCGCCGCTGACATTGTAGGCCAGCGTCGGAACCCGGAAGGTGTCCTTCACCCGCCGGATGATGTCGAGATAGGGCAGGCCCGGCTTCACCATGACCATGTCCGCCCCCTCCTGGAGGTCGAGCTGAACCTCCCGCAGGGCTTCGTCGGAATTGGCCGGGTCCATCTGATAGGTCTTCTTGTCCCCGGTCAGCAGCGCGCCGGTGTTCACGGCGTCGCGGAACGGACCGTAGAAGGCCGAGGCGTACTTGGCTGAATAGGCGCAGATCCGCACCCCCTGGTGGCCGTGCGCGTCCAGCGCCTCGCGGATGGCGCCGATACGGCCGTCCATCATGTCGCTGGGGCCGACGATGTCGCAGCCGGCATCGGCCTGGACCAGGGCCTGACGGACCAGGACCTCGACCGTCTCGTCGTTGACGATCCGGCCGTCGCGCAGGATGCCGTCATGGCCGTGGCTGGTGTAGGGGTCGAGCGCCACGTCGCCGAACAGGCCGATGTCCGGCACCTGCCGCTTCAGGGCGCGCATCGCCCGGCACATCAGGTTGTCGGGGTTGGCCGATTCCCGGCCCATCGGGTCCTTGACATCGGGCGGGTTGGCCGGGAACAGGGCGACGCAGGGGATGCCCAGCTCGGCCGCCTCGGCCACCGCGGGCACCAGCAGGTCGATGGACAGCCGCTCCACGCCGGGCATGGAAGGCACCGGCTCACGCCGGTTCTCGCCGGGCAGGATGAAGACCGGCCAGATCAGGTCGTCCACCGTCACCCGGTTCTCCGAGACCATGCGGCGGGTCCAGGCGTCGGCGCGGTTGCGGCGCAGCCGGATGCGCGGATAGGCGCCGACGGGGGGCGGCGCGGGCTCGTGCGGGTGAGAGTGGTGATCGTCGTGATGGGCGGGATCGTGAGGCATGGCTCGACGCCTGTAGGGGGAGAGAGAAACCGGCGCGATCCTATGCTCATCCGTTGCGCCGGCAAAGCCCGTAGGCGTCGCGCCGCGACAACCCGTCACCGTCGTGCGGCCAGACGGCGGTCCAGCTCGGCCAGCCCGGTATCCTCGCCGCGCTTCTCCCAGCGCGTCCCGTGCTTCTCCCAGGCGGTCACCAGCCCCGGCATGAAGCGTTCGCCCTCCCAGCTCCGCAGGCGCAGCACCAGCGACGGCGGCGCGATCTCGATCAGGTTCCAGGCGTTCGGTTCGTTGCGCAGACGGGTGGAGGTGGCGGTGGAGGCCTGCGCCACCAGGATGGAGCGCGCGACATGGGCATGGTGGCTCATCACGTCGCCGCTGTAGGCACGGTGCAGGTGCCCGGCCAGCAGCAGATCCACGCCCGCCGCCTCCAGCGCCCGCAGGGCGCGGGTCGCCCGCCCGACCAGCCGCCGGCCGGGATGGTCGGGCGGCGGCAGGAACGGGTGGTGGGTGAAGACGACCTTGAAAACCTCCGGCCCCAGCTCCCGCAGGCAGCCCAGGATGCGGTCCATCTGGCGCTGGTTCACCCGGCCCTCGGCGAAGTCCAGGATCAGCGACCGGCTGGTGTTCAGCCCCAGCACCGCGAGGTCGCCCAGGTCCAGGAACGGGTCCAGGTCCTCGGCGATGAAGCGGCGGTAGTTGCGCAGCGGATCGACCAGCCGGGCCAGCAGGTTGAAGGCGGGCAGGTCGTGGTTGCCCGGCACCACCATGTGCGGGGCGGGCAGATCGGCCAGGAAGGCGCGGGCCGCGCGGAACTGCGACGGCCGGGCCCGCTGGGTCAGGTCGCCGCTGACGACGATCAGGTCCGGCGCCTGCGCCGCCAGATCGTCCCGGAGCGCGGCCACCACCGCCGGATCGATGCGCCCGAAATGCAGGTCGGAGATGTGGGCGATCCGGCGCATGCCGGCGCCTCAGGCCGTCTGGCGGAGGCTGGCCGGCTCCTCCGACGCCGGACGCAGGACGGTCAGGGCCTCCGGCAGAATGCGGTAGCGCAGCGGGGTTTCAAGCTCCAGCACCTCGCCGTCGTTGGCGACCTTGATCCGTCGGCGCCGGCGGGTGTGGACGGTCAGGCTGTGGACCTCGTGCGTGTCGATCCCCGGCAGCTCCTGCCAGCGCCCGACGGCGAACCCCGTCGCCAGGGCCAGCAGGCCGAAGCGGCTGCGGTAGTGCGCGATGTAGACGCCCAGCTTGCCCGCCGTCAGCGTGGAGCGGCGCAGGATCGGGCCGAAGCCCCCGTCATAGACATTGTTGGCGACGGCCAGGATCGGCGTCTGGATGCGCTGCGGCCCGGTGCCGAGGTCCACCTCGACCGACAGGCGCCTGTTGTCCACCAGGGTCTTGGCGGCGGCGAGCGCCATCGCCGGCCATTTGCGGATATGATGGGCACCGCGCTGATGCTCGCGCTCGGCCACCATGCGGGGATACCAGCCGATCACGGAGTTGTTCAGGAAGGGATGGCCGTTCACCTCGGCCATGTCGATCCGCTCCGGCCGGCCGTGCGCCAGGGCCCGTACCGCGCCGGGAAGATCCAGCGGCAGGCCCAGGTCGCGCGCCAGCAGGTTCATGGTGCCCAGCGGCAGCACGCCCAGGGTGCAGCCGGTGCCATGCAACAGGTGCGCCGCCGTCACGATGGTGCCGTCGCCGCCGCCGACGACGATGGTGTCCACGCCGGGCCGGTCGAGGGCCCGCCGCAGGGCGTCAGGCACGTCGGCGCCGGCGGAGGCGACGCACACCACGTCGTGCCCGGCGTCGCGGAACCCATGCTCCACCTCGGCGATGGCGTCGGTGACGGGCATGCCGAGCAGCGAACCGGCATTGCTGTTGAGGATCACGCAGAGCTTCATGGCATCTGGCCCTGTCCGGGCGGAGGGGGAGCGAGGCAAGGTGTCCGCACGGGGGCGTCCGGACGCGGCGGACCGCCCCTCCGGCGGGCGGTCCGGTGAGAGAACGGGCCGGCACCGGTCCGGGTTCCGTCGGGCGGAGTCGGTCGCCCGGACGCGCGGCGCCCGGACGCGCGGCGACGGTGCCTCGCCCCCTGCTGCGGCCGCACGGGGCCCGGCCCGACGGGTTGGCCGGTCGACGGGTTGGCCGGTCGACGGGTTGGCCGGTCGACGGGTTGGCCGGGCGACGGGTTGGATTGACAGGGGGAGGGGGCAAACTATCATCGCGGTCCCGATCCCGCAGACCGGCAGGACCATGGACTTCCGCCTCTCGCCCGACCAGACGGCTTTCCAGGAGCTCGCCCGCGGCTTCGCCCGCGAGCATCTCGCCCCGCACGCCGCGGCGTGGGACGAGCAGGGCATCTTCCCCGTGGACGTGCTGCGCAAGGCGGCCGCCCTGGGCTTCGCCGGCCTCTACTGCCGGGAGGAGCATGGCGGCACCGGCCTGACCCGGCTGGATGCCGCCATCCTGTTCGAGGAACTGTCCGCCGCCTGTCCCTCCACCGCCGCCTATCTGACCATCCACAACATGGTGTCGTGGATGATCGACAGCTTCGGCTCCCCCGCGCAGCGGGCGCGCTGGCTGCCGTCCATGTTCGCCATGGACCGGCTGGGCAGTTACTGCCTGACGGAGCCGGGCAGCGGCTCCGACGCCGCCTCGCTGCGGACCCGGGCCGAGCGGGTGGGCGACCATTACGTGCTGAACGGCACCAAGGCCTTCATCTCCGGCGCCGGCGCGACCGACCTCTACATCGTCATGTGCCGCACCGGCGGGCCGGGGCCGAAGGGTATCTCCGCGCTGGTGGTGGAGAAGGGCACGCCCGGTCTCTCCTTCGGCAAGAAGGAGCGCAAGATGGGCTGGAACAGCCAGCCCACCGCGCAGGTGATCTTCGAGGACTGCCGCGTGCCGGTGGAGAACCGGCTGGGCGAGGAGGGAGAGGGCTTCCGCTTCGCCATGAAGGGGCTGGACGGCGGCCGCATCAACATCGCCGCCTGTTCGCTGGGGGGCGCCCGCACCTGTCTGGGGCTGGCGCGTGACCACATGACCAGCCGCCAGCAGTTCGGCAGGCCGATCGCCGAGTTCCAGGCGTTGCAGTTCATGCTGGCCGACATGGCGACCGAACTGGACGCGGCGCGCCTGATGGTGCATCGAGCCGCCGACGCGCTGGACCGCGGCGATCCGGAGGCTACGACCTGGTGCGCCATGGCGAAGCGCTTCGCCACGGACATCGGTTTCAAGGTCTGCAACGACGCGCTGCAACTCCACGGCGGCTACGGTTATATCAAGGAGTACCCCGTGGAGCGGTTCGTCCGCGACCTGCGTGTCCACCAGATCCTGGAAGGCACCAATCAGGTCATGCGGATGATCGTGGCCCGCCGGCTTCTGGCCGGGGCGTAAGCGCGGGGCGTTGGCGATTTCCCGAGGGGGTGGTCCGGCCGCGGGGCTCCGGTGTGGGGCAGCGGTGCGGGTGGAACAGGGGATGGGGACGGCATTGACCCAGGATGTGCTGTGTGAAACCAGGGGGCCGCTCGGCCTCGTCACGCTGAACCGGCCGAAGGCGCTGAACGCCCTGACGCTGGGGATGATCCGGGTCATCGACCCGCAGCTTCAGGCGTGGGCGCGGGACCCGGCGGTGACGGCGGTGCTGATCCGCGGTGCCGGCGACCGTGCCTTCTGCGCCGGCGGGGATGTCCGCGCCGTCCATGACGACGGTCTGGCCTGGAAGAAGGGGGAGAGCGACGGCGCGCTGACGCGCGATTTCTTCCGCGAGGAGTACATCCTCAACCACCGGATCAAGCGTTTTCCCAAGCCCTTCGTGGCGCTGCTCGACGGCATCACGATGGGCGGCGGTGTCGGTCTCTCGGTCCACGGCTCGCACCGGGTGGTGACGGAGAAGACCCTGTTCGCCATGCCGGAGACGGGCATCGGCCTGTTCCCGGATGTCGGCGGCACCTATTTCCTGCCCCGGCTGCCCGGCCGCATCGGCACCTATCTGGCCCTGACCGGTGCCCGGCTGAAGGCGGTGGACCTGCTGCACACCGGCATCGCCACCCACCATGTCCCCGGTGACCGCCTCGATACGCTGGTGGACGATCTCGCGGCCGGCCTCCAGCGCGGGGGGCCGGCGGCGGAGACGGTGTCGGCGGTGCTCGACCGGCATGCCGGCGCGCCGGCGGGGGAGGCGCTGATCGAGCCCTTCCGGCACGAGATCGACCACAGCTTCGCCTTCTCCACGGTCGAGGAGATCGTGGCCGCACTGGAGCAGTACGGCACCGGCTGGTCCCAGGAGACCGCCCGCACCATGGCCGGCCTGTCGCCGACCAGCCTGAAGGTCACGCTGAAGCAGATGCGAGTCGGCGAAGGGCTCGATTTCGACGCCTGCATGCAGCTCGAATACCGCATGACCCAGGCTTTCATGGCCGGGCACGATTTCTACGAAGGCATCCGTGCCGTGCTGGTGGACAAGGATCGCAGCCCGCGCTGGCAGCCGGCCACCCTGGCCGAGGTGACGGAGGAGATGGTGAACCGCCACTTCGCCCCGGTCGGAACGCGGGATCTGGTGTTCACCGACTGACGCGACGGAACGACCGTCCGCGGGTGGTTGCCCGGACCGGGGGCTGGCGCGGAACGGCGACAGAGGGAGGATGGCGATGGCGAGCGTGGCGTTCATCGGGCTCGGCAACATGGGCCTGCCGATGGCGGCGAACCTGGTGAAGGCCGGGCATGCCGTGACGGGTTTCGACGTGTCCGAGGCCAATCTGGCCGCGGCCGGGGCGGCGGGCATCGCCCGCGCGGCATCGGCGGCGGACGCCGTGGCGGCGGCCGAGGCGGTGGTGACGATGCTGCCGGCGGGGCCGCATGTCCGTGGGGTCTATCTGGGCGAGGCGGGAGTGATCGCCCGGACCCGTCCGGGAACCCTGCTGATCGACAGTTCCACCATCGACGTGGAGACGGCCCGCGCCGTCGCCGATGTCGCCGCGCAGGCCGGCCACGACATGGTGGACGCGCCCGTCTCCGGCGGGACGGGCGGAGCCGCGGCCGGCACCCTGACCTTCATGGTCGGCGGGCCGGGCACCGCCTTCGACCGGGCGCGGCCGATTCTGGAGGCGATGGGCAAGACCATCGTCCACGCCGGTGGCCCCGGCACGGGGCAGGCGGCCAAGATCTGCAACAACATGATCCTGGGCATCTCCATGATCGCCGTGGGCGAGGCGTTCGCGCTCGCGGACAAGCTCGGGCTGGAGCGCCAGAAACTCTTCGATATCAGTTCGAAATCTTCGGGTCAGTGCTGGTCGCTGACCAGCTACTGCCCGGTGCCCGGTCCGGTGCCGACCTCCCCCGCCAACCGAGACTATCAGGCGGGATTTACTGCCGACATGATGCTCAAGGACCTGAAACTCTCCCAGCAGGCCGCCGCGGCCGTTGGTGCCTCTACCCCGTTGGGGGCCCAGGCCGCGGCGCTTTACCAAATTTTTTCTGCATCGGGCCGTGGTGATCTGGATTTTTCTGGCATTATCAAGATGCTTAAAGGGCTTTGATCGGTTACTCTCTGTTGCACTTTCATGCGTGAGACCGTATCCGGTCCGACCAGCCCGAACGGGAAGGATGGAGATTGCCTTGCGGCAGCCCTACTACGACAGCATCCTCTTGATCGAACGTCTCCACCGGCACTTCCTGGAAGTCCTCAAGGTGGAGTTGGATCGGCTCGGTATCCAGGACATCAACAACGTCCAGGCTCTGATCCTCTACAACATCGGGGATGATGAGATGACCGTGGGCGAGCTGACCGCCCGGGGCTACTATCTCGGCTCGAACGTCTCCTACAACGTCAAGAAGATGTACGAGAACGGCTACATCGTGCAGGAACGGTCCCCGCATGACCGGCGCTCCGTGCGCGTCCGGTTGTCGGAGAAGGGGCTGGGGCTGCGGGACAAGGTCAGCGCGCTGTTCGAGCGCCAGATCGAATCCCTGGACAAGGGCGGCCTCTCCTCGGAGGAGCTGGCCAGGGCCAATGAGATCATGCGCAAGCTGGAGCGCTTCTGGTCCGCCTCGCTCGACTACAGCAATTTCACGATGACGTCGGCCGCGTGAGAAGCCGGGGCATTCCGCCATGGCCGCTCCCGGTGGCTATCTGATCGAGTTCCAGCGGGTCGGGTCGATCGTCCGTGTCTCGGCGATCGATCCGGCAACGAACACCGAAGTCGTGATCCAGGGTCCCGCCAGCGCGGGGCAGGAAACCCTCAGCCGGGCAGCGGTGAACAAGCTCCGCTTCGTCCTGGCCCGCGGTCAGCAGGGAGGCCCGGCCTCCCCTCCGCGCACCCGCTGACCTGTCTCCGCCCGCAGATCCCGCCCCCCTCTCCGGAGGCTGTTCCGCGCACTCCCTGTCCCTGGAACAACTGGCAGGAGTGCTGCCGCAACCTCCACGCCGCCGGGCACCCGATCGGCTGGAACCGGTACAAGAGAAAAAGGCCGCCCCGGGGGACGGCCTTTCCAGTCTGTGCGATGACTTCCCGCCGGATCAGGGCGATCCGGCCGGCACCGGATCAGGACGCGCGGCGGCGCGCCTGCCGGGTGGAAGAACGGCCAAGGCCGATCTTCTTCGCAAAATCGGAGCGCTGCGCCGCATAGTTGGGCGCGACCATCGGATAGTCGGGCGGCAGACCCCACTTCACGCGGTACTCGTCCGGCGTCATGTTGTAGGTAGAGCGGAGATGCCGCTTCAGCATCTTCAGCTTCTTGCCGTCTTCCAGGCAGACGATGTATTCGGGCGTGACCGACTTCTTGATCGGCACGGCCGGGCGCGGCGGCTCGGCCTGCGTCTCCCGGCCGGCACCCTGCAACCCGTTCAGGGAGCTGTAGACCGTATTGATGACTTCCGGGATCTGCTGGGTCGGCAGCGTATTCTTGCCCACGTAGGCGGAGACAATCTCCGCCGTCATGCGCAGGAGATCGCTAACGGGAATGTCATTCGCCTGCTGATCCGTCATTGCTAGTGTCCTGACCGTTCCTTGAATGTGGAATTACCGCTTGGCATAGGCTCCCTTGGGTGTCAATGAAAAAGGTGGCCCATCTGTTCCAGGTTATTTTGAGCGGTTTTGCACTACAAGTTACCGCTGTGATCTGGTTGCGTGAACGCTGGTGACATGAGGTCGGGAACTGAACGGACTAGACCTCTGTAGTAGTGTCTTACGGTTCGATATAGCGCGACGAAGTTCCGCGACTTAGGCCCTTACCACCCGCGAAGTGCGACAATATGGGACGGATTTCAGCAGACCTTGGGCGCGATTCGGTCCGCCAAGGTCCGCGCGTCCGGCAATACGGACCTGCGGAGGCATCCCCGGCTGGAACTGGTGTGGGCGTCTGTCATCTGCTAGGGTCCGTGCCGGTTATGACCCCCTAGGTTTGGGATTCTACGCCGATGACCGCCGAAACCATCGCCATCGCTTCCGATCACGCCGGCTACGACCTGAAGGCCTCGCTGAAGGAGATGCTGGAGGGGGAGGGGCGCACGGTCCTCGATCTCGGCGCAGACGGCCGGGAATCCGTGGATTATCCTGATTTCGCCGACGCCATCGCCGCCGCCCTGAAGGACGGGCGGGCGCAGCGGGGGGTCCTGATCTGCGGTACGGGCATCGGCATCAGCATCGCTGCCAATCGTCACCGGCATGTGCGCGCCGCACTCTGCCACGATATCACGACGGCCCGTCTGTCGAGACAGCACAACGACGCCAATGTCCTGGTCCTGGGGGCCCGGACGACCGGGATCGAGGTCGCGCGCGACTGCACCGCCACCTTCCTGGCGACCCCCTATGAGGGTGGCCGCCATGCCCGCCGCGTCGCCAAGCTCGGCTGACGGCCCGGATCGAGAGCACTGAGGATAGCCACACATGGACATGCAGACGGGTTCCCGCTTCTTCACCGACCGGCTCGCGGACAGCGATCCGGACCTGTTCCAGGCCATCCGCAGCGAACTGGCCCGGCAGCAGGACCAGATCGAGCTGATCGCCTCCGAGAACATCGTCTCCCGGGCGGTGCTGGAAGCGCAGGGCTCGGTGCTGACCAACAAGTACGCCGAGGGCTATCCCGGCCGGCGCTACTACGGCGGCTGCGAGTATGTGGACGTCGCCGAGACGCTGGCGATCGAGCGGGCCAAGGCGCTGTTCGGCTGTGCCTACGCCAACGTGCAGCCGCATTCCGGCGCGCAGGCGAACCAGGCCGTGTTCATGGCGCTGCTCCAGCCCGGCGACACCTTCATGGGCATGGATCTCTCGGCCGGCGGCCACCTCACCCATGGCGCTCCGGCCAACCAGTCGGGCAAGTGGTTCAAGGTCGTCAGCTACGGCGTGCGCCGCGACGACCACCTGATCGACTATGAGGAGGTCGAGGCCAAGGCCCGCGAGCACAAGCCGAAGCTGATCATCGCCGGCGGGTCCGCCTATCCGCGCCAGATCGACTTCGCCCGCTTCCGCCGCATCGCCGACGAGATCGGCGCCTACCTGATGGTGGATATGGCGCACTATGCCGGCCTCATCGCTGCCGGCGTCTATCCCAGCCCGCTGCCGCACGCGCATGTGGTGACCACCACCACGCACAAGACGCTGCGCGGCCCGCGCGGCGGCATGATCCTCTCGAACGATCCGGAGCTGGGCAAGAAGTTCAACTCCGCCGTCTTCCCGGGGCTTCAGGGCGGCCCGCTGATGCATGTGATCGCCGCCAAGGCGGTCGCCTTCGGCGAGGCGCTGCGGCCGGAATTCAAGGCCTATGCCCAGTCGGTGGTGGACAACGCCAAGGTTCTGGCCGAGCGGCTGGTGGCGGGCGGTCTGGACATCGTCTCCGGCGGCACCGACAGCCACATCGTGCTGGTGGACCTGCGTCCGAAGCGGCTGACCGGCAAGGCTGCCGAGGCGACGCTGGAGCATGCCGGCATGACCTGCAACAAGAACGGCGTGCCGTTCGATCCGGAGAAGCCCCTGGTCACCTCCGGCGTCCGCCTGGGCAGCCCGGCGGCCACGACCCGCGGCTTCGGCACGGCCGAGTTCGCGCAGGTCGGCGACCTGATCGTGGAGGTGCTGGACGGGCTCGCCCGCTCCAACGGCGACAATACCGCGACGGAGACGCGGGTGCGGGAGCAGGTGCGCGCGCTGTGCCACCGCTTCCCGATCTACCCGACGCTGTAAGAAGAGAACTGCGGGGGAGGGGGACTGCATGCGCTGCCCGTTCTGTGGGAACGACGATACCCAGGTGAAGGACTCGCGGCCGACAGAGGACAATTCCGCCATCCGGCGGCGGCGTTTCTGCCCGGCCTGCGGCGCCCGCTTCACCACCTTCGAACGGGTGCAGCTCCGCGAACTGACCGTGATCAAGAGCGGCGGTTCGCGGGAGCCCTTCGACCGCGAGAAGCTGCTGCGCTCCATGCGGATCGCCCTGCGCAAGCGCCCGGTCGATGCCGACCGCATCGACCGGGTCGTCAACTCCATCGTGCGCCAGCTCGAATCCTCCGGCGAGACGGAGATCCCGTCCAGCCAGATCGGCGAGATGGTGATGAACCACCTGGGCACCTTGGACAAGGTCGCCTATGTGCGGTACGCCTCGGTCTACAAGGACTTCCGGGAAGTCGCCGACTTCAACCAGTTCGTGGAGACGCTGCGCACCGACGCGCCGGCGGGGTGAGCGGTACTCCATGACCGTGTCACCCTCCATCGAGGCGGGCCGGTTCTCCGACCAGGACCGCGCCCACATGCGGGCCGCCCTGACGCTTGCCGCCCGGGGACTGGGCCGGGTCCGGCCGAATCCCTCGGTCGGCTGCGTCCTGGTCCGCGAGGGCCGCGTCGTCGGCCGCGGTGTCACCGGAGCCGGCGGCCGACCGCATGGCGAGACGGAGGCCCTGCGTCAGGCCGGGGAACTGGCCCGCGGTGCCACCGCCTATGTCAGCCTGGAACCCTGCAACCACCACGGCAGGACGCCGCCCTGCACCGAGGCGCTGATGGCGGCGGGCGTCGCCCGCGTCGTCGTCGCCTGCGAAGACCCGGACCCGCGCGTCTCCGGCGGCGGGCTGGCGCGGCTGCGGGCGGCCGGGCTGGATGTCGCGTCCGGCCTGCTGGAGGCCGAGGCGCAGGAACTGAACGCCGGGTTCTTCCTGCGCATCCGCGAGGGCCGGCCGCTGGTGACCCTCAAGCTCGCCACCTCGCTGGACGGGCGCATCGCCACCCGCACGGGGGAGAGCCGCTGGATCACCGGCTCGGTGGCGCGGGCCTGGGGGCATGGGCTGCGCGCCAGCCACGACGCCATCCTGGTCGGCATCGGCACCGCGCTGGCGGACGATCCGGAGCTGACCTGCCGGCTGCCGGGGATGGCGGACCGCTCGCCCGTCCGCATCGTGCTGGACAGCCGGCTGCGGCTGCCGCTCACCGGCAGGCTGGTGCGGACGGCCGACCGCACGCCGCTCTGGATCGTCACCCGGCCGGACGCGGCGGAGCCTGCGCGGATGGCGGCCTTCGCCGACTGCGGGGTGGAGCTGATTCCGGTGGAGCCCGGCCCGGAGGGGGAGATTTCCCTGCCGCAGACCCTGCGCGCCCTGGCCGCCCGCGGCATCACCCGTGTCCTGGCGGAAGGCGGGGCGCGGCTGGCGGCGTCGCTGCTGCGCGACGGTCTGGCCGACCGGCTGGAATGGTTCCGCGCCGGCCTGCTGCTGGGCGGCGACGCGCTGCCGGCCGCCGTCGGCTTCGGCGCTGACCGGCTGACCGACGCGCCCGGCTACGAGCGCATCGCCGTCCGGCCCGCCGGCGAGGACCTGCTGGAGAGCTACCGCCGCCGCGGCTGAGCGCGCCGGATCCGACCGCGCGGCGGTGGCCGCGCATCCAAAACGCTCGCCAGGGGGCGGGGGACATCCTAGGTTAGCTGCATGTTCACAGGCATCATCACAGACGTCGGTCATGTCGCCGCCATCGAGCGCCGGGGCGACACCCGTTTCACCATCGGAACCCGCTTCGACACCGGGAGCATCGACCTGGGCGCCAGCATCGCCTGCAACGGCTGCTGCCTGACCGTGGTCGAGCTGCTGCCCGGTGCCTTCCGCGTGGACGCCTCCGGGGAGACCCTGTCAAAGACCACCCTGGGCGACTGGCAGGTGGGCACCCCGGTCAACCTGGAACGGGCCCTGCGCCTGGGCGACGAGCTGGGCGGCCATATCGTCTCCGGCCATGTCGATGGCGTGGCGGAGGTGCTCTCGGTCGTGCCGGAGGGCGACAGCACGCGCTGGCGCTTCCGGGTGCCGGACGCCCTTGCCCGCTTCATCGCGCCGAAGGGATCGGTGGCGCTTGACGGCGTCTCGCTCACGGTGAATGAAGTGGACGGCCCCGTGTTCGGGGTGAACATCATTCCGCACACCCGTGCCCACACGACCTTCGGAACGCTCCGGCCCGGCGGACGTGTGAACATGGAGGTGGACATGCTGGCCCGGTACGTGGCGCGGCTGGCGGAGAGCCTGGGATGACCGCGATGGACGATGTCCGCCTGCCGCCCGAGGACCGGGCGGTGCTCTCCAGCACGGAAGAGCTGATCGAGGAGGCCCGCGCCGGCCGCATGTTCATCCTGGTCGATGACGAGGACCGGGAGAACGAGGGCGATCTGGTGATCCCGGCCCAGATGGCGACGCCGGATGTCATCAACTTCATGGCCAAGCACGGCCGCGGGCTGGTCTGCCTCGCCATGGACGGGGAGCAGATCAGCCGGCTGAACCTGCCGCTGATGGCGCAGCAGAACGGCACCCGCCATCAGACCGCCTTCACCGTCTCCATCGAGGCACGCACCGGCGTTACCACGGGCATCTCCGCGGCCGACCGGGCGCGCACCATCCAGGTCGCCATCGACCCGGCCAGCACGCCGTCGGACATCGTCACGCCGGGGCATGTCTTCCCGCTGCTGGCGCGTGACGGCGGCGTTCTCGTCCGGGCCGGCCATACCGAGGCCTCGGTGGATTTCGCCCGCATGGCCGGGCTGCTGCCGTCGGGCGTGATCTGCGAGATCATGAACGACGACGGCACCATGGCGCGGCTGCCCGATCTGGTCGGCTTCGCCCAGCGCCACGGGCTGAAGATCGGCACCATCGCCGACCTGATCGCCTACCGCCGCCGCACCGAGACGCTGATCGAGCGCGTCTACCGCACCTCGATCACCAGCCATCACGGCGGCCATTTCGAGATGATCGTCTACCGCAACCGCATCAGCGGGGCGGAGCACATCGCCCTGGTCAAGGGCAGCATCGCCGGTGGCGGTCCCGTGCTGGTCCGCATGCATGCGCTGGACGTGATCCACGACCTGCTGGGCGATGCCCGCCGCGGTCCCGGCGGGGAGCTGCCGGCGGCGATGGAGGCGATCGCCGCGGAGGGCCGCGGCGTCATCGTCGTGCTGCGTGAGGCGCAGCCCTTCAGCCTGCCCGAGCGGCTGCGCGCCATGGACGCCGATGGTCAGCACCCGGCCGCAGAGCTGCGCGACTACGGTGTCGGCGCCCAGATCCTGAACGATCTGGGGGTGCGTGAGATGGAACTGCTGACCAACACGAAGAAGACGGTGGTGGGGCTGGAGGGCTACGGCTTGACCATCGTCGGCCAGCGCGGCATACCCACCCGCCCGGCCTGACGGCCGGCCCATCCGAGGAGACGACCGCCATGGCCGACGCGCCGCACATCATGATCGTCGAGGCCCGGTTCTACGAGGACCTCGCCGACGAAATGGTCCGGGGCGCCATCGCCGAGCTGGAGAAGGCCGGCGCGACCTATGAGCGGTTCAGCGTTCCGGGAGCCTTCGAGATTCCGGCGGCGATCCAGTTCGCTGTCCGCTCGATGGATTTCTATTCCGGCCGCCGCCGCTTCGACGGCTATGTCGCGCTGGGCTGCGTCATCCGCGGCGAGACCACGCATTACGACTACGTCTGCGTGGAGAGCGCGCGGGGTCTGCAGGACCTGGCCTTGCGTCACACGCTGGCGATCGGGTACGGCATCCTCACCGTGGAGAACGAGGAGCAGGCCTGGGCCCGCGCCTCCGTTGCCCACAAGAACAAGGGCGGGGGCGCTGCGCGTGCCTGCCTTGATATGATCGAGCTGAAGCGCCAGTTCCGGCTCTACGCCCGCTGACCCGCCGCAAGGCCGGACCGAGATGCCCCCGAAGAAGACAGTTTCCCCGCCGCCCCCGGCCGCCGAGCCGGTCCCGCCCAAGCCGACAGGGTCGGCCAAGGCACGGCGTAGCGCTGCCCGGCTCGCCGCCGTGCAGGCGCTCTACCAGATCGAGCTGGGCGGCACGCCGAGCGAGACGGCGATCGGCGAGTTCGTGCGCCACCGTCTCGGTCAGGAGATCGACGGCGACCACTACGTCTCCGCCGACCCGCAGCTCTTCGCCGACATCGTGCGCGGGGTCACGGCCCGGCAGGCCGATGCGGACCAGCTCATCTCCGGGGTGCTGGACCGGCAGTGGGGCCTGGACCGGATGGAGCCGATCCTGCGCGCCATCCTGCGCGCCGGGGCCTGGGAACTGCTGGGCAACACCGGTGTGGCGCCGCACATCGTCATCAACGACTACATCGATGTCGGCCACGCCTTCTTCGCCGGCCGCGAGCCGGGGATGGTCAACGGCGTGCTCGACCGCATCGCCCGCCAGCTCCGCCCGGAGGAGATGGCGGCGCGCGAGACGCGCCGGTGAGCGGGGGCCGCCCGTGAGCGGGGGCATCCGGTGACCGGGCAGGGCGCGACCCCGGCCGCGCCCGGTTCCGCTGCGCCCGCGGCCGCGGGCGAATTCGGCCGCATCGACCGCTATCTGAAGCCGCTCGCCCAGGGCTATCCCGGGGCCTTCGGGCTGACCGACGATGCCGGCACCGTCGCCGTGCCGGCGGGCATGGAGCTGGTCGTCACGACGGACGCCATGGTCGCCGGCGTCCATTTCCTGCCCGACGATCCGCCGGAGGACATCGCGGCCAAGCTGCTGCGGGTCAACCTCTCCGACCTTGCCGCCAAGGGGGCGGTGCCGCTGGCCTACAGCCTGGTCACGGCGCTGCCGCGGGACTGCGCGGAAGACTGGCTGGCCCGCTTCTGCGCCGGGCTGGGCGAGGATCAGCGGCGCTACGGCATCCATCTGCTGGGCGGTGATTCCGTCTCGACCTCCGGGCCCGTCACCCTGACCGTCAGCGCCCTGGGACTGGTCCCGGCCGGGCGGATGGTGCGGCGGGCGGGGGCGCGTCCCGGCGATCTCGTCTTCCTGACCGGAACGGTGGGCGATGCCGCCCTGGCCCTGCTGCGCGTGCTGGGACGGGAGCCGGCGGCGCTGCCGCTGGCGGCGGACTGGGCGCCGCTGGTCGCCCGGCTGCGGCGACCTGAGCCGCGTCTGGCCTTCGCCCCGGCCCTGCGCGAGCTTGCCAGCGCCGGACTGGACGTGTCCGACGGGCTGGTCGCGGACCTCGGCCATATCGCCGCCGTCTCCGGCGTGGCGATCGAGATCCGGGCGGACAGGCTGCCGCTGTCCGCGGCGGCGCGGACCCTGCTTGCGGCGGCGCCGGATCTGCTGGCGACGGTACTGACCGGCGGCGACGACTATGAGCTGGCCTTCACCGCCCCGGCGGCGCGGGAGGCGGCGGTGCTCGCCGCCGGCCGGGCCTGTGGCGTGTCCGTGACCGGCATCGGCCGTGTTCTCGCCGGGGGGCCGGCCGTCACGGTACTGGACGCCGCAGGCGCGCCCCTGCCGCTCGACCGCCCCGGCTGGCAGCATTTCTGACGGCCGCCCCGCCGGATCGGCGGGTCCTCCTGGGGGCGACGGTGCTTGAGGAAATCGAAAGGACTGCTGTGGCCTTATCCGGGGGGATTGCCGCAGCGTCTGCGGCGGGCGGCCCATCGCCTTGCCCGTCCGCCGGGGCTATACTCCTTACGGATGCGCCATCCCGGCGCCGGGACCGCCCATGAAGAAGATCGTCCTGTTCGCGCTCGCGCTTCTGATGCTGATCGGTGGCGGTGTCGGCGGCTACATCATGTTCGGTCAGCACAAGGACGGCGCCCACGCCGCGGAGGAGAAGCCGAAGCCCGTGGGGCCGCCGGCCTTCGTCACCATCGGACCGCTGATCCTGCCCGTGATCGGGGACAAGCGGGTGGAGCAGACGGTGATGCTGACGGTCGCCATCGAGGTGCCGGACGAGGCGACGAAGGAGCAGGTCAAGCTGATCTCCCCGCGCCTGAATGCCGCCTTCCTCACGGCCCTCTACGGCAACATCGGCAAGGCACAGGTCCTCGACGGCCAGATCATCGACGTGGCCGGGGTGCGCTCGAAGCTGATGGAGGCAGCGGTCAAGGAACTGGGGGCGGACGTGGTCAAGGATGTGCTGATCCAGACGGTCAGCCAGCGTCCGGCCTACTGACGGAGCGGCTCGGACCCTCCGTGGCAATCGCCCGGCCGGTGCTGCGACGGCGGAATGACGCACGCCTTCCGGATAGGCTCCGGACAGGCCAAAACCCCAGCAATCCTGCGGCCTTTCGGCCAATCTGACGCCCTGCCATGTGATTGCCAAGAAAATGCCACCGTGGCATTTTCCCGGCACTCTTCTGGCGCCGGCCGAGCCAAGCCCGACCGGGTCCTCGAACGAGGCCGACCCGCCGGTGCCGCCAACGGGCTAAGGGAACGTCATGACAACAACCGTGCTACTCTTCGTGCTGGCCTGCGGCCTGCTCGCCATCGCCTACGGCGTGATCACGTCGCGGTCGGTGCTGGCGGCGAGCCCGGGTAACGCGCGCATGCAGGAGATCGCCCAGGCGATCCAGATCGGCGCCAGCGCCTACCTGAACCGCCAGTATTCGACCATCGCCATCGTCGGCGGCGTCATTTTCGTGGTCGTGTGGCTGCTTCTCGGCCTGCATGTCGGCATCGGCTTCCTGATCGGCGCGATCCTGTCGGCCGCGGCCGGCTATATCGGCATGAACGTCTCGGTCCGGGCCAACGTGCGGACGGCGGAGGCTTCCCGCCACGGGCTGGCGAGCGGCCTGTCCATCGCCTTCCGCGCGGGTGCGGTCACCGGCATGCTGGTGGCCGGTCTCGCGCTGCTGGCGGTCGCGGGATACTACTTCGCCCTGATTTCGATGGAGTACGACGGTCGCGGCCTGATCGACGCGCTGGTCGCGCTCGGCTTCGGCGCCTCGCTGATCTCCATCTTCGCGCGCCTGGGCGGTGGCATCTTCACCAAGGGCGCCGACGTGGGCGCCGATCTGGTGGGCAAGGTCGAAGCGGGCATCCCCGAGGACGATCCCCGCAACCCGGCCGTGATCGCCGATAATGTCGGCGACAACGTGGGTGACTGCGCCGGCATGGCGGCTGACCTGTTCGAGACCTATGCGGTGACGGTCGTGGCGACCATGGTCCTGGCCTCGATCTTCTTCGCCGGTCAGGCGTTCCTGCCGGAGATGATGGTCTATCCGCTGGCGATCGGCGGCGTCTGCATCATCACCTCCATCATCGGCACCTACTTCGTGAAGCTGGGCAGCAGCAACAGCATCATGGGTGCCCTCTACAAGGGCTTCATCGCCTGCGGCGTGCTCTCGCTCGGCGCCATCGCCGCGGTGACGACCTGGGTGCTGCCGGAAGGCTTCGACACGGCCCTGACCGTCGGCGGCAAGACCTTCACCGGCACGAGCCTCTATCTCTGCGCCGTCATCGGTCTGGCCGTGACGGGGCTGATCGTCTGGATCACCGAGTACTACACCGGCACCGACTACCGCCCGGTGAAGTCCGTCGCGCAGTCCTCCACCACCGGGCACGGCACCAACGTGATCCAGGGTCTGGCGGTGTCCATGGAGGCGACGGCCCTGCCGGCGCTGGTGATCTGCGCCGCCATCATCGCCACCTACCTGCTGGCGGGCCTGTTCGGCATCGCCATCGCGGTGACCAGCATGCTGGCGGTGGCCGGCATGGTCGTGGCGCTGGACGCCTACGGCCCGGTGACGGACAACGGCGGCGGTATCGCCGAGATGGCGGACCTGCCGAAGGATGTCCGTGTCACCACCGACGCGCTGGACGCGGTGGGCAACACCACGAAGGCCGTGACCAAGGGCTATGCCATCGGCTCGGCCGGTCTGGGTGCCCTGGTGCTGTTCGCTGCCTACAACGAGGACCTCAAGTACTTCATCGCCAACCCGGAGAAGTACCCGTACTTCGCCGGGCTTGAGGGCCAGCTCAACTTCGGCCTCGACAATCCCTTCGTCGTCGTCGGCCTGATCATCGGCGGCCTGCTGCCGTACCTGTTCGGCGCCATGGGCATGACCGCCGTCGGCCGCGCCGCCGGCTCCGTGGTGGAGGAGGTGCGTCGTCAGTTCCGCGAGAACAGCGGCATCATGGCCGGCACCAGCAAGCCCGATTACGGTCGCGCCGTGGACATGCTGACCCGCTCGGCGATCAAGGAGATGATCATCCCCTCGCTGTTGCCGGTGCTGGCGCCCGTGGTGCTGTTCTTCGTGGTCTTCGTGATCGCCGGCAAGGGCGCCGCCTTCTCGGCCGTCGGCGCCATGCTGCTGGGCGTGATCGTCACCGGCCTGTTCGTCGCCATCTCGATGACCTCGGGCGGCGGCGCCTGGGACAACGCCAAGAAGTACATCGAGGAAGGCCACCACGGTGGCAAGGGCTCCGACGCCCACAAGGCGGCGGTGACCGGCGACACCGTCGGCGACCCCTACAAGGACACGGCGGGCCCCGCCGTGAACCCGATGATCAAGATCACCAACATCGTTGCCCTGCTGCTGCTGGCGATTCTCGCCCACGGCGGCTGACGGTTCCGACCGTCGGAACGAAGAAGCCCCGGAACCGCAAGGTTCCGGGGCTTTCCTTTTCAGAGGGCCTGACCACCGTTCCGCGGCGGCCCTGCAATCGGGGGGGGGGCGGGACGGGCCTAACGCCTGCCGCCCTTCTTCTTCTTGTCGTCGTCCTTCTTCTTGCGCGTCGGACGGTTCAGGTTGCCGACGAGCTGTTCCAGGAAGCTCATGTCGCGCCCGACCGTCGGCGTCGCCGCCTCGGACGGATCGATGGCGCGGGCGGCGTTGCCGTCGATCTCGTCCAGCGCTGCGACGGTGCCGTTGCCGTCGAAGCGGATGCGGACGATCCGCTGCTCCACCACATCGGGCTGGAAGAAGGCCGTCTGCTCCGTGCGGCGGCCGATATAGTACCAGACGTTCGGATCGACCGTTCCGGTCGCCGTCGGATAGCCGAGCAGGTACTGCACCTGGTCGCGCGAGGTCGCCCCGGGCTGGATCTCCGACAGACGTTGCGTGTCGGTCAGGTTCCCGCGGGTGGCGACGATCGGCGAGCAGCCGGCCAGCGCGAGGCCGGCGGTCAGAAGCAGGAGGGTGGATCGCTTGTGCATCGTCTGAGGCGTCGCTGTTTCCGGAGGGCCGCACGCGGCGTCGCATCGGGGGCGGGGGCTCCAAGGTCTGCTTGACTGCCCCGGCTCCTTGCCCCATTTGGCGGGTGACATTCGCATCCGCCGCCGCGGCCTGTCAACGACGCCCCCGTCGTCGGCCGGCCCTGTGCCCCTTCTGGACACGCTTCCCGTGCTGACACGCCTGTTCCGCCCGAACACCAAGCGCACCGTGGCGCTGCTTTATGGCCGTATCGTGACCCAGGCGCGCCTGCCCGGCTTCTACCGGGACTGCGGCGTGCCCGACACCTTCGAGGGGCGCTTCGAGATGGTGTCGCTGCACGCCTGGCTGGTCATGCGCCGGCTGGCGAAGGAGGGGGAGCGTGCAGCCGCGTTCAATCAGGCCCTGTTCGACTTCATGTTCGCGGAGATGGATTCGGGGCTGCGGGAGATCGGGGTCTACGATCTGAGTGTCGGGCGCAAGGTGAAGGAGCTGGCGTCCCACTATTACGGGCGCGTCGCCGCCTACGACTCGGGGCTCGCGGCGGATGCCGCGCCCGAGGCGCTGGAGAATGCGCTGGACCGCAATCTGTTCGGCTCCACCCTGCCGGAGCGGGCGGCCGTCCGCCGGGTCGCCGACTATGTGAGGCGTGAGGCCGCCGCCCTGGACAGCTTCCCGGCGGACCGCCTGCTGGCGGGCGAGGTCGAGTTCGGGCCGGCGCCGCAAGCGGAGTGATCGACATGACCGAAACTGCAAGGACGGCGCCGGAATTCTCCCGGCCCGTGATCGCCGATACCGTGTCGCCCGGCGGCATGGTCGAGAAGATCGAGGCGACGGCGGCGGAGCGCGCAGCCCTGGCCCGCCGCTTCGACCTCCAGGACATCGCCTTCCTGAAGGCGACCGTGCGGCTGCGCCGGGTGCGGGGCGAGATGGTCCGCGTCACGGGCGAGCTGGAGGCGGACGTGACGCAGACCTGCGTCGTCACGCTGGAGCCTGTGGCCGCCCATGTCGCGGACAGCTTTTCAGCCCTTTTCGCGCCGGACCACCTGCTCCCCAAGGAGACGGAGGAAGAGGAGATCGAGGTCTCCTTCGCCGCGCTGGAGGAGGCCGACGTGCCCGAGGCCATGCCCCGTGGTATCATCGACATCGGGGAACTGGCTGCCCAGCACCTGTCGCTGGCGCTCGATCCCTATCCCCGCAAGGAGGGGGCCAGTTTCGAGGACATCGTGGAGCCGGAGGAGGAGGGGGCGGTCGTCGAGGCGGCCCGGCCCAATCCCTTCGCTGAGCTTGCAAGGCTGAAGCGCCCCACCTAAAGTCAGGATTCTCGCTTGCCCCCTGGGAGCAATTCCAGTATCCAAGCGCTCCGACCCAGGCGGCCCCCCGTGGCCGCCTTATAAATTGCGAGTTGACGATCATGGCTGTTCCTAAGAAGAAGACCTCCAAGTCGCGGCGTGACATGCGGCGGTCGCACCACGCGCTGAAGGGCTCGGCCTACGGCGAGTGCCCGAACTGCGGTGAGCTGAAGCGCCCCCACCATGTCTGCGGTTCCTGCGGCCACTACGACGGCCGCGAGGTTGTGCAGAACGCTTCGGCCTGACCTCGACGGGGGAGACCCCTTGACCGGTTTGTCAGCCAGCGGCGAAGGACCCGCCTGATCCGTGAGCGAGCGCTTCTGTATCGCCCTCGACGCCATGGGCGGGGACCATGCCCCTGACATGGTCGTCGCCGGAGCGGACATCGCCCGGGAGCGGTGCCCGAACGTCGACTACCTGTTCGTGGGGGACGAGGAGCGGATCCGTCCGTTGCTCGCCCGATACCCCGCGCTGGCGGCGGTCTCCACTGTCCGGCACACGCCCGATGCCATCGCCGGGGACGCCAAGCCCTCGGTGGCGCTTCGTGCCGGCCGCACCTCGTCCATGCGGCTCGCCATCGATGCCGTGGCGTCGGGTGAGGCTGCCTGCGTCGTCTCCGCCGGGAACACCGGCGCCCTGATGGCGATGGCGAAGTTCGTGCTGAAGACGCTGCCGGGCATCGACCGGCCGGCGATCGCCTCGTTCTTCCCCACGCTGCGGGGGGAGAGCGTGATGCTCGACCTCGGCGCCAACCTCGAATGCGATGCGGACAACCTCGTCCAGTTCGCGGTCATGGGCACGGTGTTCTCGCGCACCGTCCTGGGCCTGCTGGAGCCGACGGTCGGTCTGCTGAACGTCGGGTCGGAGGAGCAGAAGGGTCACGAGTCGATCCGGCAGGCCGCCAGCGCGCTGCGCGCTTCGGCCCTGGCGAAGAACTTCCGTGGCTTCGTCGAGGGCAACGACATCGCCGCCGGCAGCGTGGACGTGATCGTGACCGACGGGTTCAGCGGCAATATCGCCCTGAAGACGGCGGAAGGCACGGCCAAGCTCTATGCCGAGTTCCTGAAGCGGACCTTCAAGTCGTCGCTGCTGGCGAAGCTGGGCTATCTGCTGGCCCATGGCGCCTTCCAGAAGCTGCGGCTGCGGACCGATCCGCGCCGCTACAACGGCGCCATGTTCCTGGGGCTGCGCGGCGTCTGCGTGAAGAGCCATGGCGGCACCGATGCCCTTGGTTTCGCCAATGCCATCGGCGTCGCCGGCGATCTGGTCGTCCACGGCTTCAACGAGAAGATCCGGGACGAGCTGGCCCGCTTGCAGGCGGCTCTGGAAGCCGCTGCTCCTTCCCCCGAAGCCACCGAGGCGGCTGCCGTCTGATGCCCTTGCGATCCGTTATCCTGGGATGCGGCGCCTACCTGCCGGCGCGCGTCCTCACCAACGAGGATCTGACGCGGATCGTCGAGACGTCCGACGAGTGGATCGTCGAACGGACCGGCATCAGGTCGCGCCACATCGCGGCGGAGGGGGAGACCACCTCCGATCTGGCCGAGGCCGCGGCGCGGGCCGCCCTGGCCCATGCCGGCGTGGCTGCGGACGAGGTGGACCTGATCGTGCTGGCGACCGCCACGCCCGACCAGACCTTTCCGGCCACGGCCACGAAGGTGCAGGCCCGGCTGGGCATCACGCGCGGCGCCGCGTTCGATGTGCAGGCGGTGTGCTCGGGCTTCGTCTATGCCCTCGCCATCGCGGACAATTTCATCAAGGCCGGTCAGGCGCGCACGGCGCTGGTGATCGGGGCGGAAACCTTCTCCCGCATCCTGGACTGGACCGACCGCACGACCTGCGTGCTGTTCGGCGACGGTGCCGGCGCCGTCGTGCTGCGCGCGGAGGAGGGCGAGGGGACGGCTGCCGACCGCGGCATCCTCTCCACCCACCTGCATTCCGACGGGCGCCATCATGACCTGCTCTATGTCGATGGCGGTCCGTCCACGACGCAGACGGTCGGCCACCTGCGCATGAAGGGGCAGGAGGTCTTCAAGCACGCCGTCGTCAACCTCGCCCATGTGGTGGAGGAGGCGCTGGCCGCCAACGGCCTGTCGCCGGCCGACATCTCCTGGCTGGTGCCGCACCAGGCCAACCTGCGCATCATCGAGAGCACGGCGCGCAAGCTGAAGCTCGACGGGTCGCGGGTGGTGCTGACCGTGGATCACCACGGCAACACCTCGGCCGCTTCCATCCCGCTGGCGCTGTGCGAGGCGGTGCACGACGGCCGCGTTCAGCGCGGCGACATCGTGCTGCTGGAAGCCATGGGCGGCGGCTTCACCTGGGGGGCGGCGCTGGTCCGCTGGTGAGGGCGGCATGCCCGTCCCGCCGTACCCCTGACTGCTGCGCGGTCACGCGAACATCTCAACATTCCGCGCCAACTCTTTGGAATTGACGGATTTATGCCGCCAAAGTACGGTTTTTGCCACAGGGGCGTCTGGGGGGATATGCGCCATGGCCAATACCGTAACGCGCGCGCAGTTGAGCGAAGCGGTCTATCAGGAGGTGGGCCTGTCGCGGAATGAATCCGCCGATCTGGTCGAAAGCGTCCTGGATGAGATTTCCGATGCCTTGGCCCGGGGCGACATGGTTAAGATCTCTTCCTTCGGCAGTTTCTCGGTGCGGGCCAAGGGCCAGCGCATCGGCCGCAATCCCAAGACCGGGGAGGAAGTGCCGATCCTGCCCCGCCGTGTCCTGGTCTTCCGCGCCAGCCATGTGCTGAAGAACAGGATCAATGAGGGCCTCGTGAATGGCTCGGACGGTGCTGGAGCCTGAACGTCCCATGGCGGACGGGGCCGCAGCCGAGACCCGTTCCCGGGCGCCGGCCAAGTCCGCCAGCGCGTTCCGTACCATCAGCGAGGTTTCGGCCGACCTCGACGTTCCGCAGCATGTGCTGCGCTTCTGGGAGACGAAGTTTCCCCAGATCAAGCCGCTGAAACGCGGCGGCGGCCGGCGTTACTACCGGCCCGACGATGTGGAGCTGCTGCGCCGCATCCAGTCTCTGCTCTACAAGGAAGGCTATACGATCAAGGGCGTGCAGCGGCTGCTCAAGGAGAGCCGCGGTGCCGTGCCCCCGCCCGGCAAGGTGCCCGATCCGGCGGACGCCGGCGGCCCCACCTGCCTGTTCGAGGAGGCGCTGGAGACGGGCGAACCCGATCCGACCGAGGAGGAGGGGGCTGATGCGCTCCCTGATGCGCCCCTCGACATCTCCGCCGAATCCGCCTGTGCCGGTCCCGCCTCTGCCGATCCTGACGACCCGCTGTCGCCTGCCGCGCCCGGCCTGTCCGCGGACAAACGCCGTGCGCTTGAAGCCATTCTCACCGAGCTGATCGAGCTGCGCCGGATGCTGGATCGGCGGTAGCGGGGGATGCCCTGCACGCAGCTGAGAACGCCCGGAATGCCGTGCGCAGGCAGCCGGACGATTCATCGAGATTTTTGGCTTGTCGCTGAGGCTGTGGCGGTCAGGGGAAAACCACCGTTGGAGAGAATGGTCGGAGCGACTGGATTCGAACCAGCGACCCCCAGACCCCCAGTCTGATGCGCTACCAGGCTGCGCTACGCTCCGACCTCTCCAGCGGGCTGCGAGGGGTGCCCCTCAAGCCCGGGCGCGGACTATAGCCACCTCGTCCGGGCGATGCAACGCCTGCGATGGCACTTTCTGCACGGAATGATCATCGGCCCGGAAAACCTGGGGATTTCAAGGCGTCCGGTCGCTTTCCGGAGACGCCAGGACAAGCGCGCGGCCGGCATCGGTCAGTCTACAGACCAGCCAGTCGGGCTTGATCGGGTTGGCGAACCAGGGTTCCGCCCAGCCCGCTTCGATACAGGCCCGCACGGTGGCGGCACCGATCCGCCGGCCGTCCGCATCGAAGAGGGAGAGCTTGCCGCCCGGCTGGGAAACCCCGCCGCAGAGCCAGCGGAACTGCTGCGGGGTCGGCCTGTCCACCTTCTGTCCGGTTGCCCGTTGCCCGTCCATCTCCCGGCCGCCTCCGCCGCTCCCCGGCCCTCGGCGCGGGTCCGCCCTGCCGCAAGCCCGAATGACGCGAAAGTGATGCTACGCTAGTCTCCCCGGCCTGGAAATCACCGGAATCGGAGCGCAAACGCATGGAGTCGAACGACGGCGCCGTGGTCTTCGTCTACATGACCGCCGGCTCGCCGGAGGAGGCGGACCGACTCGGCCGCACCCTGGTGGAGGAGCGGCTGGCCGCCTGCGTCAACATCCTGCCCGAGATGCGCTCGGTCTACCGCTGGCAGGGCGCCGTCGAGACGGCGGCGGAGGTGGTGCTGATCGCCAAGACCCGTGCCGATCGCTTCGAGGCGCTCGCCGCCCGTGTCCGCACCCTGCACAGCTACGCGACCCCGTGCATCGTGGAACTCCCGCTCGGACGCGGCGACGCCCCCTATCTCGACTGGCTGGTGCGCGAGAGCGCGCCCGAGGGGGAGGCGACGCCGTGACCGCCCTGTCTGTCGCGGAGGCGCGCTCCGCCCGTCTCTCGATCACCTTCTCCTGCATCGGCCACATGGCCATGCACATCCTGGCTGCCCTCTACCTGACCGTCGTGCTGGAGCTGGAGCATGCCTGGGGCACGGGCTATGACGAGCTGATCCGGCTCTGGACCCTGGGATCGCTGATGATCGGGCTGGGGGCGCCGCTCGCCGGCTGGCTGGGCGACCGCTGGTCGGACGCGCGGATGATGGTGGTCATGTTCATCCTGACCGGCGCCGGTTCGGTCCTGGCCGGGCTGGCACAGACCCCGGTGCAGCTCATGGCGGCGCTGGCCGTGCTCGGCACCGGCGCCTCCATCTACCATCCGGTCGGCATGTCCTGGGTGGTGAAGAATGCCACCAACCGCGGCCGCGCCATGGGCGTCATGGGCATCTTCGGCAGCCTGGGCATCGCCAGCGCGGCCCTGATCGCCGGCGGGCTGGCGCAGATCCGGGACTGGCATACGGCCTTCCTCGTGCCAGGGGCAGTCTCCATCCTGCTGGGGCTCGTGCTGGCGGGGATGATCGCGGCGGGCCTCGTCTTCGACCGCCGCGGCGATGTCCGGCCGCAGCCGCGGGCATCGCGCGGCGACGTGGTGCGGGCCTTCATCGTGCTGTCGGTGACGATGCTGTGCGCCGGGCTGATCTTCAACGGCACGCAGACGGCCCTGCCGAAATGGTTCGAGGCGGGGATGGGCGATCTGGTCGGCGGCTCCACGCTGGGCATCGGCGGGCTGGTGACCCTGGTCTACCTGCTGACCAGCAGCGCCCAGTTCATCGGCGGCTGGCTGGCCGACCGTTTCCCGGTGAAGCGGGTCTATGTCCTCTGCCTGCTGGTGCAGGTGCCGTTCCTGGCCCTGGCCGGGGGCGTGGGCGGTCCCCTCGTGCTGCTTCTGGCCACCGCGATGGTCTTCACCAGCGGCTTGCAGATCCCGGCGGAGAATCTGCTGCTGGCCCGCTACACGCCGGAGCGGCACCGCGGCCTCGCCTACGGGGCGAAGTTCGTGCTCAGCCTGGGGGCTGCGCCGCTGGCCGTGCAGATGGTGGCGTACACCTACGGTCGGACGCAGGACTTCTCGCTGCTGTACGCCACGCTGGCCGCCCTCGCCCTGGCCGCGTGGCTGGCCGCCCTGCTGCTGCCGCGGGCGGGAGAGGAGGAGGGGCCGGCGGTCGCCGCCGCCCCGGCCGCGAGCGGGGCGGACTGACGCCGGGCGCCGCGGGAGGGGAGCGTCCCCGCCCGCGGCCCGGTTCGCGCTATTCCACCGCCCGTGCCGTGCCGGTGGCCGTCGCCAGGGCCTGGTCCAGATCGGCGATGATGTCCTCTACGCTCTCGATGCCGACGGACAGGCGCACCACGTCCGGCCCGGCGCCGGCCGCGGCCAGCCCTTCCGGCGAGAGCTGGCTGTGCGTGGTCGAGGCCGGATGGATGATCAGCGAGCGGGTGTCGCCGATGTTCGCCAGATGGCTGAACAGCTTCACGCTCTCCACCAGCTTCACGCCGGCCTCGTAGCCGCCCTTGAGCCCGAAGGTGAAGACCGAGCCGGCGCCGCGGGGCAGGTACTTCCGTGCGAGCGCGTGGTAGCGGCTGTCCGGCAGACCGGCATAGTTCACCCAGGCCACGGCCGGGTGCTGCGTCAGATGCTGCGCGACCGCCAGCGCGTTGGCGCTGTGGCGTTCCATGCGCAGGGCCAGCGTCTCGATCCCGGTCAGGGTGAGGAAGGCGTTCAGCGGCGCCTGCGACGGTCCCAGATCACGCAGCCCGATGGCATGGCCGTGGATGGTGAAGGCCAGGGCGCCGAAGGTCGCGTGGAAGCGCATCCCGTGATAGCCCGGCTCCGGCTCCGACAGGGCGGGAAACCGGCCGTCCTTCGACCAGTCGAAGCGGCCGCTGTCGATCACCACGCCGCCGACGGAATTGCCGTGCCCGCCCAGGAACTTGGTCGTGGAATGCACGACCAGGGTGGCGCCATGGTCCAGCGGTCGGCACAGGTAGGGGGTGGCCAGGGTGTTGTCCACGATCAGGGGGATGCCCGCCCCGTTGGCGATCCTGGCGATCGCCTCGATGTCCAGCACCACACCACCGGGGTTGGCCAGGCTCTCGATGAAGATGGCCTTGGTCTTCGGGGTCAGGGCGCGGCGGAAGTTCTCCGGATCGTCGCTGTCCACGAAGACGGTCTTCCAGCCGAAGGCGCGCGGGAAGCTGTTGGCGAACTGGTTCAGCGTGCCACCGTAGAGCTGGCGGGACGCGACGATCTCGTCGCCGGGGGTGAGCAGCGGGAACAGCGCCAGGAGCTGGGCCGCATGGCCGGAACTGGTGCAGGTGGCGCCTGCACCGCCCTCCAGGTCCGCCAGCCGCGCCTCCAGCACCGACACGGTCGGGTTCGTCAGGCGGGAATAGATGAAGCCGACCTTCTCCAGATTGAACAGGGCGGCGGCATCCTCCACGTCATCGAAGACGTAGCTGGTGGTCTGGTAGATCGGCGTGGCGCGCGCGCCCGTCGCCGGGTCCGGTGCGGCCCCGGCATGGATGGCTCTCGTCTCGAAGCCGGAACTGCGGTTGTCACTCATGGCTGCTCTCCCTTGCTCTGTCCTGCCTGCGGCCGGCCTTCGTGCGGCTGGCCCGCGTGCCCGTGTCCGGCGGCCCCGAACAGCCGCTCGTATTCGATCTTCGGGCAGCGGTTCATGATCACCGTGGTCCCCAGCGCCTCGGCCCGCGCGGCCGCCGCGTCGTTGCGGACGCCGAGCTGCATCCAGACCACGGGGATGCCGCGCTCCGCCGCCGCCACCGCGAGGGGACCGGCGGCCTCGGAGTTGCGGAAGATGTCCACCATGTCCACCCGCTCCCCGATCTCGTCGAGGCCGGCCCGGACCGTCTCGCCCAGAAGCTGCTGGCCGGCGAGACCCGGATTGACCGGGATCACGCGGTAGCCCTTGCCCGCCAGATAGGCCATGACCCCATGGCTGGGGCGGGACGGGTCGGCGCTGGCGCCGATCAGGGCGATGGTGCGGACCCGCTCCAGGATGGCGCGGAGTTGGCTGTCCGGATAGCGGTCGTGATCCATGGTGGCTCCCTCAGCGTCCCTGCCAGCTCGGCGGGCGCTTGCCCAGGAAGGCGTCGATACCTTCGCCGGCGTCGTGCAGGCCCATGTTCAGCGCCATCACCTCGGCCGTGTAGGCGTAGGCGTCCTCCAGGTCCATCTCCCGCTGCCGGTAGAAGGTCTCCTTGCCCAGGGTCAGGATGCGCGGCGACTTCGCGGCGATCCGGGCGGCGAGCCCGGCCACGGTCGCGTCCAGTTCCGCCGCCGGCACGACGCGGTTCACCAGACCCGCCGCCGCCGCGGTCGCGGCGTCGATGGCATCGCCGGTCAGCAGCATCTCCATCGCCAGCTTCGCCGGCACGGCCCGGCTCACGGCAACGGCGGGGGTGGAGCAGAACAGGCCGATGTTCACGCCCGGGGTGGCGAAGCTCGCCGTCTCCGCCGCCACGGCCAGATCACAGCTCGCCACGAGCTGGCAGCCGGCCGCCGTCGCCATGGCATGGACCTTGGCGATCACCGGCTGGCGCAGCTTGACGATCGTCGTCATCAGCCGGGCGCACTGGCGGAAGGTGGCGAGGTGGTGGTCGTGCCCCTTGCCGGCGCGCAGCTCCTTCAGGTCGTGACCGGCGCAGAAGACGGGGCCGGCCGCGGCCAGCACGACGACCTTCACCTCCGGGTCGGCGGCGACGGCGTCCAGCCGGGTCTGAAGCGCCAGCATCATCTCCCGCGACAGGGCGTTGCGCGCCTGCGGCCGGTTCAGCGTCAGGGTGGCGACACCCGCGCCGATGTCGAGCAGGACCAGCGTGTCGGGGGAGGGAGAGACGGCGGTGCCGGGGGCGGACATGACAGGCTCCTGGGATGCGCGGCCGCGGTCGGCCGGAGCCGGCATCCTATCAGCCACCGCAGCAAAGACCAGGGAGGGGCCGCTGGCAAGCGGAATTTGCGGATACGGACTGTGTAATCACGAAAAACACAAAACGGACAAGTGGAAATCGGCCGGTTCAGCCAACCCGTCCGCCTCGTCTATAAGGAACAGACCGGCGCCGGCCGCGCCGCAACGAAGAACGGGAGGATACATGCCGGACGAGGTGAGGACGCTGCCCGCCCTGACGAAGGAGGGGTTCGAGGCGATGCTGGCCGAGAGCATGCCGCAGGTGACGAAATCGGGCATGCGGATCGACGCCATGGACCATGGGAGTTGCCGGGTCCGGGTCTCGCCGGATCTGCACATGGCGCGGCCGGGCGGCACGCTGTCGGGGCCGACCATGTTCGCCATGGCCGATCTGGCGCTCTACGGCGCCGTGCTCAGCATGATCGGCCCGGTGCCGCTGGCGGTGACCAGCCACATGACCATCAACTTCCTGCGCAAGCCGGCCCTGAAGGACCTGATCGCGGAGGCGCGGGTGCTGCGCCTGGGCAAGAAGCTGGCCTATGGCGAGATTCTCCTGCACTCCGACGGGGAGGCCGATCCCGTCGCCCACGCGACGGGGGCCTACGCCATCCCCGGCCATCGTCCAGCCCCTGGTGGCGCGGGCGGTTGACGCGCGCCATCGGGCGCGCTCAGCGGGAGGGTGCCGGGGGCGTTTGCCCGTCGGCCGGCTCTTCCTTGGCCTGCTCCTGGCGCTTCTCCACGGCCGTGCCGGCCCCGCCGCCGGCAGCGGCCCCGACGACCGCACCCACCGGGCCGCCCACCACAGCACCCGCGGCAGCCCCGCCCATGGCACCGCTGGCCGCGGACTCCTCCGTCGTGCTGCCGCAGCCGGCCAGCAGCAGAACCGCGGCCGCCGCCATCGCTCCTTTGCCCCACATCCGATCGCTCCGTCGTTGTCATTGCCACGATGGAGCGGCAACGGTGCGCCGGTGCGTTGGTTCCGGACCTGAAAAACGCTTTCATATCAATGGGTTTGTGGAAATGGTATCGGAATACCTTCGGCTAGATATCTGTCAGGTTGCCGCTTTTCCGGCTTGACGGCGCAACGGTATCATCATACACAGCCCTCCGCTCCGGTGCCGGTCCAGGTGCCGGGCCTGGACCTTTGTCTTGCGAGTGCTCCGATGAAGACTCTCTCCCTCAAGCCGTCCGAGATCGATAAGAAGTGGATTCTGATCGATGCCGACGGCCTCGTGCTCGGGCGGCTCGCCAGCCAGATCGCCATGCGTCTGCGCGGCAAGCACAAGCCGACCTTCACGCCGCACATGGACTGCGGCGACAACGTGATCGTCATCAACGCCGAGAAGGTCAAGCTGACCGGCAACAAGCGGCAGGATGACATCTTCTACTGGCACACCGGCTATCCCGGCGGCATCAAGGGTCGGTCCAAGGGCCAGATCCTGGACGGCCGCTTCCCGGAGCGGGTCATCATCAAGGCCGTCGAGCGGATGATCCCGCGCGGTCCGCTGGGCCGTCGCCAGATGGGCAATCTGCGCGTCTATGCGGGCGGTGCCCATCCCCACGAGGCCCAGCAGCCCGAGGTGCTGGACGTCGCCGCCATGAACCCGAAGAATAAGCGGAGCGCGTAATCCCATGGCCCAGACCATCACCAGCCTCGCCGATCTGAAGCAGGGCCCCGGTGCCGCGCCGGCGGGCCTGTCGGCCGAGCCGCAGGAGCCCAAGCTGGACAAGGAAGGCCGCGCCTACGCCACCGGCAAGCGCAAGGACGCCGTCGCCCGCGTGTGGATCAAGCCCGGCAGCGGCAAGATCATCGTCAACGGCCGTGAGCTGGACGTCTACTTCGCGCGGCCCGTGCTGCGCATGATGATCAACCAGCCCTTCTCGATCGTCGCCCGCGTCGATCAGTACGACGTGATGTGCACCGTGTCGGGTGGCGGCCTTTCGGGCCAGGCCGGCGCGCTGCGCCACGGCATCTCGAAGGCGCTGACCTACTACGAGCCGGCCCTGCGCCCCGCGCTGAAGGCGGCCGGCCTGCTGACCCGCGACCCGCGCGTCGTGGAGCGCAAGAAGTACGGCCGCGCCAAGGCGCGCCGCAGCTTCCAGTTCTCCAAGCGCTGAGCACGGGACGCTCCGGAGCTTTTCCGGTATGCGACCAGGGGCGGCCCCGTGCGGGCCGCCCCTTTTTCTTTGCCGCCTCCGGGCGGTCCAGGCGGGAGGCAGTCATGTCGGAGACGACGGAGGTCCCCGGCACCGGGGCATCGGTGTGCGAGGAGGTGCTGGTGCGGATCGCCCGCCGGGCGGACGTCCCGGCCATCGTGGCGCTTCTGGCCGACGATGTGCTGGGCCGCACCCGCGAGGACCCGTCCGACCTCGATACCTATGTCGAGGCGTTCGACGAGATGGCGCTGGACCCGAACAGCGACCTGCTCGTCCTCGATCTCGACGGGGAGGTGGTGGGCACCGCCCATCTCGTCTACGGCCGCTCGCTCGCCCGCAAGGGGCAGCGCCGCTGCACCGTGGAGTCCGTCCAGGTCGCGGCGCGGCTGCGCGGCCGGGGGCTGGGGGCGCTGCTGATCGGCGCCGTGATCGACCTCGCCCGCGCCCATGGCTGCGGCCTGGTCCAGCTCACCAGCCACAAGAGCCGCACCGACGCCCACCGCTTCTACCGCCGCCTCGGCTTCGAGGCATCGCACGAGGGCATGAAACTCATTCTCTGACGCGCCGTTGGCGGAAGGGCCGCCCGTGCGTCCGTTTCCAGAGGTTGCCGCATGACACCCGACATCACCCCGATCCGCGTCGCCGTCCTGGGCGCGTCCGGCTATACCGGCGCCGAGCTGATGCGCCTGCTGGTCCGCCATCCGAACGCCGCGATCCGCGTGCTGACGGGCGAGCGGCAGGCCGGCAAGCCGGTGGCGGAGGTGTTCCCGCACCTGATGCACGAGGACCTGCCGCGCCTCTGCCGGATCGACGAGGTGGACTGGTCCGGCATCGACCTCGTCTTCTGCGCCCTGCCGCACGGCACGACGCAGGAGGTGATCGCCGGCCTGCCCTCGACGCTGAAGGTGGTGGACCTCTCCGCCGACTTCCGGCTCGCGGACGTGGAGACCTACGCGCAGTGGTACGGCCATGCCCACAGGGCGCCGGAGCTTCAGCGTGAGGCCGTCTACGGCCTGTGCGAGATCAACCGCCGGGGCGTGCAGGGCGCCCGGCTGGTCGCCAATCCCGGCTGCTACCCGACGGCGGCGCAGCTTCCCCTGATCCCGCTGCTGCTGCGCGGGCTGGTGGAGACGGACGACATCATCATCGACGCCAAGTCCGGCGTCTCCGGCGCCGGGCGCGATGCCAAGCAGGCGAACCTGTTCGGCGAGGTGGCGGAGGGCATCCACGCCTACGGCATCGCCTCCCACCGCCACGCGCCGGAGATCGAGCAGGGGCTGAGCCTCGCTGCCGGCCGCGAGATGATGGTGAACTTCACGCCCCACCTGATGCCGATGACCCGCGGCATCCTCACCAGCATCTATGTCCGGATGAAGCCCGGCGTCAGCGCCACCGACCTGCGCGCGGCCCTGGCGGAGCAGTATGCCGGCGAGCCCTTCGCCAAGGTGCTGCCGGAGGGCGTGGCGCCGCAGACCCGCCATGTCCGCGGCAGCAATCTGTGCCTGATGAACGCCTTCGCCGACCGGCTGCCGGGCCGCGCCATCGTGCTCTCGGCCATCGACAATCTGGTGAAGGGCGCCTCGGGTCAGGCGATCCAGAATATGAACCTGCTCTACGGCCTGGACGAGCGGACGGGCCTGGAGGTGGTGCCCCTGTTCCCGTGACGGGGGACGTCTGGTAGGCTTCTCCCGGCCAGGAGGCTGCCATGGACAGATATCTGTCGCTCTACGGGACGGACTTCTACGCCTGGACCCAGGATCAGGCCGCCCGTCTGCGCGCCGCGGGCGCGGGGCGGCCCGCCCCCGGCATCGACTTCGAGCACCTTGCCGAGGAGATCGAGGACATGGGACGGGGCCGCCTCCGCGCGCTGGAGAGCGCCCTGGCCCGGATCATCGAGCATCTTCTGAAGCTGGACTATTCGCCCGCCAGCGACCCCCGCCGCCTCTGGCGGGCCAGCGTGCGGGTGCATCGCGGCCACGCCCGCGACGAGCTTGAGGACAGCCCGAGCCTGATCCACCGTGTCCGCCTCGACCGGGCGTGGCGGCAGGCGGTCCTGCTGGCAGAGGAGGGGCTGGCCGCCCATGGCGAGGCGACGGTCGCGCTGCCGGCCGATTGCCCCTATACGCTCGACGAGATCCTCGACGACGGCTTCCTTCCCGTGTACCGACAGGGACAGACCGACGCATGACCCCGACGATCCTGCCCTTCAAGGGAATCCTGCCCCGCATCCATCCGTCCGCCTTCCTGGCGAACGCGACGATCATCGGCGATGTGGAGATCGCGGAGGACGCCAACATCTGGTTCGGTGTCACCATCCGCGGCGACGTCAACCCGATCCGCATCGGCCGGCGCACGAACATCCAGGACGGCACGGTGATCCACTGCACCGGCGGGCTGACCAGCACCATCATCGGCGACGACGTGACGGTGGGGCATCTGGCGCTGCTGCACGGCTGCACCATCGAGAGCTGGGCCTTCATCGGCATGAAGGCCTGCGTCATGGATCAGGTGACGGTGGAAGGGGGCGCCATGGTGGCCGCCGGCGCCCTGGTCACCCCCGGCAGGACGGTGAGGGCGGGCGAGGTCTGGGGCGGCAGCCCGGCGAAGTTCCTGCGCCCGATCGCGGAGAAGGACCTGATGGTCCACCGCCACACCATCCCGCACTATCTCGCGCTCGCCCGGCAGTACAGGGAGGAGGTCGGCGGGACCCTGGACGGGACGACGGCGCCGGGGCAGGCGGCGGCCGACTGACGCGACCGCCCTCCCGCCGGCCCGGCCGGCGCTACTCCAGGCTCTTGACCCGGACATAGCTGCCCGGCGCGTCCTCCAGCGCCGGCAGCCTGCCGTCGCCGGGCACCCGTGCCGGCACCTTGCCGCCACCGTACCGGGCGACCCACTTGCCGTATTCCGGCCACCAGCTTCCCGGCACCTGCTTCGCCCCCTCGAACCACGCATCGGGGGAGGCGGGCAGCTTCGTGTTCAGGTAGTGGCTGTACTTCTCCGCCGAGGGCGGGTTGACGACGCCGGCGATGTGGCCTGAGGCGGCCAGCACGAACTTCACCGGTCCGCCATAGAGCTGCGTCGCGGCATAGGTGCTCTTCCAGGGGGCGATGTGGTCCTCGCGGGTGGAGAGCATGAAGGTCGGAACCGTGATCCGCCGCAGGTCGATGGGCACGCCCTTCAGGGTGATGCCGCCCGGCTGCACCAGCAGGTTCCGCTGGTACATGTTGCGCAGATAGAAGCTGTGCATCGCCGCGGGCATCCGCGTGCTGTCGCTGTTCCAGTACAGCAGGTCGAAGGGGAAGGGGTCCTTGCCCAGCAGGTAGTTGTTCACGACGAACGACCAGATCAGGTCGTTCGCGCGCAGCATGTTGAAGGTCGTCGCCATGGCGGAGCCGTCCAGGAAGCCCTGGCTGCGCATCCGCTCCTCCAGGGCGGCGAGCTGCTCCTCGTCGATGAAGACGGACAGTTCCCCCGGCTCGGAGAAGTCCGTCAGGGTGACGAGGTACATGGCGCTCTTGATCCGGTCGTCGCCCTGGTCCGTCATGTAGGACAGCGTGCTCGCCAGCAGCGTGCCGCCCAGGCAGTAGCCGATGACGTTGGCCTCCCGCTCCCCGGTCGCGGCCTCCATGGCGTCCAGCGCCGCGAGCGGCCCCTCGACCATGTAGTCCTCGAAGGTCTTGTCGGAGAGGTGTTCGCCCGGATTGACCCAGGACACGATGAAGACGGTATGCCCCTGGTCCGTCAGCCACTTCACGAAGCTGTTCTGCGGCCGCAGGTCCAGGATGTAGAACTTGTTGATCCAGGGTGGGCTGATCAGCAGCGGCCGTCGGAACACCTGCTCCGTCGTCGGCGTGTACTGGATGAGCTGCATCAGGTCGTTCTGGAAGACGACCTTGCCCGGCGTGACGGCGATGTTCCGGCCGACCTCGAACTTCGAATAGTCGGTCATGGAGATGGCGAGCTGGCCCTTGCCCCGCTCCAGGTCGGACAGCAGGTTTTCCAGCCCCTTGACCAGGTTCTCGCCCCCCGTCTCCAGGGTGGTGCGCAGCACCTCCGGGTTCGTCATGACGAAGTTGCTGGGCGCCATCGCGTCCACGTACTGGCGCGTGTAGAAGTCCAGCTTCCGGGCGGTCCTCTCGTCCAGCCCCTCGACGCCGTGGACGGTCGTCTGCATGAAGCGGGCGGTCAGCAGATAGGACTGCTTGATGAAGTCGAACAGCGTGTTCTCGTTCCAGGCGCTGTCCTTGAAGCGGCGGTCCTCCTTGGCCGGCTGGATCACCGGCTCGGCCTCGCCACCCAGGAAACGCTGGGTCGTGCGCTGCCAGAGCGTCATGTAGTCCTGCCAGAGCGAGACCTGGGCCTGCATCAGCCGGGCCGGATCGGCCATCATGCGGCTGGTCATCTCCAGGAAGGCGCCGCCCAGGTTCAGCGGGTCGGCGGAGCCGGAGATCTCGGCGTGGCGGGAAAGGAACTCGCTGACGATCCGCTGGCTGTGCTCGGCGATCCGCGCCATGGCGCGGGACATCTCGACCGGGTCGGGAATTTTCAACTCCGGGCCTTGGCTTTCGGCCATGTCTCGATCCCTCGGCTGACGGTTGCCCCTCGGAAAACGAACGCGCGCGCCAATTGTCCCCGCTCCGGAGTTCCCGCCTGCGGGATTTCCGCCTGCGGGGCCGGCCGCGGCTGCGGAATACCTGCCCGGCGGTTGCGGACGGGCTGAACCGGGCGCCTTGCGGCCCCGGGGGATTTAATACACGATCCGGCCATGCGTTACACCGGCCCCTTCATGCTCATACGTTCCAGGGCACTCACGGCCCTTCCCCTGCTGGTGCTGCTCGGCGGCTGCGCCGACGTGCGCCTGCCCAGCATCGTCTTCGCCGACGGGCCCGCACCCGCGAGGGATGCCGCCGCCGCAGGCAGCGATCCGCAGGCCGTGCTGACGGGCCAGCGCCCGGTCCGCCGCGCCGATCCGACCGTGGCGGGCTACCCCAACCTCGCCAGCGTGCCGGCCCGCCCGACCGAGTTCTCCACCCCCGGCGACCGCCAGGCGCTGCTCGACCGGCTCCAGGCGGACCGCGACTCCGGGGATGCCACGGCGGCGGACCTGCGGGCGCGCCCGGTGGGGAACACGGCTGCGCCCGCCCCGGGGGCTGCCGCGGTGCCGTCCGTTCCCGCGGCACCGCCGCCGGTGCCGCAGCCCGTTGGCCGCTAGGTCATATCCGCCCGCGCCCAGAATCCTGTCGCTTCGGCAGGGGCGCAGGCGTACATATGCGTCCTTCCCACCCGCGACAGCCTCGATCCCATGAGCGACGCCGAGTTCCACCGCATCAAGCGATTGCCGCCCTACGTGTTCGCCGAAGTGAACGCCATGAAGGCGCGGGCCCGGGCCGCCGGCGAGGACATCATCGATCTGGGGATGGGCAACCCCGACCAGCCGACGCCGCCGCACATCGTGGCGAAGCTGGTGGAGGCGGTGCAGAACCCCAAGACCCACCGCTACAGCCAGAGCCGCGGCATCCCCGGCCTGCGCAAGGCGATCAGCGCCTACTACAAGCGCCGCTTCGATGTGGACATCGACCCGGAGACGGAAGCGATCGTCACCATCGGCTCGAAGGAGGGGCTGGCCAACCTCGCCCAGGCCATCACCAGCCCGGGCGACGTCATCCTGGTGCCGAACCCCAGCTATCCGATCCATCCCTTCGGCTTCATGCTGGCCGGTGCCGCCCTGCGCCACATCCCGGTGGGCGACGGGCTGGACAACTTCGTTCCGAACCTGGAACGGGCGATCAAGCACAGCGTACCGAAGCCGACGGCCCTGATCGTCAGCTTTCCGGCCAACCCCACGGGCCAGACCGTCACGCTGGACTTCTACCGGCCGATCGTGGAGCTGTGCCTGAAGCACGGCATCTACATCCTGTCCGACATCGCCTATGCGGAGATCTATTTCGACGGCAATCCGCCGCCGTCGGTGCTCCAGATCCCGGAGGCGCGGCCGATCACGGTCGAGTTCAACAGCCTGTCCAAGACCTACAACATGCCGGGCTGGCGCGTCGGCTTCGGCGTGGGGTCGAAGAAGCTGATCGGGGCTCTGGCCAAGTTCAAATCCTATGTGGACTACGGCGCCTTCACCCCGATCCAGGTCGCGGCCACCGCGGCGCTGAACGGGCCGCAGGACTGTGTGGTCGAAATCCGCGAAATGTACCGCCAGCGCCGCGACGTGCTGATCGAGGGGCTGGCCCAGGCCGGCTGGAAGGTCCCGTCGCCGAACGCCAGCATGTTCGTCTGGGCCGAGATTCCCGAGCCGTTCCGTGAGCTGGGCTCGCTGGAATTCGCCAAGCTGCTGCTCCAGGAGGCGGAGGTCGCCGTCTCGCCGGGCATCGGCTTCGGCGAGTACGGCGACGGCCATGTGCGCTTCGGGCTGGTCGAGAACACCCAGCGCATCCGCCAGGCCTGCCGCAACATCCGCCTGTTCCTGGAGCGGGCGCGCCGGCAGAACGGCCCGGTCGTGGCGGACAGGACCTCGTGAGGACGGATGGCATGGCGAAACCCTTGAAGATCGGTATTGCGGGCCTGGGTACGGTCGGCGGCGGCGTCCTTCAGATCCTCCGGCGCAACGCCGACCTGCTGGAGGCGCGTTGCGGCCGTCCGGTGGTCGTCACTGCCGTCAGCGCCCGCTCGCGCGGCAAGGACCGCGGCGCCGATCTGTCGGGTCTGCGTTGGTACGACGATGCCGCGGCGCTGGCCGACGATCCCGAGGTCGATGTCGTCTGCGAGCTGATCGGCGGCTCAGACGGGGTCGCCAAGACTCTGGTGGAGACGGCGCTCGCCAACGGCCGGCATGTCGTCACGGCGAACAAGGCGCTGCTGGCCCGGCACGGCACGGCGCTCGCGCTCGCCGCCGAATCCCGCGGCCTGACGCTTGCCTACGAGGCGGCGGTGGCCGGCGGCATCCCGGTCATCAAGGGTCTGCGGGAAGGGCTGGCGGCCAACCGGGTGCGCGAGGTCCACGGCATCCTGAACGGCACCTGCAACTACATCCTGACGGAGATGCGCACCACCGGCCGCGACTTCGCGGCCGTGCTGGCGGATGCGCAGCGGCTGGGCTATGCCGAGGCCGACCCGGGCTTCGACATCGACGGCGTGGACGCCGCGCACAAGCTCGCCATCCTGACCGCCGTCGCCTTCGGCTGCCAGGTGGATTTCGACTCCGTACACGTCGAAGGCATCCGGCACATCTCCTCGCTCGACATCCAGTATGCGGACGAGCTGGGCTACCGCATCCGCCTGCTCGCCATCGGCCGGCGGACGGAGCGCGGGATCGAACAGCGGGTGCATCCCTGCATGGTGCCCGTCGGTTCGCCCATCGGTGCCACGGACGGCGTGTTCAACGCCGTGGTGGCGGACGGCGACTTCGTGGACAAGGTCGTGCTGGTCGGCCGCGGGGCCGGCGCCGGCCCCACCGCCTCGGCCGTGGTGGCGGACATCCTGGACATCGCCCAGGGCCGCCGCACCCCGACCTTCGGCGTTCCGGCGGAACGGCTGACGCCGCTGCCGGTGTCCCCGATCGACAGCCGGCGCGGCCGCTACTATCTGCGGCTGATGGTGGTGGACAGGCCCGGTGTCATCGCCGACGTGGCGGCGCTGCTGCGCGACCACAACGTCTCCATGGAGGCGTTCCTGCAACGCGGCCGCGCGCCCGGCGAGGCGGTGCCCGTGGTGCTGACGACGCATGAGACGGACGAGGCCGCCATGCAGCGGGCGCTGGCCCAGATCGGCGCGCTGGACACGGTGCTGGAGCCGCCGCGGATGATCCGCATCGAGGATTTCTGACCACGCCGACCCTGGCGTGACCGATGAATACCTGACTCCCAAGGGGGACATTATGGACACGAGAAAGAGCGGCGTTGACGCCGTCCCGGTGAGCGTTCGCGGCGACATCTCGCTGGTCATGGACCGCAACCTCGCGCTTGAGGTCGTGCGCGTGACCGAGGCGGCGGCGCTGTCCGCCTCGCTGCTGATGGGGCGCGGCGACGAGAAGGCGGCCGACCAGGCCGCCGTCGACGCCATGCGCCAGGCCCTGAACAGCCTCTCCATCGACGGCCGCGTCGTGATCGGCGAGGGGGAGCGCGACGAGGCGCCGATGCTCTACATCGGCGAGAAGGTCGGCACCGGCACGGGTCCGAAGATCGACATCGCGCTGGACCCGCTGGAAGGCACGACCATCTGCGCCAAGGGCGGCCCGAACGCGCTGGCCGTCATCGCCATGGCGGAGGCCGGCGGCTTCCTCAACGCGCCTGACGTCTACATGGACAAGATCGCCGTCGGCGGCGGCCTGCCCGAGGGCGTGGTGGACCTGGACGAGAAGGTCGAGACCAACCTGCGCAATCTGGCCAAGGCCAAGGGTGCGGACGTGTCCGAACTGGTCGTCTGCATCCTGGACCGGCCGCGCCATGCCGAGCTGATCGCCCGGGCGCGCGAGGCCGGGGCGCGCATCATGCTGATCGGCGACGGTGACGTCTCCGGCGTCATCGCCACCAGCCAGCCGCAGTCCGGCATCGACGTCTACATGGGCTCCGGCGGTGCGCCGGAAGGCGTGCTGGCGGCGGCGGCCCTGCGCTGCATCGGCGGCCAGTTCCAGGGCCGCCTGCTGTTCCGCAACGACGACGAGCGCGAGCGCGCCCGCCGCTGGGGCATCACCGACCTCAGCCGCAAGTATGCCCTGCACGACCTCGCTTCGGGCGACGTGATGTTCGCCGCCACCGGCGTCACCACCGGCGCCATGCTGCGCGGTGTGCGCCGCTTCCCGGGCGGGGCGGTCACGCATTCCGTGGTCATGCGGTCGAAGAGCGGGACCGTGCGCTATGTCGAGGCGCACCACAATTTCCGCACCAAGACGAGCATGATCCCCGAACCGAAGTCCTGAGCCTTCCGTTCCCGTCCGCGTCTGAAGAAAGCCGCCGTCCCGGTCCGACCGGGGCGGCGGGGGCCGGTCCATGCCGACAGCCAGCGTTCCCGAGTCCGCCTTCCTGGGCGTCCACAGCTCCGTCACCGGTCGGCGCTGGCGCGCCCGGCCGGTGGATGAGCGGCTGGCCCTGACCTTCGCCCAGAGCCGCGGCCTGCCGGAGATCGTCGGCCGCCTGCTCGCCGCCCGCGGCGTCACCCTGGACGCCGTGGACGATTTCCTCGCCCCGTCGCTGCGCACGCAGCTTCCCGATCCCAGCGTCCTGCGCGACATGGACGCCGCCGCCGGCCGCATCGCCCATGCCATCCGCACGGGGGAGGGCATCGCCGTGTTCGGCGACTATGACGTGGACGGCGCCACCTCCTCGGCGCTGCTGGCGCGCTTCCTCCGCGCCCTGGGGGTGGAGCCGCGCATCCACATCCCCGACCGCATCGCCGAGGGCTACGGCCCCAACCTGCCGGCCCTGCTGCGCCTGCGCGACCAGGGCGTGCGGCTGGTCGTCACCGTGGACTGTGGCACCACTGCCTTCGACGTGCTGGACGGCGCCGCCGACGCCGGGCTCGATGTCGTCGTGGTGGACCACCACAAGGCCGAGCCGCGGCTGCCGCGGACGGTGGCCCTGGTCAACCCGAACCGGCTGGACGAGCCGCCGGGCGGTCCGCTCGGCACGCTGGCGGCCGTCGGCGTCACCTTCCTGCTGGTCGTGGCGGTGAACCGCGCTTTGCGCCGCGACGGCTTCTACACCGGCCGGGCGGAGCCGGCGCTGCTCGACTGGCTGGACCTCGTGGCGCTGGGCACCGTCTGCGACGTGGTTCCCCTGACCGGGCTGAACCGCGTGTTCGTGGCCCAGGGGCTGAAGGTCGCCGGCCGCCGTAGCAATCCCGGCATCCGCGCCCTGGCCGACGTGGCGGGCGTCAACGACCGGTTCGACACCTACCATGCCGGCTTCATCGTCGGGCCGCGGGTGAATGCCGGCGGCCGGGTGGGGCGGTCGGACCTGGGCAGCCGCATCCTCTCCACCGACGATCCGGCGGAGGCGCTGGAACTGGCCCGCCAGCTCCACGACCTGAACGCCGAGCGGCGCGAGCTGGAGGCGGTGGTGCTGGAGGAGGCGCTGGCGCTGGTCGAGGGGGCCACCGATGATTCGCCCGAACTGGTGCTGGCGGCGGGGGAGGGCTGGCATCCCGGCGTCATCGGCATCGTCGCCTCCCGCCTCAAGGAACGCTTCAACCGCCCGGCCTGCGTCGTGGCGCTGGAGGGGGGGATCGGCAAGGCGTCGGGCCGGTCGGTGCGCGGCGTGGACCTCGGCGCGGCGGTGATCGCGGCGCGGCAGGCGGGGCTGCTGCTGGCCGGCGGCGGCCACGCCATGGCGGCCGGCTTCACGGTGGAGGCGGCCCGGCTGGACGAGCTTCGGTCCTTCCTGCGCGCGCGTATCGGCGCCCAGCTTGCGGAGGCCGGGCCACTGGTGCCGACGCTCAGCCTGGACGGCGCCATCGCCGTGCGCGGCGCCGGCACCGACCTGTTGCAGCATCTGGAGCGGCTGGCCCCCTACGGCACCGGCAACCCGGAACCGCGCTTCGCCGTCACCGATGCCCGCATCGTCCGCGCCGACGTGGTCGGGGCGAATCATGTGCGCTGCATCCTCACCGGTCCGGACGGGGCGAAGCTGAAGGGAATCGCCTTCCGCGCCCTCGACGGGGAGCTGGGGGAGGCGCTGCTGCGCTCGGGCGGGATGCCCCTGCATCTGGCCGGAACCCTGCGGGCGGACCGCTGGAACGGGCAGGAGGGCGTGCAGCTCTTCATCGACGACGCGGCCCCCGCGGGCGGTTCCGCCTGACCCGCGCCGGGGCGAAATACGGCCCTGCGCCGGGGTACGACGAATAGGCTTGATTTATCCCCGGCCGGCCGCTAACAGTCTGCCCCGCCTCACAACGTCCCCATCGTCTAGAGGCCTAGGACACCAGCCTTTCACGTTGGTAACACGGGTTCGAATCCCGTTGGGGACGCCACCCTTCCCAGGGTTCCGGCCAGCGGCCGCGAGGTTCTTCCAGCCCTGATCCTGTCACCGTCCGCTTCGGCCACCGTCCGCTTTGGCAACCGTCCGCTCCTGTGCCTGACGGTGTGCACCGGCTGGACGATCCACCATCCCCGGTACTGGTCCGTCACCTGCCGCGGCGGGTTTCCCCGCTGCTGCCTGTGGCTGTCGCCTGCATGTCGGCGTGGGGGGGCGCTCTCGGTAATCGCGTTACATCGCGCCGGCGCCCGGAAGCGTCCGGACGGCTGCCTGGACACCCCTCCGCTTCCTGTCCAGGCGGGCCGGTGGGCGGCGGACGGGACCCGGTACGGGCGTTCCCCGTTCGCATGAACGCTGTTCCGGAGTCTCTGCCGCCTGCCCTGAGTCCCGATGGAACCGCTGGCGGATCAGCGTCTTGGCGTCCACCCTGCGGCGATTCCAGAGGCCCGGCGGCGGTCTGCCCGGGTCAGGGGCGGCCGGTGACTATCCCGAGGTATAGATCGTTACACTTGATCCGGATCATGGCTTGGCAGACGGGGGGGCACCGATATGATGCCCGAAATTTCCTTAGTCGCCGCCTGGATCACCATGCACGACCACGCCCACACCATCGTCGCCACGGGCAACAGCCTGTACCCCGTGATGGCGGCCATGTTCCTGACCGGCCTCGCCGGCGGGTTCGGCCACTGCACGACGATGTGCGGGCCCTTCGTCATGGCCCAGGTCGCCGGCGGGATCGCGGGGCGCGGGCCGGTCGAGGCCGCGCCGCCGCCGATGCTGTCGCGGCTGCGGGGCGGGCTGCTGCTGCCCTACCATGCCGGCCGTCTGACCACCTATGCCGCCCTGGGCGGCGCGGTCGGCGGGCTGTCCGGGCTGGTGGTACGGGCGACGGAGTACCGTTGGCTGCTGGCGGCTTTCATGCTGCTGGCCGCCCTCCTGTTCCTCGGGCAGGGCCTGAAGGGCCTGTCCGCCTGGATGCCGGCGCTGCTGCGGCTGACAGGCCGGGCCGGTGGGGGCTGGGCGCAGGCGCTGGGCCTCCGGCTGTCGCGTCCGCTGCGCCCGCTGTTCGCCCGCCCGGGCGGCATCAACGGCTATCTCCTGGGGCTGGTGCTGGGCTTCCTGCCCTGCGGCTTCCTCTATGCGGCGCTCGCCTCGGCCGTCGGGGTCGGCAGCGCCGCCGGTGGTTTCCTGGTCATGGCGGCCTTCGCGGCCGGTACGGTCCCCGCCCTGGTGGCGGTGGGCGTGCTCGGCTCGGCCGCCGGGTTCCGATGGGGAGGGGTGATGCGGGCCGTGGCCCCGGCGCTGATGCTGTTCAACGCCGGGGTTCTGGGCCTGATGGCGTGGCACGCGGTGTCGGCATGAGCCGCGCCGCCACGCCGGCCGGTCGGCCGCTCAGTCGGCGACCAGATCCCGGTAGGCGTGCCAGGTGGCATGCCCGATCAGGGGGAGGGCGACGATAAGGCCCAGGAACAGGGTCATCATGCCGACGGCGGCGGAGAAGGCGATCAGGAACGCCCACAACGCCATCGGCTTCAGGTTGGCCTGAACGGCCGTGACGCTGGTCGAGATGGCGGTGGTCACGGACACGTCCCGGTCCATCAGCATCGGGATCGAGATGGCGGAGATGGCGAACACGACGCTCGCCAGCACCCCACCCAGAACGGTCCCGGTGATCAGGAAGGGCAGGCTGACAGACGAGTTGAATACGATGCCGACAAGATTATCGAAGTTCGGATTCAGGTCGCTGAAGAACAGTGCATAGAGAAGAGTGGCGATCCTGATCCAGAACAGCATGAACAGCAGGAGCACCACTCCCATATAGGCAAGGGGGATGGCTTTGGCACGCATCGCGTGTGCGATCGCTCCCAACGAGACCGGTTCGCCCCGACTCAGGCGCCGACTCGACTCGTAGAGTCCGACGGCGGCCAGGGGAGCGACGAGCATGAAGCCGGCGCACATCGGCAAGAGAAGGTGGAACAGACCGGTGCCGGTCAGGCCCAGCGCGAGCAGCCAGCTCACGCCGGTGACGACGGCGCCATAGCCCAGGCTGACGCTCCAGGCCGCGGACATGTCGCGGAATCCGAGCTCCAGCCAGAGCCAGGGCCGGTCCGGCGCGATCCGCCTGACGGCGGGGGAGGATGAGGTGGACAGAAGGGTGGCGTTGAGGTCGGTCATCGGGCGTCTCCCTGTTTCCGACGCACCCGGTCGCCTTGTTCCCGGCGCATTGACATTCGTCAAAACCGGCCGCGTCGATCCCTGAACTGCGACACTGTAGCACAGCGAAAGGTGCTCCGTTGATTCAAATCAATGCGTCAAAACTGCCCGACGTAGAATTTGACTAAGTTCCGTTTGGCAGACCACACGGCCAGGATCGACTGGCTTCGACTGTCCTGAGAAGACCGGGGGTACTTATGGGCATTGCGCTCACCGGCGAGGCGTCCCGCGCGACGGCTGGACCCGTCGTGCAGGAGGCGTACAACGAAGACGTCATCCGCGCCTTCGTCATCGCAACCATGTTCTGGGGCATCGCCGCCTTCGCGGCCGGTGTCTTCATCGCCTTCCAGCTCGCGTTCCCGAGCCTCAATCTGGGCCTGGAATGGACCACGTTCGGCCGTGTGCGACCGCTGCACACCTCGGCCGCGGTCTTCGCCTTCGGCGGTAACGCGCTGATCGGCTCGTCTCTCTACATCGTGCAGAGGACCTGCCGCGCCCCCCTGTTCGGCGGCTCCCAGCTCGGCTGGTTCGTCTTCATCGGCTACCAGATCTTCATCGTGATGGCCGCGACCGGCTATCTGATGGGGATCACCCAGGGCAAGGAATATGCCGAGCCCGAGTGGTACACCGATCTCTGGCTGACCGTCGTCTGGGTCGTCTATCTGGTGATCTTCGTCGGCACCATCGCGAAGCGCCGGGAACCGCACATCTACGTCGCCAACTGGTTCCTGCTGGCCTTCATCATCACGATCGCCATGCTGCACATCGTCAACAACATGGCGATGCCGGTCAGCCTCGTGGGCGTGAAGAGCTACTCCGCCTATGCGGGCGTGCAGGACGCCATGATCCAGTGGTGGTACGGCCACAACGCGGTGGGCTTCTTCCTGACCGCCGGCTTCCTGGGCATGATGTACTACTTCGTGCCCAAGCGCGCCGGGCGGCCAGTCTACTCCTACCGCCTGTCGATCGTCCACTTCTGGGCCCTGATCTTCCTCTACATCTGGGCCGGTCCGCACCACCTGCACTATACCGCGCTGCCCGACTGGACGCAGACGCTGGGCATGGTGTTCTCGGTGATGCTGTGGATGCCGTCCTGGGGCGGCATGATCAACGGCATCATGACCCTGTCGGGTGCCTGGGACAAGCTGCGCACCGATCCGGGGCTGCGCTTCTCCGTGACCTCCGTCGCCTTCTACGGCATGAGCACCTTCGAGGGGCCCGTGATGTCGGTGAAGGCGGTCAACGCGCTCAGCCACTACACCGACTGGACCGTCGGCCATGTGCATTCCGGTGCGCTGGGCTGGGTCGCCTTCATCGTCTTCGGTGCGCTCTACTATCTGGTGCCGGCGCTCTGGAAGAAGAAGGACGTCTGGTCGCTGCGCCTGGTCGAGTGGCACTACTGGATCGCCACCATCGGCATCGTCCTCTACATCACCGCCATGTGGGTGTCCGGCATCATGCAGGGCCTGATGTGGCGCGCCTACGACGAGTACGGCTTCCTGCAGTATTCCTTCGTGGAGACGGTGCAGGCCATGCACCCCTACTACGTGATCCGCGGCATCGGCGGCCTCTGCTTCCTGACCGGCGCGCTGATCATGGTCTACAACCTGTACCGCACCATGAAGAGCGGCGAACCCGTCGGCCAGACGCGGCTCGCTCCGCACGCCGCCCCGGCCGAGTGAGGAGGGCGCCATCATGAAACTCAGTCACGAACCGATTGAAACGAACGTCATCCTGCTCGCCGTGCTGACACTGATCACGGTGTCCATCGGCGGTCTGGTGCAGATCGTTCCCCTCTTCACCGTGGAGTCCACCATCGAGCGGGTGGAGGGCATGCGCCCCTACACCCCGCTGGAGCTGGCCGGCCGCAACATCTATGTCCGCGAAGGGTGCTACACCTGCCACAGCCAGCAGATCCGCACCTTCCGGGACGAGGTGGAGCGCTACGGCCACTACAGCCTCGCCGCGGAGAGCATGTACGACCACCCCTTCCAGTGGGGCTCCAAGCGCACCGGGCCGGACCTTGCCCGCGTCGGCGGCAAGTACTCCAACGACTGGCATGTGGCGCACCTGACCGACCCGCGGTCGGTCGTGCCGGAATCGATCATGCCTCCCTACGCCTTCCTCAACACCAAGCCGCTGCGCTACGAGGACATGGCGGATCACCTGAAGGCCAACCGGGCGGTCGGCGTGCCCTACACGGACGAGCAGATCCAGACTGCGGTGCAGGATGTGCGCTTGCAGGCGGGGGTCGATCCGAATGCGGACACGGCCGAGCTGCTGAACCGCTATCCGAAGGCGGTCCTCGGGGATTTCGACGGCAATCCCGAAGTCATCAGCGAGATGGACGCGCTTGTCGCCTATCTTCAGATGCTCGGTACTCTGGTCGATTTCTCGAAGGTTTCGCCTGACGACCTGCGGCAGTAGGAGGCGGGGATGGAAGATTTCCTGGTTCTCCTGAAACAGCTCTGGATCGTCTGGTTCTTCGTCCTCTTCGTCGGTGTCGTCGTGTGGGTCTACTGGCCGACCCGCCGCGAAGGGCTGGAGCAACAGGCCACCATTCCGCTGCGCGACGACGACCCGCCGCCGGCGGCCCGTAGCAAGGGGTGAAGGTGTCATGCCCACAAAGATCGAGAAAGACAGTGCAACCGGCCGGATGACCACCGGCCACGAGTGGGACGGCATCAAGGAGCTGAACACCCCGCTGCCGAAGTGGTGGCTGTACACCTTCTATGTCTGCATCCTCTTCGCGGTGGTCTATTCGGTCCTGTTCCCCTCCTGGCCGTCCCTGTCCAGCCACACCAAGGGCGTGCTGGGCTGGACCCAGCGTGAGGAGCTGGCCGACCGGCTGGCGGCCGAGAAGTCCCGTCTGCAACCGGTCATGGCGAAGATCGAGGCGACCCCGATCGATGAGATCCGGAACAGCCCCGAGCTTATGAACTATGTGCAGGCGGCCGGCCGTGTCGCCTTCGCGGACAACTGCGCCGCCTGCCACGGGGCGGGCGGGGCCGGCACGGTCGGCTTCCCGACCCTGGCCGACGATGACTGGATCTGGGGCGGCAAGCCGGACCAGATTCTCCAGACGGTGATGTTCGGGATCCGCAACACCAACCCGGAGAGCCGCGTCTCCGACATGCCGCGCTTCGGCGTTGACCAGATGCTCGACGCGCAGCAGATCGACGATGTCGCCGAGTACGCTCTCTCGCTCAGCGGTGCTGCGACCGACCCGGCGGCGGTGGAGCGCGGCACGCAGCTCTATGCCGACAACTGTGCCGTCTGCCACGGTGAGAAGGGCGAGGGGAACCCCGACATGGGGGCGCCCCGCCTGAACGACGGCATCTGGCTCTACGGCGGCGACAAGGCCACGGTGGTGGAGACGATCACCTACGCCCGCCGCGGCAGCATGCCGGCCTGGAGCGAGCGTCTGGACCCGGCGACGGTCAAGATTCTCGCCGCCTATGTCCACGCCCTGGGGGGCGGCCAGTAAGCCTCCCCCGGACCATCGCCGGGTAAGCCGAGCGCCTGTCCGGGTTCCCCCCCGGACGGGCGCTTGGTTTTTCCGGCGTCCCCGCAGGCCTGCGACATTCTTGATCTAGCGCATGGCGGGACAAAGCGTCACGGGCCAATTTTCCCTCTGGGCAAGCCGATGGCCTGCGGGCCCTCCGCAACGCCCGATTCGAAGGTGCCACGATGGATGGCAAAACAGATCTGATGGAGAAGCCGGCCGTTGCGGTCCGGTCGCGCCGGCAGAAGCCGTCGGCCGACGCTGTGGCCGCCGAGCAGAGCCTTTATGCCAGCCGGGTCAAGGTCTATCCCAAGGCCGTGACCGGAGCGTACCGCCGTGCCAAGACGGCGGTTCTGGTCTTCTGCCTCAGCCTCTATTACCTCGTGCCCTGGATCCGCTGGGACCGCGGGCCGGGGGCGCCGGATCAGGCCGTGCTGATCGACCTGTCGGCGGGGCGGGCCTATTTCCTCTGGATCGAGATCTGGCCGCAGGAGGTCTATTACATCACCGGCCTGCTGGTGCTCGGCGCCTTCGGTCTCTTCCTTGTCACGGCGCTCTATGGCCGCATCTGGTGCGGCTACACCTGCCCGCAGACGGTCTGGACCGACCTTTTCATGTGGGTCGAGCGCGTGATCGAGGGCGACCGGGGAGCCCGCATGCGGTTGGACCAGTCGCCCATGTCGCTGAAGAAGGCGGGGCTGAAGACGGCCACCCACACCGCCTGGCTGCTGATCTCGCTCGCCACGGGCGGCGCCTGGGTGCTCTATTTCAACGATGCGCCGACCTTCATCGTGGATTTCTTCACCGGCGCGGCCACGGTGAACCAGTACTTCTTCGTCGGTCTGTTCACGGCGACCACCTATCTGCTGGCCGGCTGGGCGCGCGAACAGGTCTGCACCTACATGTGCCCCTGGCCGCGTTTCCAGGCGGCCATGCTCGACCGTGACAGCATGGTCGTGACCTATGAGAAGTGGCGGGGCGAGCCGCGCGGCGGGTCCAAGGCCGGTCTGGCGCCGGAGGGACTGGGCGACTGCATCGACTGCGGCCAGTGCATCGCCGCCTGCCCGACGGGCATCGACATCCGCGACGGGCTCCAGCTCGAATGCATCGGCTGCGGCCTCTGCATCGACGCCTGCAACGACATCATGACGAAGGTCGGCCGGCCGCTGAACCTCGTCACCTTCGACACGGAGAACAACCAGGAGGCCCGCTCCAAGGGGCTGCCCACGAAGCTGCGCCCGGTGCGGCCACGCACGCTGATCTATGCCGGGCTGCTGCTGCTGGTCAGCGCCATCATGGTCGCGGCGCTTGCCACCCGCACGACGATGGAGGTGAACGTGCTGCGCGACCGCGCGCCCCTGTTCGTCACCCTGTCGGACGGCGACATCCGCAACGGCTACACGCTGAAGATCCTGAATAAGCAGCGGGCCGACGTGGATTACGAACTGAGTGTCGTGGGTATCGACGGCGCGCGTCTGGTGGTGCAGGATGTCGGTGAAAGCGATCGCGGCGGTCCTGTCGTGCTGCGGGCGCAACCGGACACGGTGGTTCCCTTCCGCGTCTTCGTCACCGCGCCGCGCGGTGCCCTGACCTCCGATTCGACCTCCATCCAGTTCATCCTGCGCAATCCGGTGGACGGCACCGGCGACCGTTACGATGCCGTGTTCGTCGGGCCGCGGCCCGCCGCACTGCACTGACCGCTGCCAGGGAAGGATATCGACCGTGACGACCGTTCCGACCGAGACTCCCCGCAAGAGCGCCTGGATTCCCTGGGTGTTCGTCGGCGGCATGCTGATCGTGGTCGTGGTCAACACGATCCTGATCGTGGTCGCGTTGAAATCATGGACCGGGCTCGTGGTGCCCAAGCCTTACGAGCGCGGCATCCACTACAATGACGTGCTGGAGGCCCAGTCCCGGCAGGACGCCCTGGGCTGGACGGTGAAGGCCACATTCGAGCCGGCGGGCGGCCCGCTCGACGGCCGCATCGTGCTGACGGTGAGGGGGCGCGACGGCGCCCCGCTCTCCGCCCTGCGCATCGCGGAGCCCCGGCTGGTGCGCCCGGTGGAGCTGATCCCCGACGTCGCCCTGGCCTTCGACTATGTGGGCGACGGCCGCTTCGTCGCGCGTACCGTGCTGCCCCGGCCGGGGCAGTGGGACCTGAAGGCGACGTTGCACGACGGCAGCGACACCTACGTCCTGTCGGACCGGATGGTCGTCCGATGAGCGTTGCCCTGTTCGACCTCGACCGCGGTCCGGACGACGGGCTGTCCGCCCGTCGCTCCGGCGGGGGCGGACAGGCGCCGGGCGCGGGGGGCTGCCTGCATTGCGGGCTGCCGGTGCCGCGTCCGGGCGATCGTTTCTGCTGCGCCGGGTGCGAGGGTGCCCATGCCCTGATCCACGAACTGGGGCTCGACGCCTACTACCGGCGGCGGGAAGCGGCGCCGGCGGAACCGCTCCAGACGGCCGAGGAGGTCAAGCTCGACCTGCTGTCGCAGGTGGAGGACCGGCCGGACGGCTCGCACTGCCTGCGGATGCGGGTGGACGGGCTGACCTGCGGGGCCTGCGTCTGGCTGATCGAAACGGCGCTGGCGAAGCAGCCGCAGGTGGAGGAGGCGCGGGTCAACCTGACCACGCGCCGCCTGACCCTGCGCTGGTCCGGCCCGCGGGAGCGGGCGGACGGGCTGGTGGCGACGGTGCGCCGGCTCGGCTACCGCCTCGCCCCGTTCGACACCGCCGCGGAGAACGACCCCCAGGCCCAGCACGAGCGCGAGCTGCTGCGTTGCATGGTGGTTGCCGGCTTCGCCGCCATGAACATCATGCTGCTGTCCGTCTCCGTCTGGTCGGGGCACGCCGGCAGCATGGGCGATGCCACGCGCACCCTGATGCACTGGCTGTCGGCGCTGATCGCGCTGCCGACGGTGCTCTATGCCGGGCGGCCCTTCTTCCGCTCGGCCATCGCCGCGCTGCGGGCCGGGCGCAGCAACATGGACGTGCCGATCTCCCTGGGCGTGACGCTGGCCAGCGGCATCAGCCTGTGGGAGACGATGAACCAGGGGCAGCACGCCTATTTCGACGGCGCCGTGATGCTGCTCTTCTTCCTGCTGATCGGGCGCTACCTGGACAGCCGGGCCCGCGGCCGTGCCCGCTCGGCGGCGGAACATCTGCTGGCCCTGGCCCGTGTGCCGGTCACCGTGCTCCAGCCGGACGGCAGCACCGCCCTGTCGGCTCCCTCCGCCGTGCCCGCCGGCGCCACCGTGCTGGTGGCGGCGGGGGAGCGGGTGGGGGTGGACGGCGCCGTGGCGGAGGGGCGTTCCGAGGTGGACACCAGCGTCGTGACCGGGGAGACCCGGCCGCTGCCGGTCGAACCCGGGGCGCGCCTGTTCGCGGGCATGCTGAACCTCTCCGCCCCCCTCCGGGTCACGGTGACGGCCAGCGGCGAGGGGACGCTGCTGGCGGAGATCGTGCGCCTGATGGAGGCGGCGGAGCAGGGCCGCGCCCGCTTCGTCGCCCTGGCCGACCGGGTGGCGCGCCACTACACGCCCGTCGTCCATACCCTGGCGCTCGGCACCTTCCTTGCCTGGACCCTGGGGGTGGGGCTGGACTGGCAGCCGGCCCTGCTGATCGCCGTGGCTGTCCTCATCATCACCTGTCCCTGCGCGCTCGCCCTGGCGGTTCCGGCCGTGCAGGTGGTGGCGAGCGACCGGCTGCTGCGCCAGGGCACGCTGCTGAAGTCCGCCACCGCGCTGGAGCGGCTGGCGACGGTCGATACGGTGGTGTTCGACAAGACCGGCACCCTGACGCTCGGCCGGCCGGAGCTGCTGCCCGATGCCGGCCGCGACGCGGCGGCCCTGGATCGGGCCGCCACGCTGGCCCGGAACAGCCGGCACCCGCTGTCCCGCGCCCTGGCCCGGGCCGCCGGGTCCGGACCCGTCGCCAGCGACGTGCGGGAGCTGCCGGGACGCGGCCTGGAACTGGACACCGCCGAGGGCACCGTGCGCCTGGGCAGCCGCGCCTTCGTCGGGGCGCCCGTCGCGGCAGCGGCGGGACCGTCGGGCGCGGTTGCGGATGCCGAGCTGTGGCTGGCGGAGCCGGGCCGGGCGCCCGTCCGCTTCGCCTTCGCCGACCAGGCCCGCAGCGATGCGGCAACGGTGGTGAGCGATCTGCGCCGCGCCGGCTACCGGGTCGAGCTGCTCTCCGGCGACCGGCCGGAGGCGGTGGCCACGCTGGCGGCCGAGCTTGGACTGGACGACTGGCGCGGCGGGGTGGACCCGGCGGGCAAGTGCGCCCGGCTGGCCGAACTGCGCGCGGCGGGCCGCCGGGTGCTGATGGTGGGGGACGGGCTGAACGACGCGGCGGCGCTCGCTGCGGCCGATGTTTCCGTTTCCCCTGCTTCGGCTGTGGACATTGCGCAGACCGCGGCGGATGCTGTCTTCCAGGGTGACCGGCTGGCCCCGGTGGCCGATCTGCTGGCCGTTGCCCGCAAGGCGGACCGGCTGGTGCGGCAAAATCTTGGTTTCACACTGATCTATAACATGTGTGCCGTCCCTATCGCGATGCTAGGACATGCCACGCCCCTGGTGGCGGCGGTGGCGATGTCTTCGTCCTCGCTGATCGTCATCGGTAATGCGATGCGTCTGTCCGGCCGTCGGACGGGGGCTCGTGCAGGAGGTGGATCATGAACAGCCTGTTGCTGCTGATCCCGGTGGCCCTGTTCCTGGGGTTGCTGGGCCTTGCGGCGTTCTTCTGGTCGGTGCGGTCCGGCCAGTTCGACGACCTCGACGGGGCGGCGACGCGGATACTCTTCGACGATGACAAGCCGTTGCCGCGGAAATCCGACAGCACCGTCGGGTCCCGCGGGGTCTGACGGACCCCTCCTGACACCTTGTTCCTGATTTCGGAGTTTTAAATGCGTTCTCCCATGCTCGGCCTCACGGGGGCCCTGGTCGCTCTCTTCGGTCTCTTCCTCTCCGCCGGGGCCGCCGACAACGAACTGTTCCTCGCCGGTGTGGTCTGCTTCGGGATCGGCGTTCTGCTGAACCTGTGGCTGATCCTCCGTTACGAGCGGTCGGGCTCCGAACCGGAGACGGAGGCCGCCCCGGCCGAGTGAGCCGGCGGGCGGTCCTCTCTGCGCCCCTGGGCGACAGGAACCGACCGGAAGCGCCGGCCGCAGCGCTCCCGGTCCGCCCGGCCCGTCCCATCATTTCCCCCTCCGATCCCCGACCGCGCATGGTAGGATGCGCCGAATCCCCGGCGGGCCGGGACCGCGACAGGTCCTGGCCGCGACGGTCCGGAACAGCAGAGGGACTCCACGGATCATGGCGGACCAGGACGACATCGATGCCATGTTCGGAGGTCAGGCGGAGCCGAAGAAGGCGACCTCCGACCTGCCGGAGATTTCCGCCATCTATGACACGGAGGTGGAGGTCAGCGTCGTCCTCGGCACCTCGACCATCCGTGTGCGCGACCTGCTGAAGCTGGGCCGCGGCGCCATCGTGGAGCTTGACCGCAAGATCGACGACCTGTCGGACATCATCGTCTCCGGCCGCATGGTCGGACGTGGCGAGGTGACGATCGTCGAGGACAAGATCGCCGTCACCTTCCGCGAGTTCGCGCGTGTAAGCGGATAGGACGGGCGGACGCTTCCAGGGAAAAGGGCCCCTTCAAAAAAGATCGCCGGCTGCGGACAGCCGGCGAAGATGAAGGGAGCCTCATAAGGAGGTTGAAGGCTTGACCGTGTCGAAACTGTCACGGTCAAGCTGTCCTCTATATAAACCTCCCGGCCCGGGTTTGAAAGGTCAAAGATGTGTCCGGGGCATCACACCGCCGCCGGGGTTAGACCGACAGGTATGCGGCCTAATCCCCCCGCACGCCCTCGACCATGTTCTCAAGCTTCCGGAAGTCGAGGATGACCAGATGGTTGCCCCGGCGCTCCAGGATGCCGTCGCGGGCCAGATCGCTGAAGACGCGGGCCACCGTTTCCCGGGTCGTGCTGACCCGGCTGGCAATGTCGTTGTGGATCGGCACGGGGGTGATCTCCGCCGTGTTGTCCGGCCGCAGGTCCGGCTTTGCCAGCCGCAGCAGTTCCGCATGCACCCGGTTATTGGCGCCCAGGGTGCTCAGATCCATGATCCGGCCGGTGGCCGAACGGACGATCCGGGCCAGCCGCCGCATCACCAGCAGCGCCACTGCCGGGTGCTGCGTCGCCGTTTCCAGGAACAGCCGCGGCGACATGAAGGCGACCTGCGTCTCCGTCAGCGCCACGATGCTGGCCGAGCGCGGCTCCCCGTCGATGGCGGACAGCTCTCCCAGATAGCCGCCGGCCTCGATGTCGTCGAAGGTGATCTCGCGGCCGGAGAGGGAGTAGTTCACCACCCGCACCCGGCCCTCCACGATGAAGCAGACGTCCCGGCTCTCCGACGAGCGGTCGACGATCTGCTCCTGGGCGTGGAAATGCCGCCAACTGCACTGGCGGGACAGGGCGACGCGCTCCTCCGGCGTCAGGGATTTCAGCAGCTCGATCCGGTCCAGACCGGCGGGTTGGAAGTCGGTCACGGGTGGGTGCCATCGGGTGGTGGGGCGGCCAAGGTACAATGCCGCGCGCGGGCGGGCAAATTTCCCGGATCGGACCCGCGCGGCTGCGGCCGCCGGACTCTCAGGCCGTCCGGCCGCTTCCGGTTCCGACCGTGCGCCGCGGCGCCAGCGCCCGTTCTTCCACCCGGATGCGGTGGTAGAGCAGGGCGGCGTTGAGTCCGGAGAAGACGAGCGCGATCTCCCAGGCGCCGAAGGCCAGCGGCAGCACCGCGATCTCTCCCGTCACCACCAGGTAGTTGGGATGGCGGACGAAGCGGAACGGTCCGCGCCGGACCAGCGGCGCGCCGGGCAGGGTGATGATCCGCGTCGTCCAGTACGGCCCCAGGCTCGCCACCACCCAGAGGCGCCCGGCCTGGAGAAGCAGGAACAGCACCAGGAGCGGCCAGGATACCGGCGCCTCCGCCGGCACCGTCAGGAACAGGGCCACCAGCCAGCCGCCGTGCAGCAGCACGAACAGGGGATAATGTCCGGCCCCGGTCTCCACGGCGCCCCGCGCCAGCAGGCGGCGCGTGTTGCGCCGGGCGAGGAGAAGTTCCAGCAGCCGCTGCACGGCCACCAGCAGAAAGACCAGATGCGGCAGGCCGACCGTCATGCCCTAAAGCTCCACAAGGGCCAGCGCCGCCGTGAACCCCGGCCCCAGGGCCGTCATCAGGTGCGGCCCGCGCGCCCCGCCGGCGATCCGCCGCTCCAGCACGAACAGGACGGTGGCGGCCGACATGTTGCCGTAATCGCGCAGCACGCTGCGGGCATCGTCCAGGCCGGCGGTGGCCGGCGCCAGCACCTCTTCCAGCGCCTCCAGCACCTTGGCGCCGCCGGGATGGCAGATGCTGCCGGACAGCCGGCGCCGCGACAGGCCCTGCCGGTCCAGGAAGGAATCGACCACCGTGCCGACTCTTTCCCGCACCAGCCGGGGGATGCTCTGTGAGAAGATGACGCCCAGGCCATCGTCCTCGACCCGCCAGCCCATGATGTCCAGCGTGTCCGGCCAGGTATGCTCCGCCCAGCCCACGACGCGGCCCAGGTCGCCGGAACTGCGGCCCGCAGCGGGGCGCCCGCCGGCGTCCGGCGGGTCGGTGCGCAGCAGCACGGCGGCCGCGCCGTCGCCGAACAGGGCCGTCGCCACGACATTGGCCTTGCTCAGGTCGCCATGCCGGAAGGACAGGCCGCACAGTTCGACCACCAGGAACAGCACGGTGCGGCCGGGCATGCTGGCGGCCCAGTTGGCCGCACGCGCCAGACCCAGCACGCCGCCGGCGCAGCCCAGCCCGAACACGGGCAGCCGCTGCACGTCCGGGCGCAGGCCCAGGCGCTGCATCAGCAGCGCGTCCAGGCTGGGCGTGGCGATCCCGGTGGAGGAGACGGCGACGATGGCATCCACCGCCCCGGTGTCCAGCCCGGCGCGCTCCAGCGCCGTCCGCGCCGCCGTCTCCAGGACGGCCACGGCGCTTTCCAGATACACGTCGTTGCGTTCCGTCCAGCCCCGCGGCTTTTTGTACCAGTCGATCGGGACACAGGAATGGCGGGCCTCGATTCCCGCGTTCGTGAAGACAGGCGACAGCCGGTCGAAATCCCGCAGCCGGCCGGCGAACACCTCCCGCGCGGCATCGCGGGTCAGTTCCTGCGGGAAGCGGTGGGGCGGGGTGGCGGTGGCGACCGCCAGGATCTTCGCGTGTGGCTGCATGGCGTCCGGTCGCGTGCGGGGTGTCACCGGGACAACCCGGACCGGGCGCGGCCGGTGCCGCGGTCGCTGCGGGGTAATCCGTCGGTGCGCCTGCGGACGGGAGCCCCGCCGTGATGGTGGTCATGCGCTTTGTGCGGAAATAGCCCTACATTGTTAAGGGCCTGGGCCTGGGCCCGGGCCTGGGACAGGCCCGCTGGAGGAAAGGAGCATCCGTGGACGACCCTGTGGCAGCCTCGCCGACGCCTGAGACCCCGCCGGAAGCGCCGCAGCGCGGCCGTTTCGGCATGAGCCTCGCCGCGCGCCTGCGCGCCTATCTGTTCGCCGGCATCCTGGTGACGGCGCCCATCTCCATCACCTTCTATCTCGCCTGGCTGTTCATCGACGCCATCGACGGGATGGTCACCGGGGTGATCCCCGCCCGCTACAACCCGGAAACCTACATGCCCTTCAGCGTGCCCGGGATCGGGCTGCTGGTGGTGGTGCTGTTCCTGGTGCTGGTGGGCATGTTCGCGGCGGGCTTCATCGGGCGGATGGTGGTGCGCCTGGGCGAATCGATCGTTGCCCGCATGCCGGTGATCCGCGGCGTCTATTCGGCCGTGAAGCAGATCTTCGAGACGGTGCTGGCGAACCAGTCCAACGCCTTCCGGGAGGTCGTGCTGGTCGAGTATCCCCGCCGCGGCATCTGGGCCATCGGCTTCATCACCGGCACGACGGAGGGGGAGATCCAGAACCTCACGGCGGACGAGGTGGTGAACGTCTTCCTGCCGACGACGCCCAACCCCACCTCGGGATTCCTGCTGTTCGTACCGCGGGGCGATCTGGTGCGGCTGAACATGGGAGTGGAGGACGGGATCAAGATGGTCGTCTCCGGCGGCATCGTCACCCCGCCCGACCCGCGCCCGACCGAACAGCAGCGGCGCAAGCTGATCCCGCCCGCGGCGCCCGCCGGCGATCAGGCGGCCGAATAGGCCGCCTCCGCCGTCCTCCTATCCCGAGCGCAGATACTTCACCGCCGCGTCGCGCTCGAACAGATAGAGCAGGGTGCGCAGCGCCTCCCCGCGCGGCGACTGGAGGTCCGGGTCGCGCTCCAGGATCAGGTGGGCGTCGTCGCGGGCGGCGGCCAGCAGATCCCCGTGCGCGGCCAGATCGGCCAGCCGGAACTCCGGCAGGCCGGACTGGCGGGTGCCCAGCACCTCGCCCGCGCCGCGGAGCTGAAGGTCCTTCTCCGCGATCAGGAAGCCGTCCTCGCTCTCCTTCATGACGGAGAGACGCTCCCGCGCCGTCTCCCCCAGCGGCGGATAGTAGAGCAGCAGGCAGGAGCTGGCGGCGGCGCCACGCCCGACCCGGCCGCGGAGCTGGTGGAGCTGGGCAAGGCCGAAGCGCTCCGCATGCTCGATGACCATGATGGTGGCTTCGGGCACGTTGACCCCGACCTCGATCACCGTGGTGGCGACCAGCACGTCCAGCCGCCCGTCCGCGAAGGCCGCCATGGCGGCGTCCTTCTCCGGTCCCTTCATCTTCCCGTGGACCAGCCCGACCCGCTCCCCGAACCGCTCGCGCAGGTCGGCGTGGCGCTGCGTGGCGGCGGCCAGATCGACCTGTTCGGACTCGTCGACCAGGGGGCAGACCCAGTAGATGCGCTGGCCGCCGGCGATGGCGCGGGGCAGGGAGGCGATCACCTCCTCCAGCCGCTCGGCGGGCAGCACCACCGTCTTCACCGGCCTGCGGCCGGGCGGCTTCTCCGTCAGGCGGGAAACGTCCATGTCGCCATAGGCCGTCAGCGTCAGGGTGCGCGGGATCGGCGTCGCGGTCATCACCAGCGTGTCCACCCCGCGGCCCTTGGCCGCCAGTTGCAGGCGCTGGTGGACGCCGAACTTGTGCTGTTCGTCGATCACGGCCAGCGCCAGATCGTGGAACGCCACCTCCTCCTGGAACACGGCATGGGTGCCCACCAGGATATGGATGCGCCCGTCGGCCAGCCGGTCCAGCACGGCCTGCCGCGCCTTGCCCTTGTCACGGCCGGTCAGCACGGCCAGGTCCACGCCCGCCGTGGCGCAGAGCGGGGTCAGGCTCTCCGCGTGCTGCCGGGCCAGGATCTCCGTCGGTGCCATCAGCGCCGCCTGGCAGCCGGCCTCCACGGCGTTCAGCATCGCCAGCAGCGCCACGATGGTCTTGCCGCTGCCGACATCGCCCTGGAGCAGCCGCAGCATCCGCCGGTCCGCCGCCATGTCGGCCTGGATCTCCTCCAGCGACCGTTGCTGCGCCCCGGTCAGCGCATAGGGAAGGGCGGCCAGCACCTTCTCCCGCAGGTGCCCGTCGCCCGCCACCGGCCGCCCGGCCAGCCGGCGCTGGTGCAGCCGGACCAGGGCCAGCGCAAGCTGGTTGGCCAGCAGCTCGTCATAGGCCAGCCGGGCGCGCGCCGGACCGTCGGGGGCGATGTCGCGCTCCCCCTCCGGGTGGTGCAGCGTGCGCAGGGCGGACAGCCAGTCCGGCCAGCCCTGTCGCGTCAGCCAGGCCGCGTCCTGCCATTCCGGCAGGGCGGGGGCGCGGTGCAGGGCGGCCTGGATGGCGGTGCGCAGGGGCTTGGGGTTCAGCCCGCCGGTCAGGGGATAGACGGGCTCCACCGCGGTCGGCGCGGGGGCCTCCTCCGCCGGCCCGAAATAGTCGGGGTGGACGATCTGGAGCTGGCCGTTGAACCGCTCCGCCTTGCCGGAGACGACGACCTTCTGCCCGACCGGCAGGCGCTTCGCCAGCCAGTCCCCCTTGATGTGGAAGAAGACCAGCTCCATCAGCCCGGTATGGTCGGTGCAGCGGACCCGGTAGGGGCGGTTGGCCGCCAGCGGCGGGGCGTGCCCGTCCACCCGCACGGTCAAGGTGACATGCCGCCCCTCGGGCGCCGCCTCGATGCTCTCCACCGCCATGCGGTCGAGGATGCCGGCCGGCTTGTGCCAGAGCAGGTCCACGACATGCGGTCCCGCCAGACGCTCCGCCAGCTTGCCCAGCCGCGGCCCCAGGCCGGGCAGGCTCGTGATCGGGGCGAACAGCGGATAGAGGACGGCGGGGCGCACGTGGGTCCAGCGGGCAGGGGATGGGGGCGGCCGTCGGGCGGACCAGGGCCGTATGTGCCACATCGGCCGCCGCTCGGGAAGCCGCGCGGCCGGGCCGGGCGCCACCGTCCGGGGTCGCGGTGCTGGCATGAGCGGCGGCAGAGGCTATATTCCCGGCCGACCCCGAAGCGACGGACCCGGACCCATGACCCGCGCCGACACGCCCCCCAGTTCCCTGGACGGCCTGCCCCTGGATGGCCCGACCCAGGAGGCCCGCGTCAAGCGGCTGAAGTTCCGCAGCGGCCACCGCGGCACGAAGGAGCTGGACATCCTGTTCGGCGCCTTCGCCGCGCGCCATCTGGACGGCCTGTCCGGCGCGGAGCTGGATGCCTTCGAGCGCCTGCTGGACCTCCCCGACCCGGAGGTCTACGACTGGATCGCCGGTGCCGCAGAGCCGCCGGCCGGCCCCGTCGGGTCCCTGGTCGCCCGCATCCGCGCCTTCCGCTTCCGGCCGGAAGTCTGATAGGTTCCCCTTCCGTTCCCCTTATGGGTTCCGTGCCGCGATGACTGTCCTCCTGCCCGACCTGAAGCCCGGAACGCCCCGCCGCGTCCTCATCGCCGGAGCACCGGAGGGGCACGACGCCCGCCTTCTGGCCGGTCTGGCGCGAACCGCCGGCGCAGCGGGCCTGCTGCATGTGGCGACGGACGACGCCCGCGCCGCGCGGCTGGCGGAGGCGGTGTCCTTCTTCGATCCGGGCATCGAGGTGATCCTCTTCCCGGCCTGGGACTGCCTGCCCTATGACCGGGTGTCGCCGAACGGCGACATCGTGGCCCGCCGCATCGACGCCCTGACCCGGCTGCTGGAGCCGGCGGCGAAGGACCGGGCGCTGCTGGTCGTCACCACGGTGAACGCGGCGCTGCACAAGGTTCCGCCGCGGCTGGCCTTCCGCAACGCCAGCTTCCGGGCGAAGGTGGGCGACCGCATCAGCCTGCCCGAACTCCAGCGCTTCCTTGCCAACAACGGCTACACGAAGGCGCAGACGGTGCGCGAGCCGGGCGAGTTCGCCGTGCGCGGCGGCATCGTCGATCTGTTCCCGCCGGGCACGGCGGAGCCGCTGCGGCTGGACCTGTTCGGCGACGATCTGGACGGCGTCCGCAGCTTCGACCCCATGACCCAGCTCACCACCGAAAAGCGCGACGGCTTCGTGCTGAAGCCGATGTCGGAGGTGTTCCTGGACGAAATGTCGATCTCCCGCTTCCGCACCGGCTACCGCGAGCTGTTCGGGGCGGTGACGGGCGACGACCCGCTGTACGAGGCGGTCAGCGCCGGGCGCAAGTACGCCGGCATGGAGCACTGGCTGCCGCTGTTCCACAGCGGTCTGGAGACGCTGTTCGACTACATGCCGGACGCGCCCGTCACCCTCGACCCCCATGTGGAGGAGGCACGCGACCAGCGGCTGGAGCAGGTGCGCGACTTCCACGAGGCGCGCCGCACCTTGCAGGAGGCGGAGAAGAAGTCCGGCAACCCGGTCTACCGACCGGTGCCGCCGGGCATGATGGTGCTCGACGCGGAAGGCTGGGACCTGCACCTTGCCGTGCGGCCGGTGGCGCAGCTCACCCCCTTCGCCGCGGCGGAGGCCGGGAGCAACCCCGACCTGACGGACGCCGGCGGCCGCAAGGGCCGCGACTTCGCCGACGCCCGCGTGCAGTCCGGCGTCAATGTCTACGACGTGCTGCGCGAGCATATCGGGGCGCTGCTGGCGGACGGGCGGCGCGTCGTCGTCGCCGGCTACTCCACCGGCGCCCGCGACCGCCTGCGCTCCGTGCTGAAGGAGCACGGGATCGAGCGCGTGAAGGCGGTCGAGACCTGGGCGGAGGTGGAGGGGCTGCCCCGCACCACCACGGCGCTGGTGGTGCTGGCGCTGGACCACGGCTTCACCGCCCCCGGCCTTGCCGTCATCACCGAACAGGACATCCTGGGCGACCGGCTGGTCCGCGCCGGCGGGCGGAAGAAGCGCCGCGCCGCGAACTTCATCGCTGAGGCGTCCGGCCTCAATCCCGGCGACCTCGTCGTCCATATCGACCACGGCATCGGGCGCTATGACGGGCTGGAGACGCTGGACGTGGGCGGTGCGCCGCACGACTGCCTGCGCCTGATCTATGAGGGCGGGGACAAGCTCTATGTCCCGGTGGAGAACATCGAGGTCCTGTCCCGCTATGGCTCCGAGGACTCGGCCGGCCAGCTCGACCGGCTGGGCGGGGCCGGCTGGCAGTCGCGCAAGGCGCGGGTCAAGAAACGGCTGAAGGACATGGCCGCGGCCCTCCTGCGCATCGCGGCCGAGCGGGCGCTGCGCACGGCCCCGCCGGTCGCCGTGCCGGACGGCGCCTGGGACGAGTTCTGCGCCCGCTTCCCTTACGCCGAGACGGACGACCAGCTCCACGCCATCGAGGATGTGCTGGGCGATCTCTCGTCCGGCCGCCCGATGGACCGGCTGGTCTGCGGCGATGTCGGTTTCGGCAAGACGGAGGTGGCCCTGCGCGCCGCCTTCCTGGCCGTGATGAACGGCATGCAGGTGGCCGTGGTGGTTCCGACCACCCTGCTGGCACGCCAGCATTACCGCACCTTCGAGCAGCGCTTCGCCGGGCTGCCGGTGCGGCTGGGCCAGCTCTCCCGCCTCGCCACCGCGAAGGAGACGGCGCAGACCAAGGCCGGTCTGGCCGACGGCACGGTGGACATCGTCGTCGGCACCCATGCGCTCTTGTCGAAGAGCGTGGACTTCAAGCGCCTGGGCATGGTCATCGTGGACGAGGAGCAGCATTTCGGCGTGAAGCAGAAGGAGCGGCTGAAGGAGCTGCGGGCGGACATCCATGTCCTGACCCTGACGGCGACGCCGATCCCGCGCACGCTCCAGCTTGCCCTCTCCGGCGTGCGCGAGCTGTCGCTGATCGCCACGCCGCCGGTGGACCGGCTGGCGGTGCGGACCTTCGTGCTGCCCTATGACCCGGTTGTGATCCGCGAGGCGATCCTGCGCGAGCATTACCGCGGCGGGCAGAGCTTCTATGTCTGTCCCCGCATCGAGGATCTGGAGCGGGTCCGCCTCCAGCTTGAGGAGCTGGTGCCGGAGGTCAAGGTGGTGATGGCCCACGGCCAGATGCCGGCCAGCCAGCTTGAGGAGGTGATGACCGCCTTCGACGAGCACAAGTACGACGTGCTGCTGGCCACCAACATCATCGAGAGCGGCCTCGACATTCCCTCGGCCAACACGCTGGTGGTCCACCGCGCCGACCTGTTCGGCCTCGCCCAGCTCTACCAGGTGCGCGGGCGCGTCGGCCGCGCCAAGCTGCGCGGCTATGCCTATCTGACCTACCAGCCGCGGGCGGTGCTCTCGGCCACGGCGCAGCAGCGCCTGCATGTGATCGAAACGCTGGACAGCCTCGGCGCCGGCTTCCAGCTCGCCAGCCACGACATGGACATCCGCGGCGCCGGCAACCTCCTGGGTGAGGAACAGTCCGGCCATATCCGCGAGGTCGGCGTGGAACTCTACCAGCAGATGCTGGAGGAGGCGGTGGCCGACGCGCGCAGCGGCCGCGGGGCCGAACAGGCGGCGGAGGATTCCTGGTCGCCGCAGATCAATCTGGGGATGCCGGTGCTGATCCCGGAGAGCTACGTGCCGGACCTGAACATCCGGCTGACGCTCTACCGCCGCCTCTCCGACCTGACCGACCGGCAGGAGATCGACGCCTTCGCGGCCGAACTGATCGACCGCTTCGGCAGCCTGCCGGAGGAGGTGGACAACCTGCTGCGGCTGGTGGAGATCAAGCGTCTCTGCAAGGAGGCGGGCGTGGCGAACCTCGACGCCGGGCCCAAGGGCGCCGTCGTCGGGTTCCGCAACAACAGCTTCCGCAATCCTGCGCGGCTGGTGGACTTCATGCAGAAGCAGGCCGGCACGGCGAAGCTGCGGCCCGACCACAAGCTGGTCCTGCTGCGTCCCTGGGACAGCCCGGAAAGCCGCATGGCCGGCGTCCGCCAGCTCATGGTCAACCTCGCCCAGATGGCGGCAGGGGAGGCCCTGACGGAGCCGCTGGCCCCGCCGCCGCCTCCACCGCCGCCGCCCGCGCCGAAGGCGCCGGCGCGCAAGGCCATCGTGATGGGCAGGAACACGGCCCCCTGGCGGCCGCGGGGGCGCTGACGGCTCAGCCCGTCAGCCCCAGGGCGCGGTCCGTCCGTCGTCCTTCCGTCTCCGACTCCCCTGCCTCCTGGATGTCTGTCTCCAGGCCGCCGGTCGCCGCCGGGCTGGAGGCGGCCGGGTCGGCATCCACGCCGGCAAGGTCCAGCAGCGGCAGCAGGGCCGCCGGCTCCTGGGCGCCGGCCAGACCGTACTGGCGGTTGAAGATGAAGCAGGGGACCGCCTGGATGCCCAGCGACCGGGCCCGGGCGTCGCTGGCGCGCACGGTCGCCGCGTCCTCGCCCGTTTCCAGGTGGCGGGCCACGGCCGTGCGATCCAGACCGCAGGCCCCGGCGACGGCGATCAGGACGCCGCGGTTGCCGATGTCCATGCCGTCCACGAAGTAGGCGCGGAACAGGGCCTTCGCCACCTGCACCGCCCGGCCGTAGCGTTCGGCCAGCAGCACCAGGGCATGCGCCTCCAGGGTGGAGGGGGTGCGCCGGATGCGGCCGAGATGCAGCGGCAGCCCGTCCTGCGCCGCCGCCTGCTCCACCGCCGCGAAGAGCTGCCGCGCCCGCTCCAGGCTGCCGAAGCGGTGCGCCAGATAGAAGAAGCGGTCCATGCCGCCGGCCGGCATGTCGGGGTTGAGCTGGAAGGGCAGCCAGCGCGTCTCGGCCCGCAGGCCCGGCCGCTGGGCCAGGGCCAGATCCAGGCGGTGCCAGCCGAGATAGCACCAGGGGCAGATCAGGTCGGAGAAGATTTCGATCAGCATGGCCACTCCCGCAGACCAGCCTATCCGATGTGGGAGCGCCTGACGAGATGTCCGGCCGCGACGCCCCGACAGGAGGACGCGGGCGGGCCGGGTGTCAGGTCGCACGGGAGCCGGGCCGGGCGGGACCGGCGTCCCTTTTCCGTTCCGCGGGTCCCGTCTTTCCGCTACCCTCGGCGGCAGACGCAGAGGATGGCGGCAGGGCCGGAGGGCGCGACGATGTCCGAAACCTATGTGACGCTGAAGATCCGCGAGGCGCTGACGGCGGCGCAGGGCAGCCGCCCCCAGGCCCAGCGCGTGCTGATGGCCTGGGCGCTGGAGGACGACCAGTTGCTCCGGGGCCTCTGCCGGCCCTTCCTCAAGGCCATCGCCGGCAGCGCCATCGAGCGGGTGGCCCGCGGCGCCGCCGTTCCGGCCCCGCGCCCCTCGGCCACCGGCAGCCGTGCCCCGGCCCCGGGCAAGGGCGGCCGGGCGCTGACCCCGCAGATGCTGGACGCCATCATCTCGCGCATGGGCGGCGCTCAGCCGGCCCCGGCACCGCAGACCATGCGGGACGTGCTGCGCCGTCCGGCCGCCGCGCCGGACACCCCCGGTCAGGACGACGATCCCCGGCAGGCCGAATCCTTGAAGGCGCTGGCGGCCGCCTTCCGCGACCGGCGCTGACACCCCGCCGGGCTCCGCCCCTTCTCCGGCCGGGTCTGCCGCCCCCCGCCACAGGGGACGTCCCCCTCAGCGCATGACGGTGCAGGAGCGGCCGCGGCACTGCACCAGGACGAAGCGGTCCTTCATGCCGGTGCAGGCGATCTTGTAGACCGTCTCGTCGGCGCGGCCGGTGACCTGCCGCAACGTCTCGACCTTGCCCGGCGGACAGTTGGCGTTGCGCGCCGCGTCCTTCGCCTCGGCCTGCTGCGCCTGGGCGGGAAAGGCGACCGCAACCACGGTCAGCGCGGCGGCGACGGCCACGGCGGGGGGAGGCTTGATCGGTTTCATGTCCCGATTGTCCGGCCGCTCCCGTGCCGATGCAAGCGACAGCGGCGGGAGATGTCCGCAGCGCGCGGCCCTTCGGCCGGCGCATGAAAAAGGGCCGCCCGTCGCCGGGCGGCCCTCCACAGGCCGGGGAAAGAGGCTCCCCGGCTTGGCATCACACCGAGTAGTACATCTTGTACTCGATCGGGTGCGGCGAGGTCTCGAACGCCAGGGTCTCCTCCATCTTCAGGTCGATGTAACCGCTGATGAAGTCGTCCGTGAAGACGTCGCCCTTCTTCAGGAACTCGCGGTCGGCGTCCAGGCTGTCCAGCGCCTCGCGCAGGCCGCGGCAGACGGTCGGAACCTCCTTCAGCTCCTCCGGCGGGAGGTCGTAGAGGTTCTTGTCCATCGCGTCGCCCGGATGGATCTTGTTCTGGATGCCGTCCAGACCGGCCATCAGCATGGCGGCGAAGGCCAGGTACGGGTTGGCCGCCGGATCCGGGAAGCGGACCTCCACGCGCTTGCCCTTCGGGCTGGTCACGTAGGGGATGCGGCAGGAAGCCGAGCGGTTGCGCGAGGAGTAGGCCAGCAGCACCGGCGCCTCGTAGCCCGGGACCAGACGCTTGTAGCTGTTGGTCGTCGGGTTGGTGAAGGCGTTCAGGGCGCGGGCGTGCTTGATGATGCCGCCGATGTAGTAGAGCGCGGTGTCGGACAGGTCGGCATAGCCCGACCCGGCGAACATCGGCTTGCCGTCCTTCCAGATCGACTGGTGGCAGTGCATGCCCGAGCCGTTGTCGCCGAAGACCGGCTTCGGCATGAAGGTCGCCGTCTTGCCGTAGGCGTGCGCCACGTTGTGGACGACGTACTTGTAGAGCTGCATGCCGTCGGCCATCTTCACGAGCGTGCCGAACTTGACGCCCAGCTCGTGCTGCGAGGCCGCCACCTCATGGTGGTGCTTCTCGACTTCGACGCCCATGTCGGCGAGCACGCTCAGCATCTCGGCGCGCAGGTCCTGGCCGGCGTCCACCGGCGGCACCGGGAAGTAGCCGCCCTTCACCGCCGGGCGGTGGGCGAGGTTGCCGCCCTCATAGGGCTTGCCCGAGGTATAGGGGCCTTCCTCGCTGTCGAACTCGTACATCACCCTGTTCATCGAGACGTCGAACTTGACGTCGTCGAACACGAAGAACTCGGCCTCCGGGCCGAAATAGGCCGTGTCGCCGATGCCGGTCGAGGCCATGTAGCGCTCGGCGGCCTTGGCGATGGAGCGCGGGTCGCGCTTGTAGGGCAGGCCGGTCGAGGGCTCGTAGACGTCGCAGAAGACCGTCAGCAGCGGCTGGGCCGAGAACGGGTCCATGACGGCCGTGGAGGCGTCCGGCATCAGGGTCATGTCCGACTCGTTGATCGCCTTCCACCCGGCGATCGAGGAGCCGTCGAACATCACACCGTCGGCGAACATGTCCTCGTCGACCGTGCTCACATGCTGGGCGGTGTGTTGCAGCTTGCCGCGCGGATCGGTGAAGCGGAAGTCGACGTACTTGACGTCGTGCTCCTTGATCAGGTCGAAGACTTTGCTGAGATCGGACATAGCCTCAATTCCGTTCGTTTGCGGTTGGTTGGCCGGTGGCTTGCTTTCCCCCGGCGGGGTCCGGCGTCACTGCGACGCGGCCGGCCGTCGGAGCGTGGCGCGGGCGGCCCAGGCCTCCGCCGCGCCGAATCGGTTCAGATGGCGTCAGAGCCGCGTTCGCCGGTGCGGATGCGGATGACCTCCTCGACGGGGGTGACGAAGATCTTGCCGTCCCCGATGCGCCCGGTGTGCGCCGCCTGCTGGATCGCCTCGATGGCGCGGTCCACCAGCACGTCGTCCATCACGATCTCGATCTTCACCTTGGGCAGGAAATCGACGACGTATTCGGCGCCGCGATAAAGCTCCGTATGGCCCTTCTGGCGGCCGAATCCCTTCGCCTCGGTCACGGTGATGCCCTTGATCCCGACCTCGTGCAGGGCTTCCTTAACCTCATCGAGCTTGAAGGGCTTTATGATGGCTTCGATCTTCTTCATCGGGTCCTGAAGCTCCGTTTGCGGCCGGCACCCCGCGGATGCGGCGCGTCCGATCTGTTAGCATGCATCATGCCACCCGGACTTGTCAGGCCCAACGGCATATCCGCATCGGGAACCTTCCACGGCTGCCGCGAAATGAAGCAGATGCCTGCCCGATAAATAGGCAAATGGGCGTCGTGACGGCAGAGACCCCCGGCATCCTACCCCCGTCGCGGCATCTGCGATTTTTCGCAACCGGGGCCTTGACGCCGGGGGGGCGACTGGGGCATAGAGCGGCCTCCGACGGCGATGGTAGCTCAGTTGGTAGAGCCCTCGGTTGTGGTCCGAGTGGTCGTGGGTTCGAGTCCCATCCATCGCCCCATCCCCCTTCTTCCCCTCAACCTCCAACGACCGCGGTTTCCCCGGACGGGCCCGTGCGCCGGAGGGGAAGGCTGCGCCGGGGACTGGCATGTCGGATCTCCTACAGCTTGGACTGATGAACCTTGTCTCGCCGATGGTGCTCAGCTTTGCGCTGGGTTTCGCCGCGGCGGTGGCGCGCTCTGACCTCGACATTCCCGAGGCCGTGGGGCGTGCCCTGGCGATCTATCTGATGTTCGCCATCGGCTTCAAAGGCGGTGCTGCCCTGGCCGCCAACGGGGCGGGCGGGGGCGTTGTCGCCGCCATGCTCGCGGCCCTGCTGCTCAGCGCGGCGCTGCCCTTCCTGGCCTACGCGCTGCTGCGCGCCCTGACCCGCATCGGCCCGGTGGATGCCGGCGCCGTGGCGGCGCATTACGGGTCCATCAGCATCGTCACCTTCGTCACCGGCAGCCAGTTTGTCACCGGACAGGGACTCGGCTACGAAGGTTACCTCGTCGCCATGATGGCACTGATGGAGACGCCGGCCATCGTCAGCGGCCTGTTCCTCGCCCGCCGCGCCCTGGCGCGCCAGGACGGGACGGCTGCCGGACCGGCCCGGAAGAAGGGCGCCTTCCTGTCGCCGGAGCTGCTGCGGGAGATCCTGCTGAATGCCAGCGTCGTCGTGCTGGTCGGCGGCTTCCTGATCGGCTGGGCCACCGGCGAGCGCGGCATGCTGATGGTGAAGCCCTTCGTGGCGGACATCTTCAACGGCGTGCTCTGCCTGTTCCTGCTGGACATGGGGCTGGTGGCGGCGCGGCAGCTCCGCAGCGTCAAGGCCCTGTCGGCGCCGCTGCTGGCCTTCGGTCTCTACATGCCGCTCCTGGGGGCGGCGGCGGGGCTGGGGACGGCCTGGCTGCTGGGCCTGTCGCTGGGCGGGGCGACGCTGCTGGCGGTGCTGGCGGCCAGCGCCTCCTACATCGCGGTGCCGGCGGCCATGCGGCTGGCCCTGCCGCAGGCGAATCCGGCCGTCTATGTCACGCTGTCGCTCGTGATAACCTTCCCCTTCAACGTGGTCGTGGGCATTCCGCTGTACTTCGCGGCGGCCCGCGCCCTGGGCTTCGTCTGAGGAGGCCGGCATGGAGACGTATCGGCGCAAGCGGGTGGAGATCGTCGTCGAGCGGGCGCGGGCGCCCGCCATCCTAGGCCGCATCCGCGAGCTGGGGGCGACCGGCTACACCCTGATCCCCGACGTGTCGGGCCAGGGCCGCCGGGGCATGATGGGTGGCGGGGAGGTGTTCGACACCTATCGCACCGTCATGATCCTGGTGATCGCGCAGGAGGACCTCGCCCGTACCCTGCTGGCGGAGGTACACGCTCTGCTGGAGAACTACACCGGCATCGTCTATCTTTCGGATGTCGAAGTGGTCCGCGCCGACCACTTCTGAACGGTCCGGTCCGGGACAGGTCAGGAGCGCTGCCATGGCGGACGAACTGCTGACCGTGGCGGAGATGGGCCGGGCCGACCGGGCGGCGATGGCCGCCGGTGTGCCCGGGACCGTCCTCATGGAGCGGGCCGGGGCGGCGGTGGCCGCGGCCGCGCTGGCCCGCTGGTCGCCGCGCCCGGTCGCCGTCCTCTGCGGCCCCGGCAACAACGGCGGCGACGGATTCGTGGCGGCCCGCCTCCTGGCGGAGCGGGGCTGGCCCGTCCGGCTGGCCCTGCTGGGGGAGGTCGGGGCGCTCCGGGGCGATGCGGCGTGGGCCGCGTCGGGCTGGACCGCTGCGCCGGAGCGACCGGTGGAACGGTTGGAGACCGGCGTGCTCGACGGGGCGGGGCTGGTGATCGACGCCCTGTTCGGCGCCGGCCTCTCGCGCCCGCTGACCGGCCCCGCCGCCGATCTGGTGATGGAGGTCGGGCGCCGCGGCCTGCCGGTGCTGGCGGTGGACGTGCCCAGCGGCGTCCGCGGCGACGACGGCGCCGTGCTGGGCTGCGCGCCGCGGGCGGACCTGACGGTCACCTTCCACCGCCGCAAGCCGGCGCATGTGCTGCTGCCCGGCCGGCTCCTCTGCGGCGAGGTGGTGCTGGCGGACATCGGCATTCCCGACGGCGTGGTGGAGGCGATCGCCCCCCGCACCTGGGAGAACGGGCCCCGCCTCTGGGGAGCGCGCTATCCCTGGCCGCGGCCGGAGGGGCACAAGTACAGCCGCGGCCATGCCCTGGTGTCTGGCGGCGCCGTCATGACCGGGGCCGCCCGGCTGGCGGCGCGGGCGGCGCTGCGGGCCGGGGCGGGACTGGTCACCATCGCCGTCCCGCCGGAGACGGTGACCCTCTACGCCCTCTCCCTGCCGTCGGCCATCGTGCTGCCCGCCCCGGACGGCGCGGCGTTCGAGGCGCTGCTGGACGATCCGCGGCGCAACGCCGTCCTGCTCGGTCCCGGGGCCGGCGCGGGGGAGGCGCTGGCGACCCGGGTGCTGGCGGCGCTGGCCCGCGACCGGAGCGGCGTGCTGGATGCCGACGTCTTCACCAGTTTCGCCGGCGGACTGGAGCCCTTGGCCCTGCGGCTGCACGACCGCTGGGTGCTGACCCCGCACGACGGCGAGTTCGACCGCCTGTTCGGGCCCCTGCCGGGCAGCCGGCTGGACCGTGCCCGTGCGGCGGCGCGCGCCTGTGGCGCCGTGGTGCTGCTGAAGGGGGCGGACACGGTGGTCGCCCATCCGGACGGCCGCGCCACCGTCACCACCAACGCGCCTCCCGATCTGGCGACGGCCGGCAGCGGCGACGTGCTGGCCGGGCTGATCGTGGGGCTGCTGGCCCAGGGCATGGACGGATTCGACGCCGCCTGCGCCGGCGCCTGGCTGCACGGGGAGGCCGGGAGCACGGTCGGCCCCGGCCTGATCGCCGAGGATCTGCCGGAGGCGCTGCCCGCGGTGCTGCGCCGGCTGAAGGCGGGGGCCGACGCCTGACCGGCCCTGCGGCATGTGGCCCCCGCCACGCCCGGCCTTGCGCAACGACGGGCGGGAGTCCGTTGCGCAGTGTTGCGTATCCTGTGGATAACGTCCGGGCGGCCGGTCCGTCCGGGGCCGGCGCACCCCGTTGCCCGAATCCATACTCTGGACTAGGGTTTGATCATGACATGGTTAACCCGGTTGACATGGGGGTGACCATGCCGGGGCCGCTGAGCGGTCCGCGCCGGGTCCGCCGGCGTGGGAGGATCGCGGCATGGACCACCCGCCGACGGGGCGGGAAGGGGGCGACATGCTGGCCGGTATCGACCTGCCGGATGAAGATGAGGACGCGGACAGGGTGTCGGACACCGCCGGGGGCGATCCGACGACTCTGACGGGCCGGCTGTTCCGGCGGGTGCTGGGCGGCGGGGTTTCCGAGGTGGCGCAGGTCGTCGCGGTGACCGACGACCGGATGGGCCGGCCGCATGTGCGGGTGGTCGTCTGGACCCTGGGCCGCGGCGACGCCTGCGCGCACGAGATCCGCACCATGGCCCTCCCCAGCTTTCTCTCCCAGTTCGACGCCAGCCCCTGAGTCCGGCCGTTCCGGAGTGTTTCCGCCCCTGCCGCCCTGTGGAGGAGGCGGACACCCCCTCACCGCTGTTCCGCAGGACGGGCCGGCGCTCTATATAGGCGGAACCCGTGCGGTGGTCGCCCGCCGGCGCGGGGTCCGGAGACGCCTGGCCCGAAAGACGCCTCATGCCTGACACGACGATGTTCACCCCCGCCGGCAGCGTGGCCGGTGCCGACCGCCGCCTGCGGATGCTGCGCGCGCTGGAGAAGAAGGTGCTGTGGCTCAGCACCTGGATGATCCACAACGCGAACCATCTCCGCCCCAGCCGCGACGGGCTGAAGGTCGGCGGGCATCAGGCGTCCTCGGCGTCGGTCGCCACCATCCTGACCGCGCTCTATTTCGACGTGCTGCGGCCGCAGGACCGGGTCGCGGTGAAGCCGCACGCCAGCCCCGTCTTCCATGCCATCCAGTACCTGCTGGGTCGGCAGAAGCGGGAGAAGCTGGAAGCCTTCCGCGCGCTCGGCGGGGCGCAGAGCTATCCCTCGCGCACCAAGGACACGGCGGACGTGGACTTCTCCACCGGTTCCGTCGGCCTGGGCGTCGCCGGCACCGCCTTCGCCTCCATGGTGCAGGACTATGTCCGCCTCAAGGGCCTCAGCCGCCAGCCGGAAGGCCGCATGATCGCCATCGTCGGCGACGCCGAACTGGACGAGGGCAACGTCTTCGAGGCGATGCTGGAGGGCTGGAAGCACGACCTCCGGAACACCTGGTGGATCATCGACTACAACCGTCAGAGCCTGGACAGCATCGTCTCCGACAAGCTCTGGGTCCCGATCGAGGGCATGTTCCGCTCGCTCGGCTGGAACGTCGTGATCCTCAAGTACGGCAAAAAGCTCCAGGCCGCGTTCGAGCGGCCGGGCGGCGACGCCCTGCGCGACTGGATCGACAACTGCCCGAACCAGCTCTATTCGGCCCTGACCTTCAAGGGCGGGGCCGCCTGGCGTGAGGTGCTGAAGCGTGACCTGGGGGAGATCGCGGGCATCCGCGCGCTGCTGGACGCGCATGACGATGACGCCCTGGCCGATCTCATGACCAATCTGGCGGGCCACGACCTGCCGACCCTGCTGGAGGCATTCCACGGGGTGGAGGGGGAGCGGCCGGCCTGCTTCATCGCCTACACGGTGAAGGGCCGTGGCCTGCCCTTCGCAGGGCACAAGGACAACCATTCCGGCCTGATGAACCCGGACCAGGTCGCCGCCTTCAAGGCGCGCTGCGCCGTGCCGGACGGGCAGGAGTGGGACCGCTTCGCCGGGCTGGACGTGCCGGCGGACGAGTTGGAGGCATTCCTGCGCGAGGTGCCCTTCGTGGCCGGCGGGGAACGCCGCCTGTCGGCGCCGGCCGTGCCGGTGCCCGACGGTTTCGCCGTGCCCCAGGGGCCGCGGCAGTCCACGCAGGAGGGCTTCGGCCGCATCCTGGGGGAGATCGCCAAGGAATCGAGCGATCTGGCGGCGCGCATCGTCACCACCTCGCCCGATGTCACCGTCTCCACCAATCTCGGCGCCTGGGTCAACCGGCGCGGCCTGTTCGACCGCACCCTGCGGGAGGACATCTTCAAGGAACAGAAGGTCGTCTCCGCCCAGCGCTGGCAGGGCAGCCCGGAGGGGCAGCACATCGAGCTGGGCATCGCCGAGCACAACCTGTTCCTCATGCTCGGCGCTCTCGGCCTCAGCCATGACCTGTTCGGGGCACGGCTGCTGCCCGTCGGCACGCTCTACGATCCGTTCGTGAAGCGCGGGCTGGATGCCTTCAACTACGCCCTCTATCAGGATGCCCGCTTCATGGTGGTGGCGACGCCCAGCGGCATCTCCCTGGCACCGGAGGGCGGGGCCCACCAGTCCATCGCCACGCCCCTGATCGGCATGGGTCTGCCGAAGCTCGCCAGCTTCGAGCCGGCCTATGTGGACGAGCTGGCCGCCATCATGGCCTGGGGCTTCCGCTGGATGCAGCAGCCCGACGGCGGTTCGGTCTATCTCCGCCTCTCCACCCGCCAGCTCGACCAGCCGGTGCGGCCCCTGGATGCCTCCCTGCGCGACGCGGTGATCGAGGGCGGCTACTGGCTGCACGAGCCGGCGCCCGATGCCGAGCTGGCCATCGTCTGTGCCGGCGTCGTCATGCCGGAGGCGCTGGCGGCGTTCGAGCAGATCCGGGAGGACGTGCCCGGCGCCGGCCTGCTGGCCGTCACCTCGGCCGACCGGCTGCACCAGGGCTGGACCGCCGCCCGCGCCGCCCGGCAGGCGGGAGAGGCGGGCGCGGACAGCCCGGCCGACCGGCTGCTCTCCCGGCTGCCGCGGCGGGCGGGGCTGGTCACCGTGCTGGACGGCCACCCGGCGGCGCTGTCCTGGCTGGGGGCCGTCCGCGGCCACCGGGTGGCGGCGCTGGGGGTGGAGGGATTCGGCCAGTCGGCCGACATTCCGGACCTCTACCGGGTACACGGGCTGGATGCGGACGCCATCCTGGATGCCGCGGCCCAGGTGCTGCTGGACCGGAAGGATTAGTCGCCGCGGGCCGCGGCCTGAGCCGAGAAATTCCTGTTTACGGGCCGGATCGGGTGCTATAGACCCATCCGGCCCGAAAGGGGACGGGCGTTTCCGCGCGCCCCTTCCGTATCGGCGCGGGCGTGGCGGAACTGGTAGACGCGCTGGATTTAGGTTCCAGTGTCGAAAGACGTGTGGGTTCAAGTCCCTCCGCCCGCACCAGAGATGAGACCGCAACCCACCGCGCCCCGACGCGCGGGGAGCCACCGGCCGCGCTCGGCGGCTGAGGCGAGCCAGAAAGAAGACAGGCATTCCGTCCCATGCAGATCACCGAGACCAGCGCCGACGGCCTCCGCCGTGAATTCAAGGTCACCGTTCCCGCGGACGAGATCGAAACCCGCGTGGCGAACCGGCTGTCGGAAATCGGCAAGACCATCAAGATCCCCGGCTTCCGTCCGGGCAAGGTGCCGATGGCCCTGCTGAAGCAGCGCTACGGCCAGTCTGTGATGGGCGAGGTGCTGGAGCAGGCGGTCAACGACGGCTCGGCCAAGGCGGTCGAGGAGCACAAGCTCCGCCCGGCGCTCCAGCCGAAGGTCGAGGTGACGAAGTTCGAGGCCGGCTCCGACCTGGAGTTCAGCATGGCCGTCGAGCTGCTCCCGGACTTCGAGCCGACCGACATGGCCACCATCGCCGTGGAGAAGCCGGTCGTCGAGGTCGCCGACGCCATGGTGGACGACGGCCTGAAGCGCATCGCCGCCAACCGCAAGACCAGCGCCCCGCTGGACGCGGAGCGTCCGGCGCAGACGGGCGACATCGTCGTGATCGACTTCGACGGCTCCGTGGACGGTGAGAAGCGGCCCGGCATGAAGGGCGAGGACCACGAGCTGGAGCTGGGCTCCGGCTCCTTCATCCCGGGCTTCGAGGATCAGCTCGTCGGCGCCGCCAAGGGCGAGCACCGCACGGTCACCGTGACCTTCCCGGAGAACTACCACGCCGCCGAGCTGTCCGGTAAGGAAGCCGTGTTCGAGGTGGACGTGAAGGACATCCGCGTGCCGAAGGCGCCGGAGATCGACGAGGACTTCGCCAAGTCCTTCGGCTTCGACGACCTCGCCGGCATGCGCGATGCCATCCGCGAGCGCATGCAGGCCGACTACGCCTCCATGTCGCGGATGCGCGCGAAGCGCCAGCTCCTCGACCGGCTGGCCGAGACGCATGATTTCCCCGTGCCGGCCGGCATGGTGGACATCGAGTTCGACCAGATCTGGCGTCGCCTGCAACAGGAGCTGAAGGACGGCGAGGCCGACCCCGAGGACAAGGAGAAGGACGAGGAGGGGCTGAAGGCGGAGTACCGCGCCATCGCCGAGCGCCGCGTCCGTCTGGGTCTGCTCCTTTCCGAAGTCGGTCGGCGGAACAATATCACTGTCACGCGGGACGAGCTGGGCCAGGCGGTGGTCGCCGAGGCGCAGCGTTACCCCGGGCAGGAGCGGCAGGTGTTCGAGTTCTTCCGGAACAACCCGCAGGCCGTCGAGGGGCTCCGCGCCCCGATCTTCGAGGACAAGGTCGTCGACTTCATCCTCGGACAGGTTAAGCTGACGGAGCGGACCGTGTCGGTCGATGACCTGATGCGGGATCCGGAGGAGGACGAGGGGCCGACCGCGGCAGCGTAAGCTGCCGCCGGTCCGGCAGACGCGGCCCCCGGTCGGGGGCCGCCCGCCGCGGACGAGGAGCAGAGCGAGGGTCATGATCGAGCCGCAGATGAACGCCCTGGTGCCGATGGTGGTCGAACAGACCAACCGTGGCGAGCGGGCCTATGACATCTATTCGCGCCTCCTGAAGGAGCGCATCATCTTCCTGGTGGGCGGCGTCAACGACGCGGTGGCCAGCTTGGTCTGCGCCCAGTTCCTGTTCCTGGAGGCGGAGAATCCGAACAAGGAGATCTCCTTCTACATCAATTCCCCGGGCGGCTACGTCACCTCCGGCCTGGCGATCTACGACACCATGCAGTACATCCGCTGCCCGGTGGCGACGATCTGCGTCGGGCAGGCAGCCAGCATGGGCGCGCTCCTGCTGGCGGGCGGTGGCGCCGGCCGGCGCTACTCGCTGCCGAACAGCCGGATCATGATCCACCAGCCCTCGGGCGGTGCCCAGGGGCAGGCGGCGGACATCGAGATCCAGGCGCAGGAGATCCTGCGCATGCGCCAGCGGCTGAACGAGATCTTCCAGCGGCACACCGGCCAGAATCTGGACGTGATCGAGAAGGCGGTGGAGCGCGACAAGTTCATGAGCCCCGAGGAGGCGAAGGCCTTCGGGCTGATCGACGAGGTCTTCTCCAACCGTCCGAACAGCGCTCCGAACAGTCAGGCGGCGTGACATGGGGCGTCGTCGGTAGGCAGAACGCCAACAAGTTATTGATTGCCGCGCTTTGCGTGTTGTTCAATAGCGGGGCAGGGCGGCGCGTCCGGTCTGCCTCGCCGGTTTCCCGGGGCCGGGAACCTCGTGCGCGGCACGCGGTTCCGGGGTAGAAGGGCCCCTAGACATGGACACCGGGGTGTCCGGGCGCGCGGGCCGACGGCCAAGCCGGGCCGGCGCTGCCTCTTCGCCTTCCGGTGCTGTACGGAGCTGATATGACCAAGTCGACCGGCGGCGACTCCAAGAATACCCTCTACTGCTCCTTCTGCGGAAAGAGCCAGCATGAGGTACGCAAGCTCATTGCCGGCCCCACCGTGTTCATCTGCGATGAATGCGTCGAGCTGTGCATGGACATCATCCGCGAGGAGAACAAGACCACGCTGGTGAAGTCCCGCGACGGGGTCCCGTCGCCGCGGGACATCTGCGCGGTCCTGGACGACTACGTGATCGGCCAGGAGCATGCCAAGCGGGTCCTCTCCGTCGCTGTCCACAACCACTACAAACGCCTCGCCCACGGCGCCAAACACAACGACGTAGAGCTGGCGAAATCCAACATCCTGCTGATCGGCCCGACCGGTTCGGGCAAGACGCTCCTGGCCCAGACGCTGGCGCGGATCATCGACGTCCCCTTCACCATGGCGGACGCGACGACGCTGACCGAGGCGGGCTATGTCGGCGAGGATGTGGAGAACATCATCCTCAAGCTGCTCCAGGCCGCCGACTACAATGTCGAACGGGCGCAGCGCGGCATCGTCTACATCGACGAGGTCGACAAGATCAGCCGCAAGTCGGACAACCCGTCCATAACCCGCGACGTCTCCGGCGAGGGTGTGCAGCAGGCCCTGCTGAAGATCATGGAGGGCACCGTCGCCTCGGTGCCGCCGCAGGGGGGGCGCAAGCACCCGCAGCAGGAATTCCTCCAGGTCGATACCACCAACATCCTGTTCATCTGCGGTGGCGCCTTCGCCGGGCTGGAGCGGATCATCGCCGCCCGCGGCAAGGGCACCTCGATCGGCTTCGGTGCCGATGTCCGCGCCCCGGACGAGCGGCGCACGGGGGACATCCTGCGCGAGGTGGAGCCCGAGGATCTGCTGAAGTTCGGCCTGATCCCCGAGTTCGTCGGCCGTCTGCCGGTGGTCGCCACGCTGCATGACCTGGACGAGAACGCGCTGATCGAGATCCTGACCAAGCCGAAGAACGCGCTCGTCAAGCAGTACCAGCGCCTCTTCGAGATGGAGGATGTGAGGCTCGGCATCCATGAGGAGGCCCTGCGCTCCATCGCGGTCAAGGCGATCCAGCGCAAGACCGGCGCCCGCGGCCTGCGCTCCATCATGGAATCGATCCTGCTGGAGCCGATGTTCGATCTTCCGGGCCTTCAGGGCGTGGAGGAGATCGTCATCAACAAGGAGGTGGTGGAGGGCCGCGCCAAGCCGCTCTACATCTACTCCGACCGCCGTAGCGAAGCCGCTCCTGGCGCCTGATGCCCGGCCTGCCGCCCGCCACTCCCGGCGGGTCCGCTGTCCGACGATGAACCGGCAACGGCCGGCTCCCTCCGGGGGGCCGGCCGTTCCCGTTCCGGCCTCCCCCGTCCGGGCGGGGTGGGAGAGTCCGCCTGGCCCCGGACGGGGAAGCCGGGTGGGGCCAGCCCGTTCCAGGCGGGCGCTCGACGGTGACAAGCCCTGCGCAACCCTACACCTTCGGGTTCAAGCCCTTGAAGGGGGGTGGGGCGTGTGCCACGTTACCAGCAAAGCCGTCGCCGCAAGGGGCGTGCCTGGATTGGGCGCCCCGGCGGACCGGGCCCAACGGGGGCTGACGGCGAAGACTGATGGGAAGGCTCTGCATTATGCTGGATATCCCCCGTGGTGCTCTCTACCCGGTGCTTCCGCTGAGAGACATCGTCGTCTTTCCGCACATGATCGTTCCCCTGTTCGTGGGCCGCGAGAAGTCGGTCCGCGCCCTTGAGGACGTCATGAAGGACGACAAGCAGATCCTCCTCGTGACGCAGAAGAACGCTTCGCAGGACGATCCGACCCCGGCCGACATCTTCAGCGTCGGCACGGTCGGCACCGTTCTGCAACTCCTGAAGCTGCCCGACGGCACCGTGAAGGTGCTGGTCGAAGGCGGTCGCCGCGCCAGCGTCGTGAAGTTCGAGGAGAACGAGGAGTTCTTCCAGGCCTATGCCGAGGTGATCGACGAGAACCAGGGCGAGCCGCAGGAGCTTGAGGCGCTGTCCCGCGCCGTCGTCTCCCAGTTCGAGCAGTACATCAAGCTCAACAAGAAGATCCCGCCCGAGGTGCTGGTCTCGATCAACCAGATCGACGAGGCCGGCAAGCTCGCGGACACCATCGCCTCGCACCTCCAGCTCAAGATTCCGGAGAAGCAGCAGCTCCTGGAGACGGCCACCGTCTCGGAGCGGCTGGAGCGGGTCTATGCCTTCATGGAAGGCGAGATCGGCGTGCTCCAGGTGGAGAAGCGCATCCGCAACCGCGTCAAGCGGCAGATGGAGAAGACGCAGCGCGAGTACTACCTGAACGAACAGCTCAAGGCCATCCAGAAGGAGCTTGGCGAGTCCGAGGACGGCAAGGACGAGGTCGCGGAGATCGAGGAGAAGATCAACAAGACCCGCCTGTCCAAGGAGGCGCGGGAGAAGGCGCTGGCCGAGGTCAAGAAGCTCCGCACCATGAGCCCGATGTCGGCCGAGGCCACGGTGGTGCGCAACTATCTCGACTGGATCCTGTCGCTGCCGTGGAAGAAGCGCACCAAGATCAAGAAAGACATCCGGCTGGCCGAGAAGATCCTCGACACCGACCATTTCGGTCTTGAGAAGGTCAAGGAGCGCATCCTCGAATACCTTGCCGTGCAGCAGCGCATGGACAAGGTGCGCGGCCCCATCCTCTGCCTCGTCGGACCGCCCGGCGTCGGCAAGACCTCGCTCGGCAAGTCCATCGCCAAGGCGACCGGCCGCAACTTTGTCCGCATGTCGCTCGGCGGCGTCCGTGACGAGGCCGAGGTGCGGGGCCACCGCCGCACCTACATCGGTTCCATGCCCGGCAAGGTCGTCCAGGGCATGAAGAAGGCGAAGTCGTCAAATCCGCTGTTCCTGCTGGACGAGATCGACAAACTCGGCGCCGACTGGCGCGGCGATCCGTCGTCGGCGCTGCTGGAAGTGCTGGACCCGGAGCAGAACAGCACCTTCAACGATCATTACCTGGAGGTGGACTACGACCTCTCCGACGTGATGTTCGTCTGCACGGCCAACACGCTGCGCATGCCGCAGCCGCTGCTGGACCGCATGGAGATCATCCGCATCGCCGGCTACACGGAGGATGAGAAGGTCGAGATCTGCAAGCGGCACCTGATGGACAAGCAGGTGTCCACGCACGGGCTGAAGCCCGGCGAGTTCAGCATCTCCGACGACGCGCTGCGCGACCTGATCCGCTACTACACCCGCGAGGCCGGCGTCCGGAACCTGGAGCGGGAGATCGCCAACCTGGCCCGCAAGGCGATCAAGGAAATCCTGATGAAGGGGACCGCCAAGGTCCAGGTCACCCGGAAGAACCTTGAGAAGTACGCGGGCGTCCGCCGCTACCGCTTCGGCGAGGCGGAGCTGGAGGATCTGGTCGGCGTCGTCACCGGTCTCGCCTGGACGGAGGTGGGCGGCGAGCTGCTCTCCATCGAATCCGTCACGCTGCGCGGCAAGGGCAAGGTCACGACCACCGGCAAGCTCGGCGACGTGATGAAGGAGTCCGTCCAGGCGGCGGAGAGCTTCGTGAAGTCCCGCGCCGTCCAGTACGGCATCAAGCCGACCCTGTTCGAGCGTAAGGACATCCATGTCCATGTGCCCGAGGGGGCGACGCCCAAGGACGGCCCGTCCGCCGGCGTCGCCATGATCACCTCGATCGTCTCGGTGCTCTCCGGCATTCCCGTCCGCAAGGACGTGGCGATGACGGGTGAGATCACCCTGCGCGGCCGGGTGCTCCCCATCGGCGGGCTGAAGGAGAAGCTGCTCGCCGCGCTGCGCGGCGGAATCAAGACCGTGCTGATCCCGAAGGAGAACGAGAAGGACCTCGCGGACATTCCGGACAACGTCAAGAAGGGCATGACCATCATACCCGTCTCCACGGTGGACGAGGTTCTTGCCAATGCCCTGACGCAAGCGCCGGTTGCGATCGAATGGTCGGAGCCGGACGATGTCGCCGCAGCCCCCGCCAAACCGGCCGAGGACGGCCGGGAAGAGGTGATTCGGCATTGAAGTGAGGCGCGAAATCGTGTGAATTGTGGTCCCGCCGCACCCCTTCGGATTGCGGGGCGGCGGGACTTGGTTCAGACGCGCGCCGGCATTGTGAGGGCGCACTTCTGTCGTTTTATCTCTTGCTGACGAAGGGGGGCCTTCTGTGAACAAGAACGATCTCGTTGCCGCGGTCGCCGAAGCGGCGGGCCTGTCCAAGGCCGACGCCAACAAGGCCGTCGACGCGGTATTCGATGGGATCACCAGCGCTCTGAAGAAGGGCGACGAGGTGCGGCTGGTGGGGTTCGGTACGTTCGGCGTGGCCGAGCGCGCGGCGTCGGAGGGGCGCAATCCCCGCACCGGCGAGAAGATCTCCATTCCGGCGAGCAAGCAGCCGAAGTTCAAGGCCGGCAAGGGCCTCAAGGACGTCCTGAACTGAGCGTCCGGAACCGCTGCGGGACCCGGCCGGCCGACGGTCGGGTCCTGGTTCCGGGTCCGTCCCCCTGAAGAGTGAGAGCGGTCAGAAGGGACTTGCAGGCGGGGCGCCAGACGGCGTACCCGTCTTTTGTTTTTCGGAGCCGGGCGGTCACGCCCCTCCGCAGGCGGGCGGTTAGCTCAGGGGTAGAGCATCGGTTTTACACACCGCAGGCCGGGGGTTCAAATCCCTCACCGCCCACCACCTCTCCGGCAGAGATCCAGTCCTCTTCCATCCTCTTCGATCCACCCTCCGCGCTCCCGCGCGCACAGGACCCTGCGGCGAAAGGCGGCTGTGACCACGGCCGGCGGGCTCTATGATGGGCGCGCTGCCGGGCCGACAGGGTCCGGTGTGCCATCCGACGGAGAGGCAACCATGGATCACGACCGCCGCCTGGGTGACCGGATACTCCATGCCCTGGATCTGGCTCTGGACCAGAACGAGTACGAGATCGCCGACCTGCTGGCGCATGCGCTGGAACTGTCGCTGACCCGTTTCGGCGGTCCCGACGCGGTGGAGAAGCGCGGCCTTCCGCCCGGGCTGGACGTGGCGCTGGACCGGCTGGAGGCGCTGCGGCACCGCGCCCACGCTGCCTGACCGGCGGCCGCCGTGGCCGGAGGTGCCTGTGGGGGCAGGGGGTGGGGCCGGTCCTGTCTGTTTTTCCCGTTTGACAGGATCGGGGCGCTCGGTTACACACCGCGGACCTCGCGGCACGGCCGCGAAGGATTGCGCGGGTGTAGCTCAGTTGGTTAGAGCGCCGGCCTGTCACGCCGGAGGCCGCGGGTTCAAGTCCCGTCACTCGCGCCATTCCCCTCCCAGACCGACAGTCTCCGATCGTCATGTCCGCCGCATGGACGGGCGACGTCATGTCGCGTCTGCGGCCTCCGTCCGCGCCCCGTCCATTGGGTCATATTGATCCGCTAGGTAGGCTTGGCATCCTGCGGTCGGGGCGGGGGAAAAGCCCGGCAGACGCCGGAAATTGCTCATATTCTCTGGTTCGGAGTAGGGTTTTCGCTGTTCGGAAGGATGGGCGTAATTTCCTTTGCCTGCGACAGGGTGATGCCTATATTCGGGCGGGCTCCGTCAGGGGCCTTCCGAGCGTCGGCCGCCAAGCCGGGTCGGCTGCCCCTCCGGGGCGCCACGGCCGCTTGGTCGAAGGCCGCGGCCGGCGACCGTATCAGGCGACATCATGCAGGCGTCACAGCCACGCAGGCGTCACCTGTCCGGCTGCCTCCGCGGGCGACCCGCTCCAGCGGGCGCCGGACTCGTCCAGGCGTTACACGTGCAGGCGTTACAACGGGGCTAGCATGTTGAATCCGCTGATCGTCGAGTACCTGCCGATCCTCATCTTCATCTGTATCGCCGCCGGCGTCGCGGTTGCGATGATGGCGGCGGCCTATCTGGTCGGCCGGCAGAATCCCGACAGTGAAAAGCTGTCCCCGTATGAGTGCGGGTTCGAGCCGTTCGCGGATGCGCGCAGCAAGTTCGACATCCGCTTCTATCTCGTTGCGATCCTGTTCATCATCTTCGATCTGGAGGTCGCCTTCTTCTTTCCCTGGGCGGTCGCCCTGGGCGACATCGGCATGTTCGGTTTCTGGTCGATGGTGGTCTTCTTCGGAATTCTCCTGATCGGCTTCGTCTACGAATGGAAGAAAGGAGCCCTGGAATGGGAGTGACCGCAACCCCGCCGGCATCGGTGCAGGGGCCCTCCAGCCAGGTCCCCTCCAACGCGCTGATCCCGCCGGGCCCCGTGCAGGACGCCTATCTCCAGGCCGTCCAGCAGGAGATGCAGGACAAGGGGTTCCTGGTCGCCCGCTTCGACGCCCTGATGGACTGGGCCCGCACCGGATCGCTCTGGCCGATGACCTTCGGTCTGGCCTGCTGCGCGGTGGAGATGATCCACGCCTACATGGCCCGCTACGATCTGGACCGCTTCGGCGTGATCCCGCGGCCCAGCCCGCGCCAGTCCGACGTGATGATCGTCGCCGGCACGGTCTGCAACAAGATGGCCCCGGCCCTGCGCAAGGTCTACGACCAGATGGCGGAGCCGCGCTGGGTCATCTCCATGGGTTCGTGCGCCAATGGCGGCGGATACTACCATTACAGCTACTCGGTGGTGCGCGGGGTGGACCGGATCGTTCCGGTGGACATCTACGTGCCCGGCTGCCCGCCGACGGCGGAGGCGCTTGTCTACGGCGTCCTGCAACTCCAGAAGAAGATCAAGAACGGCAACAGGCTGATCCGGACCTGATGCTTCCCCGTGGAGGAAAGTCCCGTCATGAGCGATCAAGCCCTCCAGGAGCTTGGTGATTACATCACCTCGGCCCTCGGCAAGGACGCCCTGTCCGCCGAGGTGAACCGGGTCGGAGAACTGGTGGTCCGGGTCGAACGCCGGTCCATCGTCCGCGTGCTCCAGTTCCTGCGCGATGATTCGACCTGCATGTTCCAGCAGTTGATGGAGCTGTGCGGGGTCGATTATCCGCAGCGGCCGGAGCGGTTCGAGGTCGTCTACTGCCTGCTCAGCCTGAAGCACAACCAGCGCGTCCGCGTTGTCGTCAGCACGGACGAGGACACGCCGGTGCCCTCCGTCACGGGGGTCTTCCCGGTGGCGAACTGGTTCGAGCGGGAGGCCTGGGACCTTTACGGCATCTTCTTCGCCGACCATCCGGACCTGCGCCGCATCCTCACCGACTACGGGTTCGAGGGGCACCCGCTGCGCAAGGACTTCCCGCTCACGGGCTATGTCGAGCTGCGCTACGATCCGGACCAGCGCCGCGTCATCTACGAGCCGGTGAAGCTGACGCAGGACTTCCGCAGCTTCGACTTCCTGTCGCCCTGGGAGGGCATGACGGACGTCCAGCTTCCGGGCGACGAGAAGGCGGCGATCCCCCTGGGGGCCGTCAACCCGACGCAGCGTCCGATCGCCGGCACCCCGTCCGCGCGGGATGTCGCCACGAACAACCCGGCCGCCGGGTCGGTGAAGAGCTGAGGCGGACATGGGCAACAACGTCGCCGAAACCCAGATCAAGCCGTTCACGATGAATTTCGGGCCGCAGCATCCGGCGGCCCACGGGGTGTTGCGGCTGGTTCTTGAGATGGACGGTGAGGTGGTGGAACGGGCCGACCCGCATGTCGGCCTGCTCCATCGCGGCACCGAGAAGCTGATCGAGTACAAGACCTACATCCAGGCGCTGCCCTATTTCGACCGCCTGGACTACGTCTCGCCGATGAGCCAGGAGCACGCCTTCGCGCTGGCGACGGAGAAGCTGCTGGGCATCACGGTGCCGGTCCGCGGCCAGTACATCCGCGTGCTCTTCTCCGAGATCACCCGCATCCTCAACCATCTTCTGAACATCACGACCTTCGGCCTTGATGTCGGCGCCATCACGCCGTCGCTCTGGGGCTTCGAGGAGCGTGAGAAGCTGATGGAGTTCTACGAGCGGGTCTCCGGCGCCCGGCTGCACGCCAACTATTTCCGCCCCGGCGGTGTCAATCTCGACATGCCGGCCGGGCTCGCCGACGACATCTGGGAATACACCGAGCGGTTCCCGAAGTTCGTAGCCGACCTGAACAACCTGCTGACCGAGAACCGCATCTTCAAGCAGCGGACGGTCGATATCGGTGTCGTCAACCGGGCGGACGCGCTGGCCTGGGGGTTCAGCGGCCCGATGCTCCGCGGCTCCGGCGTACCCTGGGACCTGCGCAAGGCGCAGCCCTACGACCGGTACGAGGAGTTCGACTTCGACATTCCGGTGGGCAGCACCGGCGACTGCTACGCCCGCTATCTCGTCCGCATGGAGGAGATGCGGCAGTCCAACCGCATCATCCGGCAGGCGCTGGAGAAGCTGGCGAAGACGCCCGGCCCGGTGAAGGTCAACGACCGCAAGATAGCACCGCCGCCGCGGGGCGAGATGAAGCGGTCCATGGAATCGCTGATCCACCACTTCAAGCTCTACACCGAGGGCTATCACGTCCCGGCGGGGGAGACCTATACGGTGGTGGAATCGCCCAAGGGCGAGTTCGGGGTGTATCTCGTGTCCGACGGCACGAACCGGCCCTACCGCTGCAAGATCAGGCCGACGGGGTTCTCCCACTTGCAGGCGATGGATTTCATGTCCAAGGGCCACATGCTCGCCGATACGGTGGCGATCATCGGTTCCATGGACATCGTGTTCGGAGAGATCGACCGATGAGTGCGACGGACGGGGGCCAGGAGGCCGGCAGCTTCTCCTTCACCCAGGAGAACCTTGAACTAGCCAGGCGCATCATCGCCAAGTACCCGCCCGGCCGGCAGCAGAGCGCGGTGATGCCGCTGCTCGATCTGGCGCAGCGCCAGAACGGCAACTGGCTGTCGCGTCCGGCCATCGAGTACGTGGCGGACATGCTGGAGATGCCGCGCATCCGCGCCATGGAGGTCGCCAGCTTCTACACGATGTACAACCTGAAGCCGGTCGGGAAGCACTTCGTGCAGGTCTGCACGACGACGCCCTGCTGGCTGCGCGGGTCGGACGACATCCTGCACACCTGCGAGAAGAAGCTGGGCATCAAGGCCGGGGAGACGACGGCGGACGGCCAGTTCACCGTGGTCGAGGCCGAGTGCCTGGGCGCCTGCGTGAACGCGCCGATGGTTCAGATCGGTGACAGCTACTACGAGGACCTGACGCCGGAGGCGATGGAAGCGATCCTGGACGCGCTGGCCCGCGGTGAGACGCCGAAGCCGGGCCCACAGAACGGCCGCGTCGCCTCCTGCCCGTCGGGCGGGCCGACCACCCTGACCGAGATGGCGCGGCGCAACGGCGTCAAGCCGGCCGGGCAGGACTGAGGGAGACCGGGCCATGCTGCGCGACGAAGACCGCATCTTCACCAATCTCTACGGCTTCGAGGATTTCCGCCTGGAGGCGGCCCGCCGCCGGGGCGACTGGGACAACACCCAGGACATCCTCGCCCTCGGTCGTGACAGGATCATCGAGCTGGTCAAGGAGTCCGGCCTGCGCGGCCGCGGCGGTGCCGGCTTCTCCACCGGCATGAAGTGGTCCTTCATGCCGAAGAAGAGCGACGGCGGCCCGGTCTATCTGGTCGTCAACGCCGACGAGGGCGAGCCCGGCACCTGCAAGGACCGGGACATCCTGCGCCATGATCCGCACAAGCTGGTCGAAGGCTGCCTGATCGCCGGTTTCGCCATCGGCGCCACGGCCTGCTACATCTACATCCGCGGCGAGTTCTACGACGAGGGCAGCCACGTCCAGCAGGCGATCGACGAGGCCTATGCCGCCGGCCTGATCGGCCGGAACGCCTGCGGCAGCGGCTACGACTTCGACATCTATCTCCACCGCGGGGCCGGGGCCTACATCTGCGGCGAGGAGACGGCGCTGATCGAATCCCTGGAGGGGAAGAAGGGTCAGCCGCGCAACAAGCCGCCGTTCCCCGCCATGGCCGGCCTCTACGCCCGGCCGACGACGGTGAACAATGTCGAGACCATCGCCGTGGTCCCGACCATCCTGCGCCGCGGCGCCACCTGGTTCGCCGGACTGGGCCGGCCGAAGAACAGCGGCACCAAGGTCTTCTGCATCTCCGGCCACGTCAACCGGCCCTGCAACGTGGAAGAGGAGATGGGCATTCCCCTGCGGGAGCTGGTGGAGAAGCACGCCGGCGGCGTGCGCGGCGGCTGGGACAACCTGCTCGCCATCATCCCCGGCGGCTCCTCGGTGCCGATGCTCCCGCGGGAGACCTGCGACACGATCCTGATGGATTTCGACAGCCTGCGGGAGGTCCGCTCGGGCCTCGGCACCGCGGCCGTCATCGTCATGGACAAATCCACCGACGTGGTGAAGGCGATCGCCCGGCTCAGCAAGTTCTACATGCATGAGAGCTGCGGCCAGTGCACGCCCTGCCGCGAGGGTACGGGCTGGATGTGGCGGGTGATGGAACGGATGGTGAAGGGCCAGGCCCGGATCGAGGAGATCGACATGCTGCTCGACGTCTCCAAGGAGATCGAGGGCCATACGATCTGTGCCCTGGGCGACGCGGCGGCCTGGCCGATCCAGGGCCTGATCCGGAATTTCCGGCCGGAGATGGAGCGCCGCATCCTGGAGTACCGCACGCGGGCCGAACGCGGCACCCGCGCCGCGGCGGAGTAGGACGAAGGGCGCAGGGGCGGCCGGGCCGCCGCTCCGGGCGCGCAACGAGACTGGTTTGCCGTCCCGGCAGCGGACGGGGGGAAGGAAGTGTCGCCATGCCGAAACTGACCATCGACGGCATCGAAGTCGAAGTGGCGCCGGGCACCTCTGTGCTCCAGGCGTGCGAGCAGATCGGGAAAGAGGTCCCGCGCTTCTGCTACCATGAGCGGCTGTCCGTCCCCGCCAACTGCCGCATGTGCCTCGTGGAGATCGAGCGCTCGCCGAAGCCGGTGGCGAGCTGCGCCATGCCGTGCTCCGACGGCATGGTGGTGAAGACGGACAGCGAGCTGGTCCACAAGGCCCGCAAGGGCGTGATGGAATTCCTGCTGATCAACCACCCGCTGGACTGCCCGATCTGCGACCAGGGCGGCGAGTGCGATCTCCAGGACCAGGCCGTGGCCTACGGCTTCGACCGCGGCCGCTATGCCGAGGCCAAGCGCGCCGTGAAGGACAAGAATCTCGGGCCGCTGATCAAGACCTTCATGACCCGGTGCATCCACTGCACCCGCTGCATCCGCTTCATGGACGAGATCGCGGGCGTCTCCGCGCTGGGCGCCGTGAACCGGGGCGAGCACACGGAGATCACGGGCTATCTGGAGCAGGGCATCGCATCGGAGATGTCCGGCAACCTGGTCGATGTCTGCCCGGTCGGGGCCCTGACCTCGAAGCCCTACGCCTTCACGGCGCGCCCGTGGGAACTGCGCCGGACCGAGACGATCGACGTGATGGACGCCGTCGGCTCCAACATCCGCGTCGATACCCGCGGGCCGGAGGTGATGCGGGTGCTGCCGCGCCTGAACGAGGATGTGAACGAGGAGTGGATCGCCGACAAGACCCGCTACGCCCATGACGGGCTGAAGCGGCAGCGGCTGGACCGCCCCTATGTCCGCGACGGGGAGGGCAAGCTGCGCCCCGCCTCCTGGCTGGAGGCGTTCGCCGCCATCCGGACGCGGCTGGAAGGGGTGGCGGGCGACCGCATCGCCGCCATCGCCGGCGACCTCGCGGACGTGGAATCGGTGTTGGCGCTGAAGGACCTGACGGACCGGCTGGGCTCGCCGCACCGCGACTGCCGCCAGGACGGCGCCCGCTTCGACGCCAGCCGACGCGCGGGCTACATCTTCAACAGCGGCATCGCCGGGATCGAGCAGGCGGATGTCATCCTGCTGGTCGGCACCAATCCCCGCTGGGAAGCGCCGATCGTCAACGCGCGCATCCGCAAGCGCTATCTCCAGGGCGGGCTGAAGAAGGTCGCCGCCATCGGCCCGCAGGTGGACCTGACCTACCCGGTCGAGCATCTCGGCGCAGGCGGCGATACGCTGGCCGCGCTGGCGGAGGGCCGGCATCCCTTCGCCGAGCTGCTGCGCACGGCGGAACGGCCCATGGTCATCGTCGGCATGGGCGCCTTCGCCCGCGCCGACGGTCCGGCCGTGCAGGCGGCGCTGCACCGGCTCGCCGGGGCCTGCGGCCTCGTGCGGGAGGGCTGGAACGGCTTCAACGTGCTGCACACGGCCGCGGGCCGGGTCGGGGCGCTGGATGCCGGCTTCCTGCCGGGCGCGGGCGGGCGCGACCTCGCCGGCATCCTGGAGGGCTGTGCCTCCGGGGCGATCGAGGTGGTCTATCTGCTGGGGGCGGACGAGATCCCGGCCGAGCGGCTGGGCAAGGCCTTCGTCATCTACCAGGGCCACCATGGCGACCGCGGCGCCCACCGGGCCGACGTGATCCTGCCGGGGGCCGCCTATACCGAGAAGAACGCGACCTACGTGAACACCGAGGGCAGGGTGCAGCAGACCCGGCTGGCCATGTTCCCGCTGGGAGAGGCACGGGAGGACTGGAAGATCCTGCGCGCGCTCTCCGCCGAGCTGGGCCATGTGCTGCCCTATGACAGCCTGTCCCAGCTCCGCCAACGCATGGTGCAGGCGAACCCGATGTTCGCGGAGATCGACCGGCTGGTGCCGGCGGAGTGGGGGGCCTTCGGCAGCGCCGGTGCCATCTCCCGCGATGCCTTCGTCTCGCCGGTGACGGACTACTACCTGACCGACCCGATCAGCCGGGCCTCGGCCACCATGGCCAGGTGCAGCGAGACCTTCATCAAGCCGGCGGCCGTGCCCGCCGCGGCGGAGTGACCGTACCATGGCGGATATCTGGACCGACTACGGCATGCCTGGCGCCATCATCGTGGCGCAGATCCTGGCGCTGATGGTGCCGATCCTCGTCTCCGTGGCCTTCCTGGTCTATGCCGAGCGCAAGGTGCTGGGCCTGATGCAGTTGCGCCAGGGACCGAACATGGTCGGCCCCTGGGGCATCCTGCAAAGCTTCGCCGACGCGCTGAAGATGATCGGCAAGGAAACGATCATCCCGGCCGGGGCCAACCGCATCATCTTCCTGGCAGCACCGATGCTGACCATGATGCTGGCGCTGGCGGCCTGGGCGGTGATCCCGTTCGGCGAGGGGCTGGTGATCGCCGACATCAATGTCGGCGTCCTCTATCTCTTCGCCATCAGCTCCCAGGGCGTCTACGGCATCATCATGGCCGGCTGGGCGTCCAACTCGAAATACGCCTTCCTGGGCGGGCTGCGCTCGGCGGCGCAGATGGTCAGTTACGAGGTCTCGATCGGCCTCGTCATCGTCAGCGTGCTGCTCTGCGTCGGCTCGCTGAACCTGTCGGACGTGGTCGAGGCGCAGAAGACGGTGTGGTTCGCCATCCCGCTGCTGCCGATGTTCGTGATCTTCTTCATCTCTGCCCTGGCGGAGACGAACCGGGCCCCGTTCGACCTGCCGGAAGGCGAGTCAGAGCTGGTGGGCGGCTTCCACACCGAATATTCGGGTATGGCGTTCGGCCTCTTCTTCCTGGGCGAATACGCCAACATGATCCTGATGAGCGCCATGACCACCGTCCTGTTCCTGGGCGGCTGGCTGCCGCCGCTGGACGTGGCGCCGCTCAACTGGGTGCCGGGGCCGGTCTGGTTCATCCTGAAGATCTGTTTCTGCCTGTTCCTGTTCTTCTGGGTGCGTGCCACCGTGCCGCGCTACCGCTATGACCAGCTCATGCGTCTGGGCTGGAAGGTGTTTCTGCCGTTTTCCCTGGTCTGGGTCATCCTCACCGCCGGCGTGCTGGTCACCTTCGACTGGCTGCCGAAGTGAGCCCCCCGACCGAATGAACGAGACCGGCGGCCGGCCGCCGCGAGACGATGCGAGGCGGCCGGCACGCGGCTGAAGGAGGAGAGGAGATGGTCAAGCTTGACCGTGCGGCACGCGGCCTGTTCCTGACGGAACTGGTGCGTGGCCTGTCCCTGACATTCAGTTACATGTTCAGGCCGCGGGCGACCATCAATTACCCCTACGAGCGCTCGCCCATGAGCCCGCGCTTCCGCGGGGAGCATGCGCTGCGCCGCTATCCCAACGGGGAGGAGCGCTGCATCGCCTGCAAGCTCTGCGAGGCGGTCTGCCCGGCGCTCGCCATCACCATCGAGGCGGAACCCCGCGAGGACGGCTCGCGGCGCACCACCCGCTACGACATCGACATGACGAAGTGCATCTACTGCGGCCTCTGCCAGGAGGCCTGCCCGGTGGACGCCATCGTCGAGGGGCCGAACCTGGAGTTCGCCGCGGAAACGCGCGAGGAGCTTTTCTACAACAAGGAGAAGCTGCTGGCGAACGGCGACCGCTGGGAGGCCCTGATCGCCGCCAACATTGCGGCGGATGCCCCGTATCGTTAGAAAAGTCCCGCCGATGCACCCCTGGCGCCTCGGGTCATACCGGGCGCCGGACCCTTCCCGATCCGGAGTACCCTCCGTGACCCTGCTCCTGCCTGATCCCGCACCGGAGGCGGCCTGACCCATGGTCCTCTCAGCAGCCGCATTCTATGTCTTCGCCGCGATCCTGCTCGCCGCCGGCGTGATGGTGGTTTCCGCGCGGAACCCGGTCCACTCGGTGCTGTACCTGATCGTCGCCTTCTTCAACGCCGCGGTGCTGTTCCTGCTGATCGGCGCCGAGTTCATCGCGATGATCCTGATCATCGTCTATGTCGGCGCCGTGGCGGTGCTGTTCCTGTTCGTCGTGATGATGCTGGACATCAGTTTCCAGGAGATCCGGCGGACCTACCGGCAGTACGTGCCGCTGGGGGCGCTGATCGGCACGATCCTGATGGTCGAGCTGGCGCTCGTCACCGTCGGCTGGGCGGTGGCGCCGGATGCGGCCGCCTCGCTCGCTGCGCCGACGCCGGCCGACACGGTGGTGAACAATACCGAGGCGCTGGGGCAGGTCATCTACACCCACTACGTCTTAGCCTTCCAGGTGTCCGGCCTGATCCTGCTGGTCGCCATGATCGGCGCCATCGTGCTGACCCTGCGGTCGCGCGAGGGGCTGCGCCGGCAGGTGATCGCGCAGCAGATCCAGCGCCGGCCCGACGAGGTGCTGTCCGTCCGCAAGGTTCCGACGCGAGGGGGCGTCTGACATGGAGATCGGTCTTACCCACTACCTGACCGTGGGCGCGATCCTGTTCGGCCTGGGGGCCTTCGGGATCCTGATGAACCGGCGCAACGTCATCGTCCTGCTGATGTCGATCGAGCTGATGCTCCTCGCCGTCAACATCAACCTCGTGGCCTTCTCCGTGTTCCTGAACGATCTGGCGGGCCAGGTCTTCACCCTGTTCATCCTGACCGTGGCCGCCGCGGAGGCGGCCATCGGCCTCGCCATCCTGGTGGTCTACTTCCGAAACCGCGGCACCATCGCGGTGGAGGACATCAACATGATGAAGGGCTGAGGGCATGGAGATCGCAGCCGTATTCCTGCCGCTGCTCGGCGCCTTCGTCGCCGGGTTCTTCGGCCGCTTCATCGGGGACCGGGGGGCGCAGATCGTCACCTGCACCCTGATGCTGATTGCCGCCGTCCTGTCCTGCATCCTGTTCGTCGAGGTGGGGTTCAGCGGGCCCGAGGCCACGCGCACCGTCACGCTCTTCACCTGGATCGACAGCGGCAGTTTCGAGGTGGACTGGGCCCTGCGCATCGACGCGCTGACCGCCGTCATGTTGGTGGTGGTCAACGTCGTGTCGGCGATGGTCCATGTCTACTCGGTGGGGTACATGAGCCACGACCCGTCCAAGGCGCGGTTCATGTCCTACCTCAGCCTGTTCACCTTCATGATGCTCATGCTGGTGACGGCGGACAATCTGGTGCAGATGTTCTTCGGCTGGGAGGGCGTGGGCCTTGCCTCCTACCTGCTGATCAACTTCTGGTACGAGAAGAAGAGCGCCAACGACGCCTCCATGAAGGCGTTCCTGGTCAACCGTGTGGGCGATTTCGGCTTCGCCCTGGGCATCATGGCGGTGTTCTTCCTCTTCGGCACCGTGGAGTTTGACGCGGTCTTCACCGCGGCGCCGCAGCAGGCGGACGCGACCTTCAATTTCCTGGGCTTCGAGGTCCACGCGCTGACCACGGTCTGCGTGCTGCTGTTCATCGGCGCCATGGGCAAGTCGGCCCAGCTCGGCCTGCACACCTGGCTGCCGGATGCGATGGAGGGGCCGACGCCCGTCTCCGCGCTGATCCACGCCGCCACCATGGTGACCGCCGGCGTCTTCATGCTGGCGCGGATGAGCCCGCTGTTCGAGTACGCGCCCGACGCGCTGGCCTTCGTCACCGTCATGGGCGCTCTGACCGCCTTCATCGCGGCGACCATCGGCCTGACCCAGTTCGACATCAAGCGGGTCATCGCCTATTCGACCATGAGCCAGCTCGGCTACATGTTCTTCGCCATCGGCGTCGGTGCCTATCCAGCGGCGATCTTCCACCTGATGACGCACGCCTTCTTCAAGGCGCTGCTGTTCCTGGGCGCCGGCTCGGTGATCCATGCCATGTCGGGTGAGCAGGACATGCGGAACATGGGCGGCATCTGGCGCCTGATCCCGGTCACCTACGGCCTGATGTGGATCGGCAATCTGGCTCTGGCGGGCATCATCCCGTTCGCCGGCTACTACTCCAAGGACATGATCCTGGAGGTCGCCTACGCCGACCATAGCTGGTACGGCACGCTGGCCTTCTGGCTGGGGCTGGCGGCCGCGCTGATGACGGCCTTCTACTCCTGGCGCCTGCTGTTCCTGACCTTCCACGGTCAGCCGCGGGCGAACGAGAAGGTGATGGCCCACGTCCACGAGAGCCCGCAGGTCATGCTGGTGCCGCTCTACGTGCTGGCGGTCGGCGCCGTCGCTGCCGGTTTCGTAGCCTATCCCTGGTTCGTCGGGCACGACCTGGCCCACTTCTGGGGGGGCAGCATCCTGATGCTGCCGGACGCCCATGGCGGGACGATCATCGACGCGGCCCACCATGTGCCGGGCTGGGTGCCGTTGGCGCCGCTGGGCATGGGGGTGCTGGGCATCGCGCTGGCCTACCTGTTCTACATCGTCAGGCCGGATCTGCCGGCGAAGACGGTGGCGGCCGTTCGGCTGCTGCACGGGATCGTCTTCCGCAAGTACTACTTCGACGAGCTGTACGACGCCGTCTTCGTGAAGCCGGCGCAGGCCCTGGGCCGCGGCCTCTGGAAGGGCGGCGACGAGGCGGTGATCGACGGCCTGGGCCCGGACGGGCTGGCTGCCGTGACCCGGCAGCTCGCGGCCGGCGCCAGCCGGCTCCAGACGGGCTACGTGTTCCACTATGCGTTCGTGATGGTGATCGGCCTTGTCCTGCTGGTCGGTTGGTTCTTCCTGGTGCGCTGAGGCGAGGGGGCGTTCTCAATGGCTGACTGGCCGATCCTGACGATCACGACGTTCCTTCCGCTCGTCGGTGCATTGTCCATCCTGATGATCCGCGGCGAGCAGGAGCTGGTGGACCGGAACGCGAAGGCGGTGGCGCTCTGGACGTCGCTGATCACCTTCGTGATCTCGCTCTTCATCCTCGCCAACTTCGACCCGTCCAACCCGGGCTTCCAGATGATGGAGGAGTACCGGTGGATACCGTCCTTCAACATCGCCTACATCAAGGGCGTGGACGGCATCTCCATCTGGTTCGTGCTCGCCTCCACCTTCCTGACGCCGATCTGCGTGCTCGCCTCCTGGACCACCATCGACAAGCGGGTCAAGGAGTTCATGATCGCGCTGCTGGTGCTTGAGACCATGATGGTCGGCATGTTCACGGCGCTGGATTTCGTCCTCTTCTACCTGTTCTTCGAGGGCGTGCTGCTGCCGATGTTCCTGATCATCGGCGTCTGGGGCGGGCCGGGGCGGATCTACGCCGCCTACAAGTTCTTCCTCTACACCTTCATCGGCTCGGTGCTGATGCTGCTGGCCATCCTGGCCATGTATCTGGTCGCCGGGACGATGGACATGCGGGTGATGGTGGACCATCCGTTCGCCGCCACCTTGCAGCTCTGGCTCTGGGTCGGATTCTTCATCGCCTTCGCGGTGAAGACGCCGATCTGGCCGCTGCACACCTGGCTGCCCTTCGCCCACGTCGAGGCGCCGACCGCCGGGTCGGTGATGCTGGCGGGCGTCATGCTGAAGATGGGCGGCTACGGCCTGATCCGGGTGAACGTGCAGATGCTGCCGGAGGCGACCTTCTTCTTCACGGACTTCGTGTTCGTGCTGTCGGTGGTGGCGATCATCTACACCTCGCTGGTGGCGCTGGCACAGACCGACATGAAGAAGATGATCGCCTACAGCTCCGTGGCGCACATGGGCTACGTGACCATGGGCATCTTCACCATGACCCAGCAGGGCATGGACGGCGCCATCTTCCAGATGCTGAGCCACACCATCGTGTCGGCCGCGCTGTTCCTGTGCATCGGCTTCGCCTACGCCCAGCTCCACACCCGCGAGATCGTGAAGTACGGCGGCATGGCGCAGAACCTGCCGCGCTACGCCTTCGTCTTCATGGTGTTCATGCTGGCCTCGGTGGGCCTGCCCGGCACCAGCGGCTTCGTGGGTGAGTTTCTGACCATGCTCGGGGCCTTCCAGGTGAACACCTGGGTAGCGATGTTCGCTGCCACCGGCCTCGTGCTGGGGGCTGCCTACATGCTGCTGCTGTACCGGCGGCTGTTCTTCGGCAAGCTGGACAAGGACGGCGTGAAGGCGATGCGGGACCTGCGCTGGACCGACACGGCCTACTTTGCGCCCCTGGTCGCCATCGTGCTGATCATGGGCATCTTCCCCGCCAGCTTCAAAGACGTCTATGCGCCGACGGTCGAGAAGGTGCTGCTCGACCATCAGGCGTCGCTGAAGGCCGCCGGCCTGATCGACGACGAGCCCGGCACCCAGGTCGCCGACCGCACCCCGACGAGCGGAAACTGAACCATGGTCGCCATTCCAGATTTCCTGCCGGCCCTGCCGGAGATGTTCCTGGCCTGCGCGGCCATGGCACTCCTGATGCTGGGCGTCTTCCGCCGTGCGGACAGCACGCGGCTGGTCTCCTGGCTGGCCGTGGGCTCGGCCCTGGTCGCCGGCGTGCTGGTGCTGGTCGCTTCGGGTGACCGGGCGGTGACCTTCGCCGGCATGTTCATCGCGGACGATTTCGCCGTCTTCGCCAAGGTGCTGATCCTGACAGCCACGGCCCTGACCGTGGTGCTCTCGGTCAACTACCTGGAGCGGGAGCAGATGGACCGCTTCGAGTATCCGGTCCTGATGCTGCTCGCCACCGTCGGCATGATGCTGATGGTGTCGGCGAACGACCTGATCTCGCTCTATGTCGGGCTGGAGCTTCAGTCCCTGTCGCTCTACGTGATCGCCGCCTTCCGGCGCGACTACGCCAAGTCGTCGGAGGCGGGGCTCAAGTACTTCCTCCTCGGCTCGCTCTCCTCCTGCATCCTGCTCTACGGTGCCAGCCTGATCTACGGCTTCTCGGGCACGACGAACTTCGAGCGTCTGGCGGTGATGTTCTCCTCCGACGTGCCGGCCGCGACCGGCGTGGTCGTCGGTCTGGTCTTCGTCGCCGCGGGTCTGGCCTTCAAGATCTCCGCCGTGCCGTTCCACATGTGGACGCCCGACGTCTATGAGGGGGCGCCGACCTCGGTCACCGCCTTCTTCGCCGTGGCGCCCAAGGTGGCGGCGCTGGCCCTGTTCGTCCGGGTTCTGGTCGATCCGTTCGGGGAGCTGCTGGCCCAGTGGCAGCAGGTGGTCTGGTTCTCCGCCGTCGCCAGCATGCTGCTCGGCTCCCTGGCGGCGATCCAGCAGCGCAACATCAAGCGCATGATGGCCTACAGCTCCATCGGCCATATCGGGTACGCGCTGGTCGGCCTTGCCGCCGGCACGGAGGAGGGGGTCCGCGGCGTGCTGATCTATCTGGCGATCTATCTCGCCATGAATGTCGGCGCCTTCGCGGTCATCCTCTCCATGCGGGTGAACGGCCGGATGGTGGAGAACATCGACGATCTGTCGGGCCTCTCCAGGAGCCATCCGATGATGGCGCTGGCCATGGCGTTCTTCATGTTCAGCCTGGGCGGCGTGCCACCGATGGCCGGCTTCTTCGGCAAGCTCTACGTCTTCATGGCGGCGATCGAGGCGCAGCTCTACGTGCTGGCAGTGATCGGCGTGCTGACCAGCGTCATCAGCCTCTTCTACTATCTGCGCATCGTGAAGATGATGTGGTTCGACGACCTGATGGAGACGATCGAGCGTCCGGCCCGCGCCTCGGCGCTCGTGATCGGCGGCACCGCGCTGTTCGTCTTTCCGGTCTTCTACGTGTTCTCCGAGGGCATCCTGAACAGGGCCGCCGCGGCCGCGTCCACGCTGTTCCTGAGGTGATCGGCGGCCCATGTCCGACACGGCGGAATCCGGGGTGATGGTCCGGTCGCCCGACCTCCCGCCCTGGTACCGGCTGGTCCCGCTGGAGGTCTGCGGCAGCACGAACGACGAGGCGAAGGCTCTTGCCCAGGGCGGTGCCCCGGAGGGGACCCTGATCCGGGCCCGGCGGCAGGAGGCCGGCCGCGGCCGCCGCGGCCGTGGCTGGACCTCGCCGGAGGGCAATCTCTACACCAGTCTCGTGCTGCGCCCGGGCGTGCCGCCGCTGGTGGCGGCGCAGGTGTCCTTCGTCGCGGCGCTCGCCGTGGGCCAGACCGTCTCGGATCTGGTTCCCGGTCTGGCCCGGCTGAAATGGCCCAACGACGTGCTGGTGGACGGGGCGAAGATCGCCGGCATCCTGCTGGAATCCGAACCGGCCGCCGACGGCAGCGTGGACTGGCTGGTCGTGGGTGTCGGCATCAACGTCCTGCACCACCCGGACGTGCCGGGCTATCCGTCCTGCTCGCTGCTGTCCCGCGGTGCTGTATCGCCCGATCCCGACGCCGTGCTGGGGCTCTATGCCCGGCACTTCCAGTCCTGGTACAACCGCTGGCGGGCGCAGGGCTTCGCGCCCGTGCGGGCGGCCTGGTTGAACGCCGCGCACGGGCTGGGCGGACCTCTCACCGTCCGGCTGGCGGGGGAGAGCTTCGCCGGCCGTTTCGTGGACCTGGACGACGATGGCGGCCTGATCGTCGAGACGACCGAGGGGCGCCGCCGGGTCACGGCCGGCGACGTCTTCTTCGGCTGAAGGGAAGGACATGCTGCTCGCCATCGACGCCGGCAACACCAACGTCGTCTTCGCCGTCTTCGAAGGCGATGCGAAGCGGGGGCAGTGGCGCGTCTCCACCGAAGGCCGCCGCACGGCCGACGAATACGCCGTCTGGCTGGTGGCCCTGATGGCGATGAAGGGGCTGACGCGGAAGGACATCCACGCCGCCATCCTGTCCAGCGTCGTGCCGGCGCAGACCGGCCCGCTGACGACGCTGTGCGAGGAGCATTTCGGCTGCACCCCGATGCGGGTGGGCGATCCCGGGGTCCGGCTGGGGCTGGAGGTCCGGATCGACAATCCGAAGGAGGCCGGTGCCGACCGTCTGGTCAACGCCGTCGCCGCCGTCGCCACCTACCCGCCGCCGCTGGTCGTCATCGACATCGGCACCGGCACCACCTTCGACGTGGTGGACGCGAACGGCGATTTCGCCGGCGGCGTCATCGCCCCGGGTCCGGTGCTGTCCCTGGACGCGCTGCACCGGGTGGCGGCACAGTTGCCGAAGGTGGACATCCTCCGCCCCGACCGGGTGATCGGCAAGGGCACGGTGGCCGCCATGCAGTCCGGCATGTTCTGGGGCTATACGGGGATGATCGAAGGCATCCTCGCGCGGATCAGGGCCGAGCTGTCGCCCACGGGCGACCCGCGTGTCACCGTGATCGGCACCGGCGGCCTCGTGCGGCTGTTCGCGGAAGGCAGCACCCTCGTGGACGCCATCGATGCAGACCTGACCCTGCGCGGGCTGCTGCTCATCCACCAACGCAACGCAGCCCGGTAAGTCATTGACCATGGATAATGAAATCGCCCTCGGCGACGCCGATTTCGATCCCGGGGCCCTGTACTTCGTGCCGCTGGGCGGGTCCGGCGAGATCGGGATGAATCTCAATCTCTACGGCCACGCCGGCAGTTGGCTGATGGTCGATCTCGGGATCAGCTTCGGCGACGAGACGACGCCCGGCGTGGAGATCCTGCTGCCGGACCCGACCTTCATCGCGGAGCGGAGGGAGGATCTGGCCGGGCTCGTCATCACCCATGCGCATGAGGACCATCTCGGCGCCGTGCCCTATCTCTGGCCGGAGCTGCGCTGTCCGGTCTACTGCACGCCGTTCGCCGCCGCCGTGCTGCGGGTGAAGCTCCAGGAGCGCGGCCTCTCCGGCGACGTCCAGATCATCGAGGTGCCGCTGTCCGGCCGGTTCCAGGTCGGCCCCTTCGACCTGGAGCTGGTGACCGTCACCCACTCGATCCCGGAGCCGAACGCCCTGGTCATCCGCACCCCGGCGGGCACGGTGCTGCACAGCGGCGACTGGAAGCTGGACCCCGATCCGGTGATCGGCGCCACGGCTGACGAGGCGACGCTGAAGCGGCTGGGGCGGGAAGGGGTGACGGCGCTCGTCTGCGACAGCACCAACGCGCTCGTGCCCGGCGTCGCCGGCTCGGAGGCGGCCGTGCGCGACAGCCTCATCACCCTGTTCGGCCGCTACACCGGGCGCATCGCGGTCGGCTGCTTCGCCACCAACGTGGCGCGGCTGCACTCCATCGCCGTCGCCGCACAGGCCAACGACCGCCATGTCGCCCTGATCGGGCGCTCGCTCTGGCGGATCGACGCGGCGGCGCGGGCGACCGGCTACCTCACCGACCTGCCGCCCTTCGTCACCGAGCACGACGCCGGCTTCCTGCCGCGCGACAAGTGCGTGCTGATCTGCACCGGCAGCCAGGGCGAGCCGCGGGCGGCGCTGTCCCGCATCGCCGGGGGCGACCATCCGGAGATCGACCTCGCGCCGGGCGATGTCGTCGTCTTCTCCGCCCGTGAGATTCCGGGCAACGAGAAGGACATCGCCAAGGTCCAGAACGCCCTGATCCGCCGCGGCATCGAGGTGGTGACGGCGGACGACGCCTTCGTCCATGTCTCGGGCCATCCGGCGCGGGACGAGCTGACCAGCCTCTACCAGTGGGTGCGGCCGCGGGCCGTGATCCCGGTGCATGGCGAGCGCCGACACCTGACGGCGAACGCCCAGCTCGCACAGCAGTGCCAGGTGGCGGAGACGGTGATCCCCGAGGACGGCGCCGTCCTCCGGCTCGCCCCCGGTCCGGCGGAGATCGTGGGCCATGTGCCGTCCGGGCGGCTCTGCCTGGACGGGCGCCGGATCGTGCCGGTCAACGGGGGCGCCATGCGCTCGCGCCACCGCATGATGCTCAACGGCGCCGCCGTCGCCACGGTGCTGCTGACGGCGAGGGGCGACCTCGCCGCCGATCCCAGAGTCTCCGTCATGGGGTTGCTGGACCCGGAAGAGACGGAAGCAGCGGTAGCCGATCTGGTGGACTTGCTCCGGCGGACGGTCGAGACTATGCCCATGCAGTCGCGGCGGGACGACGAGGCGGTGCGCGATGCCGTGCGTCTTGCCGTCCGGCGCAGCTTCAACGCCAGCCAGGGCCGCAAGCCCCTGACCGAAGTGCATGTCGTCCGCCTCTGAGCGGACCCTGATCCGGAGTGCAGACAGAATGATCGGCCGCCTCAATCACGTCGCCATCGTGGTCCCCGACCTCGCCGCCGCCAGCGGCACCTACCGGGACACACTCGGGGCACGGGTGAGCGCACCGGTGGACCTGCCCGCCCACGGCGTCACCACTGTCTTCGTCGAGTTGCCCAACACGAAGATCGAGTTGCTGCACCCGCTGGGGAGCGACAGCCCGATCGCAAAGTTCCTGGAGAAGAACCCTTCGGGCGGCATCCACCACATCTGCTACGAGGTGGAGGACATCCTGGCGGCCCGCGACCGGCTGAAGGCGCAGGGGATGCGGGTGCTGGGCGACGGCGAACCGAAGATCGGCGCGCACGACAGGCCGGTGCTGTTCCTGCATCCCAAGGATCTGTTCGGCACCCTGGTCGAGCTGGAACAGGCCTGAGGCCCGGGCATGGGCTGGGTCACCCTTGCTGCCATCTACTTCACGGTCTGGTGGATCGTTCTGTTCGCCGTGCTGCCCTTCGGCGTCCGGCCACCGGAGCAGCCGGAGCCCGGCACGGCGGCCAGCGCCCCGGCGCGGCCCATGCTGGCCCGCAAGTTCCTCTGGACCAGCCTGATCACTGCCGGCATCGTCGGCGTGGTCTGGGCGGTCTTCGCCACGGGCCTGCTGGACTGGCAGGCCCTGATGCGGCCGCCGGACGGACCGTGAGGGGGCATGACGCTCAGCTACTGCGACATCGCCCCCGGCCACCCCTGGCACGGCCCCTATCACGAGGGCGAGTACGGCGTTCCGCTCGACGACGAGGCGGCGCTGTTCGAGCGGCTGGTGCTGGAGATCAACCAGGCGGGCCTGTCCTGGTTGACCATCCTGAAGAAACGGGCCGCGTTCCGCGCCGCCTATGACGGGTTCGAAGTGGACCGCGTGGCTGCCTATGGACCGGCCGACATCGACCGGCTGCTGGCCGATCCCGGCATCATCCGCAACCGGCTGAAGATCGCGGCCGCGATCCACAACGCGCAGGTGATCCAGGGCATGCGGGCGAGCCATGGCGGCTTCGCCGGCTGGCTGGCCGCCCATCATCCGCGCAGCAAGAGCGACTGGGTGGCGCTGTTCAAGCGCACCTTCCGCTTCACCGGCGGCGAGATCGTCGGCGAATTCCTCATGAGCATCGGCTATCTGCCGGGGGCGCACCGGCCGGAATGCCCCGTGCAGGCACGGCTGGCCGGACTCGCGGTGCCCTGGAGGGAGGCCCGGGCGGCGGGCTTCGACGGCTATGCGGGCTTCTGATCGGGGTGAGGATCGGGCCTGCCTGATGATTGGGCGGATCGCTGACCACCGCGCAATCATGTGAACTTAAATTAGGCAATGCGCCTGAAAAAAGCACAAAAAAGAAGGCGAGCCGTAAAATCGGCTTGCCTTGCAGGGTACAGGGTATCAAACTCGGTGGTGTTGAGAGGGTTTGTTCCCTCTTGACAGACGCCTGGTGGCGATTCCTCCCTAAACTCAGGCCGCGCTGTCCTGTCAGCGCGGTCTTTCTTTTTTGTGAAGCGAGTATAAGCAAATCCGCTTTCCCGCGTCATCTTCTTTTTGCTGATTTTTCAATCGCTCTGCCCCTTTGCAGGCAGGCGCTCGGTCGGCGCCTTGTCTGCATCCCGCAAGCACCTGATCTCCGGCAGTTCAGGCGGTAGCGAATTTCACGACGAACAGCCCGGCCAGGATCACGATGGCCGGATTCAGGGCAGACAGCCGTCCCGACAGCAGCTTGATCCCGACATAGGCGATGAAGCCGAAACCGATGCCGTGAGCGATGGAGAAGGTCAGCGGCATCGCCACCGCCGTCACCACGGCCGGCGCGTATTCGGTCACGTCGTCCCAGTCCACCTCCGCAAGGCCATGCGTCATCAGGCAGGCGACGTAGAGCAGGGCGGGGGCGGTCGCATAGGCCGGGATGGCGGCCGCCAGCGGCGCCAGGAACAGGCAGGCCAGGAACAGCAGCGCCACGACGACAGCGGCGAGCCCTGTCCGGCCGCCGACATTCACACCGGCGGCGCTCTCGATATAGCTGGTCACCGTGCTGGTCCCCAGCATGGCGCCGGCCACCGTCGCCGTGCTGTCCGCCAGCAGTGCCCGGCCCAGCCGCGGCAGCCGGCCGTCAGGCGTCAGCAGGCCCGCCCGGTGGGCGACGCCGACCAGGGTGCCGGCCGTGTCGAACAGGTCCACGAACAGGAAGGCGAAGACGATGGCGATCAGCCCGACATGCAGCGCCCCGGCCACGTCCATCTGGAGGAAGGTCGGGGACGGGTCCGGGGGCAGGGAGACGATGCGGCCGTCGAACGGCGTCACCCCCAGCAGCACGCCCGCCAGGGTCACCGCCAGGATGGCCAGGATCACTGCCCCGGTGACCTGCCGGGCCGCCAGCGCGACCAGCAGCAGGAAGCCCAGGGCGGCGAGCATCGCCTCCGGCCGGGTCAGGTCGCCCAGCGTCACTAGCGTCGCCGGATGGTCGGCCACGATGCCCGCGTTCTGAAGCGCGATCAGGGCCAGGAACAGGCCGATGCCGGCCGAGATGGCGAGCTTCAGGCTGCGCGGGATGGCGTTGATGATGGCCTCGCGTACCGGCAGCAGGCTCAGCACGATGAAGACCACGCCGGACAGGAAGACGGCCCCCAGCGCCACCTGCCAGGAATAGCCCATGCCGCCGACTACGGAGTAGGCGAAGTAGGCGTTCAGCCCCATGCCGGGCGCCAGCGCGATGGGATAGTTGGCATAGAGCCCCATCACCAGCGTGCCGACCGCTGCGGCGACGCAGGTCGCCACGAACACCGCACCGGCATCCATGCCGGTGGTCGCCAGGATCTGTGGATTCACGAAGACGATGTAGGCCATCGTTAAAAAAGTCGTGAAACCGGCCAGCACCTCCGTCCGGACGGAGGTGCCGTGCGCGCTCAGCTTGAAGTAGGATTCCAGCAAGATCGGGTCCCGCTCGAAAGGAAGGTCGGCCGTGCGGCTCAGGAAAAAGGGGACGACAGTATCCATGGGAACGCTGGCTGCCGCCACCGGGTTGCTGGCGCTGCTGCTGCCGGCGACCGTCATAGCCCAGGGAACCGAAGCGCAGCGGCCGGCCCAGGCGCCGGCCTGGATCGCTCCGCCGAAGACGGCACCGCAGCCCCAGGCGCATCCGGGCCCGGCGCAGCCGACCATTGTCGTGGACCGCGCGGCCTGCCGCTGGTTGCAGCGCCATGTGCCGGATGCCGACGTGGAGTACAGGCCGGGCGTGGACGTCAACGGCAGGCCCGTCGCGCCTGCGGACCTGCCGGGCTCGCCGCGGATCGCGCTGCCCGACCGGATCGAGATCGGCATCACCCTGCCACTGGCGCAGCGCTTCGGCATCCCCGCCGACGCGCTCTATGCGGGGGAGGCCTATCTCGGCACCGTGACGGTGGAAGGGAACCGGGTGCTGTTCAACGGCCAGCCGCTTTCCTCCGATGCGGAGGCGGATCTGGTCGCGGTCTGTTCCCGCCGGGATCGCTAGCAGCGGGCCGACCCGGCGGAAAGGACGCGGCGGCGTGCGGCGGGAGGCCGCCCTCCCTGAAGGTTTGTCTTGCGAATCATTCGCAATAGCGTAATGGTCCCGGCAGCGAACCGATCCTATGGGAGCTGGCGACCATGACCATGCCGCAATCCGCCGTTCCGGGGCCTGCCGCCCCGCCGCAGTCCTCGATGATGAAAAGCGCGCCGTCGCTGGTGACCTTCGGGCTCAGCATCGTGCTGCTCGTCGTCGCCGTCGTCCGCTGGCCGGAGAACGGCTGGGGCGCGTCGCTCTGGCTCGCGTCGTTCCTCGCCATGTGGGTGATCCGGGTGCCGGCCTCGATGCGGGTCAGCGGCAACCGGATCGTGGAGGCACGGCGCGGCACCTCCGAGCTGTTCGTGCTGGCGGCCATGTTCCTGACCATGATGGTGCTGCCGCTGCTCTATCTCTCCTTCGGCGCCTTCCGCTTCGCAGACTATGCGTTGCCGGGTTGGGCGGCGGTGGCGGGTGCGGTGCTCCAGGTGCCGTTCCTCTGGCTGTTCTGGCGCAGCCATGCCGACCTGGGCCGGAACTGGAGCCCGGGGCTGGAGGTGCGGGAAGGGCACGAGCTGGTGGTCCGCGGCGTCTATGCCCGCATCCGCCACCCGATGTATGCCGCGCTCTGGATTTCGGTGCTGGCGCAGCCGCTGCTTCTCCAGAACTGGATCGCCGGCGCCCTTGTGGTGCCCGCCTTCGCGGCATTGTGGCTGCTGCGCGTCCCGCAGGAAGAGGCGATGATGCGGGCCCGCTTCGGGGCCGAGTACGATGCCTATGCCGCCCGCACCGGGCGCATCTGGCCATCCTGATCCCGCTGCGGGATGTTCCCTGCGGGATGAACGCCCGACACTCAGGAGGAGTCCATGGGTGATCCGCTGGTCGACCGTGAACTGACGGTGGAGGAGATGCTTTCCGACCCGATCGTGCGCGCCCTGATGCGGCGCGACGGGGTCCATGACGATGACGTGCGGCGGACGCTCGCCCGCGTCGGCGGCCCCCGTCGCGGCGGCGGCGCGCTGGGCGGGGAGTGACCCGCCGGCCGGCGCCGCCTCTGATCTGCCGCCGTATCAGCGTTGCCGGGAGAGGTCACCGGACGGGGACCTCTCCCATTGCCTCCCATGCGGGCACATCCTAAAGTCCGGGCCGCTTCCAACGCCAAGCCTGCGAGTGCCTGTCCATGCGGATGTCCCAGTTCTTCCTGCCCACGCTCAAGGAAACCCCCGCCGAGGCGCAGGTGGTCAGCCACCGGCTGATGCTGCGCGCCGGGATGATCCGGCAGACCTCCGCCGGCATCTATGCGTGGCTGCCGCTGGGCTGGCGCGTGCTCCAGAAGGTCGCGCAGATCGTGCGCGAGGAGCAGGACCGCGCCGGCGCGCAGGAGATGCTGATGCCGACGATCCAGTCGGCCGATCTCTGGAAGCAGTCCGGCCGCTACGAGGCGTATGGCAAGGAGATGCTGCGCATCACCGACCGGCATGACCGGGAGATGCTGTACGGCCCCACGAACGAAGAGATGATCACGGACATCTTCAAGACGTTCGTCAAGAGCTACAAGGACCTGCCGAAGAATCTCTACCATATCCAGTGGAAGTTCCGCGACGAGATCCGCCCCCGCTTCGGCCTGATGCGCGGCCGCGAGTTCCTGATGAAGGACAACTACTCCTTCGATCTGGACGTCGAAGGCGCGAAGCTCTCCTACCGCAGGATGTTCCTGGCCTATCTCCGCACCTTCGCGCGCATGGGCATCAAGGCCATCCCGATGCGGGCGGACACGGGCCCCATCGGCGGCGACCTCAGCCACGAGTTCATCATCCTGGCGGAGACGGGTGAGAGCCAGGTGTTCTGCGACCGGCGCTGGCTGGAACTGGACGTGCTGGCCGAGGCGCCGGCGCCGGACAGCGACCTCAAGGAGTTCTTCGACCGCTACACCTCCATCTACGCCGCGACGGAGGAGATGCATGATGCTGCCAAGGCGCCCGCCGATCTGGTGACGGCGCGCGGCATCGAGGTCGGCCACATCTTCTATTTCGGCAAGAAGTACTCGCAGCCGATGGAGGCGATCGTCGCCGGCCCCGACGGGCAGCCGGTGACGGTGGAGATGGGCAGCTACGGCATCGGCGTCAGCCGTGTCGTCGCCGCCATCATCGAGGCGAGCCACGACGAGCAGGGCATCATCTGGCCGGAGCCGGTGGCCCCCTTCAAGCTGGCCATCGTCAACCTGAAGGTGGACGACGCCGAGTGCTCCCGCGTCTGCGAGGATCTCTACGCCCGCCTGACCGGGGCGAAGGTCGAGGTGCTGTACGACGACCGCAACGAGCGTCCGGGCGCCAAGTTCGCCGACATGGACCTGATCGGCGTGCCCTGGCAGCTCACCGTCGGCCCGCGCGGCCTGAAGGCCGGCGTCGTCGAGCTGAAGCGCCGGGCCACGGGCGAGAAGCTTGAGCTGTCCGTCGAGGACGCGCTCGCCAGGGTCATGGCCTGATCCAGCCTGGCGGTCCGGTCCCGGGGTGTTCCTGTGGGCCGGACCGCCGGGCTCCTGCCATAAATGCGCCGCCATGCCGGGGGATACCCCGTCGGGTCCGTACCGTCCGCGCGGAAACTCCCCATGATCTTCTCAGCCTTCGAACGCATGGTGGCGATGCGCTACCTCCGGGCCCGCCGGCAGGAAGGGTTCATCTCCGTCATCGCAGGCTTCTCGCTCCTGGGCATCGCCCTGGGCGTGGCGACTCTCATCATCGTGATGTCCGTGATGAACGGCTTCCGGGCGGAGCTGCTGGGCCGCATCCTCGGCGTCAACGGCCATGCCTACGTCTATGCGACGATGGGAGCGCTGGAGGATTACGGGCCGTTGGCCGAACGGGTCAAGGCGGCGCCCGGCGTCGTCGCCGTGATGCCCTATGTCGAGGGCCAGGCCCTGGTCAGCATCCAGGGCGTCGCCACCGGCGTGCAGGTCCGCGGCATCCGGCCGGAGGATTTCCGCACCCGGCCCGTGGTCGGCGACAGCGTCGTGCTGGGCGACGAGAACGGCTTCGGCGACGGTGGCATCGCCATCGGCATCCGTCTGGCACAGCGGTTCGGGCTGCGGGTGGGGGACGAGCTGACGCTCATCAGCCCGCGCGGGGCCACCACGGCCTTCGGCACCGTGCCGCGCACGGGCCGCTTCCCGATCGCGGCGATCTTCGAAGTCGGCATGTCGGAATACGATTCCAACATCGTCTACATGCCGCTGGAGACGGCGCAGGCCTTCTACCGGATGCCGGGCCAGATCACGGCGCTGGAGGTCTTCGTCGCCGATCCCAACGATATCGGCCTGCTGCGCGCCAGCCTGGGCGGTGCCGTGGCCGGGCAGGGGCGCGTTCTGGACTGGCAGCAGACCAACTCCAGCTTCTTCACGGCGCTCCAGGTGGAACGGAACGTGATGTTCCTGATCCTCTCGCTCATCATCATGGTTGCCGCGTTCAACATCATCTCCAGCATGATCATGCTGGTGAAGGACAAGGGCCGGGACATCGCCATCCTGCGCACGATGGGCGCGACCCGCGGCATGGTCATGCGCATCTTCTTCCTGTCCGGCGCTTCCATCGGCGTGATCGGAACGGTGGCCGGTTTCACCCTCGGCATCCTGTTCTGCGACAACATCGAGAGCATCCGGCAGTCGATCCAGTCCCTGACGGGGACGGACCTGTTCAACGCGGAGATCTACTTCCTCTCCCACCTGCCGGCGAAGATCGACTGGCGGGAGGTGGCCCAGGTGGTGGGCATGGGCATCGGCCTGTCCTTCCTGGCGACGATCTATCCCTCCTGGCGGGCGGCCCGCCTCGATCCGGTGGAGGCCCTGCGCTATGAGTGAGCCGACGATGACCGCCACGGCCGAACGGACCCGGACGGCGCGGGCCGCGGCAGCGGATGCCCCGGCGGATGGCGCCCTGGTCCTGACCGACATCCGGCGCAGCTTCACCCAGGCCGGGAGCGTGCTGGAGGTGCTGCGCGGCGCCTCCTGCACCGTGCGGCCGGGCGAACTGGTGGCGCTCGTCGGTCCCAGCGGGGCGGGCAAGTCCACCCTGCTGCACATCGCGGGCCTGCTGGAACATGCCGACGGCGGTTCCATCCGCGTCGGCGGCAGCGACGCGACCCGGCTGAACGACGCCGCGCGGACGGCGCTGCGGCGGCGGACCATCGGTTTCGTCTACCAGTTCCACCATCTGCTGCCGGAGTTCAGCGCGGAGGAAAACATCGTCCTGCCGCAGATGATCGACGGCACGGCCCGGTCCGACGCCCGGGTGCGGGCGCGCGAGCTGCTGGCGCTCGTCGGGCTGGAGAAGCGGGCCGGGCACCGACCGGCGCAGCTTTCCGGCGGCGAGCAGCAGCGCGTCGCCATCGCCCGCGCGCTGGCGAACCGGCCGCAGGTGCTGATCGCCGACGAGCCCACCGGCAACCTGGACCATCACACGGCCGAAAGTGTCTTCGCCGTGCTGGCGGACCTGGTGCACGGCCAGGGCGTGGGGGCGCTGGTGGCGACCCACAATCTGGACCTTGCCCGCCGCATGGACCGTGTGCTGGAGATGCGCGACGGTCTTCTGGTCGAGCTTTGAGTGACGGTCCCGTCATCCTGACCGTCCCGGCCGGCTACCGCCCGGACTGGGTGCTGCTGTACCACGGGCGCGATCCGGAGGGGCTGTCGGAGCGGGTCGACGGGTGCGTCCTGACCAAGGCCGTGCTCGTCGCCGGTCGCCCGGTCCGGCTTCGCCTGGAGATCGGCGCCGACGGCGTGGCACTGGACTGCGATCCTGCCCTGGACGGGAACGATCTCGGGACCGCCGTCGGGATCGCGCGGCGGTCGCTGGGGCTGACGACGGAGGTCGGCGGACTGGAGGCCCGGGCCGCGGACGATCCGCAGGTCGCCCGCCTGATCGGCGGGGGTGCCGGCCTGCGCCTGCCGTTGAGCGGCAGCGTCTTCGAGGGGCTGTGCTGGGCCGTCATCGGCCAGCAGGTCAACCTGCGCTTCGCCGCGGTGCTGCGGCGCCGGATGATCGATCTGGCCGGGACGCCGCATCCATCGGGGATGGTCGCGCATCCGGGACCGGAGGCGGTGGCGCGGTTGGATGCGGCGGACCTGACCGTGCGCCAGTTCTCCCGGGCCAAGGCGGAGTATCTGCTCGGTGCCGCCCGGGCGGCCGCGGAGGGGCGTATCGATTTCGAGGCATTGCCCGCCCTCGGGCCGGAGGAGGCGGAGGCGCGACTGGCCGCCCTGCGCGGGCTCGGCCCCTGGTCGCGCCAGTACATCCTGCTGCGGGCCTGCGGCTTCCCCGACTGCGTGCCAGCGGGGGATGCCGGTCTGGCCGCGGCGCTGCAACGCTTCCACGGACTGGACTCCCGCCCGTCGCCCGAGGCGCAGCGCACCCTGATGGCGCCCTATGCCCCCTGGCGCAGTCTGGCGACGGCGCATCTCTGGGCCAGCCTGGGGTGAGAACCCCCGACTGGCGCTGGTGTCGGGTTCGGGTGGAGGGAATCCGGCGGGCGCGTCCGGGGCATCGGACGGGCCCGCCGGGATGGCTGTTGAGAGGGGCGGGGGAAGGATCAGCGGGCGTGGGCCGCGGCGACCAGAGGCGGGCGCCGCGACGGCAGCAGGGTCAGGGCCAGCCCGGCCAGGATGATGCCGCAGGCACCCAGCTTGACCGGCGACAGCTCCTCACCCAGCAGGGTCACGGCAAACCCGATCCCGAAGACGGGGACCAGCATCGAGAACGGAGCGACGATGCTGGCCGTGTACTGCTTGAGCAGGTAGCCCCACAGGCCGAAGCCCAGGATCGTCGCAATGACGCTGCTGTAGAACACCGCGAACCAGGCCGTCGGGCTCATGGTCAGCAGACCGCTGAAGCCCTGCGGCCCCTCGAAGTAGTAGGACGCGATGCAGAGCGGGATGGGCGGGATCAGGCTCATCCAGATCATCATCACGAAGACCTGCGGCGGCTTCGAGACCTTCATCAGCACGTTGCTGACCGCCCAGAACATGGCGCCGACCACACAGAGCATCAGGCCGAGCTGCGTCCCGCCCGCGGGCAGGTCGGCCGCGATGACGGCGATGCCCAGGAAGGCGACGGCGATGCCGGCGAGCTGCCGCACCGACGGCCGGTCCCCGAGCCACAGCGCCGCCAGCATGACCGTGAAGAAGGCCTGGGTCTGATTGACGAGGCTGGCAAGCCCCGCCGGCATCCCGTAGGCCATCCCCATGTACAGGCCGAACTGCAACATCCCCAGCGAGATCCCGACGCCGATGATATAGCGCCAGGCCACGGGCGGCTTGAAGCCGATGAACGGCAGGAAGGCGGCGCACACAGCGAACCGCAGTGCCGTGAACAGCAACGGCGGGATTTCGCTCAACCCCCAGTCGATCACCACGAAGACAAAGCCCCAGATGGCGGCGCACAGGATCGCGAGGGAAATATGGATCGGTTTCATGCGGTAAAAGTAGGGGCTTTCTTCCCGTTCGCAATACGCGGGCAGGGCATGGCTGTGTCGAACGTTGAACCCGTCATTTTGTGAAGATATTCCCGTTTTTCTCCATCTGCGACATTTTGCACCATCGACGTTTCATACCTCCTCTCTCCCGCATCTGCGAAGACCTGGGCGGAAGAGGCTGCCACTTCCGGCGCGTGCCAGACGGTGTCGGATCAGGTAGCCTGCGCGGCCGTCATGCATCCCGCTGAACCGGGCCCGACCGACCGTGAGCGACTTCATCCATCTCCGCGTCCATTCGGCGTACTCGCTGTCCGAAGGGGCGATCAAGGTCAAGGAACTGGTCAAGCTCTGCCAGAAGCAGGGCATGCCGGCCGTCGCCGTGACGGATACCGGCAACCTGTTCGGCTGCCTGGAATTCGCCATGGCCGCGGCCGATGCCGGCATCCAGCCGATCATCGGCTGCCAGATGTGGATCAGGAGCTGGGGGCCGCAGAAGCGGAGCCTGGGCCGCACGACGGGCCCGGCGGCCGACCAGCTCGTGCTGCTGGTGCAGAGCCAGCAGGGCTACCGCAACCTGATGAAGCTCGTCTCCAAGGCGTATCTGGAGACGGAGCCGGGCCTCCTTCCCCAGGTCTCGGTGGACGACCTGGAGGGGCACAGCGAGGGGCTGATCTGCCTGACCGGCGGCCCCGGCGGCGGCGTCGGGCGGCTCCTGGCGGAAGGGCAGAAGCCGCATGCGGAGGAGCTGCTGCTGCGCCTCAAGGCGCTGTTCCCCGGCCGTCTCTATGTCGAGCTGATGCGCCATCCGGAAGGGCCGATCGGGCAGATGGAGGACCGCATCGAGCCGGACCTGATCGATCTGGCCTACGCCCACGACCTGCCGCTGGTCGCTACAAACGACGCCTATTTCGCCGATCCGGGAATGCACCAGGCGCACGACGTGCTGCTCTGCATCGCGGAGGGCGCCTACATCATGCAGGAGGAGCGGCGGCGGGTCACGCCGCACCACTGCTTCAAGTCGGCCGCGGAGATGCGCGAGCTGTTCGCCGACCTGCCGGAAGCGGTGGACAACACGGTCGTGATCGCCCGGCGCTGCGCCTACATGCCGAAGAAGGTGAACCCCATCCTGCCCGCCTTCGTGCCCGGCGACAGCAAGCAGGCGCAGGAGGAGCTGGAGGCCGACGAGCTGCGCCGACAGGCGCACGAGGGCCTGACCTGGCGGCTGGAAAAGTATGTCTTCGCGCCGGACCAGACGCCGGAGACACGGGCCGGGATCGAGGCGCAGTACCGCGAGCGCCTGGATTTCGAGCTGAACACCATCGTCAAGATGAAGTTTCCCGGCTACTTCCTGATCGTGTCGGACTTCATCAAGTGGGCCAAGGGGCAGGGCATCCCGGTCGGGCCGGGGCGCGGTTCGGGAGCCGGCTCGCTGGTGGCGTGGTCGCTCTCCATCACCGACCTGGACCCGATCCGCTACGGCCTGCTGTTCGAGCGCTTCCTCAATCCCGAGCGCGTGTCCATGCCGGACTTCGACGTGGATTTCTGCCAGGACCGCCGTGACGAGGTGATCCGCTACGTCCAGCGCAAGTACGGCTACGACAAGGTCGCGCAGATCATCACCTTCGGTAAGCTCCAGGCCCGCGCCGTCGTGCGCGACGTCGGCCGCACGCTCCAGATGCCCTACGGGCAGGTGGACAGGATCTGCAAACTGATCCCGAACAACCCGGCCAACCCGGTCAGCCTGCAACAGGCCATCGACGGCGAGCCGTTGTTGCAGGACATGCGGAAGTCGGACGAGACGGTCGGCCGCCTGCTCGACATCGCGCTGAAGCTGGAGGGGCTCTACCGCCACGCCTCCACCCACGCGGCGGGTGTCGTGATCGGCGACCGGCCGCTGGACGAGCTGGTGCCGCTCTACCGCGATCCGCGTTCCGACATGCCGGTCACCCAGTTCAACATGAAGTATGTCGAGCTGGCGGGGCTGGTGAAGTTCGACTTCCTGGGCCTGAAGACGCTCAGCGTGCTGAAGACAGCCGTGGACCATGTCCGCGACCGCGCGGTGGAGCTGGACCTGCTGGACCTGCCCATGCTGGACGAGAAGTCCTACGGGCTCCTGGGACGGGCGGAAAGCTCGGGCGTGTTCCAGCTTGAAAGTTCGGGCATGCGCGACGTGCTGCGCCGCATGAAGCCGAACCGGATCGAGGACATCATCGCGCTGGTGTCGCTCTACCGGCCCGGCCCGATGGACAACATCCCCAAGTACATCAAGGTGAAGTTCGGGGAGGAGGCCCCGGACTACATGCACCCCTCGCTGGAGCCGATCCTGAAGGAGACCTTCGGGATCATGGTCTACCAGGAGCAGGTCATGCAGATCGCCCAGGTGCTGGCCGGCTACAGCCTCGGCGGCGCCGACCTGCTGCGCCGCGCCATGGGCAAGAAGATCAAGGAGGAGATGGAGAAGGAGCGCGCGAAGTTCATTGCCGGTGCCCGGGAGAAGATGGGCGTCGATGAGGAGCATTCGGGCCTCATCTTCGACCAGGTGAACAAGTTCGCCGGCTACGGCTTCAACAAGTCGCACGCCGCCGCCTATGCCCTGGTCGCCTACCAGACGGCCTATCTGAAGGCCAACTTCCCGGTCGAGTTCATGGCCGCGACCATGACCTACGATCTGGGCAACACCGACAAGCTGAACCAGTTCAAGCAGGAGCTGGACCGGCTGCGGGTCCGACTGCTGCCGCCCGACATCAACCGCTCCGGCGAGCGCTTCACGGTCGAGGTGATGCCGGGCGGGGAGCGGGCGGTGCGCTACGCCCTGGCCGCCATCAAGGGCGTCGGCCTGCCCGCCATGGAGGCCGTCGTGGCAGAACGCCGCGCCAACGGGCCCTTCAAGGATGTCTTCGACTTCGCGCGTCGGGTGGACACCGGCGCCATCAACAAGCGGATGATGGAGAAGCTGGTCTGCGCCGGCGCCTTCGACGCGCTGACCGCGAACCGGCACCAGCTCTTCGCCGGGCTGGACACGATCATGCGCTTCGCCCAGTCCGAGGCGCAGCAGCGCGAGAGCGGCATGGCCAGCCTGTTCGGCGCCTCGGCGGCGCTGAAGGCGCCGGACCTGCCCCGCATCGCCGACTGGGACCCGCTGGAGAAGCTCCGCCACGAGTTCGAGGCGATCGGCTTCTACCTCTCCGCCCACCCGCTGGACGGCTACGGCAAGGCGCTGGAGCGGCTGGGCGTGGTCCGTTTCGCCGATCTGGCCGCACGGGTCGCGCGGGGCGGGTCCACCCGCTTCAAGATGGCCGGTATCGTCGTTGCGCGGCAGGAACGGACGGCCAAGAGCGGCAACCGATTCGCCTTCGTCTCGATGTCCGACAGCTCCGGCGTCTACGAGGTGACCCTGTTCTCCGAGGCGCTGGCGCCGGCGCGCGAGCTGCTGGAGGCCGGCAAGGCCGTGCTGATTCTGGTGGACGTGCAGCAGAACGGTGAGGAACTGCGCCTGACCGGCAGCCAGGTCCTGCCGCTGGAGGAGGAGGTCGCACGCACCGCCGCGGGCATGCGCATCGTGGTGAAGGACGAGGCGCCGCTGCCCACGCTCCAGTCCGTGCTGAAGCGTCTGCGGCCCGGGCGCGGTCGCATCCAGGTGGCGGTGGAGGTGGATCTGATGACGGAGGTCGAGATCCTGCTGCCGCAGGCCCTGTTGATCGACGCCGGCAGCCGCGCCGCGATCAAGTCGATCCCCGGCATCGTGGACGTGCAGGACCTGTAGGCGCGGTAAGGGGGCCTGGGGCCTGCGGCTCTCAGTCCCGGGCAGGCAGGGCGGTCAGGATCTCCGTCACTTCGGCCAGCAGGGTGCCGTCCAGACGGCTCACCCGCGCCGTGCGCCCGAACAGCTCGCCCGTGCAGCCCGCCAGCGCGGGCAGGGCGGCCAGATCGGGAGCGGTGGCCGGGATGCGGAAGAATCCGTCCGGCCGGCTGCGGAAGGCGACCCCCGCCTGGGCCAGCAGCGTGCCGAAGGGCAGGATGCCGCCGCGCACCGGCTCATGGATGCACTCCGGCAGGGAGGGCAGATGGATGACGATTCGGCCCAGCTCCACCGGCCGTCCGCTGTCCGCGCCATAGAGCAGGACGGTGCGCGCCAGGCACTCCCCGACCTCGTGCGCGTCCAGCACCTCCAGCGCCATCGTCTCGTCCCAGGCGGCCTCCAGCGTCGCGGTCATGCCGCGTTCATGGTCGAGCAGCGGGCGCGCGGCCTCCGGCAGGTCGGCGGCGGTCACGCTCACCGCGCCGGCGGGAAGGGACGGGGCCATGGCGAGGTCCGCGCTGTCGATGAAGAAGCTGTGCGAGGGAATGGACATGGTGCTCGGTCGGAGGGGAATGCGGGCGGACCATAGGCGCCCGGGCACGGGCTGCCAAGTCCCGGCGGGTGCCATGCGTCAGCCGGCCCTCGGCGGGGTTGCATTGGCGGGGCCCCGGCGGTATTTAACCGCCCGTCGTCAATCCCACACGCGGGCTTGCGGTGCGTGCGCTTGCATTGCGGCGCCCCGATCCGGTGTCCGGACCTTGTCTCCGGACGTCGCCCGCGGAGGATCAACCGGAAAAGGAAGATTTCCCATGGCCATTCCCACCTTCACGATGCGCCAGCTCCTGGAAGCCGGCGTGCATTTCGGTCACCACACCCGGCGCTGGAACCCGAAGATGGCGCCGTACCTGTTCGGCGTGCGCAACGGTGTCCACATCATCGACCTGGAGCAGTCGGTCCCGATGATGTACCGCGCCATGCAGGCGGTGCGTGACGTGGTGGCCGGCGGCGGCCGCGTCCTGTTCGTCGGCACCAAGCGCGCCGCGCAGGAGAAGGTCGCCGAGTCCGCCAAGCGCTGCGGCCAGTACTATGTCAACCACCGCTGGCTCGGCGGCATGCTGACCAACTGGAAGACCATCTCCCAGTCGATCCGCCGCCTGAAGGAGATGGACGAGCAGCTCGCCGCCGGTGAGCAGTCCGGCCGTACCAAGAAGGAGCTGCTGAACATGACGCGCGAGCGCGACAAGCTGGAGCGCGCGCTCGGCGGCATCCGGGACATGGGCGGCCTGCCGGACCTGCTGTTCATCATCGACACCAACAAGGAGTCGCTGGCGATCCAGGAGGCCAACAAGCTCGGCATTCCGGTCGTGGCCGTGGTCGACAGCAACAGCGATCCGGACGGCGTCACCTTCCCGGTCCCGGGCAATGATGACGCCCTGCGCGCCATCGACACCTACTGCGAGCTGATCTCCGGTGCGGTGCTGGACGGCTTGCAGGCCGAGATGAGCGCGGCCGGCATCGACCTCGGCGCCGCCGAGGAGGCCCCGGAAGAGGTGCTTCCGGCCGAGGACGCCGAGCAGGCTCCGGCCCAGGCGTGAGTGCGTGCCGGGGCGGCCGGTCCCGTTCCCTCCGGGGGACGGGCCGGCCGCCCCGCTGTTTGTTCAAGGTTCACCGAGATTTCGGAAGAGAGGCGAAGATGGCGGAGATCAGTGCTGCGCTCGTGAAGGAGCTGCGCGAGAAGACCGGCGCCGGGATGATGGACTGCAAGAAGGCGCTGACCGAAACCAGCGGTGACATGGAAGCCGCGGTGGACTGGCTGCGCAAGAAGGGTCTGGCCGCCGCCGCAAAGAAGTCCGGCCGCGTCGCCGCCGAGGGTCTGGTCGGTGTCGTCGCCGCCCCGACGGCCGGCGCCTGCGTCGAGGTCAATGCCGAGACCGACTTCGTCGCCCGCAACGAGACCTTCCAGAACTTCGTCGCCAAGGTGACGGAACTGGCGCTGACCACCGGCGACGACGTCGGGACGTTGCAGTCCCAGCCCTTCCCGGGCACCGGCCGCACCGTCGCCGAGGAGCTGACGCACCTCGTCGCCACGATCGGCGAGAACATGACGATCCGTCGCGCCGCCAGGCTGTCGGTGACGCAGGGCATCGTCTCGACCTACATGCACTCCTCGCTGGTGCCGAACCTCGGCAAGATCGGCGTGCTCGTCGCGCTGGAATCGGCCGGTGATCAGGCGAAGCTCCAGGAGCTGGGCAAGCAGATCGCCATGCACATCGCCGCGGCCCGTCCGGAGGCGCTGGACGTCGCCGACGTCGATCCGTCCAAGCTGAACCGTGAGCGCGACGTCCTGGCCGAGCAGGCCCGCGCCAGCGGCAAGCCGGAGGAGATCGTTCAGAAGATGGTCGAGGGCCGCGTCCGCAAGTACTACGAGGAAGTGGTCCTGCTGGAGCAGGTCTTCGTCGTGGACGGCGAGACCAAGATCCGCAAGGTCGTCGAGAACGCCGCGAAGACCGTCGGCGCCCCGGTGGCGCTGACCGGCTTCGTCCGCTTCGCGCTGGGCGAGGGCATCGAGAAGACCACGAGCGACTTCGCCGCCGAAGTCGCCTCGATGGCCGGTTGATCGCCCGGACATCCGCTGTTGTCGGTCGGAAGCTCCCCCGGGGGCTTCCGACCTTCCCGACCGATACCGGGGAAAGGACCTGCCCGTGAGCGACGGCCGCTACCGACGTGTTCTGCTGAAGATATCGGGCGAGGCCCTGATGGGCGACCGGGACTACGGTCTCGATCCCCAGGTCGTTGACCGCGTCGCCGACGAGGTCCGCGCCGTCATCGCGATGGGCGTCGAGGTCTGCCTGGTGATCGGCGGTGGAAACATCTTCCGCGGGATCTCGGCAGCCGCCACCGGCATGGAGCGCGCCACCGCCGACTACATGGGCATGCTGGCGACGGTGATGAACTCGCTCGCCGTCCAGAATGCGCTGGAGAAGGTGGGGGTGCAGACGCGGGTGCAGTCCGCGATTCCCATGGCCAGCGTCTGCGAGCCCTACATCCGCCGCCGTGCCGTCCGCCACATGGAAAAGGGGCGGGTGGTGATTTTTGCCGCAGGCACCGGCAATCCCTTCTTCACGACCGATACCGCCGCGGCGCTGCGCGCCTCGGAAATGGGCTGCGATGCCCTGCTCAAGGGGACCAAGGTCGACGGCGTCTATTCGGCCGACCCCAAGAAGCATCAGGACGCGACGCGGTATGATAGGCTAAGCTACCTTCAGGTTCTGTCCCAGGACTTGCAGGTGATGGACGCCTCCGCCATCTCCCTGGCTCGTGAGAACAGGATTCCCATCCTGGTCTTCTCGATCCACACCGACGGCGCCTTCGCCGAGGTGATGGCCGGGCGGGGCAAGTTCACCATAATAACCGAAGAGGAATAAGGTGGCCGAACCCGACATCAAGAGCTTCGAGCGCCGCATGGATGGCGCTGTCGAGACGCTGCGTAAGGAATTCGGCGGCCTCCGCACGGGCCGCGCCTCCACCACGCTGCTCGATCCGGTGTATGTGGACGCCTACGGCAGTTCCAGCCCGCTGAACCAGGTCGCCACGGTCGGCGTTCCGGAGCCGCGCCTCATCACCGTGCAGGTCTGGGACCGCTCGCTGGTGAAGGCCGTGGAGAAGGCGATCCGCGACGCCGGCCTGGGCCTGAACCCCCAGTCCGACGGGCAGACCCTCCGCGTGCCGATTCCGGAACTGAACCAGGAACGTCGCCAGGAATTGGCCAAAGTCGCAGCGAAGTATGCGGAACAGGCCCGGGTGGCCGTCCGCAACGTGCGCCGCGATGGTATGGACATGCTGAAGAAGCTCCTGAAGGACGGGGATATTTCCGAGGACGAGCAGAAGACCTGGGCCGACAAGGTCCAGGGCCTGACCGACGCCCACATCAAGAAGATCGATGAGGCGCTGGCGACCAAGGAAAAGGAAATCATGCAGGTTTGAGCGAGGGTCCGGGCGCCGCTGCCATGGCCGTTTCCTCCCCCCTGCCGCAAGGCGCCCCACCGGTCCACGTCGCCATCATCATGGATGGCAACGGGCGCTGGGCAACCGCACGCGGACTGCCCCGCACCGCCGGCCACCGAAAGGGCGTCGAGGCGGTCCGGCGTGCCCTGGAGGCGGCCCGGGAACTGGGCATCCGCTACCTGACGCTCTACAGCTTCTCCTCGGAGAACTGGAACCGGCCGCGGGACGAGGTTTCCGACCTCATGCAGCTCCTGCGGTTCTATCTGCGCGGCGAGATCGCGTCCCTGCACAAGAACGGCGTGCGGCTCCGGGTGATCGGGGACCGCTCGCGCCTGTCCAAGGACATCATCTCGCTGATCGACAATGCCGAATCCCTGACGGCCGCGAATGAGACGCTGACCCTGGTGATCGCCCTCAGCTACGGCGGCCGCCAGGAGATCGCCAGCACCACCCGCCAGATCGCCGAGCAGGTGAAGGCGGGGCACCTGGAGCCGGCGGACATCGATGAGGGACGGTTCGCCAACTATCTCTCGACGGCCGGCATACCCGATCCCGACCTGTGCATCCGCACGAGCGGGGAGAAGCGGATAAGCAACTTCCTGTTGTGGCAATTGGCCTATGCGGAGTTGGTGTTCGTCGATACCCTGTGGCCAGACTTCACCAAACGCGATCTCGAAGATGCCATCCAAGAGTACCACCGGCGGGATCGCCGGTTCGGGGCATCGGTCGGCAGCCGCTGAGCCGGCGCCGGCGGGCGCGCGGTCGAGCGACCTGAAGACCCGTTTCCTTTCCGCGATCATCCTCGCCCCGCCCGTGCTGGCTGCCGTCTGGTTCGGCGGTCCGGTGTTCGACGCGCTGGTGGTGCTCGCGGCCGCCCTGTCGGTGCGGGAATGGGTGCGGCTGGTCGCGCCGGCGCCCGCAACGCTCATGCCCCTGCTGCTGTCGCTCGTGGCCGTGGGCGCCGTCATGGCGGCCGACCTCGCCTGGGGAACGGCGACCGCCCTGCCGGTCGCTGCCGCCGCCACTGTGGCGCTGTATGGCGCCTGCCTGCTGGCCGGGGTGGGGCCGCGCGCCCTTGTCGCGCTCACCGTCCCTTATATCGCGCTGGCCTGCGTCGCCCTGATGTGGCTGCGTAACGCCACCGGCGAGGACGGGCGCAGTCTCTTCTTCTTCCTGCTGCTGGCCATCTGGGCGACCGACATCGGCGCCTATGCGGCCGGGCGGACCATCGGCGGGCCGAAGCTGGCGCCGCGGGTCAGTCCGAAGAAGACCTGGGCCGGCCTGATCGGGGGCATGCTGGCCGCGGCCCTGGTGGGGGCGGGGGTCGCCTTCTTCGCCGATGCCGGCCGGCCGCTCGTCGCGGCCCTCATCGCCGCCTGTCTGGCCGTCGCGGGTCAGGCGGGCGACCTGTTCGAATCATTCATGAAGCGGCGCAGCCACGTGAAGGACAGCGGTCACCTCATTCCCGGCCATGGCGGTCTGCTCGACCGCATCGACGGGCTGATCGTGGCGGCACCGGTCTTCGCGCTGGTCCACGGGCTGGCCGGGGAGTCTCTGCAATGGTGGTGAGCGTGACCCCGCGGCATCCGACCGGGGGCGATGGAATCCGCAGCGTGACGGTGCTGGGCTCGACCGGATCGGTCGGCAGCAACACGGTCGAACTGATCGAGGCCTATCCGGACCGCTACCGCACGGTGGCGCTGGTGGCCCGCCGCAACGTCGCCGCCCTCGCCGCGCAGGCCCGCCGCCTGCGGCCGGAGGTCGCTGTCGTCGCCGATGAGGCCCACTACGCCGACCTGAAGGACGCGCTGGCCGGCACCGGCATCGCCGCGGCGGCCGGTCCGGCGGCCGTGGTCGAGGCGGCGCAGCGCCCGGCGGACTGGGTGATGGCCGCCATCGTCGGCGCCGCCGGGCTGGAGCCGACCCTGGCCGCCGCGCGCCGCGGCGCCATCGTCGCCTTCGCCAACAAGGAATGCCTCGTCTGTGCGGGCGAGCTGCTGATGGCGGAGGTGCGCCGGCACGGCGCCACGCTGCTGCCGGTGGACAGCGAGCACAGCGCCATCTTCCAGGTCTTCGACCCGGAGCGCCGGCCGGCGGTCAGCCGCCTGATCCTCACCGCGTCGGGCGGCCCGTTCCGCACCTGGACGCGCGAGCGCATGGCGGCGGCCACGCCGAAGGAGGCGTGCGCCCATCCGAACTGGACGATGGGGGCCAAGATCTCCGTCGACAGCGCCAGCATGATGAACAAGGGCCTGGAGATCATCGAGGCCTGCCACCTGTTCGGCATGCCCGACGGGCAGATCGACGTTCTGGTGCATCCGCAGTCGGTCGTCCACAGCATGGTCGAGTATGTGGACGGCTCCGTCCTGGCCCAGCTCGGCACGCCCGACATGCGCACGCCGATCGCCGTGGCGCTCGGCTGGCCGGATCGCATCGCCACGCCCGGCGCGCGCCTGGATCTCATCCGGTCGTCGCGGCTGGAGTTCGAGGCACCGGACCCGCTGCGCTTCCCGGCGCTGCGGCTGGCGCGGCACGCGCTCCAGTGCGGCGGGGCCGCGCCGACCCTGCTGAACGCGGCGAACGAGGTCGCGGTCCAGGCCTTCCTGGAGGAGCGGATCGGCTTCCTGGACATCGAGCGGGTCGTCGAGGCGACGCTCGCATCGCTGCCACATTCTGAGCTCAATGACCTGGATGATGTGCGCACAGCCGATGCCGATGCCCGCCGCTTCGCGTCCGAGATGGTCGCGGCGGGGCGGGTCAGCCGGTAGCTGAGGCAGGAGAACGATCGATGGATGCGGTCGGATACGTCTGGAATTACGGGGTCGTCTTCCTGGTCGTCCTGACCGTGCTGGTCTTCGTCCACGAGCTGGGCCACTACTGGGTGGCCCGCCGCAACGGGGTCCGGGTGGAGGTCTTCTCGATCGGCTTCGGGCCGGAGCTGTTCGGTTTCAACGACCGGGCCGGGACGCGCTGGAAGTTCAGCGCCATCCCCCTGGGCGGCTACGTCAAGATGTTCGGGGACGCCGATGCGGCGAGCCGCCCGGATTTCCGGCTGGACGACCTGCCGCCGGAGGAGAGGGCGCGGTCCTTCTACCACCAGAGCCTGGGAAGCCGGGCAGCCATCGTGGCTGCCGGGCCGGCGGCCAACTTCGCCTTCGCCATCGTGGCGCTCGCTCTCCTCTTCACCGTCTACGGCCAGCCCTTCACGGCGCCCGTGATCGAGGAGGTGAACCCCGACGGCGCCGCCGCCGAGGCGGGGCTGCTGTCGGGCGACCGGGTCCTCAGCATCGACGGTCAGACGATCGAGCGGTTCGAGGACATCACCCAGCTCGTCGTGCAGTATCCGGGCCGGCCGCTGGCGTTGGTCGTGCAGCGCGACGGTGCGGAGGTGCCGCTCACGGTCACCCCGCGCAGCGTGGAGGTCGAAGACCGCTTCGGCAACACCCACACGATCGGCCGCATCGGCGTGCTGCGCGGGGCCGACGAGTTCAAGAAGCGCGATCCGCTGTCCGCCGTCTGGTACGCCGGCAAGGAGACGCTGTCGCTGACCCTCGGCACCTTGAAGGCCGTGGGCCAGATGATCAGCGGCACCCGTGGCACGGACGAGCTGGGCGGGCCGCTGCGCATCGCCCAGATGTCGGGGGAGGTGGCCCAGACCGGCTTCGTGGCCCTGGTCTGGTTCGTGGCGATCCTGTCCATCAACCTTGGACTGATCAACCTGTTCCCGATTCCGATGCTGGACGGTGGCCACCTGTTGTTCTATGGCATTGAAGCCGTCCGGGGCCGCCCCCTGGGAGAACGCGCCCAGGAATATGGTTTCCGGATCGGCCTGGCTTTGGTACTAACGCTGATGGTGTTCGCCACGTGGAACGATCTCGTCCATCTACGCGTGGTCCAGTTCTTCGTGGACGTTCTTTCCTAGCCGATACCGGGGGAACACTTGGGTTTGGTTTCGAGGGTCGCGGCCGCGTGCCTGCTGATCGGCAGCACCACCGCAACTTCCGTCCTTGCGCTCACGGCAGGGGCTTTCGCCCAGGAAGCCTTCAGCGGCGGCACCGTCCGGGAAATCCGGATCGAGGGGACGCAGCGCATCGAGGCAGCGACGGTACGGTCCTACCTGACCGTGCAGACCGGCGATCCGTTCAATGCCGAGCGCATTGACGAATCGTTGAAATCCCTCTTTGCCACCGGCCTGTTCGCCGACGTCACGCTGCGCCGTGAGGGCGGGACCCTGGTCGTCAACGTGGTCGAGAACCCCATCATCAACCGGGTCGCCTTCGAGGGGAACCGTCGGGTCAAGACCGACGATCTGGTGGCCGAGGTGCAGCTCCGTCCCCGCGTGGTCTATACCCGGACCCGCGTGCAGAACGACGTGCAGCGCATTCTGGAGATCTATCGGCGCAGCGGCCGCTTCGCGGCGCGCGTGGAGCCCAAGATCGTCCAGCTCGAACAGAACCGCGTCGACCTGATCTTCGAGATCGATGAAGGCCCGCTGACCGGCGTGCAGCGGATCAACTTCATCAACAACAACATCTTCGACGATACCGACCTGCGCGACATCATGCTGACCAAGGAATCGCGCTGGTGGCGGTTCCTGAGCAGCAACGACACCTATGATCCCGATCGCCTGAACTACGACCGCGAGCAGATCCGCCGGCACTACCTGCGCAACGGCTATGCCGACTTCCGCGTGCTGTCGATGGTGGCCGAGCTGACGCCGGACCGCGAAGACTTCTTCATCACGATGACCGTGGACGAGGGCAAGCGGTACAAGTTCGGCGAGATCAAGATCCAGAGCGACATCAAGGATCTGGACGGCGAGCTGCTGCGCCCGTTCATCCTTGCCCAGACCGGCGACTGGTACGATGCAGACCGCGTGGAGAGCAGCATCAACCTGCTGAGCGACGCGCTGGGCGATCTCCAGTACGCCTTTGTCGAGGTCGATCCGCTGCTGCAACGCAATGAGGAGGAGGGCACGATCGACCTCCTCTTCGAAATCAACCAGAGCCCGCGTGTCTTCGTCGAGCGTATCGACATCAACGGCAACGTGCGCACGCTGGACCGCGTGATCCGGCGCGAGATGCTGCTGGCCGAAGGCGATCCGTTCAGCATCACCCGCGTCCGCCGGTCCGAACAGCGCATCAAGGATCTGGGCTTCTTCGAGGAGGTGACGGTCGAACCGAAGGAGGGCAGCACGCCCGACCAGTCGGTCATCACCGTCGAGGTGTCGGAACAGCCGACCGGCGAAATCCAGCTCGGCGCCGGCTACTCCACGACCGACGGGGCGCTGGTGGACTTCTCCATCCGTGAGCGCAACCTGCTGGGTCGCGGCCAGGATCTGCGCTTCTCGACGATGCTGTCGACCCGCAGCCAGGAATTCGACGTCAGCTTCACCGAGCCGTACTTCATGGAGCGCGACCTTGCCGTCGGCGTGGACCTGTTCCGCGTCGTCCGCGACGACCGCGACACCATCACCTACGACCTGGAGAGCACGGGTATCGTGCTGCGCGCCGGCTATCCCCTGTCGGACCGCCTGCGCCAGCGCTTCCAGTACACCCTGTCGCAGAACTCCATCGAGAACGTCTCGATCTACGCCTCCCGCTTCATCCGGGATCAGGCCGGTACGACGACGACCTCCTCGATCGAGCAGCTTCTGTTCTATGACGCCCGGAACAGCCGCCTGCGCCCGACCGACGGCTACTTCATCTCGCTCTCCAACGAGTTCGCCGGCCTGGGCGGCAGCGTCCGTTACCTGCGCAACCGACTGTCCGCCGCCAACTACTGGAACGTCTATTCCGACTGGGTGCTCTCTCTGACCGGCGAGGTCGGGTACATCCTGGAGCTGGGCAAGGACATCCGGATCAACGATCGCTTCTTCCTGGGCGGCGATACGCTGCGCGGCTTCGAGCCGGGCGGCGTCGGTCCGCGCGACCTGACCAACGGCAACGACGATGCCCTGGGCGGCAAGCGGTTCGCCCGCACCAGCCTGGAGATGACGGTTCCGCTCGGGTCGGACGAGATGGGCGTGCTGGCCCATGCCTTCGCCGACGCCGGAACCCTGGGCGATTCCGGCCTGAAGCCTTACGTCGATCCCACCGACCCGACGAAGAGTGACGTTTTCCGTGACGAGGACGCCCTCCGCGCCTCGATCGGTGTGGGTCTCTCCTGGAAGTCGCCCTTCGGCCCGATCCGTATCGATCTGGCCATGCCGCTGGTCAAGGAGGACTACGACCGGACGGAGCAGTTCCGCTTCAGCTTCGGCACCCGCTTCTGAGGGGAAGGCCGATGCACGGTCGCGGCCTGATCGTTCTTGCCGCGGCGCTCTGGGCCGGCGTCGGCTTGCCCGGCGCCGCGGACGCGCAGGAACAGGCGCCGACCACGCCGCCGTCGGTGGCGCATCCGGTCGGCCCGGCGGCCGAAGGGCAGCCGCAGCCGACCATCGCCATCGTGGACGCGCAGGGTCTGCTCTCCGCATCCAGCGCCTGGCGCAGCATCCAGCAGCAGCTCACCGCCTTGCAGCAGGATTTCCAGGCGGAGATGAATGCCCAGATCACCCGCCTGCGCAGCCTGGAACAGGACCTGGCGAAGCAGCGTCAGACCCAGAGCGCCGAGGAGTTCGACCGCGCCCGCAAGCAGTTCGAGCAGGAGGTCGCGGAGTCCCGCCAGCACGCGCAGGAACGCGCCCGCATCCTGGACACGGCGCTGAACGACGCGAAGGAGAAGCTCCTGGACATGCTGGGCCAGGTGGTCCGGGATGTCGCCAAGGAGCGCGGCATCGTCCTTGTGCTGCATCGGGAAGCGGTGCTTTATCGGGGAGATCCGTCCCTTGACCTGACCGATGTGGTCCTGCAACGGCTGAATGCGCGGCTGCCGCAGGTCACGGTCGTCCTGCCGAAGTAGGGATCATGGCCGATCCACGTTTCTTCCGCCGGGCGGGGCCGTTCAGCCTCGCCCAGCTCGCCGACCTGTCCGGTGCCGAGATCGCGCCGGGCGCCGATCCGGCGTTGCTGCTGCACGACGTCGCCCCGCTGGATTCGGCGGGGCCGGAGCAGCTCAGCTTCCTGGACAACCGGAAATATGCCGACGCCTTCGCGCGGACCGGCGCCGGCGCCTGCGTCGTACATCCCGACCTGGCCGGCCGGGCGCCGACGGGCACGGCCCTGCTGCTGAGCCGCAAACCGTACCGGGCCTATGCGCTCTGCGCCCAGGCTTTCTATCCGGCCCCGGCGGCGGAGGGCGGCGTCTCCCCGGGCGCGCATCTGCACCCGACCGCCCGGGTGGGCGAGGGGACCGAGGTCGCCCCCGGCGCCGTCATCGAGGTGGGGGCGGAGATCGGCAATGGCTGCCGGATCGGTCCGAATGCGGTGATCGGCCGCAATGTGCGGATCGGCGACGGCACCACCGTCGGCGCCTGCGCCTCCCTCAGCCACTGCGAGATCGGCAACCGGGTGGTGATCTATCCCGGCGTCCGTATCGGCCAGGACGGCTTCGGTTTCGCCATGGATGCGGCCGGCCATGTCCGCGTGCCGCAGCTCGGCCGCGTCCTCGTCGAGGATGACGTGGAGATCGGCGCCAACGTCACGATCGACCGCGGCGCCGGTCCGGACACGGTCATCAGCCGGGGGTGCATGATTGATAATCTGGTCCAGATCGGGCACAACGTCCACCTCGGCCCGGGCTGCGTTGTCGTCGCCCAGGCCGGTATTTCGGGCAGCACGAAGCTCGACCACCATGTGATCCTGGCGGCCCAGGCGGGCATCACGGGCCATCTCAAGATCGGCGCCGGCGCCCGGATCGCCGCCCAGAGCGGGGTGATGCGCGACGTGGCGCCCGGTGAGCAGGTTGGTGGATCGCCCGCCGTTCCCATGCGCCAATGGCTGCGGCAGGTGGCAATGCTGGGGCGGCTGGTCCGCGGAAGGGGTGACGAGGACAATGGACGCAACGGCTGAGAACAAGACACCAGCGCAGCAGACCGTGACGGAGCTGGATATTCTGCGGATCATGCAGATGATCCCGCACCGCTATCCCATGCTCCTGATCGACAAGGTCGTGGACATCGTCACGGGCGAGAGCTGCACGGGCATCAAGAACGTCACCATCAACGAGCCGTTCTTCACCGGCCATTTCCCGGCCCGGCCGGTGATGCCGGGCGTGATGATCGTGGAGGCCATGGCCCAGACCTCGGCCGTGCTGGTGATGCACTCGCTCGGCGAATCCGCCGAGGGCCGGCTGGTCTATTTCATGACGATTGACGAGGCCCGCTTCCGGCGCCCGATCGTTCCGGGCGACCGCATCGAGATCAAGGTGCAGAAGCAGCAGAACCGCCGCAATGTCTGGCGCTTCCGTGGCGAGGCCTGGGTCGATGGCACGCTCTGCGCCGAGGCGGTCTATGCCGCGATGATCGTGATGGACAACTGACCACCCCATGGCGACTTCCATCCATCCGACCGCCGTCGTGGACCCGGCCGCCCGGCTGGGCGAAGGCGTGTTCATCGGTCCCTTCTGCGTGGTCGGCCCGGCCGTCGAACTGGGCGACCGGGTGACGCTGCACTCCCACGTCGTGGTCGAGGGGCGGACCCGGATCGGCGAGGGGACGGTCGTCTTCCCCTTCGCGTCGCTGGGCCATCCGCCGCAGGATCTGAAGTACAAGGGCGAACCGTCGGAACTGGTGATCGGCCGGAACAACCGTATCCGCGAGCATGTCACCATGAACCCGGGGACGGAGGGCGGCGGCATGCTGACCTCGGTCGGGGACGGCGGGCTGTTCATGGTCGGCGTCCATGTCGGGCACGACTGCCGGGTCGGTGACGGCGTGATCTTCGCCAACAACGCCACCCTGGGCGGCCATGTCGTCGTGGGCGACTTCGTCGTGCTCGGCGGCCTGTCGGCCGTCCACCAGTTCGTCCGCATCGGTGCGCACGCCATGATCGGCGGCATGACCGGCGTGGAGGCGGACGTGATCCCCTTCGGTCTCGTCAAGGGCGAGCGAGGCCATCTGGCCGGGCTGAACCTCGTCGGCCTGGAGCGGCGGGGCTTCCCGAAAGAGGAGGTGGCCGCCCTGCGTACCGCCTTCCGGCAACTGTTCAGCGGTGAGCGCACCCTCGCGGAGCGGCGGGAACAGGTCGCCGGCTCCTTCCCGGACAGCCGTCTCGTCTCCGAGATTCTGGGCTTCCTGGACGAGCGGACCCATCGCGCGCTGACGCTGCCGCGCTGACCGGCATGGCGCCCCGGCTGGCCATCCTCGCGGGCGGCGGCGACCTGCCGGGCCGCCTTGCGGAAACCTGCCGTAGCGCCGGTCGGGACGTGGTGCTGGTGGCGCTGGAGGGGCAGGCGGAACCCGACCGTCTGCCGCCCGACCTGCCGGCCGTCTGGTTCCGCATGGGGGCGGTCGGCGCCATTCTCGACCATCTGCGTAAGGCGGGCGTGGGCGACATCGCCCTGGCGGGCCGCGTCCGCCGGCCCTCGCTCGCCGAACTGCGTCCCGACTGGAAGGCGGCGCAGATCCTGGCCCGCGTCGGCGCCCTGGCACTCGGTGACGACGGGCTGCTGCGTGCCGTCGCCGCTGTTCTGGAGGCGGAGGGATTCCGCGTCGTCGGCGTACCGGACCTGATGGCGGACCTGCTGATGCCGGCCGGCCCGGTCGGCGGTCTCGACGCCGCTGACGACTGCCGGGACGATATCGGGCGCGGCGTCGCCGTGGCCCGCACGCTCGGCCGCCTGGATGTCGGTCAGGCGGTGGTGGTGCAGCAGGGCATCGTGCTGGGGGTTGAGGCGATCGAGGGGACCGACGCCCTGATCGACCGCTGCGGCGACTTGAAGCGGAAGGGGCGCGGGCCGGTTCTGGTCAAGGTCCGCAAACCCCAGCAGGATAGGCGCCTCGATCTGCCGACGATCGGGACGGAGACCGTGGCGCGGGCGGCCCGCGCCGGGTTCGCCGGCATCGCCGCGGAGGCCGGGAGCGCGATCCTTCTGGGGCGCGATCAGGTCGCCCGTGCGGCCGATGCGGCCGGGCTGTTCGTCGTCGGCATCCCCGCCGACGCAGAGGAGAGCCCGTGAAGCCGCTGTTGATCTTCCTCATCGCGGGCGAACCGTCCGGCGACGTGCTGGGCGGACGCCTGATGGCCGCGCTGCGCGAGGCCATGGAGGGCCATGTCGAATTCGCCGGCGTCGGCGGGCCGCGGATGACGGAGCAGGGGCTCCAGAGCCTGTTCCCGATGGAGGATCTGGCCCTGTTCGGGCTGGCGGAGCTGCTGCCGCGCCTGCCCACGGTGCTGAAGCGCCTGGACCAGACGACGAAGGCGCTGCTGGAACGGACGCCGGATGCCGTGGTGTCCATCGACGCGCCCGATTTCTGCTTCCGCGTTGAGCAGCGGCTGCGCTCGGCCGGGGCGCGGATGCCGCTGATCCACTACGTCGCCCCCACCGTCTGGGCCTGGCGGCCCGGGCGGGCGCGCAAGGTGGCGAAGTTCCTGGACCATCTGCTGGCGCTGCTGCCCTTCGAGCCGCCCTATTTCGAGGCAGTCGGACTGCCCTGTACCTTCGTCGGGCATCCGGTGGTGGAATCGGGCGCGGACGCCGGCGACGGCGAGCGGTTCCGGCGCCGCCACGGCATCCGTCCGGACGCCACCGTGCTGACCGTGCTGCCGGGCAGCCGGCGCAGCGAGGTGACGAAGCTGCTGCCGGACTTCGGGGCGACCCTGGAGATCCTGGCATCGCGCTATCCGGACCTCCAGGTCGTCGTGCCGACGGTGCCCGGCGTCGCGGAGACCGTGGCCGAGGCGGTGCAGGCCTGGCCCGTGCCGGCGATCACGATCCTGGGCGACGCCGACAAGTACGATGCCTTCGCGGCCAGCACGGCGGCCCTGGCCGCGTCGGGCACGGTGGCGCTGGAACTGGCGCTGGCCCGGGTGCCCGCCGTCATCGCCTACCGCATCCACCCCCTCAGCCACGCGCTCTACCGGCGCTTCATCCGGGTCCGCTATGTCAACCTGGTCAACATCATGCTGGACCGGCCGCTGGTGCCGGAACTGTTGCAGCAGGACTGCACGCCCGACCGGCTGGCGCTGGCCGTGGACCGGCTGCTGAACGAGCCGTCGGCCCGGCAGGAACAGATCGACGGTGTGACGGAGGTGGCCCGCTGGCTGGGGCAGGGGGACGTGCCGCCCAGCCGGCGCGCAGCCGAAGCGGTGCTGAACGTCATCACGAAGCGCGTGATCGCGGATCGGCAACGGCAGGGACCAGAACGGTCCCGGGGCTGAGCGGCATCAAGGATGCCGAAGCCTTCCAGGGCGCGGTGCTCTTGGATGTCACTGTCGGCTGATAGGCTCAAGAATTCGTGATACTGTCCCTTGCAGATGAGGCTGGCCGGTCATGCGTCGGGAGTCCTCGCCATGCAAGTGACCTTCGGACGAAGCACCCCGATCCTCCGCGTGTCCGACATGGGCCGCGCGGTGGCCTACTACACCGATGTCCTCGGCTTCCGGCAGAACTGGGGGGACAGCATCTTCTCAGAACTGTCCAGAGGAGAGACGAACATCATGCTGGCTCACGGCGACCAGGGCCGTGGGAAAGCGTGGCTCTATGTCGGCGTCAATGACGTTGACGCCCTGCGCGACGAGATCGCTCCCAAGGGCGGCGTCATCCGGCAGGGACCGAGCAATTATCCCTGGGGCGCGCGGGAACTGCACGTCGAGGACCTGGACGGGAATGTTCTCCGCTTCGGCTCCGGGGCCACGGATGAGCCGTTCGGGCCATGGCTGGATGAGAACGGGATACGCTGGGACTATGGCGCCGACGGCTGTTGGCGGCGTTCGGACCAGGCTCCCCCGGGACCAGACGCTTGAGGACCTTCATGCGCCCAGGATCAAGGCATGCGCCCAGGATCAAGGAACCCCCGCTTCGCCCGGCCCTGACAGAACCCCGATCCTAACTCAGCGCGTAGACCGCCCAGGCCAGGGCGGACAGGAGGGCGGCCGCGATCAGGGCCCGCCGGACACGGCGCGCCAGGGGCACGGGGTTGTCGTTCGCCGCGAGAACCCGGCGGCTGCGGACCTCGTGCCGGGAAAGGATGGACGCAGACGGCGGACGGGCGGTCCGTGGGGGACCGCCCGGGCCGTGGGGGGAGTTCGCCCGCTCAACCACGCTCGTCCAGCGGCACGTAATGCCGCATCGTGGCGCCGGTGTAGAGCTGGCGCGGCCGGCCGATCTTCTGGACCGGGTCCTCGATCATTTCTTTCCACTGGCTGATCCAGCCGACGGTGCGCGCCAGCGCGAACAGCACGGTGAACATGCTGGTCGGGAAGCCGATGGCCTTCAGGATGATGCCCGAATAGAAGTCCACGTTCGGGTAGAGCTTCTTCTCGACGAAGTACTCATCCTGCAAGGCGATCCGCTCCAGCTCGACGGCGATCTCCAGCAGCGGGTCGTCCTTGATGCCGAGGGTCTGCAACACCTCATTGCAGGTGCGCTGCATCACCTTGGCGCGCGGATCATAGTTCTTGTAGACGCGGTGGCCGAAGCCCATCAGGCGGAAGCTGTCGCTCTTGTCCTTCGCCCGGCGGACGAATTCGGGGATGCGGTCCTTGTGGCCGATCTCCTGCAACATCTCCAGAACGGCCTCGTTGGCACCGCCATGGGCCGGGCCCCAGAGAGAGGCGATACCGGCGGCGATGCAGGCGAAGGGGTTGGCGCCGGAGGAACCGGCCAGCCGCACCGTGGAGGTGGAGGCGTTCTGCTCGTGGTCGGCGTGCAGGATGAAGATGCGGTCCATCGCCTTGGCGATGACGGGATCGACCTTGTACGGTTCGCACGGAACCGCGAAGTTCATGTGCAGGAAATTCTCCGCGTAGTCCAGGTCGTTCCGCGGATAGATGAAGGGCTGGCCGATCGAATATTTATAGGCCATCGCGGCGATGGTCGGCATCTTGGCGATCAGCCGGTGCGACGCGATCATCCGCTGCTGCGGGTCCTCGATGTCGAGGGAGTCGTGATAGAAGGCCGAGAGGGCACCGACGACACCGCACATGATGGCCATCGGGTGTGCGTCGCGGCGGAAACCGCGGAAGAAGTTCGAAAGCTGCTCATGGACCATCGTGTGCCGGGTGATGGTGAGTTCGAACTTCTGCTTCTGTTCGTGGTTCGGCAGTTCGCCGTGCAGAAGGAGGTAGCAGACCTCCATGTAATCACTGTGTTCGGCCAGTTCCTCGATCGGATAGCCGCGGTGCAGCAAAATCCCGTTGTCGCCATCGATATAGGTGATCTTCGACTCGCAGCTTCCCGTCGAAGTGAAGCCCGGGTCGTAAGTGAAACACCCGGTCTCGGCATAGAGCTTGCGGATGTCGATTACGGCGGGGCCGGTCGTTCCATGATGGATCGGCAATGTGAAGGTTCTGCCGGTCCTGTTGTCGGTCAGTGTGACCGTATCCGACTTGGTGCCATCTCCCGCCCTAGTCGCCTGGCTCATTGCGGCTTGTCCTTGATCTTCGTGTGGGGCCGGGCCCCGTTGATCTGGCTAAACAACCCGAGTTTAGTGCTCCGCAGCATGGATGGCAACGCGACGGCACCATTTCACCCGGCCTTCCGGGCGTCATCTATACGTTCGAGTGTCTCCGTCCGGCCGAGGACTTCCGCCACCTCGAAGATCGGCGGCGAGACGGTCGAGCCGGTCAGCGCCGCGCGCAGCGGCTGGGCCACCTTGCCGAGTTTCAATCCGGTACGCTCCGCGAAGTCGCGCACGGCCTGCTCCAGCGCCGCACCGGTCCAGTCGCCCAGGCCGGAGAAGAGCGCGTGCAGCTCGCCGAGCTGGGCCTTCGTCTCCACCGTCAACAGCGCAGCGGCCTTGTCGTCCATCGCCAGCGGTCGCGTGGCGAACAGGAAAAGGCAGCCGTCGGCCAGTTCGACCAGGGTCTTCACGCGCGGCTTGAAGCCCGGCATGGCCGCGAGCAGACGGGCGCGCTCGGACTCGGTGAGCGGACGGCCCAGCCGCTTCTCCACCATCGGCACGACCAGCGCCACCAGCCGCGCATCGTCGCTCTGCCGGATGTAGTGGCCGTTCAGATTGTCCAGCTTGGCGAAGTCCAGCCGCGAGGGAGAGCGGCCGATGCCGTCGAGATTGAACCAGGATTTCGCCTGGTCGGTCGAGATGATCTCGTCGTCGCCATGGCTCCAGCCGAGCCGGAGCAGGTAGTTGCGCATGGTCTCCGGCAGGTAGCCCATGTCGCGGTAGGCATCAACGCCCAGGGCGCCGTGCCGCTTCGACAGCTTCGCCCCGTCCGGCCCGTGGATCAGCGGGACATGGGCGTATTCCGGCGGCGTCCAGCCCATGGCGGCATAGATCTGGAGCTGGCGGAAGGTGTTGGTCAGGTGGTCGTCGCCGCGCACCACATGGGTCACGCCCATGTCGTAATCGTCCACCACCACGGCCAGCAGGTAGGTGGGCGTGCCGTCGGAGCGCAGCAGGATCATGTCGTCGAGCTGCGCGTTCTGCACCCGCACCTCGCCCTGGACATGGTCGCGCACCACCGTCTCGCCCTCCTGCGGGGCCTTGAGGCGGATCACCGGGTTCACGCCCGCCGGCGCTTCCGACGGATCGCGGTCGCGCCAGCGCCCGTCATAGCGCATCGGCAGCCCCTGACGGCGCTGCTCCTCCTTCATCGCCTCCAGTTCCTCCGGCGAGGCGTAGCAGCGGTAGGCCATGCCCCGGCGCAGCATTTCATGCGCGACCTCGGCGTGGCGGTCCTTGCGCTCGAACTGGCTGATCGGATCGCCGTCCCATTCCAGGCCCAGCCAGTCCAGACCGTCCAGGATGGCGTCCACGGCGGCCTGGGTGGAGCGGGCGCGGTCGGTATCCTCGATCCGCAGCAGGAACTTGCCGCCGTGACCGCGGGCGTACAGCCAGTTGAACAGGGCCGTGCGGGCACCGCCGATATGGAGAAAGCCGGTCGGAGAGGGCGCGAAGCGCGTGACGATGGTCATGACGACGCAATTTTCCAGAATGGTGCTAGGATGCTGGGCGGTGGTGTAGCACAGCGGAAACGAAGATGCATCCCGACGGGGCCCGCGCGTGACCGGCTGGACCGATGCACCGGACGCGGACGCCCTGGACGCGGATACCCTGGACGGGGACGGGTACGACCCGCCGGCAGCGCCTCCCGGACGGGTCCGCACCCTGATTGCCGCCGTCCGCGCCCCGTTCCTGGAGGAGCGTGACCGCTGGGTGCTCTGGCTTCCGGTCGGGCTGTCCGCGGGAATCCTGGTCTATTTCGCCCTGCCGACGGAGCCGCCCGGCTGGCTCGGCGCGGCACTCCTGCCTGCGCTGGGGCTTTTCGTCGTGCTGTCGCGCCGGCGCTGGCCTGGCAGCGGCGCGGCCCTGCTGCCCACCGTGCTCCTGATCCTCGTGGCGGGCTTCGCCGCGGCGCAGGTCAGGACCTGGAGCGTCGCCGCCCCCGTGCTGGCCCATGAGACGCGGGCGGCGCGGGTGGAGGGGCGCGTCGTCGGCATCGACCGGCTGGAGGAGGGGCTCCGGGTCACGCTCGCCGACGTGACGGTCGGGCGGCTGCCGGTGGCGGAGACTCCGGCGCGGGTCCGCCTCCGGCTGAAGAAGGGGGATGTGGCTCCGGCGGCGGGGGCGCGCATCGGTCTGCTGGCCGTGCTGCGGCCGCCGCCCGACGCACCGGAGCCGGGCGCCTACGACTTCCGGCGACATGCCTACTTTCTGCGCCTGGGCGCGGTCGGCTTCGCCCTGTCCGCGGCGGAGCCGCTGCCGGCCCCGCCTCCCGACGGATGGGCGGCCGTGCAGGCCGGGCTTGAGCGGCTGCGCCAGGGGATCGCCGAGCGGGTCGAGGCCCGCCTTGACGGTGCCGCGGGTGCCGTGGCGACGGCGCTGCTGAACGGTGAGCCCACCGCCATCCCCGAGTCCGACCTGGAGGCGATGCGGGTGTCGGGGCTCCAGCACCTGCTCTCCATCTCCGGTCTGCATATCGGGCTGGTGGCGGGGCTGGTCTTCTTCACCCTGCGCGCGCTGCTGGCCCTGGTCGAGCCGCTGGCGCTGCGCCGGCCGATCAAGAAATGGGCGGCGGTGGCGGCCCTCGCGGCCGCGCTGGGCTACACGGTGCTGGTCGGCGCCCCGGTGCCGACGGTGCGCTCGGCCCTGATGACGGGACTGATGCTGCTGGCCGTGCTCGTCGACCGTTCCCCCTTCTCGCTGCGGGTGGTGGCCTTCGCCGCCACGGTGGTGCTGCTCTGGCAGCCGGAGGCGTTGCTCGGTCCCAGTTTCCAGATGTCGTTCGGGGCCGTGATCGCGCTGGTCTCCGCCTATGAGGCCGCCGGACCGACGCTGCGCGACTGGCACGCGCAGGCGGGGCCGGTCCGGCGCACCCTGCTGTATGTCGGGGGACTGGCGCTGACCTCCCTGGTCGCTGGCACGGCGACGACGCCCTTCGGGCTCTACCACTTCCAGCAGGGAGCCAATTACGGGTTGCTGGCCAACCTGCTGGCCGTTCCTGTCACCTCCTTCTGGGTCATGCCCTGGGGGCTCCTGGTCTATTGCCTGATGCCCTTCGGGCTGGACGGATGGGCGGTGGAGGCCATGGGGATGGGCGTGCAGGCCATCCTCTGGACAGCGCATGCCGTGGCCGGGCTGCCGGGCGCGGTCCTGCACGTTCCGGCCGCGCCGGCGGCGGCCCTGCTGCTGTTCGTCATCGGCGGGGTGTGGCTGGCGCTGTGGCGGCGCTCCTGGCGTTTCCTCGGGCTCGTGCCCATGGGGCTTGCCGTCGCGCTCGCCGCGATGGCGGCGCGGCCCGACCTCCGGGTCACCTCCAGCGGCAAGCTGGTCGGCATCCGGGCGGCCGACGGATCGCTCCTCGTCTCCACCGGCCGGGCCGCCCGTTTCGAGGCGGAGGTCTGGTGGCGCCGCGACGGCGGCACGGACGCGCCGCCGCGCTGGCCGAAGGCAGGCTCGGCGGACGGGCGGCTGGCCTGCGACCCGCTGGTCTGCCGCTACCGCCTGAACGGGGTGACGGCGGCCATCGTGATGAAGCCGGAAGGGCTGGCGGACGCCTGCACCGGGGCGGATCTGGTCATCACCCGGCTGCGCGCGCTGGGCTGCGACGGTCCCCGGGTAATCGACAGCGCCGCCCTGAGGGAGCGGGGGGCGCACGCCGTCTTCATCGGGCCGGACGGGCGTATCGAGATCCGGACGGGACGGCCGCGGCCCCTGGCACGGCCGTGGAGCTAAGGACGGTCCGGGGCGTCAGTAGCGGCGGATCAGGCCGACCAGCCGGCCCTGGATGCGGACCCGGTCGGCGCCGAAGACGCGCGTCTCATAGGCCGGGTTCGCGGGCTCCAGCGCGATGGAGTTGCCCTTGCGGCGCAGGCGCTTCAGCGTCACCTCGTTGTCGTCCACCAGGGCGACGATGACGGTGCCGTTCTCCGCCGTCTCGCAGCGCTGGATGACGACCGTGTCGCCGTCCAGGATGCCGGCATCGACCATGGAGTCGCCGGCCACCTCGAGCGCGTAGTGCTCACCCGAGGCGAGCAGCCCCGTGGGCACGTCGATGCTGGCGGAGGTATCGCGCAACGCCTCGATCGGCAGGCCGGCGGCGATGCGGCCGTAGAGCGGCAGACTGACGGCCTCCGCATCGCCGCGGGCTTCCCGGCCGGGCAGGGCGCCGCGGAAGTCGCCGCGGATGACATTGGGGCGGAACCGCACCGGCTCCTCCGTCCGCGGGGCGACCCGCAGCGGCGCGGGCTGCTCCGGCAGGCGGAGCACCTCCAGCGCGCGGGCGCGGTGGGGCAGGCGGCGGATGAAGCCCCGTTCCTCCAGTCCCGTGATCAGGCGGTGGATGCCGGACTTGGACTTCAGGCCCAGCGCGTCCTTCATCTCGTCGAAGGAGGGGGACACGCCACCGTCCTTCAGCCGGTCATGGATGAAGAGGAGCAGTTCCTGTTGCTTCCGCGTCAGCATATCGCCCCCTGTTCTTGTCTGACCACAACATATGGGAACATTACCGGAACGTCAAGTGGACGTTCTAGTTTGGTTCCGGTTGAGCGTCAAGCATTCCCGCCGCCGCACGTCCACCGCAGGTCCGCGAAGCGCCCGGAACCGCTCAGAAACCGTCCAGCGGAATGATCTCGACCTCGGTGCCGGCGGGGGCCGTGGGCGCGAGTGGCGGGCGCACGATCAGGCAACCGGCCGCCGCCAGGGCGGAGAGCATGGAACTGTCCTGCTTCGGAAAGGCGCGGGCCAGCAGGCTGCCGTCCGCGGCCCGCTCCAGCCCGGCGCGCAGATAGTCCTGGCGGCGGTCGTTGGCGGCCAGCGGCGTCGCCAGCCGGGCCCGCAGGGCGGGGCCGTCGTCCGGAGGCAACCCTTGGAGCGCGCGCAGCAATGGCCGCAGGAAGACCAGGGCGCAGACCAGGGTCGAGACCGGATTGCCCGGCAGGCCCAGCACCGGAACCTCGCCCACCCGGCCGGACAGCAGCGGCTTGCCCGGCCGCATGGCGACCTTCCAGAAGTCGAGCCGTGTCCCCGGCGCGGCCAGCGCCTGCCGCATCAGGTCGTGCTCCCCGACGGAGGCGCCCCCCGTCGTCACCAGCAGGTCGCAGCCCGCCGCTGCGGCGAGATGGCCGGCAAGGGCGGCGGGATCGTCCGGGGCGATGCCGAGGCTGACGGGCAGGCCGCCCTCCCGCTCGACCAGGGCGGCCAGGGCCAGCCCGTTGGAGCTGACGATGCAGCCCGGCCCCACCGGATCGCCCGGCATCACCACCTCGTCGCCCGTGGCGAGGATCGCCACCCGCGGGCGCCGCCGAACTGCCAGCCAGGGGACGTTCATGGCGGCGGCCAGGGCCAGGTCGCGCACCGTCAGCCGGCGATCGGCGGCCAGCCCGATCTCTCCCGCACGGAAGTCCAGCCCCGCGGGCCGCACCCAGCGGCCCCGTCCGCCGCTCTCGCGCACGGTGACGGCGCCACCGGCCTCGTCGCAGTCCTCCTGCAAGACGACCGTGTCCGCTCCCGCCGGCAGCACCGCGCCGGTGAAGATCCGCACCGCCTCGCCCGGCCCGACCGTGCCGGCGAAGGGGCGACCCGCCGGAGCCTCCCCGATCCGGCGCAGGGTCGCGGGCAGGGGGGCGAGGTCCACCGCCCGCACGGCCCAGCCGTCCATGGCCGAGACATCGGCCGGCGGCTGGGTCAGGCGGGCCGCCACGTCCGCCGCCAGCACCCGCCCCAGGGCCTGCCCGATCCCGACCATCTCGGACGGCAGCGGAGCGACACCGTCCAGGATGCGCGCGCGGGCCTCGGCGACGGGGATCATGCCTCGTCCCCGGCCCGGTAGGTTCCGCTCTTGCCGCCCGACTTGTGGAGCAGGCGGATGTCCCCGATGGTCATGCCGCGGTCCACGGCCTTGCACATGTCGTAGAGCGTCAGCGCGGCGACGCTGACCGCGGTCAGCGCCTCCATCTCCACCCCGGTCCGGCCCTTCAGCGCCACCGTCGCCTCGATGCGGACGGCGGAGCGTTCGGGCAGCAGGGTGAAGTCCACCGCCACCCTGGACAAGGCCAGCGGATGGCAGAGCGGGATCAGGTCGGCCGTGCGCTTGGCCGCCATGATGCCGGCGATGCGCGCCACCCCCAGCACGTCGCCCTTGGCGACCTGACCGGACTCGATCAGGGCGAAGGTCTCCGGCCGCATGCTGACCAGGGCCTCGGCCGTCGCCACGCGCTCCGTCTCCGCCTTGGCGGAGACGTCCACCATGGCGGCGTTGCCGTGCGCGTCGAAATGGGTCAGCCGGGGGGCGTCCCCGGGATCGCCGGCGCCCACGGGGTCAGGCCGCGGTGGCCGGGGCGGGGGCAAGCAGGGCGCGGGTGGCGGCCGTCACGTCCGCCTGCCGCATCAGGGACTCGCCGACCAGGAAGCGCCGCGCCCCGACCGCCGCCAGCCGGGCGATGTCGGCCGGCGTGTAGATACCGCTCTCCGCCACCAGCGACCGGCCGGGCGGCACCATGGCGGCCAGCCGCTCCGTCGTCGCCAGATCCACGGCCAGGGTCTTCAGGTTGCGGTTGTTCACGCCCAGCAGGCCGCCCGGCAGGGCCAGCGCCCGTTCCATCTCCGCCTCGTCATGGACTTCGACCAGCACATCCATGCCGTAATGGATGGCGGCGGCGTACAGTTCCGCGGCCTGCGCATCGTCCAGCGCCGCCATGATCAGCAGGATGCAGTCGGCCCCGAGCGCCCGGCTTTCCGTGATCTGGTAGGGCTCCAGCATGAAGTCCTTGCGCAGCGCCGGCAGCGGCACGGCCGCCCGCGCCGCCTCCAGATAGCGGTCGTCGCCCTGGAAATAGGGGATGTCGGTCAGGACCGACAGGCAGGTGGCCCCGCCGGCGAGATAGGCCCGGGCCAGGGCGGGCGGGTCGAAGTCGGGCCGGATCAGCCCCTTGCTGGGGCTCGCCTTCTTGATCTCGGCGATCAGGCCGTGGCGGCCCGCCGCGACCGCGGCATCCAGGGCGCGGGCGAAGCCGCGCGGCGGTGCGGCGGCACGGGCCGCGTCCTCCACCGCCGCGAGGGGACGCTCGCGCCGGCAGCGGGCCACATGCTCCCGCTTGTCGGCGCAGATGCGCGCCAGCACGTCCGCGCTCATGCCTCGACGCTCCCGTTGGTGATGGCGACAAGCCGGTCCAGCGTCGCCATGGCGCGCCCCTCGTCGATACAGCCGGCCGCATGCCGCACCCCGGAGCGGAGGTCGGGCACGGCACCGGCGACGACCAAGGCGCCGGCGGCGTTCAGCAGGACGATGTCGCGGTAGGGGCCGCTGGCCCCGCCCAGGACCGCGCGCAGGGCGGCGGCGTTCGTCTCCGGATCGCCACCGCGCAGGTCGTACAGGCTGGCGCGGGGCAGGCCCGCCTCCTCGGGCGTGACCTCGAAGGTGCGGATGCGGCCGTCGCGCAGTTCCGCCACGAAGGTCGGGCCGGTCGTCGTGATCTCGTCCAGCCCGTCGGAGCCATGCACGACCCAGGCGCTCTCCGACCCCAGGCGCAGCAGGACCTGCGCGATCGGCTCGACCCAGGTGCGGGCATAGACGCCCAGGAGCTGGCGCCTGGCGTGGGCCGGGTTGGACAGGGGCCCCATCAGGTTGAAGATGGTGCGGGTGCCCAGCTCGACCCGCGTCGGGCCGACATTGCGCATGGCGGTGTGGTGGCGCGGCGCCATCATGAAGGCGATGCCGGCGTCCCACAGGGCCTTGTGGACCAGATCGAACTCCGCCTCCACGTTCACGCCCAGGGCGGCCAGCACGTCCGCAGCGCCGGAGCGGGAGGAGATGGCCCGGTTGCCGTGCTTGGCGACAGGGACGCCGCAGCCGGCCACCACCAGGGCGACGGCGGTGGAGATGTTGTAGGTGCCGGCGGCGTCGCCGCCGGTGCCGCAGGTGTCGATCAGCCCCTCGGGCCCCTCCACCGGGACAAGGCGGGAGCGGATGATGCGGGCGGCGCCCGTGATCTCGTCCACCGTCTCGCCGCGGACCCGCAGGGCCATCAGAAAGCCGCCCATCTGGGCCGGCGTGGCGTTGCCGGCCATGATGATGTCGAAGGCGGTCTCGGCCTCGGCCTCGCTGAGCGAGGCGCCCGTGGCCACTTTCGCCAGCAGGCTCTTGAAGTCGGGCGTGTCGCCCGGGGTACGTTCGGCGTTCATCGTTTCCGCGCTCAGGCCGCTTCGCCGGGGACGCGGCTCGGCACGGTGCGGCCGCCGCGGGCGATGTCCAGGAAGTTGTCGAGGATTCTGTGCCCGTGCTCCGAGGCGATGCTCTCGGGATGGAACTGCACGCCGTGGATCGGCAGTTCCCGGTGGGACAGGGCCATGATCATCCCGTCCTCCAGCTCGGCCGTGACCTCCAGACAGGCGGGCAGGGTGGTTCGCTCGACGATCAGGGAATGGTAGCGCGTGGCCTGGAACGGGCTGGGCAGCCCCCGCATCAGCCCGGCGCCCGCATGACGCACGCTGCCCATCTTGCCGTGCATCGGCTCCGGCGCCCGCACCACCTTGCCGCCGAAGGCCTGGCCGATCGCCTGATGACCCAGGCAGACCCCCAGGAGCGGCAGGCGCGCCTGCGCCGCCAGATGGATCATGGGCAGGCAGATGCCGGCCTTGTCCGGGTCGCAGGGCCCGGGCGACAGGACCACCGCCTCCGGCCGCATCGCCAGGGCTTCTTCGGCCGTCAGCGCGTCGTTGCGACGCACCTCGACCTCGGCCCCCAGCTCGCCGAGATAATGGACCAGGTTCCAGGTGAAACTGTCATAGTTGTCGATGAGCAGCAGCATGGTCGGATTCTGCGGAAAAGCCGGGCGCGGGACGCGGGCACGTACCGTACAGCCTGCACCGGGGGATTTCCAGCGCGCGGCCTGTCACGCCGGAAGGGCCGGACGATGAAGATCGGGACCGCAGCCGCACGGTCGGGCGTTCCGGCCCGGACGATCCGCTATTACGAGAGCGCAGGCCTGATCGACGCCGCCGGGCGCCGGCAGAACGGCTACCGCGATTACGACGACACCGATGTCCGCACCCTGCGGTTCATCAGCCGCGCGCGGGCTCTCGGGTTTTCCATGCGGGAGGTGGCCGACCTGCTGGAACTGTGGCGCGACCGGTCGCGCGCCTCCGCCGACGTGCGCGCCCTGGCCCAGCGGCACATGGCGGAGATCGACGGGCGCATCGCGGAACTGCAAAGCCTGCGCCGGACGCTCGGCGATCTGGTAGAACGATGCCAGGGAGACGGGCGGCCCGACTGTCCGATCCTCGACACCCTGTCCGGTTCCCGCTGCCACGACTGAACGACCATGCCCGAGCCTCGGCGTTCCCCCTCCCGCCCGCGTCGGAAGGGGCGCGCGAAACCCGTTCCCCTGTGGCAGAGGCTGCGGCGGTCCCGTTGGGCGCCGGGTCTGGCGGCCATGGCGCTCGTGCTGGTCCTCGGTCTGGTGGTCGGGGTCACCCTGTCACCGCCGCCGCTGCCCGACGGAGTGACGGAGGAGCTGGACGAGTCGGGCATGGCCGAGGCGGTCCCGCCGGAGGAGGGGGAGGCCTTGCGCCCCACCCGTCCCGCACCGCCCCCCGCACCACCCCCGCCCGCACTGCCGCGGACCACAGCAGCACCGGCCGCAGCACCGTCCACCGCGCCGGTCGTACAGCCGGCCCCGGCCCGGCAGGCCGCCGCATCGCCGCCGGCGTCGGCCGTGACACCGGCCCGCCCGCCCGCGGCCCAGGTCGCCCTTCTGCCGCCGCCCGCACCGCCGCGGCCCGATGCGGCACCGGCCCCCGACGGCGTGCCGGCATGGCAGCGCAACGCCGTTCCGGCAGCCCCGGCCGACGGGCGCCCCCGCATCGTCATCGTGATCGACGACATGGGCCTGGACCGCCGGCGCAGCGGACGGGTTGTCTCGCTTCCCGGGCCGCTGACCCTGGCCTGGCTGCCCTATGCCCGCGATCTGCCGGAGCAGACGCGGCAGGCGCACCGGCACGGCCACGAACTGATCGTCCATATGCCGATGGAGCCGGCGGGCGGCGTCGATCCGGGACCGGACGCCCTGCTGGTGCGGCAGAGCCCCGAGGAGATCCTCAGCCGCCTGCGGGCCAATCTGAACGCCTTCAGCGGCTATGTCGGCATCAACAACCACATGGGCAGCCGTTTCACGGCCGATGCCGCCGCCTCGGCCGTCGTGGTCGAGGAACTGGCGCGGCGCGGCCTGCTGGTGCTGGACAGCCGGACCACGGCGGACAGCCGGCTGCGCGACGAGGCGGTGCGCCGGCATGTCCCAAGCGCCAGCCGGGACGTCTTCCTCGACCATGTGCAGACCCCGGCGGCCGTCGCCACGGCGCTGGAGAAGGTCGAGGCGACGGCGCGCCGGCAGGGGCTGGCCATCGCCATCGGCCACCCGCACGATGTGACGACCGAGGCGCTGGCGCGGTGGCTGCCGACGCTGGCCGGCAAGGGGTTCCAGCTCGTCCCGCTCAGCGCCGTGGTGCGGACGGGCCCGCCCGAGTCCTGAGACGTTGTGGGTGCGGGCGCTGTTCCTGCCCGCACCGACCGACCGCTTTCCCAGAAGAGTCCCCGGAAGAGAAGGAGATTTCCATGGCCGCCACCTACCGCGTCGAAGGCATGACCTGCCAGGGCTGCGCCAACTCGGTATCGCGCGCGATCGAGACGCAGACCAGCGCCAGCCGGGCGCTGGTCGACCTGACGGCCGGCACGGTGTCCGTGGAAGGGGCGGCGTCCGAGGCGGAGGTGCGCGCCGCGATCGAGGCTGCCGGGTTCGACTTCAAGGGCGCGGCTTGAAGGGGAAGCGCCCGGGAACGGCGCCGGGTGGGCGGGGCGGGTGACGCATCACCCGCCCGCGTCCCGGTTCAGGCGTCGGCGGTGACGGCCTGACGGTGTTCGGCGGCGAAGCGCATCGCTTCCTCCGCCGCCTTGAACAGCGCCTTCGACTTGTTGACCGTCTCCTGGTACTCGGCCTCGGGATCGCTGTCGGCTACGACCCCGCCGCCGGCCTGGACATACATCATCCCGTCCTTGAGCACCGCGGTGCGCAGGGCGATGCAGGTGTCCATCGTGCCGTTGGCGGCGAAATAGCCGATGCAACCGCCATAGATGCCGCGCCGGGTCTTCTCCAGCTCGTCGATGATCTCCATGGCACGGATCTTCGGCGCGCCGGACACGGTGCCGGCGGGGAAGCCCGCGATCAGCGCGTCGATGGCCGTGAAGGTGGGAGCCACCTGGCCTTCGACGTTGGAGACGATGTGCATGACGTGGCTGTAGTACTCGATGGTGAAGCGTTCCGTGACCTTCACCGTGCCGACCTGCGCCACGCGGCCGACATCGTTGCGGCCGAGGTCCAGCAGCATCAGATGCTCGGCCAGTTCCTTCGGGTCCGACAGCAGGTCGGCGGCCAGTTCCTTGTCCTCGACCGCGTCCTTGCCGCGCCGCCGGGTGCCGGCGATGGGCCGGATCGTTACCGTGTTGTCGCGCAGCCGGACCAGGATCTCCGGGCTGGAGCCGACGACGGAGACATGGCCGAAATCCAGGAAGAACAGGAAGGGTGAGGGGTTCAGTCGGCGCAGCGCGCGGTAGAGCGCAAACGGCGGCAGGCTGAACGGGACCGAGAAGCGCTGGCTCGGCACGACCTGGAAGATGTCGCCGGCCCGGATGTACTCCTTCGCCCGCTCCACCAGCGCATGGTACTCGGCGCGGCTGGTGTTGGAGGCGGGGTCCGGCAGCGGCTGGAGGTCGAGATCCGTCCCCAGTGCCGCGGGCACCGGCCCCTGGAGGTCGGCGACCGCTTCCGCCAGCCGCTCGGTGGCGCGCCGGTAGGCCGTGTCGGCGGAGACACCCTCTTCCCGGCGCACGGGGGTCACGACGGTGATGACGTTCTCGATACCGTCGAAGATCGCCATCACGGTCGGGCGGATGAGGATCGCGTCGTCCAGCCCGAGTTCGTCCGGGTTGGCGTCCGGCAGGCGCTCCATCAGCCGGACCATGTCGTAGCCGAGATAGCCGAACAGGCCCGCCGACATGGGCGGCAGGCTGGCCGGCAGGTCGATCCGGCTTTCCTCCAGAAGGGCTGCCAGCGCCTTCAGCGGCGGTTCGGCACAGGGCTCGAACGCCGCGGGGTCCTCCGCGAAGCGGCGGTTCACCTCGGCGCGGTCGCCCTTGCTGCGCCACATCAGATCCGGCTTCAGGCCGATCAGCGAATAGCGCCCGCGGACCGATCCGCCGGTCACCGATTCCAGCAGGAAGGCATTCGGCCGCCCCCGTGACAGCTTCATCATCGCCGAGACGGGGGTGTCCAGGTCGCTGACCAGACGGGTCCACACGACCTGGGAGGTGCCCTGCCGGTAGGTCCCGGCGAAGACGTCCGCTTCCGGAAAGACGCGCACGGTCGATTACTCCGGACGGTAGAGGCTGTCGATCATGCCGCGGTTGACGCTGACCGGGAACTGGCGCTGCAACCCGGTCACGTACTGCGTCACCAGATCATCGGCCAGCGTGGCCTCCGTCGTCTCGCGGATCGACCTGACCCCGGCGGCGTCGGGCACCGCCGGGATGATCTCGACCAGCCGGGCGACCACCGGTCCCTCGCGGCCGTCACCCACGGCGACGCCGCCCGGCTGGGCGCCGAACAGCTCCTCGACCAGCGCCCCAGGAAGGGCGCCGGCAGCCTCGGGACGGCGGGTGAACGGCTCGCTGCGCGCATGGGCCGCACCCGGCACCGTGGCGGCGAGCTGGGCCGGGTCGGCGCCCTCACGCAGCTTCGCGGCCAGCTCATCCGCCTTCGCGCGGGCAGCGGCGGCACGCTGTTCCGAGATCCAGTCGGCCAGGACCCGATCCCGGATCGTCTCCAGAGGCTTGAGCGCCGCGGGCTGCACGCCGTCCACGCGGACGGCGAAATAGCCCTGCGCATCCGTCTCCGTCATGTGGCCGGTATCGCCTGCGGGCAGGGCGAACGCCGTCTCCAGCACCTGGGAGAGGGCGGGAACGCCCTCGACCGGGGTGCCGGCAGGCGTGGCACCCCGGTTGTCCACCGCTTCGATGCGGACGATCTCCGCCCCGGCGCGCTGTGCGGCCTCCTCCAGCGTGGCGCCGCCGGCGAGGTCGTCGTCCATCTGGTTCGCCACCTCGTAGAGGCGGTCGAGCGCGCGCTCCTTGCGCAGGTCGGCGACGACCTGGTCGCGCACCTCGGCGAGCGGGCGCTCATGGCCCGGGGTGATGGAGCGGACGGACAGGACGTGCCAGCCCAGGGTGGATTCGACGGGGGCCGAGCTGGCCCCCTGGGCCAGACCGAAGACAGGCTCCACCAGTTCGGGCAGGAGCTGGTCGCGGGTGACCTCGCCCAGATCGATGGCCTCCGCACCGGCCGCTTTCGCAGCCTGTTCCAGCGGGGTGCCGCCGGCCACGGCATCGGCCACGGCCTTGGCCGCCGCCTGGTCGGGCAGCACGGCCTGCACGACGGCACGCCGCTCCGGGGCGACGAATTCACTGGCGCGGGCGTTGTAGGCCTGCTCGATGTCGGCGTCGCTGACCGTGATGTCGTCAGCAATGGCCTCTGCGTTCAGCTTGGCGACGGTCAGGCCGCGGTACTCCGGGGCCGTGTAGCGCACCGCGCGATCCTGGTGGTACTGCGCCAGGACGGAAGCCTCAGGCGCCGCCGGTTCCGGCATGGCGCTGGCCGGCACGGTGATGAGGTCGGCCACCCGCTTCTCGTTACGGAAGCGGAAGAGCGTCTCCGCCAGGGTCGTCGGAAGAACGGCGCCGATGCTGACGGAGCCCAGGAGCTGTCCGCGGGCCATGTCGGCGCGGACCTGCTCGACGAGGCCCTGTTCGGTCATGCCGTTCTGGCGCAGCAGCGCCCGCATCAGGTCGGGGTCGAACTGACCGAGCTGGTTGTGGAAGACGGGCACGCGGCGGATCTCGTCGGCCACCATCGCGTCGCTGGGCACGAGGCCCTTGTCCTGCCCGGCGAGGCTGACCAGGGTGCGCTGCACCATCTGTTGCAGCGTCCGTTCCAGCAGGCCGAAGGCGCGCGCCTGTTCGGACGTCAGGTCCGCGCCCATGACCCGGCGCAGCCGGGTCACCTCGTCGCGGAATTCCTGATCCAGCTCCTGCGGGGTGATCTGGACATCGCCCACCTCCGCCACATGGCGGCCGAGGCCGCGGGTGAAGTCGCCAATCCCCCAGACCGCGAAGCTCGCGATCAGGAGGATGAACAGGATCTTGGCGATCCAGGAGCCGGCGGTGCTGCGGATTGCTTGGAGCATCGGGAGCTTTTGCGATCTCGAAAGGGGCCGTCATCGGGCCGAGGGAATGCGGCAACCCTGGGGCCGCCGAAGGCCGCGCATCATAGAAGCCGGTCACCGGCCCGGCAAGCCCGCCTGCCGGCCGCGTTCCCGCGGGTGGAAAAGCGTATCCGCGGCTGTTAAACGGGATGGCGCGTCATGCCGATCCGGCAGCCAACCCGCAGAGCGCCGTCTCAAGTGCGCCAGCCAGGAGAAACGACCATGCCCGACCGCCGCCCGTTGATCGCCGGAAACTGGAAGATGAACGGCCTGCGCGCCGATGGAACCGCCCTGGCCCGGGATCTGGCCGGGCGCCTCACGGCGGCCGGCGCGGCGGGCTTCGACCTGCTGGTCTGCCCCCCTGCGACACTTCTCCACGCCGTCGGCGAGGTGCTGGCCGGCAGCGGCGTCGCCCTGGGCGGGCAGGACTGCCACGCGGCGGAGAAGGGGGCCCATACCGGCGACGTCAGCGCCTGGATGCTGGCCGACCTCGGGTGCAGCCACGTCATCGTCGGCCATTCCGAGCGCCGCCACGACCACGGGGAGGACGACGCCACCGTGCGCGCCAAGGCCGCGGCGGCGCACAAGGCCGGCCTGACCGCCATCATCTGCGTCGGCGAGACGGAGGCCGAGCGTGATGCCGGCGATGCCGAGACGGTCGTCGCCCGCCAGCTCGAAGGCTCGATTCCGCAAGGGGCGTCCGCCGCCGACACGGTCATCGCCTATGAACCCGTCTGGGCGATCGGCACCGGGCGGACCCCGACGGTCGCCGACATAGCCGCCATGCACGGCATGATCCGCCATCGGCTCCACGGGCTGGTTGCCAGCCCCGACTCCGTGCGCATCCTGTATGGCGGTTCGATGAAGCCCGGGAATGCCGCTGAAATCATGGCCGTGGCCGACGTGGACGGCGGCCTGGTCGGCGGTGCCAGCCTGAAGGCGGACGATTTCTGGCAGATCGCCCTGTCCGTCCGATAGCACATTCGGGCTGGCGCGGGACGCGGACAGACTGTAAACACTGCGGCCGAGAGCACCGGATTCCTGCCGCTTCCGGGCGTGCAGCGTTCCGGTGCTTCGTTCGTTGCGAAGGACAGTTCCCATGGAAAAGGTGGTTCTTGTCGTCCATCTGCTGATCGCCGTGTCGCTGGTCGGCGTCGTCCTCATCCAGAAGTCGGAAGGCGGCGGGCTGGGCATCGGTGGCGGCACCATGGGCGGTCTCATGACGACGCGGGGCAGCGCCAATCTGCTGACCCGGACGACGGCGATCCTCGCCGCCTGCTTCTTCACCACCAGTCTGGTGCTGGCCGCGATGACCGGCGCCACCGGCCCGGCCGAATCGATCTTCGACCGCACGGCGCCCGGCGTGCAGCAGGAGGCCCCCGCGGCCCCCGCTCCGGCACCCGAGCAGCCTCCGGCCCAACCGGCGCAGCCGACGGTCCCCGTCGGCCAGTAAGTCCGGACAACCGGCTGAGACGAAGAGGCGGCGGAAAGGCCGCCTCTTTCCATTGGGGGGCATGGCGGCCGTATCGGGCGCTGTGGCCCGGGATTTCCGATCGAGCTAGATTAGGCTTCCATGACGCGCTTCATCTTCATCACCGGCGGCGTTGTGTCTTCCCTCGGCAAGGGCCTCGCCTCGGCCGCCCTCGGAGCGTTGCTCCAGGCCCGTGGCTTCAAGGTCCGCCTGCGGAAGCTGGACCCTTACCTGAACGTCGATCCGGGCACGATGAGCCCGTACCAGCACGGCGAGGTTTATGTCACCGACGACGGTGCCGAGACCGACCTCGACCTCGGGCACTATGAGCGCTTCACCGGCGTGCCGACGCGCCAGAGCGACAACATCACCACCGGGCGCATCTACTCGAACGTCATCGCCAAGGAGCGCCGCGGCGATTATCTGGGCGCGACGGTGCAGGTGATCCCGCACATCACCGACGCCATCAAGGAATTCGTCCAGGCCGACCTGACGGACGAGGATTTCTGTCTGGTCGAGGTCGGCGGCACCGTCGGCGACATCGAGAGCCTGCCCTTCCTGGAGGCCATCCGCCAGCTCGGCAACGAGCTGGGGCCGGACCGGGCCCTGTTCACCCACGTCACCCTGCTGCCCTACATCCCGGCGGCAGGCGAGCTGAAGACGAAGCCGACGCAGCACTCCGTGAAGGAGCTGCTGAGTGTCGGCATTCAGCCGCAGATCCTGCTCTGCCGCGCTGATCGGCCGATCCCCGACAACGAGCGCCGCAAGATCGCGCTGTTCTGCAACATCAAGCAGGAGGCGGTGATCGCGGCGCTGGACGTGGACACCATCTACCAGGTGCCGATCAGCTACCACGAACAGGGCTTCGACACGCAGGTGCTGAAGTTCTTCGGCATGCCGGTCGAGGGCGAGCCGGATCTCAGCCGCTGGCAGGAGATCGTCTCCCGTGTCCGCCACCCGGAGGGCGAGGTCACCATCGCCGTCGTCGGCAAGTACACGAGCCTGCTGGACGCTTACAAGTCGCTGGGCGAGGCGCTGACCCATGGCGGCATCGCCAACAACGTGAAGGTCAAGCTCGACTGGATCGACGCCGAGATCTTCGAGACCGACGGCGCCATCCACCGGCTGGAAGGTGTCCACGGCATCCTGGTGCCGGGCGGTTTCGGCGAGCGCGGCACGGAAGGCAAGATCAAGGCGGCCCAGTTCGCGCGGGAGCGCGGCATCCCCTATTTCGGCATCTGCTTCGGCATGCAGATGGCGGTGATCGAGGCGACGCGGCACCTCGCCGGGCTGGAGAATGCCGGCTCGTCCGAGTTCGGCCATCCCGATCCGGCCGTCGTCGGCCTGATGACCGAGTGGAGCCGCGGCAACCAGCTTGAGAAGCGGGCGGCCGGCGGCGACCTGGGCGGCACCATGCGGCTGGGAAGCTACGACTGCCACCTGCTGCCAGGGACCAAGGTCCGCGATATCTATGGCGCCGACTTCATCCAGGAGCGGCATCGCCACCGCTACGAGGTCAACATCAACTTCCGGGAGAAGCTGGAGGCGGTGGGGCTGAAGTTCTCCGGCCTGTCGCCCGACGGCGTGCTGCCGGAGATCGTCGAACTGCCGGTGCACCCCTGGTACATCGGCGTGCAGTTCCATCCGGAGCTGAAGTCCAAGCCGTTCGAGCCGCACCCGCTGTTCACCAGTTTCATCCGCGCGGCCATCGAGCAGAGCCGGCTGGTCTGACGCGATACCGTCCGGCCGCGGGACGGCCGGACGGACGCTTGAGGCAACCACAATCAAGGGAAGGCCTGGAGACATGGTTGCGCCCCGCACCGTCGCCGTCCGCGACCTCACGGTCGCCAACGACCGGCCGTTCACGCTGATCGCCGGGCCGTGCCAGCTCGAATCCCGCCAGCACGCGCTGGAGATGAGCGGCGCCCTGGTGGAGATCACCCGCCGGCTGGGCATCGGGTTGATCTACAAGACCAGCTTCGACAAGGCGAACCGAACCTCCGTCAGCACCGCCCGCGGGCTGGGGATGGAGAAGAGCCTGCCCATCCTGGCCGAGGTGCGGGAGACGTTCGGCATCCCCGTGCTGACCGACGTCCACGCGCCCGAGCAGTGCGCCCCGGTGGCTGAAGCGGTGGACGTGCTCCAGATCCCCGCCTTCCTCTGCCGCCAGACCGACCTGCTGCTGGCGGCCGGCGAGACCGGCAAGCCCGTCAACGTGAAGAAGGGGCAGTTCCTGGCGCCCTGGGACATGAAGAACGTGGCGGCGAAGATCGCCAGCACGGGCAACGACAACATCCTGCTGTGCGAGCGCGGCGCCAGCTTCGGCTACAACACGCTGGTCAGCGACATGCGCTCGCTGCCGATCATGGCCGCGACCGGCTATCCCGTCGTCTTCGACGCCACCCACAGCGTGCAGCAGCCGGGCGGGCAGGGAACGACCAGTGGCGGGCAGCGGGAGTTCGTGCCGGTGCTGGCACGGGCCGCGGTCGCCATCGGCGTGGCCGCCGTCTTCATGGAAACGCACCAGGACCCCGATCACGCTCCGAGCGACGGTCCCAACATGGTGCCGATTTCGGAACTGGGCTCCATCCTTGAGGTCATGGTGGCGCTCGACCGCATTGCAAAGGCGACCCCTGTCCGGTTCTGATCAGTCTCCTTCCGGCTCAACCCAAGGTCCCGAAAGTTCCGTCCGTGCAGCCTCCCATCGTCGGTCCTTCCGTTCCCCGCCGCGGCACCCCCTTCACCCGCTGGCTCGGCCTCGCCCTGATGCGCCTGGGCGGCTGGAAGTTCGAGGGAGAGGTGCCCGACGCGCCGAAGTTCATCATCATCGGTGCCCCGCACACCTCCAACTGGGACTTCCTTGTCGTCATGAGCGCAGCGCTCGCGCTCGCCATCGACGTCAAGATCATGGCGAAGCACACGCTGATGCGCGGGCCGCTGGCCCCGTTCATGCGCTGGTGCGGGGTGTTCGGCATCGACCGGCGCCGTGCCGGTGGCGTCGTCGGCCAGATGGCCGAGAAGTTCCGGCAGGCCGACAAGCTGACCATGGCCATCGCCCCGGACGGGTCGCGTAGCGCGAGCGAGCACTGGAAGAGCGGCTTCTGGCGCATCGCCCGGGCGGCTGACATCCCGGTGCTGCCCTGTGCGCTCGACTATGGCCGGCGCAGTGTCCGTTTCGGGCCGCTGATGCGGATGTCCAGCGACATCGCCGCCGACCTCGCGGTGCTGACAGATTTCTATCTGGGGACCCGCGGCGCCCGGCGGACCATCGACCGGCCGCTCTCCTTCAAGGACCTGGGAGGGGAGTCGGCCTGACCGGCCCCGTGCCGCTCCCCGCGCAGGGCGGTGCGGCCGTATTAGCCGACCAGTCCCCTTGCGGGGGGGCGCGGCACCCGCTATCCCGTTGATCCGTTCCGCGCCGATCCCGGTGCGCGTCACGAGGAGAAGGGGCCCATGTCCGCCATCATCGACATCCATGCCCGCGAGATCCTGGACAGCCGTGGCAACCCCACCGTCGAGGTGGAGGTGCGGCTGGAGTCCGGGGCTTTCGGTCGGGCTGCCGTGCCGTCCGGCGCGTCCACGGGCGCCCATGAGGCGGTGGAGCTGCGCGACGGCGACAAGGCCCGCTACGGCGGCAAGGGCGTCCTGCGCGCCGTCGAGTCCGTGAACGGCGAGATCTTCGACACCCTGTCGGGTCTGGAGGCGACCGAGCAGGTCGCCATCGACTCCATCATGATCGAACTGGACGGCACGCCCAACAAGAGCCGCCTCGGTGCCAACGCGATCCTGGGCGTCAGCCTGGCCGTCGCCAAGGCCGCGGCGGATGAGCTGGACCAGCCGCTCTACCGCTATGTCGGCGGCGCCAACGCCCGCACCCTGCCGGTGCCGATGATGAACATCATCAACGGCGGCGCCCATGCCGACAACCCGATCGACATCCAGGAATTCATGGTGATGCCGGTCGGGGCCGAGACCTGCGCCGACAGCATCCGCATGGGCGCCGAGATCTTCCATGCGCTGAAGAAGAAGTTGAAGGACGCCGGCCACAACACCGCCGTCGGCGACGAGGGTGGCTTCGCGCCGAACCTGAAGTCCACCGACGAGGCCCTGGGCTTCATCATGAAGGCCGTGGAGGCCGCCGGTTACCGCCCGGGCGAGGACGTTCTGCTGGCGCTCGACGCCGCCTCCACCGAGTTCTTCAGGAACGGCCGCTATGAGCTGGCCGGAGAGGGCAAGAGCCTGGACGCCGCCGGCATGGTCGCCTACTGGCAGGATCTGGTCGGCCGCTATCCGATCGTCTCCATCGAGGACGGCATGGCGGAGGATGACTGGGACGGCTGGAAGGCCCTGACGGACGCCATCGGCGGCTCGGTCCAGCTCGTCGGCGACGATCTGTTCGTCACCAACCCGGTCCGCCTGTCCGACGGCATCTCCCGCGGCATCGCCAATTCCATCCTGGTCAAGGTGAACCAGATCGGCTCCCTGACCGAGACGCTGGAGGCGGTCCGCATCGCCCAGAGCAACGGCTACACGGCCGTGATGTCGCACCGCTCGGGCGAGACGGAGGATTCCACGATCGCCGATCTGGCGGTGGCGACCAACTGCGGCCAGATCAAGACCGGCTCGCTGTCCCGCTCCGACCGGATCGCCAAGTACAACCAGCTGATTCGCATCGAGGAGGGCCTGGGCCGGGCCCGCATCTTCCCCGGCCGGACGGCGCTGAAGCGCGGCTGAGGCAGATCCGACCCGTTGCAAGGGGGTGGCCGGCGCCGGCCACCCCTTTTCCGTGTCTTTCGGGAGCGCGTTTCCGCTGCTTTCGGCCGACAGCGCAGGCTGGTGCCGGCCTTCACGATCCCGGACAGGGTTCCACCTGCGGAAGCATTGACGGGCGCGGGCGGCAGTGTTTCCATGCCAGCATGATTGCAATGCACGCCCTCGGCTCCGCCTTCAACCGCGCCTTCCGGCAGATCATCGGGCCGGTCCTCGGCGCGTCGGTGGTCGCCTACTTCGCCTACCACACGGTCCAGGGGGACCGGGGGCTGGTGGCGCTCACCCACCTGCAAGGTGAGGTGGAGGAGGCGTCGCGCGTGCTGGCCGACGTGCGCCATGAACGCGAACAGCTCGAACACCGCGCCCGGCTGCTGCGGCCGGACAATCTCGACCCCGACATGCTGGAGGAACGGGCGCGCCTGCTGTTGAACAAGACGCATCCGGACGATCTGGTGATCCTTCTTCCGGGCCGGCCTGCCCCGCAATCGCCGCAGGACACGCAGCCTGTGTCCCGTTAACCTGCTGATCCGGCATCGATTAACGAAAATCCGGTTAACTGTCTTTTTCTCTGCAAAAACAGCATATTGCAGCGCACACACCTTGCAAAGGCCGTGGGGCGGCGCTAGCTCTACCTCCAATCCGCCGGGTGTATCACCACACCTGCGCCCCCGTGCACGAGGGAGGAGCCTGTGGCCATGTCCAAGCGCCGCGCCAAGGGTGCGGCTCCTGAAGCTGCGACGCTGCCCGGTCCCGAAGAGCTGCTGAAGTACTACCGCGAGATGCTGCTGATCCGCCGCTTCGAGGAGAAGGCCGGCCAGATGTACGGCATGGGCCTGATCGGCGGCTTCTGCCATCTCTACATCGGCCAGGAGGCGGTCGTCGTCGGCATCCAGAACGCGCTGCGGCCCGGCGACAGCATCATCACGAGCTACCGCGACCATGGCCACATGCTGGCCTGCCAGATGGACCCCAAGGGCGTGATGGCCGAGCTGACCGGCCGCCGCGGGGGCTATTCCAAGGGCAAGGGCGGCTCCATGCACATGTTCAGCCGCGAGAAGAAGTTCTTCGGCGGCCACGGCATCGTCGGCGCCCAGGTTCCCATCGGCACGGGCCTCGCCTTCGCCCACAAGTACGCCAAGGATGACGGCATCGCCGTCTGCTACATGGGCGACGGGGCGGTGAACCAGGGCCAGGTCTACGAATCCTTCAACATGGCCGCCCTCTGGCACCTGCCGGTCCTCTACATCATCGAGAACAACAAGTACGCCATGGGCACGGCGCAGACGCGCTCCTCGGCCGGCGAGCTTTACATGCGCGGCAGCGCCTACGGCATTCCCGGCCGTCAGGTGAACGGCATGGACGTGCTGGAGGTGAGGGGGGCGGCCGACGAGGCGGTGGCCCATGTGCGCGGCGGCCAGGGGCCGATGATCCTGGAGATGAAGACCTACCGCTACCGCGGCCACTCCATGTCCGATCCGGCCAAGTACCGGACGAAGGAGGAGGTGAACAAGATGCGGTCGGAATCCGATCCCATCGACCACCTCAAGACGATGCTGCTTGAGAAGTCCTACACCGACGAGGACGCCCTGAAGGCCATCGACCGCGAGGTCAAGCAGGTGGTCACCGAGGCCGCCGAGTTCGCCACCCAGAGCCCCGAGCCCGATCCGTCCGAGCTGTGGACGGACGTGCTCGTGGACGCCTGACCCGTCGCCGATCCGGAGGGAACGAGATGCCCGTGCAGGTCCTGATGCCGGCCCTGTCGCCGACCATGACGGAAGGCAAGCTGGCCAAGTGGCTGAAGAAGGAAGGGGACGAGGTCAAGGCGGGCGACGTGCTGGCCGAGATCGAGACCGACAAGGCCACCATGGAGGTGGAGGCCGTGGACGAAGGCACCCTGGCCAGCATCCTGGTGCAGGAGGGGACCGAGGGCGTGGCCGTCAACACCCCCATCGCCGTCATCACCCAGGAGGGCGAGAGCGCCGAGCAGAATCTGGCCCGGACCGAGGAGAGCACGCCGAAATCCGCCGCCGCCCGGCATGTGAAGGGTGAGGAGGGGCCGGCCCCGTCGCTGCCGTCCACCCCGCCGCCCTCCTCCCCGGCGGCCGCCCCCGCCTCCGACGAGGACCGCTTCTTCAAGGACGCGCCGGTCATCACCGTGCGCGAAGCCCTGCGCGACGCCATGGCCGAGGAGATGCGGCGCGATCCGACCGTGTTCCTGATGGGCGAGGAGGTGGCCGAGTACCAGGGCGCCTACAAGGTCAGCCAGGGCCTGTTGCAGGAGTTCGGCGCCGAACGGGTGATCGACACGCCCATCACCGAGCACGGCTTCGCCGGCCTGGGCGTGGGGGCGGCCTTCGGGGGGCTGCGCCCGGTCATCGAGTTCATGACCTTCAATTTCTCGATGCAGGCGATCGACCAGATCATCAACTCGGCGGCCAAGACGCTCTACATGTCCGGCGGCCAGATGGGGTGCCCCATCGTCTTCCGCGGCCCCAACGGTGCCGCCGCCCGCGTCGCCGCCCAGCACAGCCAGGACTTTGCGAGCTGGTACGGCCATATCCCCGGCCTGAAGGTGGTCGCCCCCTATACGGCGGCCGACGCCAAGGGCCTGCTGAAGGCCGCCATCCGCGATCCCAACCCCGTGATCGTGCTGGAGAACGAGATCCTCTACGGCCACTCCTTCCCGTGCCCGACGGACCCGGACTTCATCGTTCCCATCGGCCGGGCCAAGGTGGTCCGGCAGGGCACCGACGTGACCGTCACAGCCTATTCCCTGATGGTGGCGCATGCCCTTGCCGCCGCGGAGCGGCTGGCGGAGGAGGGCACCAGCGTCGAGGTGATCGACCTCCGCACCATCCGGCCGCTGGATGTGGAGACCGTCGTCGCCAGCGTGAAGAAGACCAACCGCCTTGTCTCCGTCGAGGAGGGCTGGGCCTTCGCCGGCATCGGGTCGGAGCTGGCCGCCCTGATGATGGAGCACGCCTTCGACCACCTGGACGCGCCCGTGGTCAGGGTCCATGCCAAGGACGTGCCGCTGCCCTATGCCGCGAACCTGGAGAAGCTGGCGCTGCCGCAGCAGGACGATGTCGTTCAGGCCGTCAAGGCCGTGACCTACAGGCGCTGAGCCGGGAAACCGCTGGAGAATCTACCGATGCCGATCGAAATCCTCATGCCGGCGCTGTCGCCCACCATGACCGAGGGCAAGCTGGCGCGCTGGCTGAAGAAGGAAGGGGACGAGATCAAGGCGGGCGACGTGCTGGCCGAGATCGAGACCGACAAGGCCACCATGGAGGTGGAAGCGGTGGACGAAGGCCGCCTTGCCAAGATCCTGGTCGCCGACGGGACCGAGGGCGTGGCCGTCAACACCCCGATCGGCCTGATCGCGGAAGAGGGCGAGGAGGTGTCCGCCGCCGCGGCCTCCAAGGCCGCCCCTGCGCCGCAGCCGGCCGCCCCGGCCCCGCGCGAAGGCGCGACCGGCCCGGCCGATGCCGCCGTGGCACCGAAGCCCGGCCAGCCCGCGACCGGTCCGGTCGGCGGCGCCAGCCCCAGCCTGCCCGAAGGCCGCGAGCCGGCCGCGCCGGCCCGGCACGACGGCGGGGACCGCGTCTTCGCCAGCCCGTTGGCGCGCCGCATGGCGCAGCAGGCCGGGCTGGACCTCGCCTCCCTCTCCGGCAGCGGTCCGCAGGGCCGCATCGTGAAGGCGGACATCGAGGCGGCCCTGGCCCGCGGCCCGCAGCGGAAGGAGGAGGCCCGGCCCGCGGCGCACCCGTCGCCGGCTCCCGCCGCCCCGTCGGCAGCGCCGCAGCCGGCCGCACCGCGCGGGATCGACGCGAAGGACTATGCCGACAAGCTCGGCATGCCCTACACGGTCGTGCCCAACACCGGCATGCGCAAGACCATCGCCAAGCGCCTGACGGAGGCGTGGCAGACCATCCCGCACTTCGCGCTGACGGTGGACCTGGAGATCGACCGGCTGCTGGCCCTGCGGGCCGAGCTGAACGAGCGGTCCGGGGAGAAGGTCTCGGTCAACGACTTCGTCGTGAAGGCGGCGGCCCTGGCCCTGCGCAAGGTGCCGGCCGCCAACGTCTCCTGGCACGAGGACGGCATCCTCCAGTACGAGAACGTGGACGTGTCCGTCGCCGTCGCAACGGAGGGCGGGCTGATCACCCCGATCGTTCGCAACGCCGACCGCAAGGGCCTTTCCACCATCTCCGCCGAGGTCAAGTCGCTGGCCCAGAAGGCGCGCGACGGCAAGCTGAAGCCGGAGGAGTTCCAGGGTGGCACCTTCAGCGTGTCGAACCTGGGCATGTTCGGCATCCGCACCTTCACCAGCATCATCAACCCGCCGCAGAGCTGCATCCTGTCGGTCGGGGCCGGGGAGAAGCGGGCGGTGGTGAAGGGCGACGCGTTCGCCATCGCCACCCTGATGAGCTGCACGCTCTCGGTCGATCACCGCTCGGTGGACGGCGCCGTCGGCGCCGAGTTCCTGAAGGTCTTCCGGCAGATGATCGAAGATCCCATCACCATGATGCTGTAAGGGAAAATTTAATTCGGAGTTTAGGTATGCGGTATTTTTTACTCTCCCTTGTCGCTAGCATGCTGGGTTCAGCGATTTACTGCGCTCCCTTTTTGCATGGGGGCAACTTATTTGGGGCAATCCATTTGGCGGTATTCATGTCTGTACTTATTTCAATATTGCCGTATTATATTTCTGGGTTTATTTTCCTTCCGCCCGAAGCGAGGAAACTTTTTGCTAGCAACCGTCGCATTCTTAGATTTATAAATCCAATAGATCGAATTGGAAGAAGGTATTTGTATTTTTATTTTTCGATCCAAATAATTTTAATTATTTGGGGGATATCTTCGTCAGATTGGGTTGTTATTTTGGAGAAAATTAACCTAAACACAATGTTCAGAGATTATTTTTACTTATTTTCTTGTTTTATTTTTATTTGTTGTGACGCGAATCGTGTGAGCCACTCTAGAGTGAGTGGACTTTTTACTTTCTACAAGTGAGGCGAGCATGGCCCACACGCAGTTCGATCTGATCGTCCTCGGCGCCGGTCCCGGCGGCTATGTGGCGGCGATCCGCGCGGCCCAGCTCGGCATGAAGACGGCCGTGGTGGAGCGCGAGCATCTCGGCGGCATCTGCCTGAACTGGGGCTGCATCCCGACCAAGGCGCTGCTGCGCACGGCCGAGGTGGCGCACCTGATCCAGCACGCCAAGGACTATGGCATCACTGTCGAGGGCCCGGTCCGCTTCGATCTCGCGCCCATCGTCAAGCGCTCCCGCCAAGTGGCGGCGCAGCTCTCCGCCGGCGTGAAGGGACTGCTGAAGAAGAACAAGGTCACCGTCATCGACGGCAGCGGCCGGCTGCTGGGCAAGGGCCGCCTCGCCGTCGAGAAGGACGGCAAGCCGGTCGGCGAGTACGCGGCGAAGCACATCATCATCGCCACCGGCGCCCGCGCCCGCGTCCTGCCGGGCCTGGAACCGGACGGCAGGCTGGTCTGGACCTACAAGGAGGCGATGGTCCCCGAGCGCATGCCGAAGAGCATCCTGGTCGTCGGCTCCGGCGCCATCGGGGTGGAGTTCGCCTGCTTCTACCGCCAGATGGGGGTGGAGGTGACGCTGGTGGAAGTCCTGGACCGCATCCTGCCGGTCGAGGATGAGGAGATCAGCGCCATCGCCGCGAAGCAGTTCACGAAGCAGGGCATCCGCATCCACACCGCGACCAAGGTCACCAAGCTGGAGAAGGGGGCGGACAGCGTGACCGCCACGCTGGACCTCGGCGGCGGCCGGACCGAGACGGTGACGGTGGACCGGGTGATCGCCGCCGTCGGCATCGTCGGCAACGTCGAGAACATCGGGCTGGAGACGACCAAGGTGACGGTGGAGCGCAACCACATCGTCACGGACGAGTGGATGCGCACCGACGAACCCGGAGTCTACGCCATCGGCGATGTCTGCGGCGCCCCCTGGCTGGCGCACAAGGCCAGCCACGAAGGCGTGCTCTGCGTCGAGAAGATCGCCGGCGTGGAGGGCGTGCATCCCATGGATGTGCGCAACATTCCGGGCTGCACCTACTCCCTGCCGCAGGTGGCCTCGGTCGGGCTGACGGAGCGCAAGGCGCGGGAGGCCGGTCACGAGGTCCGTGTCGGCCGCTTCCCCTTCATCGGCAACGGCAAGGCCATCGCCCTGGGCGAGCCGGAGGGGCTGGTCAAGACCGTTTTCGACGCAGCCACGGGCGAGTTGCTGGGCGCCCACATGGTCGGTGCCGAGGTGACGGAACTGATCCAGGGCTACACCATTGCCAAGACCATGGAGACGACGGAGGCGGAGCTGATGCACACCATCTTCCCGCACCCGACCCTCTCCGAGATGATGCATGAGAGTGTGCTGGCCGCCTACGGACGCGCCATCCACTACTGACCGCAGGCTGCCTGCGCCGCGTCGGTGCGCGGGCGGCATCCGGCCGAAACCCGGTTTCCGAACGCCCCGCCGTCGCCACGGCCGGGGAACCCGCCCGGACGCGGACAAGATCCAAGGCGGCGCAACGCCGCGCTTGGCCTTGTCTGCGCCCGGACCTATGTTGGCGCTGTCACAGCAAGGTCATCTCCGCCATGCCCATCGCTCCCGACCGGGTCCGCCATCCCGAAAAGGCGAACCGGCCCGACAACCCCATCCAGCGCAAGCCGGAGTGGCTGCGGGTCAAGGCGCCGACCAGCCCCGAATACGGGGAGACGCGGTCCCTGATGCGGGGGCTGCGCCTGAACACGGTGTGCGAGGAGGCGGCCTGCCCCAACATCGGGGAATGCTGGAAGAAGAAACACGCGACCTTCATGATCCTGGGCGCGGTCTGCACCCGCGCCTGCGCCTTCTGCAACGTGGCGACGGGCCGGCCGGAGCAGCTCGACCCGCATGAGCCGGAGAAGGTGGCCGAGGCCGTCGCGCACCTGAAGCTGGAGCACATCGTCGTCACCTCCGTGGACCGCGACGATCTGGAGGATGGCGGCGCCGGGCATTTCGCCCGGACGATCCGCGCCATCCGCGCCGCCGCTCCGGAGACGACGATCGAGGTCCTGACCCCCGATTTCATGAAGAAGAAGGGGGCGGTCGAGACCGTGGTCGAGGCCCGGCCCGACGTCTTCAACCACAATCTGGAGACCGCGCCGCGGCTCTACCCGACGATCCGTCCGGGGGCGCGCTACTTTACCTCATTGCAGCTTCTGGCCCGGGTGAAGGAGATCGACCCGTCCATGTTCACCAAGTCGGGAATCATGGTCGGGCTGGGCGAAACGAAGGAAGAAGTGTTCCAGGTCATGGACGACCTGCGGGCCGCCGATGTTGACTTCATGACCATCGGCCAGTACCTCGCCCCGACGCCCAAGCACGCCAAGGTCGATCGGTTCGTGACTCCGGACGAGTTCGCCGGCTACGTGACGGTCGGCCGTGGCAAAGGGTTCCTGATGGTGGCCAGTTCGCCGTTGACCCGCAGCTCCTATCACGCAGGGGCGGATTTCGAGCGGCTGCGGGCCGCGCGGGAAGCGAAGCTCGCCGGACGGCCGGTCGCCGCCCCGGAAGCGACGTCCGCCGAGTAAGCCGGGAGTTTCTTGAGAGCATGCCCAGACATACCGAACAGAAGGTTTTTCCCTACAGCCCGGACCAGCTCTTCGCGCTGGTGTCGGACGTCGAGCGCTATCCGGAGTTCCTGCCATGGGCCGTGGCGGCCCGCATCCGGCGGCGCGACGGCAACGTGTTCTGGGCCGACCTCGTGATCGGCTTCAAGATGGTGCGCGAGCGCTACACGTCGCGGGTCGTGCTGTCGCCGGACAAGCGCCGGATCGACGTGGAATACGCCGAGGGGCCTTTCGAGCACCTGGAGAACCACTGGGTCTTCCACCCGCATCCGGACGGCTGCGTGGTCGACTTCTATGTGGATTTCGAGTTCCGCAACAAGGTGTTGCAGAAGATCATCGGCGCCCTGTTCCATGAGGCCGTGCGCCGCATGGTGGCCGCGTTCGAGACGCGCGCACACCAGCTCTACGGTGCGCCGACCGTCCGGCCGGCCGCCCGCCCGGTGCTCTGACCGCAGGGTTCCGGTCCGGGCAGGACCCGGTCAGAGCAGATCGAGCGCCAGTTCCAGGGAGCGCCGCACGGAGGCCAGACGGACCGCCGTGCGGTCGCCCGGGAAGACGTGGCGCTCGACCCGCACCGGGCCGCCGCGCCGGACCGCCCCCAGCCAGACCAGCCCCACCGGCTTCGTCGGCGTGCCGCCTGTCGGTCCCGCGACTCCGGTGACCGAGAGCGCCACGTCGGCCCGGCTGTGCGCCAGGACGCCGCGCGCCATGGCGGCGGCGACCGGCTCGCTGACCGCGCCGTGGGCGGCGATCAGCTCCGCCGGCACGCCCAGCATCTCCGTCTTCGCCTCGTTCGTGTAGGTGACGAAGCCCCGGTCGACCAGGGCGGAGGAGCCGCTGACCGAGGTCAGGCAGCCGGCGATCAGGCCGCCGGTGCAACTCTCCGCCGTCGCCAGCCAGAGCCCGCGCGCCACGAAGGCGTCGCGGACCCGTTCGGCCAGGGCGGCCAGGTCGTCCGGGAACACCGTCTCACGTCCCCGCCGTCGGCAGGCCCGGCATGGGCAGCCGCACGGTCGCCGTCGCCAGGGCAGCGATGCCTTCGCGCCGGCCGGTGAAGCCCAGCCCCTCCGTCGTCGTCGCCTTGACGCTCACGCGGTCGGCGGCGATTCCCAGAAGCTCCGCCATGCGGGCCTGCATGGCCGGGCGGTGCGGACCGACCTTCGGACGCTCGCAGATCAGCGTCACGTCCACATGGGCGATGACGCCGCCCCGCTCCCGCACCATCTCCGCCGCGTGGCGGAGGAAGACGGCGCTGTCGGCACCCTTCCAGCGCGGATCGGTGGGCGGGAAGTGCTGCCCGATGTCGCCCGCGGCCAGCGCCCCCAGCAGCGCGTCAGTCAGGGCGTGCAGCCCGACATCGGCGTCGGAATGGCCTTCCAGCGCCTGATCGTGGGGCACGCGCACGCCGCACAGGGTGACATGGTCGCCCGGATGGAACTTGTGGACATCGTAGCCGCTGCCGGTGCGGATGTCGGAAAGCCCGGCGTAGATCAGTCGCTCCGCGCGGGCCAGGTCGTCGGCGTGGGTCACTTTCAGATTGTCCGGATTGCTGGGGACGAGGGCGACGGCGAGGCCGGCCCGTTCGGCGACGGCCGCGTCGTCGGTGAGGTCGAGACCGCCCGCCTCGCGGTGGGCACCGACAATGTCGTGGTAGCGGAAGCCCTGCGGGGTCCGCGCCCGCCACAGGCCGGTGCGGTCCACGGTCGTGCTCACGCGCCCGTCGCGCTCACGCTTCAGCGTGTCGGCCAGCCGCGTCGCGGCGACGGCAGCCGGATGCTCCGCCAGCGCGGCGATCACCCGGTCGATGGTCCCGGCATCCACCAGCGGGCGGGCACCGTCATGCACCAGGACCAGATCCGGCTTCTCCTCCGCCAGCGCCTCCAGTCCGTTCAGCACGCTCTGCTGCCGGCTGGCGCCACCGCGGATCGGCTCGGGCAGGCCGAGTCCGACCACGGCCGCGTCGTAGAGGTCGCGGTGCTCGGGATTGATGACGACCCGCACGCCGGTCACGCCGGGATGGCGCAGGAACGCCTCCACCGCATGGCGCAGGACGGTCTTGCCGGCCAGCGGCAGGTACTGTTTCGGAATATCGGAGCCGAACCGCTCACCGCGGCCGGCGGCGACGATCAGGGCGATGCAGGCGGGCATTGACGGAAACGCTCCCCAGGCTGTGGTGCGCGGAGCCTAGCGGGAACGGGGCCGCACGCCAATCCCGGCCGCGTCGATCGGTAGCCCCGGTCCGGTCATGTCGCACCCCGGGAGGGTCGCTTTTCCGCAGGTCATTCATTCGCCGGCCGAACCCTTGCCATGCTTGCAAATTCTCTCCGGCGTGCTAGCGTCCGACGCCTAATTTTCATGCAATCGCCATGGATGCCTAACAGATGGGCAAGCGCCTTGCGCCGCTCCGGATCGGCCCCGTCACGATCGACGACCCGGTGATCCTCGCCCCCATGTCCGGCGTGTCCGACATGCCCTTCCGCCGTCTGGTGAAACGGACCGGCGCCGGCCTCGTCGTGTCGGAGATGATCGCCAGCCAGGCGATGATCCGGGCCTCGCGCGAGAGCATGCTGAAGACGGAATGGTCGCCGGAGGAGGCGCCGATCTCCATGCAGCTCGCCGGTTGCGATCCCGAGGCGATGGCGGAGGCGGCGAGGCTGAACGAGGATCGCGGCGCCCACATCATCGACATCAATTTCGGCTGCCCGGTGAAGAAGGTGGTCAACGGTTTCGCCGGGTCCGCCCTGATGAAGGACGAGCCGCTCGCCGGCCGCATCATGGAGCAGACGGTCAAGGCCGTGTCCGTGCCCGTCACCATGAAGATGCGCAAGGGCTGGGACGCCGAAACCCTGAACGCGCCGCGGCTGGCCCGCATCGCGGAGGAGTGCGGCATCCGCATGGTGACCGTGCATGGCCGCACCCGCTGCCAGATGTACAACGGCACGGCGGACTGGAAATTCATCCGCACGGTGAAGGAGGCGGTCTCCATCCCCGTCATCGCCAACGGCGACATCAACACGCTGGCGGATGTCGTCCGCTGCCTGGAGGAGAGCGGGGCGGACGGGGTGATGATCGGCCGCGGCACCTATGGCCGGCCCTGGTTCCTGGCGCAGGTCATGCACTATCTGCGCACGGGTGAGGCGCGGCCCGACCCGACGCTGGCCGAACAGCTCACCATCGTGCTGGAACACTATGAGGCGATCCTGGAGCACTACGGTGCCGAGGCCGGGCTCAGGATCGCCCGCAAGCATGTCGCCTGGTACTCCAAGGGGCTGCCGGGTTCGGCCGATTACCGCAACGCCATCATGACCATGGACCAGCCGGCGCGGGTCAAGCAGGCCATCGTGGACTTCTACCGCGCCCTGATGGACCGCGGCATCACCGAGCGGGTCGCCGCCTGATGACGAAGCCCGCCACCCTGACGCGCCGGCGGCCGCAGGAAGAGATCGACCCCGCCGTCGTCCTCAACGCCCTGCCGGACCCGGTGCTGGTGGTGGACAGGGCGGGGGCGGTCCAGTTCGTGAACCTGGAGGCGGAAGAGTTCTTCGATGTCTCCTCCGCCCGGGTCGTGGGCACCCCCCTGACCGACCTGATCCCGGCCGACAGCCCGATCCTGGGGCTGATCGAGCAGGCGCGGGAGACGCACGGCAGCGTCTCCGAATACGGGGTCACGCTGGAGACTCCGCGCATCGGCGCGCACTTCATGACGGTGCAGGCGGCCCCTGCCAGCGATCCGCCCGATCTGGTGGTGCTGACGCTGCACCAGCGCTCCATCGCCCGGAAGATCGACAACCAGTTGAGCCATCGCGGCGCCGCCCGGTCCGTCATCGCCATGGCGGCGATGCTGGCGCACGAGGTGAAGAACCCGCTCTCCGGCATCCGGGGCGCCGCCCAGTTGCTCGAAGAGAGCGTCGTGGAAGAGGACCGGCTGCTGACCCGGCTGATCTGCGACGAGGCCGACCGCATCGTCGCCCTGGTGGACCGGATGGAGGTCTTCGCCGACCGCCGTCCCTTGCAGAAGGCCGCCATCAACATCCATTCGGTGCTGGAGCATGTCCGGCGCATCGCCCAGAACGGCTTCGCCCGGCACATCCGCTTCGTCGAGCGCTACGACCCGTCGCTGCCGCCGGTCCTGGGCAACCGCGACCAGCTCATCCAGGTGCTGCTGAACCTGGTGAAGAACGCGGCGGAGGCCTGCCCCGAGCAGGGCGGCGAGATCGTGCTGAGCACGGCCTATCAGCACGGCGTCCGGCTGGCCGTCGCCGGGTCGGACAGCCGGGTGCATCTGCCGCTGCTGGTCAGCGTGCAGGACAATGGCGACGGCATCCCGGAGGACATCCAGGCGAACCTGTTCGATCCCTTCGTCACGACCAAGCTCAACGGAACCGGCCTGGGTCTTGCATTGGTGGCGAAAATCGTCGGGGACCACGGCGGGGTCATCGAGTTCGAGAGCGTGCCGCGGCGCACGGTCTTCAAGGTGTCCCTGCCGATGGCGGCGGATGCTGGAGCCTTGGTGGAGGGTGCCTAAAATGGGTGCAACGATCCTCGTTGCAGATGATGATCGCGCCATTCGGACGGTTCTTACACAAGCCCTGGCGCGGCTCGGCCATGAGGTGCGCTCCGCCGGAAACGCGGCGACGCTGTGGCGGTGGGTGTCCGAAGGGCAGGGCGATCTGGTCATCACCGACGTGGTGATGCCGGACGAGAACGGCCTGGACCTGATCCCCCGCATCAAGCGGACCCGGCCGGACCTGCGCATCATCGTGATGAGCGCGCAGAACACCCTGCTGACCGCCGTCAAGGCGGCGGAGCGGGGCGCCTTCGACTACCTGCCCAAGCCCTTCGACCTGAAGGAGCTGGTGGCGATGGTGCAGAAGGCGCTGTCCTCGCCGCGTCCGCCGGCCGAGCCGGTGGCCCTGCCGCCGGCCGAGGCGGAGGAGGAGACGCTGCCGCTGATCGGCCGCTCCCCCGCCATGCAGGAAATCTACCGCGTGCTGGCGCGGCTGATGGGAACCGACCTCACGGTCATGGTCACCGGCGAGTCCGGCACCGGCAAGGAGCTGGTGGCCCGCGCCCTGCACGACTACGGCAAACGCCGCGAGGGGCCCTTCGTCGCCATCAACATGGCGGCGATCCCGCGCGAACTGATCGAGTCCGAGCTGTTCGGGCACGAGAAAGGGGCCTTCACCGGCGCCACCATGCGCTCCACCGGCCGCTTCGAGCAGGCCCAGGGCGGCACCCTGTTCCTGGACGAGATCGGCGACATGCCGCTGGAGGCGCAGACGCGCCTGCTGCGCGTGCTCCAGGAGGGCGAGTACACGACCGTCGGCGGCCGCACGCCGATCAAGACCGATGTCCGCATCGTGGCTGCCACGCACCGCGATCTGCGCACCCTGATCCGGCAGGGCCTGTTCCGCGAGGACCTGTTCTACCGCCTGAACGTGGTGCCCATCCGCATTCCGCCCCTGCGCGAGCGGGCAGAGGACATCCCGGCCCTGGTCCGCCACTTCTTCCATCTGGCGACGCACCAGGGCCTGCCGCTGAAGAGCCTGGACAACGCCGCGATGGAGCGCATGAAGCGCCACCGCTGGCCGGGCAACGTGCGCGAACTGGAGAACATGGTGCGCCGGCTGGCGGCGCTCTATGCCCAGGAGGTCATCGGACTCGATGTCATCGAGCAGGAACTGGCCGAGGCGGCCCCCGCCAGCCAGCCAGCCGAGGAGCCGGTGAACGAGGGCCTGGGGGCGGCCGTCGAGCGCCACCTGAAGGAGTATTTCGCCGCCCACAAGGACGGAATCCCCGCTGCCGGTCTCTACGACCGCGTCCTGCGCGAGGTCGAGCGCCCGCTCCTCTCCCTCTCACTGCTGGCGACGAAGGGCAACCAGATCAAGGCCGCCCATCTGCTCGGGCTGAACCGCAACACCCTGCGCAAGAAGATCCGGGAACTGGACATCCAGGTCGTCCGTGGCCTGAAATAGCGTGGCTTTCCGGCTGCCGCCCGGCCGAGTGGGACGCTGGCGCGGAGTGTAGCTTTCTGGTAACACGGTGCCCGGAACATGCCGTCCCGGCCGGGATCTCCGGCTCCCTTACGCCTCAGCCAGGGTTACCGCTTGCTCCTCGACTGCTCCGTTGTCCGCTGCCCGCCCGGTGCGTGGCGGCAGGATGCCGTGCCGGAAGGCGCCATGCCGGAAAGCGCAGGGTCACGGCCATGACCGCGGTTGCCGATGCGGCCGCACGGCCGCCCTGGTGGCGCCGGCTCGTCCGTTGGGCATCGGGGCGGGGGCTGGGCAACAAGCTCGCCATCGCGCTTGCCATCGCCGCGGTGCTCGCCGGCTCGGCCACCTATGCCGCCCTGACCGAGACGCCGCCGTTCGGCAAGGACCCGAACACCGTCAGCCTGCTGCTGACGCTTGATCTGGCGCTGCTGCTGCTGCTGTCCTCGATCATGGCCCGGCGCATCGTGACGCTGTGGCTGGAGCGGCGGCGGGGGCTGGCGGGCGCGCGCCTGCACGCGCGGCTGGTTGCGGTGTTCTCGCTCCTGGCGGTGCTGCCGGCCATCATCATGGCCGCCTTCTCCGCCCTGTTCTTCTATGTCGGCGTCCAGTCCTGGTTCAGCGACCGGGTGCGGACGGCGGTGAATGAATCCCTGGCGGTGGCAGAGGCCTATCTGGCCGAACACCAGCAGGCCATCCGCGCCGATGCGCTGACCACGTCCTACGAGCTTCAGCGCGCCGGCGGGGCCTTCTTCCTCTGGCAGCCGGCCATGATGCAGCAGATCCTGCGCAATCAGGCCTATGCCCGCTCGATCACCCAGGCGGTGATCTTCGACTCCCAGGGCCGGATCTACGCCCGCGCCGGTCTGGCCTTCGACTTCGACGTCTCCGACGTGCCCCGGTCCGCCCTGGACGAGGCCCGGCGCGGTGATGTTGCCGTCGTCGTCGGCGGCCGTGCGGACCGGGTCAGCGCCCTGGTCCACATCGACCCGGACTTCGACGTCTTCCTGTTCGTCGGCCGCCCGGTGGAGGCCCGCGTCCTGGCCCATGTCGAGGCAACCCAGAGCGCAGTCCAGGAATACACCCGTCTGGAGGTCGAGCGCTTCGGTCTCCAGACACGGCTCGCCCTGATCTTCGTCGTCGTCGCCATGCTGCTGCTGCTGGCGGCGATCTGGGCCGGCCTCAATTTTGCGACCTATCTGGTGCAGCCCATGAGCGCCCTGATCGCGGCGGCCGAGCGGGTCCGCGCCGGCGACCTGACGGCGCGGGTTCCCGAGATGGAGACCGAGGCGGAGGACGAGCTGACCTCGCTGTCGCGTGCCTTCAACCGCATGACCAGCCAGATCGAGGGCCAGCGCGGCGCCCTGGTGGAGGCGAACCGTCTGCTCGACCTGCGCCGGCGCTTCACGGAGGCGGTGCTGGCCGGTGTGTCGGCGGGGGTGCTGGGGCTGGATCAGGAGGAGCGGATCAACCTGCCGAACCTGTCCGCCGCCGAGCTTCTGGGCGTGGAGGACCCGCAGTCCCTGGTCGGGGAGCGGCTGGACGACGTGGTGCCGGAGATGGCCGAGCTGCTGGCCACGATCCGGCGGCGTCCTGGCAAGCTGGTCGAGGGGCAGGTGCAGATCCGGCGCGGCACGCAGATCCGGACTCTGCTGGTCCGAATCGGCGCCGAGGTGGTGGCGGGCACCATCCGCGGCTACGTCGTCACCTTCGACGACGTTTCGGAGCTGCTGTCGGCGCAGCGCAAGGCGGCCTGGGCCGACGTCGCCCGCCGGATCGCGCACGAGATCAAGAATCCGCTGACGCCGATCCAGCTTTCCGCCGAGCGCCTGCGGCGCAAGTACCTCAAGGAGATCCAGAGCGATCCCGAGACCTTCCGCACCATGACGGACACGATCGTCCGGCATGTGGACGACATCGGGCGCATGGTGGACGAATTCTCCGCCTTCGCCCGCATGCCCTCGCCGGTGATGAAGCCGACCAGTTTGCAGGAGCTGTGCCGTCAGGCGATGCTGCTGCACGCCACGGCGCACCCGGCCATCCACTTCGAGGCGGATCTGCCGTCCGAGCCGCTGGTGGTCGTCTGCGACGGCAGGCAGATCGGTCAGGCCCTGACCAACCTGCTGAAGAACGCGGGCGAAGCGGTCGAGGGACGCGAGGAGACCGCCGTCGGGGAGGAGCTGCCCGCCGGGCGTGTCACGGTGCAGCTCCGGGCCGACGAGGAGCGCGTCACGCTGCTTGTCGAGGATAACGGGAAGGGCCTGCCGACCGAGCAGCGCGACCGGCTGACCGAACCCTATGTCACCACGCGGGCCAAGGGCACCGGCCTGGGGCTCGCCATCGTCAAGAAGATCATGGAGGACCACGGCGGCGCGCTGACGCTTGAGGACCGGCCGGGCGGCGGCGCCCGGGTCGGCCTTGTGCTTCCGCGCGTCCAGCCGGCCGTCGTCGCCGATCCCGGCGCTGCCGACCGGACGGAAGAAACCGCAGTGCCAGCCGGTGCGAAGGGCTGAAACGATGGCGCACGACATTCTGATCGTCGACGACGAATCCGACATCCGGATGCTGATTGCCGGCATCCTCAACGACGAGGGGATGAAGACGCGGGAAGCGGCGGACGCAGACCAGGCGCTGGCCGCCGTGGCCACCCGCCGTCCCAGTCTGGTGATCCTGGACATCTGGCTGCAAGGCAGCCGGCTGGACGGACTCCAGATCCTGGACGAGCTGAAGCGCGACCACCCGGACGTGCCGATCGTCATGATCAGCGGGCACGGCACCATCGAGACGGCCGTGGCTGCCATCAAGAAGGGCGCCTACGACTTCATCGAGAAGCCGTTCAAGGCCGACCGTCTGCTTCTCCTGGTCGAACGCGCCATCGAGGCCGCCCGGCTCCGCCGCGAGAACCGGGAGCTGAAACTGCGGGCAGGGGCCGAAACCGACCTGATCGGCAAGAGCCTTCCCGTCAACCAGCTCCGCCACGGGGTCGAGAAGGTGGCGCCGACGGGGTCTCGCGTGCTGATCTCCGGTCCGCCGGGCAGCGGCAAGGAGGTGGTCGCGCGCATGATCCACGCCCGCTCCCGCCGCGCCGACGGCCCCTTCGTGGCGCTGAACTGCGCCACCATGCGGCCGGACCGGCTGGAGATCGAGCTGTTCGGGACCGAGCATGCGTTGGACGGCGGCGGCCGCAAGGTCGGTACCTTCGAGCAGGCCCACGGTGGCACCCTGTTCCTGGACGAGGTGGCGGACATGCCGCTGGAGACCCAGGGCAAGATCGTCCGCGTCCTCCAGGAACAGACCTTCGAGCGGGTCGGCGGCTCGGCCCGGGTCGAAGTGGATGTCCGCGTCATCGCCAGCACCAACCGCGACCTGACGCTGGAGATCGAACTGGGCCGCTTCCGGCAGGACCTTTATTACCGGCTGGCCGTGGTGCCGCTGAAGGTGCCGCCGCTGCGCGAGCGGCGGGAGGACATTCCGCTGCTGGCCCGCCACTTCATGCAGCGGACGGCCGAGTCCGCCGGCCTTCCCCAGCGGAGCTTCGGCGAGGACGCCATGGCGGCGCTCCAGGCCTATGACTGGCCGGGCAACGTCCGCCAGCTCCGCAACGTGGTGGAATGGCTGCTGATCATGGTGGCGGGCGACCCGCACGAGCCGGTCCGCGCCGACATGCTGCCGCCGGAGATCGGCGCCATCACCCCGACCGTGCTGAAATGGGAGAAGGGAGGCGAGATCATGGGCCTGCCCCTGCGCGAGGCGCGCGAGGTGTTCGAGCGCGAGTACCTGCTGGCCCAGGTCACCCGCTTCGGCGGCAACATCTCCCGGACGGCAGCCTTCGTCGGCATGGAGCGGTCGGCCCTGCACCGGAAGCTGAAGTCCCTGGGCGTGCATGGGACGGACAAGAACGGGACACGCCTGACCGTCGAATGACGGTGGTGGCCCCAGGACGCCACGGCAGCCGGCCTGCGCCGGTCACCATCACCAGGACAGTGGTAGCGCCATGAAAGTCATCGTCTGCGGGGCCGGACAGGTCGGGTCCAACATCGCCCGCTATCTCGCCTCCGAAGGCAACAACGTGACGGTGATCGACCAGTCGTCGGAGCTGATCCAGAAGATCAGCGACACGCTGGAGGTCCAGGCGATGGTCGGCTTCGCCTCGCATCCCCATGTGCTGGAGGCCGCGGGCGCCGCCGACGCCGACATGATCGTCGCCGTCACCCTGGCGGACGAGGTCAACATGGTGGCCTGCCAGGTGGCGCACTCGCTCTTCAACGTGCCCACCAAGATCGCCCGTGTCCGCCACCAGAGCTATCTGGCGCCCATCTGGGCCGACCTGTTCTCCCGCGATCACCTGCCGATCGACGTCATCATCTCGCCGGAGATCGAGGTGGCGCGGGCCGTCGCCCGCCGGCTCCAGGTGCCGGGCGCCTTCGACATGATCCCGATGGCCGACGGCAAGGTGAAGGTCATCGGCGTGATCTGCGGCGACAACTGCCCGATCATCCATACGCCGCTGCGTCAGCTCACCGGCCTGTTCCCGGACCTGAACATCGAGATCGTCGCCATCGTCCGCAACGACAGGCCGATCATCCCGTCGGGTGACGACCAGATGCTGCCCGGCGACGAGGTCTACTTCGTCGCCGATACCAAGCATGTCAGCCGCGCCATGGCCGCCTTCGGCCATGAGGAACCGGAGGCGCGCCGGGTCATCATCATCGGCGGCGGCAATATCGGCCTGTGCCTGGCCGAGGAGATCGAGGCAAAGCACCAGGGCGTCTCCGCCCGCATCGTCGAGATCGACCGCAAGCGCGCCCAGATGGTGGCCCAGCGCCTGTCGCGCACCATGGTCCTGCACGGCGACGGCCTGGACCCCGACATCCTGGAGGAGGCGAACGTTCGCGCCAGCGAGACGGTGGTCGCGGTCACCAACAACGACGAGGGCAACATCCTCGCCTCGCTGCTGGCGAAGCGCTACGGCTGCGAACGCGCCATCACGCTGATCAACAAATCGACCTACCAGCCCCTGGTGCAGCCGCTCGGCATCGACGCGGTGGTCAGCCCGCGCTCGATCACCGTCTCCTCGATCCTCCAGCATGTCCGCCGCGGCCGCATCAAGGCGGTCCACAGCCTGCGCGAGGGCTTCGCCGAGGTGATCGAGGCGGAGGCGCTGGAAACCTCATCGCTGATCAACACCCCCCTGCGGGAGATCAGGCTGCCGGACGGGGTGATCGTCGGCGCCATCGTCCGCGGCGGCGACGTCATCATTCCACGCCCGTCCACCGTCATCAAACCGAACGACCGGGTCATCATTCTGGCGGAGGTCGGACAGGTGAAGAAGGTCGAGAAGATGTTCGCCGTGAGGCTTGAATTCTTTTGACGATTCGTCCCGCTTCAGAAACCGGTTCAAGAACGATCGGACATCCGGATCATGCCCCGCTTCGCCTATGTCAACGGACGTTACCTCCCGCATGACGAAGCCGCCGTCCATATCGAGGACCGCGGCTTCCAGTTCGCGGATGGCGTCTATGAGGTCGCCACCATCGTCGGCGGGCGCTTCGCCGACCTGGAGGGGCACCTTGCGCGTCTGGAGCGCTCGCTCCGCGAACTCCGGATGCCCTGGCCGGTGAAGCCGGCCTCGCTGCGGCTGATCATGCGGGAACTGGCGGCGCGCAACGGCGTCCGCGACGGGCTGGTCTATGTGCAGGTGACCCGGGGTGTGGCGCCGCGCGACTTCCGCTTCCCGGCGGACGCAGTCCCGACCCTGGTCCTGACCTGCCGCCGGTCGCGCTTCCAGACGGCGCGGCAGCTCGCGGAAGGCGTGTCGGTCATCACGATCCCGGACATCCGCTGGCTGCGCCGCGACATCAAGACGGTGGGCCTGCTGGCGCAGTCGCTGGGCAAGCAGAAGGCGGCGGAGGCGGGCGCCTACGAGGCCTGGCAGGTCGATCCCGACGGCACGGTGACGGAGGGCTGCTCCTCCAATGCCTGGATCGTCACGGCCGACGGCACGCTGGTGACCCGTCCGGCCTCGAACCTCATCCTCAACGGCATCACCCGGCTGTCGCTGCTCCGGATCGCGCGGGATCTGGGCATCCCGGTCGAGGAACGCCCCTTCACCGTGGCGGAGGCCCATGCAGCCCGCGAGGCACTGATGTCCAGCGCCGGCAGCTTCGCCCTGCCGGTCACCCGGATCGACGGCCAGCCGGTCGGGGAGGGCAGGCCGGGGCCGCTGACCCTGCGGCTGCGCGCGGCCTATCTGGCCGATGTCGGCGCCCCCGATCCCGTCGGCCGGGTCTGACGCCATGGATGACGCCATCGCTGACGCCAGCGTGTCCGCGCCTCTGCCGCCGCAACGGCTGCCCCGTGCCGTCCTGTTCGACTGGGACAACACGCTGGTCACCAACTGGCGCTGCGTCCATGCCGCGATCAACGCGGCCCTGGAGCGCTTCGGCCACCAGCCCTGGACGCTGGAGGAGAGCTACGGCCGCGTCCGCCACAGCCTGCGCGACAGTTTCCCCGTGATCTTCGGGGATGACTGGATGGCGGCGCGCGACGTGTTCTACGCCCACTTCCAGGAGCACCACCTGGACTATCTGGAACCGCTGCCCGGGGCCGCGGAGCTGCTGGAACTTCTCTCCGGCGCGGGCATCTATCTCGGGGTGGTGAGCAACAAGACCGGCAGCTTCCTGCGCGCGGAGGCGGACAGCCTTGGCTGGACGCGCCATTTCGGGAAGCTGGTCGGCGCCACCGATGCCGCGGCCGACAAACCGTCCGTGGCGCCGGTCGAAATGGCGCTGGCGCCGGGTGGAATCGTCGCGGGTCCCGATGTCTGGTTCGTCGGCGACGCCGATATCGATATGGAATGCGCCCACAGGTCCGGTTGCCTGCCGATCCTCGTCGGCTGTACCCCGGACGTCGCGGCGGGGCTGGGGCGTTTCCCCCCGGCCGTGAGGCTTGATGGCTGCTCAGCGATTTCCGCCTTGGTGCAACAGATGCATGATACCATATCGCTAGACGGTGCCCTACGGACGTCCTGATCCCGCCGGCTGCCGCAGAACCAGAAACCCGGGCGCTCGACAAGAGGCCCCAAGAACGAGCGAAGCGAGGCTGCTCCAATGTCGGAAAAATCGCAGAACGTGCAGGACGTTTTCCTGAATCACGTCCGCAAGAACAAAACTCCGGTGACGGTATTTCTCGTCAATGGCGTCAAACTTCAGGGTATCATTACCTGGTTCGACAACTTCTCCGTCCTGTTGCGCCGTGATGCGCACTCGCAGCTTGTCTACAAGCATGCGATTTCGACGGTGATGCCGGCGCATCCGATCCAGCTGTTCGAGCCCGCCAAGGAGACGGAACACGACTGAGATCCAGCCTGCCGAAGGGCGCGGGCCTGCCACCCGCGCCTTCGTCATCCATCCGGTCCTGCCCGAGGACCGGATGGCGAGCCGTAGCCCGGAGGCGCAGCTGGATGAGGCCGTCGGCCTTGCCCGCGCCATCGAGCTTGAGGTGGTCGGGGCCCGCTCCATCCGTGTGATGCGGCCGCGGCCCGCCGCTCTCCTCGGCCAGGGGGCCGTGGAGGATCTGGCCGCCGCCATCGAGGCGGAGACCGCCGCGCTCGTCATCGTCGACCACGCCCTCACGCCCGTACAGCAGCGGAACCTGGAGAAAGCCTGGAAGGCCAAGGTCATCGACCGCACCGGCCTGATCCTGGAGATCTTCGGCGCGCGCGCCCGCACGCGCGAGGGCCAGTTGCAGGTCGAACTGGCGGCGCTGACCTACCAGCGCTCCCGCCTCGTGCGGTCCTGGACCCACCTGGAGCGTCAGCGCGGCGGCTTCGGCTTCCTGGGCGGCCCGGGCGAGAGCCAGCTTGAGATCGACCGCCGCCTGATCGGGGAGCGCATCGCCCGCCTGAAGGCGGAGCTGGAGGAGGTCCGGCGCACCCGCGGCCTGCACCGCCGCGCGCGGGAGAAGGTGCCCTATCCGGTCGTCGCCCTGGTCGGCTACACGAACGCGGGCAAGTCCACCCTGTTCAACCGGATGGCCGGCGCGGACGTCTTCGCCAAGGACCTGCTGTTCGCCACGCTGGACCCGACCATGCGGGCGATCACGCTGCCGTCCAACCGGAAGATCATCCTGTCCGATACGGTGGGCTTCATCTCCGACCTGCCGCACGGGCTGGTCGAAGCCTTCCGCGCCACGCTGGAGGAGGTGCAGGCCGCCGACATCGTGCTGCATGTCCGGGACGTCTCGCACCCCGACACCGAGGCGCAGAAGGCCGATGTGGAGACGGTGCTGCGCGAACTCGGCATCGAGGTCGACTCGGACGCCCGTGTCGTCGAGGTGCTGAACAAGATCGACCTGGTGCCGGAAGGGGAGCGCGATGCGCTGCTGCGGCAGGCGCGCCGGGCCGGCGACACGGTGGCCATCTCCGCCCTGACGGGTGAGGGGCTGGGCGGGCTGTTCGACCTGATCGACCGGCGGATGGTGGCGGACCGCGATGTCGTCTCCGTGGCCGTCGATCTGGCCGACGGTGCCGCGCTCGCCTGGCTCTACCAGCGCGGCGAGGTGCTGGAGCGCCAGGATGACGACGCCCGGGCCCTGGTCCGCGTGGGGCTGGAGACGGCCGATGTCGGACGCTTCCGCGAGCGGTTCGGCTACCTGCCGATTCCGGCGGCTCCTGTCGGAACAGCCGCCCCGGACTCGGGTCCCTGGGAAGCCCGCCGCGCCTGACCGGCCGGCGGGCTGACCTTCCGGTCAGCGGAACACGACCGTCTTCGAGCCGTTCAGCAGGACCCGACGCTCCAGGTGGTACTTCACCGCCCGGGCCAGGACCATGCATTCGATGTCCCGGCCGACGGCCACCAGATCGTCGGGCCCCAGCGTGTGGTCCACCCGCTCCACCGCCTGTTCGATGATCGGGCCCTCGTCCAGATCCGTCGTCACATAGTGCGCCGTGGCGCCGATCAGCTTCACCCCGCGGGCGAAGGCCTGATGGTAGGGCTTCGCCCCCTTGAAGCTGGGCAGGAAGGAATGGTGGATGTTGATGCAGCGCCCCGGCAGGCGCTCGCACAGCGTCGGGGACAGCACCTGCATGTAGCGGGCCAGCACCACGAGGTCGATGCGCTCTCCCTCGATGATCTCCAGCAGCCGTTCCTCCTGCCGTTCCTTGTTCCCGCCGTTCACCGGCAGATGGTGGAAGGGCACGTCGTGCCAGGCGGCAAGCTGGTAGAAGTCGCGGTGGTTCGAGACGATGGCCGGAATGTCCATGGCCAGCGCGCCGATCCGGTAGCGGTACAGCAGGTCGTTGAGGCAGTGGCCGAAGCGGGAGACCAGGATCATCACCCGCGGCCGCCGGCCGGCGTCGTGGAGGTGCAGGTCCATCCGGAACCGCTCCGCCACCTCGGCCAGGGCGCGACGCAGGGTGTCCACCCTGCCGTCCTCCACCTCGAAGGAGATTCGCAGGAAGAATCGGCCGCTGATCCGGTCGCCGAACTGGGCGCTGTCCAGGATGTTGGCGTCGTGCCCGGCGAGCAGTCCCGACAACGTGGCGACGATACCGACGGCATCGGGACAGGACAGGGTCAGAACATAGCTCTGCATGCGGCTCTCCGGTTACCGGAAAGGACCTATCACGCAGATCCGACCCTTTGGAATGAAAATTCCCAACGTCCGATCGTCCGGGCAAGCAGGGCAGTCTGGCCGCTGATTTGCGATGACGCCGCGCGGCAAGCCCTGCGCGGGTCGCAGGGCTGCGCGCAAGTTCCCTTTGTACCGGGGGGAGCGGACCAGTATGAAGGGCCGTCGGCCCGCGGGGCCGCTCCGGAGGGGTGCCCATGGTCCCGGATATCGCCCGAGTTGCCGACATCGTGCGCGAGGTTGCCGCGAGCGAGATCATGCCGCGCTTCCGCCACCTGGAAGACCGCGACGTGCGGGAGAAGGGGCCGGGTGATCTGGTCACCATCGCCGACGTGGCCGCCGAGCGGCAGCTTTCCGCCCGGCTGACGGAGCTGCTGCCCGGTTCTGTGGCGATCGGGGAGGAGGCGGCGACGGCCGACGAGCGGGTCCTGGAGCGCATCCAGGGCGACGATCCCGTCTGGATCATCGACCCGGTGGACGGCACCGCGAACTTCGTCGCCGGCCGGCCGGTCTTCGCCGTCATGGTCGCCCTGGCCCGTGGAGGCGAGACCCTGGCCGGCTGGATTCACGATCCCTGCGGCGGCAGCATGGCCGTGGCCACCCGGGGCGGCGGCGCCTGGCTGGACGGGGCGCGTCTGCGCGTGGCACCGCCCGTTCCGCTGGAGACCATGACGGGTGCCGTCGGCACACGCTACTTCGAGCGCCGGGTCCGCGAGCATCTGGAGAGCCGGATGCCAAGGCTGGCCGGGACCTTCACCCTGCAATGCGCCGGGCATGAGTATCTCCGGCTGCTGCGCGGGGTGTCCCACTTCTCGCTCTACCGCCGCATCATGCCCTGGGACCATGCCGCCGGTGCCCTGATGCATGCGGAGGCCGGCGGCTATGCCGCCAAACTGGACGGCATCGGCTACACGCCCATGGAACTGGCGGGGGGCCTGCTCCTGGCCCCCGACCGCGCAAGCTGGAACGCCCTGCGCACCCTGCTGTTCGGCGACTGAGCGGGGGCGCAGGGCGTTTCCCGTCAGGCCTTCGGCGAACGATGGACGCCGAGGGCGCCCGGTCCCTGGGTCGTCGGCATCAGTTCGATCCGGTTGATGTTGAAATGCGGCGGCAGGGTGCCGGCCCAGACCACCGCCTCGGCCACGTCGTCCGCGGTCAGCGGCGTGGTGTCGGCATAGACCCTGGCCGCCTTCTCCGCATCGCCCTTGAAGCGGACGAGGCTGAAATCCGTCTCAACCATGCCGGGCTCGATGGAGGTCACGCGGACCCCGGTCCCGATCAGATCCGCCCTCAGGGCCAGACTGAACTGCGTGACGAAAGCCTTTGACGCGCAATAGACATGGCCGCCGGGGTAGGGGTAGCTGCCGGCCGTGGAGCTGATGTTGATGATGTGGCCGCGGCCGCGCGCCACCATGCCCGGCAGGACCAGCCCGGTCATCACCGCCAGCGCCTTGTCGTTGGTGTCGATCATCACCTCCCAGTCGTCCAGGTTCGACCGGAAGGCGGGATCGGCGCCGAGCGCGAGGCCGGCATTGTTGACCAGCAGGTCGATCGCGGCGAAGTCGGCGGGCAGTGCCGCCAGCGCCGCCTCCACCGCCGGACGGTCGCGCACATCGACCCGGACCGTATGGGTCGGCACCGTCAGACCGGCCGCCAGGGCATCGAGTTTCGCCGCATCCCGCCCGACCAGGACCAGCTTGCAGCCGAGCCCGGCGAAGCGGCGGGCGAAGGCGGTTCCGAAGCCGCCGGTGGCCCCGGTGATCAGGACGGTATCGGGGCGGTAGCTCTGGCTCATGGTGCTGTCCTTGCTGTCAGGTCAACAGGTTGCGGCGTCAATCCGGTGCGGCGGGCGAGGGGGCGCGGGTTCAGTCGTGGGGCTCCAGGCGCTTCGCCTGCTGCCACAGCGCCTCCATCTCCTCCAGGGTCGCGTCCCCGGGCGTGCGGCCCTGAGCGGCCAGCCGGTCCTCGATATGGCGGAAGCGGCGCTCGAACTTCGCGTTGGTCCCGCGCAGGGCGGATTCGGGATCGACCTCCAGCCGGCGGGCGAGGTTCACCAGCGCGAACAGCAGGTCGCCCGTCTCGTCGCGGATACGGTCGGGGTGCGGCGTGGCGGCGCGCAGCTCATGGCGCAGCTCGCCGATCTCTTCCTCGATCTTGTCCAGGATCTCGTCCGCCCGGGTCCAGTCGAAGCCGACGCGTGCCGCCCGCTTCTGGAGCTTCACGGCACGGGTGAGGGCGGGCAGGCCGCCGATCACCCCGTCCAGGGCCGAGGGACGGCGGCCCTCGGCGGCGGCTTTCTCCGCCCGCTCGCGCGCCTTCAGGTCCTCCCAGCGCTGCGTCTGGTCGGCGGCCGTGTCCACCACGGTCTCCCCGAAGACGTGGGGATGCCGGCGGATCATCTTGGTCGTGATATGAGCCGCCACGGCGTCGAAATCCCAGGCGCCGCGCTCCTCGGCCATCCGGGCGTAGAAGACGACCTGGAACAGCAGGTCGCCCAGCTCGTCCTTGAGGGACGCCATGTCGCCTTTCTCGATGGCATCGGCAACCTCGTAGGCTTCCTCGATCGTGTGCGGCGCGATGCTGCGGAAATCCTGCTCAAGGTCCCAGGGGCAGCCGCCCTCCGGGTCGCGCAGCTTCGCCATCAGATCGACAAGTCGCTTCATGCTGTCGGACATCGCGGCACCCCGTTGGCGGACGTGCCGCGACCTTAACCGACGCGGTGGCGCGGGAAAACCCGACGGCAGGAGAAGGCCGCCCTGACATCGCCGCGGGGCGTGCGGGGGACCTGCCCTGGGCCACGGCTTAAGTCCGATAAGACATATTATGGAAAATATAGCTGATTTCCGACCCGGCTCTGACACTCGCAGGGCAAGTCCGGTCGGCCTTGGCGACGGTACGCGTCCGGTGAAAACCCTGAGCCCCTTTCGAGTGATCAGGTCGCACTTGGCGAGACCTTCTTACGCGAAGGCGCCAGCGATTCCGAGGCGATCGTTTCCGACGCTACGTTGCGCAGTCCCCAGGCTCTGGTAGAGTTCTGCACAGGGTGCAGGCTACAATGTGGTTCCCCTTCCAACGAAACGGAAGATTGGTTGTTTCAATGGAAGAAATTGCCCGTTTCGGTATCCACGGCCTGGACGATGTCCTGGCCGGTGGCCTTGTCCGCCAGCACCTCTATCTTCTGGAGGGGCATCCTGGGACGGGCAAGACGACTGTCGCGCTGCAATTCCTGTTGGAGGGGGCGGCCCGGGGCGAGAGGTGCCTCTACATCACGCTTTCAGAGACGGAGGCGGAACTCCGCGACTGCGCCGCGTCGCACGGCTGGACCCTTCCGGAAGCGATCACGATCTTCGAGCTGATCCCGCCCGAGGCCCTGGAGGACGCTGCGCACCAGAGCTTGGTCTACGCTGCCGATCTGGAACTGGGCGAAACAACCCGGCTGATCCTCGATGCCATCGCCCGTAGCCGGCCGACCCGCGTCGTCCTCGACAGCCTGTCGGAGATCCGACTGCTGGCGCAGAGTTCCCTTCGCTATCGCCGTCAGATTCTGGCCTTGAAGCATCATTTCACGGTTTCTGGCAGCACCGTCCTGCTGCTCGACGACCTGACTGCCGAGGTCCAGGACAAGACCGTCCACAGCGTCGCCCATGGGGTGATCCACCTGGAGGGGGTCACGCCGCTGTACGGGGCGGAGCGCCGGCGCCTGAGGGTCGTCAAATACCGGGGACGCGCCTTCCGCGGCGGCTTCCATGACTTCACCATCGTCGGCGGAGGTGTCCGGGTGTTCCCGCGCCTGATCGCGGCGGAGCACCACCACGCGTTCGCCCGCGACCGTCAGGGCAGTGGCGATGCGGCTCTCGACGCGCTGCTGGGCGGCGGCATCGAGCAGGGCTCGAGCACGCTGCTGCTGGGCCCGTCCGGCACGGGCAAGTCCCTGCTGGCCTTGCAGTTCATCAGGGCCGCGGCCGCCCGCGGTGAACGCAGTGCCATGTTCGTGTTTGACGAGGAGCTCGGCCTGCTGGTCGCGCGCGCCCGGGGCTTGGGCTTAGACCTGGAAAGGCTGCAACGGGACGGTCTCCTGCTGCTGGAGGCGGTGGACGCCGCGGAACTTTCGCCCGGAGAATTCGCCCACAAGGTCCGCCAGGCCGTGGAGGACCGGAACGTCCGGACGGTGGTTGTGGACAGCCTTAACGGCTATCAGACGGCCATGCCCGAGCAGACCTTCCTGCTGCTGCACATGCATGAGCTCATGACGTTCCTCAACCGCCGGGGCGCCTCGACCTTCCTGACCGGCGCCCAGCATGGGCTGCTGGCCGAAACCGGGTCTTCAGTGGACTTCTCCTATCTTGCGGACACTGTGATCCTGATGCGGTATTTCGAGCGTGACGGGCGCGTCTGTCGCGCCCTGTCAGTGGTCAAGAAGCGCGCCGGTCCACACGAGGACACCATCCGCGAGTACCAGATCACGGCTTCGGGTTTCCGCATCGGTGAGCCGGTCTCTGGCTTCCAGGGCCTCCTGTCGGACGAGCCCTCCTACACCGGGACCGGGGGGCGCCCGATGCCGGATGAGAGCTGATGCCCTCCGCGCCCCAGGATGAGCGGGTGATGATCCTGGCGCCAACCGGCCGGGACGCGCATGTGGCCGAGGCCATCCTCACAGAGGCGGGGATCGTGGGACAATCCTGCCGTGACCTGTCGGATCTGCTATCGGAACTGGCCTGTGGCGCCGGGGCCGCCGTGATCACAGAGGAGGTGTTCAGGGGGGGCGATATCCGGTCGCTGTCCGCTTGGCTGGAGGCACAGCCCTCATGGTCGGATTTCCCCATCATCGTGCTGACCCGCCAGGGCGGCGGGCCGGAACGGAGCCGGCAGGCGCTCAGCCTGATGGAGCTGCTCCACAACGTTACCTTCCTGGAACGTCCCTTTCACCCGACCACCCTGATCGCCGTCGTGCAGACGGCCCTGCGGAGCCGGCGACGACAATACGACGCGCGTGCCCGCCTGGAAGCACTGAGCGCCGCGACCGCCGCCGCCGCGGCCGCCCAGGCGGCGGCCGAACAGGCGAACCGGTCCAAGTCCCACGTCTTAGCGGCGGCCAGCCACGACCTGCGGCAGCCGCTCCAAAGCCTGTTTCTGCTTACCGGCAAACTGGCCACCGGCTCCCTCGGCCCATCGGAGCAGGAGACGGTCGACAATCTCGGGCGGGCGCTGGCGGCGATGAAGGTGCTCCTGGACGCGATGCTCGACGTTTCAAAGCTCGACGCTGGCATCGTCGCGGTCAGCAGACGGGACATCCGCGTCAGCGACCTCCTGAACGACATCACCGCCAGCTACAAGGACCGGGCCCTACAGCAGAATCTGGACCTCCGGGTGGCGCCGTGCTCGGCAGTGGTGCACTCGGACTCTGCGCTGCTGGCGCGCATCCTGCGCAACTTCGTGGAGAACGCTCTGCGCTACACCCGGCGGGGCCGCGTGCTCGTCGGCTGTCGGCGCCGGGGTGGGCACCTGCTGATCCAGGTCACCGACACGGGTATCGGCATCCCAGCTGAGAAGCAGCGCGAAATCTTCGAAGAGTATGTCCAGGTCGACAACAGCGCGCGCGACCGGGAACAGGGGCTCGGGCTCGGCCTCGCCATCGTCCGCCGCATCTCCGATCTGCTGGCCCACCCGGTCAGTGTCCGCTCCGAACCGGGGCGTGGCTCGACCTTCGCCGTCGCCGTGCCGCTCGCCGAGGTGCCGGCCGCAGCCGTGCCGCCCCCACCGGAACCGGATGCGCCGCAGCCGTGGCGCCTTGTGCTGGTAATCGACGACGACGCCCTTGTCCTGATGGGGCTGGTCGCCATACTGGAACGCTGGGGTGCGCGCACCCTGTCCGCCAGTTCCTGCCTTGAGGCGGTGGAGAAGCTGCGCGGAAGCGCCGCCCTGCCCGACCTGATCATCGCCGATTACCGGCTGCGTAGGGGCGAAACCGGGTTCGACGCGATCGACGGGGTGCGCCGCGCGGCCGGCCGCCGGATCCCCGCCCTGCTGCTGACGGGAGACACCGCGCCGGATATCCTGCGCGATGCCCGCAGCCGCGACCTACGGCTACTGCACAAGCCCGTGTCTCCCGCCGATCTGCGGCTCGCGCTGGCGAACCGCTGGGAGTAGGCCCCCGTATTCCTACGGTCCGACCTCGATCACCATGCCGTCGTAGCCGGGCTCGACGCCCGGCGGCAGGATCGCGCGCAGGGTCTCATAGTCCATCATGTGGTTCATATGGGTCAGGATCGCCCGCTTCGGCTTCAGCCGCTCGATCCAGGACAGCGTGATCGCCAGATGCGCATGGACCGGATGCGGCGGCTCGATGCGCACGCAGTCCACGATCCAGGTCTCCACCCCCTCCAGCACCCGGAACGCCGCCTCGTCCAGCCGCACCACGTCCGTCGAATAGGCGAAGCGGCCGAAGCGGAAGCCCAGGCTGGACGACAGGCCGTGGTCCTGTACGAAGGGCTCGATCTCCAGCGAACCGATGCTGAACGGTCCGTCCGCCCGGTGCGAGCGCAGCGCCGGACGCGCATAGAACTCCGAGTCCGGATGCGGCTGGAAGCAGTAGGCGAAGCGCGCATGCAGTTGCGCCAGCGTGTCCGCATCGGCCCAGACGTCGAGGGTCCGGCGCATCAGCCAGTTCATGGCGCGCAGATCGTCGATGCCGTGGCAGTGATCCGCATGGGCGTGGGTGAACAGCACACCGTCCAGGTACTGCACGCCGGCGTCGATCAACTGCTCGCGCAGGTCCGGCGTGGTATCGACCAGCACCCGCGTGGCGCCACTCTCCACCAGGATGGACGGGCGGCGGCGGCGGTTCTTCGGGTTGGACGGGTCGCACCGGCCCCAGACATTGCCGATCAGCGGCACGCCCGAAGAACCCCCGCAGCCGAGGATGGTCACCTGCATGGCGTCACCCTGCCAGGGCGTCGGCCGGCACGCGGTCGAACAGGCGCAGGAAGTTGGCCGTCGTGGCGGTCGCCAACGTGTCGTAGGAGACGCCCTTCACCTCCGCCAGCAGGCGGGCGGTATGGACGGTGAAGGCCGGTTCGTTGCGCTTGCCGCGCAGCGGCACCGGCGCCAGGTACGGCGCGTCGGTCTCCACGAGCATCCGGTCCAGCGGCACCATCCGCGCGACCTCGCGGAGATCTTCCGACTTCTTGAAGGTGACGATGCCGCTGAAGGAGATGTGGAAGCCGAAGTCCAGCGCCTCTTCCGCCAGCCGGCGGGACGAGCTGAAGCAGTGCAGCAGGCCCTTCAGCCCCTTCCCCGCCCCCTCTTCCCGCAGAATGCGGATCGTGTCCTCTTCGGCATCCCGGGTGTGGACGATCAGTGGCAGGCCCGTCTCCAGGCAGACGCGGATGTGCCGGCGGAAACTCTCCTGCTGCACGTCGCGCGGGCTCTGGTCGTAGTAGTAGTCCAGCCCCGTCTCGCCGATGCCGACGACCTTGGGCCGGGCGGCCAGCGCGACCAGATCGGCCACCTCGCTATGGGCGGCCTCGTCCAGGGCGTGGTGCGGATGGATGCCCAGGGTGCAGTAGACATGCGGGTAGGCCTGGGCCACGGCCCAGACCTGCTCGAACCGGCTGACATGGGTAGAGATCGTCAGCATCAGCCCGACGCCCGCCTCCCGCGCCCGCTGCACCACCTGGTACCGCTCCTCCTGGAAGTCGGGAAAGTCCAGATGGCAGTGACTGTCCACCAGCATCAGACCGCCCCCTTCCCGGCCGCGTCCGGCTCCACATAGCGGGGGAACGCCGGCTGCGGCGGCGGAAGCTGGACGCCGGCCGCAAGCACCGTATCGAAGTCGGCGAAGCTGCGGGCCTCGGCCGGGACGACGAGCTGGTCCAGGATGCGGGCTGAGATTTCGGGCATGAAGGGCTGCGTCAGCAGCGCGACCCGCCGGATCGTCTCCGCCAGCGTGTAGAGCACGGTGCCAAGCCGCACCGTATCCGTCTTACGCAGCGACCAGGGCGCCTGTTCGTCGACATAGCGGTTGGCATCGCCCACCACCTGCCAGAGAACGTCCAGCGCCTTGTGGAAGGCCTGCTGGTCCAGCTCGGCCCGGACGGCGGGCAGCAGGGCCCTGGCGGCGTCCAGCAGGCGGTTGTCCGCCTCCCCGAACGCCGCGGGCTCCGGCAGGCGGCCGTCGCAGTAGCGCTGCACCATGGACAGCACGCGCTGGACCAGATTGCCGTAGTCGTTGGCCAGCTCGCCGTTGATCCGCTGCACCATGGCCCGGCGGGAGAAGTCGCCGTCGTTGCCGAACGGGATCTCGCGCATCAGGAAATAGCGGGTCTGGTCCAGGCCGTAGGTGCCGATCAGCTCCTCCGGCTTCACGACGTTGCCAAGGGACTTGGACATCTTCTCGCCTTCCACCGTCCACCAGCCATGGGCGAAGACGCGGCGCGGCGGTTCCAGCCCGGCGGCCATCAGGAAGGCCGGCCAGTAGACGGCATGGAAGCGCAGGATGTCCTTTCCGACCATGTGCAGGTCGGCCGGCCAGTAGCGGCCATAGGGCGTGCCCTCGCCCGTCTCCGGATAGCCGATCGCCGTGATGTAGTTGGTCAGGGCGTCCAGCCAGACATACATCACATGCTTCTCGTCCCCCGGAACCGGGATGCCCCAGTCGAAGGTCGTCCGGCTGATCGAGAGGTCGCGCAGGCCGCCGCGCACGAAGCTCACCACCTCACTGCGCTTGCCGGCGGGCAGGATGAAGTCGGGCCGGGACTCGTAAAGCTCCAGCAGCCGCTCCTGCCAGGCCGACAGGCGGAAGAAGTAGCTCGGCTCCTCCACCCATTCGACCGGAGCGCCGGTCGGGGCGAAGCGCTTGCCGTCGCGCTCGACCAACTCGTCCTCGCCGAAATAGGCCTCGTCGCGGACCGAGTACCAGCCGGAATAGCTGCCCAGGTAGACGTCGCCACTCTCCTGGAGGCGCTGCCAGAGGGCCTGGACCGCCGTGACATGGCGCGGCTCGGTGGTGCGGATGAAGTCGTCGTTGCTGACGTTCAGCAGCCGGGCCAGCTCGCGGAAGTTCTCCGAATTGCGGTCGGCCATCTGCTTCGGCGTGATGCCGGCCAGTTCGGCCGACTTCTGCACCTTCTGGCCGTGCTCGTCCGTGCCGGTCAGGAACTTGACGTCGAACCCGTCCAGCCGCTTGAAGCGGGCCATCACATCGCACGCCACCGTCGTGTAGGCGTGCCCGATGTGGGGCGCGTCGTTCACGTAGTAGATCGGCGTCGTGAGATAGTAGGGCGAGCGCCCGGTCATGGCTTTTCTCCGGCGGACGGAACGGGAGCCCGGGCCGGCGGCCGATCCCCTGCGCGGCGGGCGGCTCAGGCCGCGGCCGCCTCGATCGACAGCAGGGCGTTGAGCAGGACCTGCCGGCGGTCCAGGTTGGCGGAATCCGCCCGGGCGAACAGGCGGGTCGTGTTCTCCCACACCTCCACCCAGCGATCAAGGCCGCCGTCCCGGCGGGCCGGCTCCACCAGACGGGCGATCAGCGGCCCCTCGCCCGCCACCACCTCGCCCGGGAGCTGGCCGCGCGCCGTCGTGCGGGCCAGCCGCCCCAGCCACCAGACCAGCAGATCCGTCACCGCGCTCCAGGCGGCATCGTCGTTGCCGCGCAGCACCTTGTCGATGAAGCCATAGGCGGCCAGCACGTCCAGCCGCGGCAGCGTCTCCAGCAGGCCCAGCATCTGGCGGTAGAGATCCAGGCCGCCCGCGTGGTGCAGGTCGAGCGCGCGGCCGATGCTGCCCTCGGCCAGACGGGCGAGTGCGATCTGCGCCTCCCGGTCCAGCTCCGGCGCATAGCGGCCCAGCAGGCTGACGACCGTCGCCTCCGGCAACGGCTCCAGCATCAGCTTGCGCGAGCGCGAGCGGATGGTCGGCAGCAGGCTGCCGACATTGTCCGCCGCCATCAGGATCAGCGACCGGGCCGGCGGCTCCTCCAGGATTTTCAGCAGCGCGTTCTGGCCGCTCAGGTTCATCTGGTCGGCCCCGTCCACGACGACGACGCGCCAGCCCCCTTCCGCCGAGGTCAGGCGCAGGAAGGGGGCGATGCGGCGGACCTCGTCCACCGGCAGGTCGCGCTTGAACCGCTTGCGCTTCTCGTCCCAGGTCCGCTGCACCGTCAGCAGGTCGGCATGTCCGCCGGCGGCGATGCGGCGGGCGACCGGATGCTCCGTGTCCACGGCGAGGCTCACCGGCGGCGGCGGTGCGCCGAACAGGCCGGCGTCGCCCCCGCCCGTCATTCCCTGCTTCAGCACGAAGCGGGCCATGCGGAAGGCCAGCGTGGCCTTGCCGATCCCGGGCGGGCCGCCGATCAGCCAGGCATGATGCATCCGGCCGGAGGCCCAGCTCTCCAGCAGGAGCCGTTCCGCCTGATCATGCCCCACCAGATGGGGATTGCGGCGGGGAGCGAAGGGATCGTCCCCGCCATCCTCCGGGCGGCTCACGGCAGGTCTCCTCGGGCCGTATCGGAGAGAGCGCCGGGGCTGCGGCCTGCCATCACGTCAGCCTCAGGGGCCGCCGCCGACGACCTGCCGGGCAGCCATCAGCAGCCGGCCGAAGAAGCCCATGCGCTCGACATCCGCACCGGCAAGCACGGGGACCTCCCGGGTCGTGAAATCGGGCGCCTCGATGCGCAGGGTACCGATGCGCGTGCCCTTTGCCACCGGAGCCGCGACCGGACCATCGCTGAGCAGCGTGACCTTCAGATTGCGCTGCTGCGCACGGGTCAGGGTGATCTTCAGTTCCTGGTCCAGGATGGCCGGCACCGTCTCCGCGGCGCCCAGCCAGACAGGCAGGGTATCGATCGTCTCATCGGCCTTGAACAGGGCGACGCTGGTGAACTCCCGCCAGCCCCATTCCAGCAGACGGGCGGACTCGTCGGCGCGGGCCTGCATGTTGGGCAGACCGTTGACCACCAGCACCAGGCGGCGACCGTCGCGCTCGCCCGTGGCGATCAGGCCGTAGCCGGCGCTTTCCGTATGGCCGGTCTTCAGCCCGTCCACCCCCATGTTGCGGTAGAGCAGCGGGTTGCGGTTTCCCTGCTTGATGCCGTGATAGGTGAATTCCTTTTCCGAGTAGTAGTGCAGGAATTCGGGGAAGTCCTTGATCAGGCGCTGCGCCAGGGTCGCAAGATCGCGCGCCGTCGAATAATGGTCCGGGTCGGGCCAACCCGAGGCGTTCATGAAGTTGCTGGCCGTCATGCCCATCTCATGGGCTTTCCGGGTCATGTCGGCGGCGAAGGCGGGTTCGCTGCCGGACAGCCCTTCGGCCAGCACGATGCAGGCATCGTTGCCCGACTGGATGATGACGCCGCGGATCAGATCTTCGACCCGGATGCTGTTGCCCAGCTCGACCCACATCTTGGAGCCCTGCATCCGCCAGGCGTTCTGGCTGACGGGAAGGGTGTCGTCCAGGGACAGGCGACCGGAGCGGATGCGGTCGAAGACCATGTACATGGTCATGACCTTGCTCATCGACGAGGTCGGCGTCCGCTCGTCGGCGTTCTTCTCGAACAGGACCGTGCCGGTGCTGGTGTCGATCAGGATCGCCTCCCGGGCGATCGTGTCGATGGTCGCGGCCTGGGCCGGCAGGATCGTGCCTACCAGGGTCAGGACTGCGATGGCGGCCAGACGGCGCGCGGCATCGACCGCGATGCCGAGGAAATGGCGAGCCTGACCGGAAGATGCCTGATCGGCGGGAGTCGAAGGGGAGAAATCCATCTCTTCAGCCCGGAAAGCGGAAAACGGTCCGCCGCGATGCGGCGGAACACCCTAGATCGGAGGGTAGGACGGAAATATGGCGCCGTCCTGCCCTACTCCACGATGACACGGGCCGCATTGCTGCCGTCCGCGATGACCTGAGCGAGCACCGCATCGGCGCGCTCCACGGTCGGCAGCGGACCGACACGGACCCGGAAGAACTCCGTATTCCCGACCATGGCGGAGGAGATCAAGGTCGGCCCGATGCGGGACAGCTTCGCCCGCAGCCGGTTCGCGTTGTCATAGATGGTGAAGGCACCGGCCTGAACCCAGAGGCGCTGCGGACCGGAGACCGGCCGCTGCTCGACCACCGGTGCCGGCAGGAAGCGGCCATCCTCGGCCGTGCGGCCGGGAACGCCGGTCGGCACCGGCGTCGGGCGGCCCGCCGGCCGCTGCGGCGGGAGGGTTTCCCCTTCCACCTGGACCGAAGGACGGGGCGACGCCTTGGGCACGGGGCCGCCATCGCTGGCGACCTGGACCCGGCCCGACTGGGCCGCCGCCGCGATGGCGCGGCTCTCATCGGCCAGGATCTGCACCCGGACCTTCGCCGTGCCCTGCTGCTCGAAGCCCAGGAGCTGCGCACCGCGGCGGGACATGTCGATGATGCGGCCCGGAACGAAGGGGCCACGGTCATTGATGCGGACGACGATGGAGCGGCCGTTCTCCAGATTCGTCACACGCACCAGACTGGGCATCGGCAGGGTCTGGTGCGCGGCGGTCAGTTCGTTCTCGTTGTAGTTCTCGCCGTTGGCGGTCGCCCGGGTATGGAATCCGGGGCCGTACCAGGAGGCGATGCCGGTCTGATTGTAGGTGTAATCGACCGCCGGATAATACCAGACGCCGTCGATCTGGTAGGGATCGCCCACCTTGTAGGTGCCGCCCGGAACGACGGCGGGGCCGCTCTGGGCCGGTGGCGGGGCCGGTGCCCGGGTCGCGCAGGCCGACAGCAGCAGGATGCCCGCCAGCGCCATCATCGACCGGGCCGGCAGCCGCATCCCCACCAGGGTCGACCGCACAACATCTGTCCGGAGCATCACAACCTGCCTCTATGGATTGTGGGACGGACCCTACATCAAGTCAGTCCGCCCCGCCAATACGGTCGGCGAGCAGGCCGACCGCGGTGGCGAAGTAGGTCGAACGGTTCCAGTCCATGATGGTCCGGTAGTTGTCATAGACGAGGAAGGCGCGTCCCTTCGGGCCGTCGGGCAGCACCAGCGACGCCTCCAGGGCGACGACCGGCAGCGGACCTCCATCGACCCGCCGGACCCCCAGGGTCTGCCAGTCCCGGAGTGTCCTGCGGGTCTGAAGGCCGGCGTCGGACTCTTTGAAATTCTTCGGAATCCGGACCTCACGCCCCCAGGTCCGGTCGGGGTTCCATCCGACGGTGGAGAGGTAGTTGGCAGCCGACGCGAAGACGTCCGGCAGCGTGCCCCAGATGTCGCGCTTACCGTCCCGGTCGAAGTCCACCGCATAGCGCAGGAAGCTGGACGGCATGAACTGGCTCTGCCCCATGGCCCCCGCCCAGGAGCCCAGCATCCGGTCAGCCCCGATGTGATCCTCATCCAGGATACGAAGGGCGTTGATCAACTCCTTGCGGAAATAGGCACTGCGTCGTCCGTCGTAGGCCAGCGTCGCCAGCGCGTCGATGACCTTGAAGCCGCCCTGGTTGGAACCGAAGCTGGTCTCGATGCCCCACAGCGCCACGATGAAACGCGGCTGCACGCCGTACTTCCTCCCGACCTGCTCCAGCACCGCCCGGTGCTGGCGGTACAGGTCCTGGCCGCGCCGGACCCGCTGGGGCGTGACCACCCGCTCGATGTACCGGGCAAAGGTGATGGTGCCTTCCGGCTGGCGTCGGTCGAGTTCCAGCACCCGCGGGATCGGTTGCACCCCGGTCAGCGCCTCGCGCAGCGTGGCCTCGGAGATGCCCTGTGCCCCGGCTTCCTGTCTCAGCGCCTCCAGCCAGACCGCGAAATCCGTTGCAGCCTGGGCAGGGGCTGCCTGCATGACCGGCGCCACGGCCAGGGCGGCTGCCAGGGCTGTCGTGCGCAACCAGCTCAGCATGCTTGTTCCGTCTCCCAGAGAATCGTCAGGTCCGGCCTTCGCCGCGCTGCCGGTTCTGCCACAGGGGGGCGGCTACCTCAATCCCACGAGGACGGTGGCCGCGACCACCCTTAACGATGTCACGCGGGCCCGGCTCAGCCGCCGTCGGCCGGAGAGCCGCCGGGACCGGGCAGCAGGGCATCGGTGCGGTCCAACCAACGGTAGACGGCAAGACCGATATATTCATGAAGCGCGTAGGAGAGATTCCTCAACCCGTCCGTCAGGTCGAAACCGATCCGACGCAGAGAGCGGTCTGTCACCTGGAAATCAACAGGATAAGCAACGACGTTCCAGCCGATTCTGCGGAAGATCCCGACCGACCTGGGCATATGCAGGGCCGAGGTGACCAGGAGCCAGACCTCGCCCTCCAGCGGATGTGCAAGATCGCGGCTCAACACCGCGTTTTCCCAGGTATTCCTGCTCTCCTGCTCGAACAGGACACGGGCCGTGTCGAAGCCCATCCGCTCCCAGGCGGCCCGCGCGACGGGGGCTTCCTTCAGATCCTGCTCGAAGACAAGGCCGGAACCCCCTGTGAAGACGACACGTGCTTCGGGATAGCGCTGCGCCAGGGCGGGAATTTCGGTCAACCGTTCGGCATGTTCATTCAGTGCCGGCTGGCCACGGTCCGCCGTCAGGATCGGGCGGACCGCCCCGCCCAGCACGATGATGCCGTCCACCCGCTCAGGCAGCGTAGCGGGACTCGGGAAGCGGCTTTCGAGCGACCACAGCATCCAGGCGCCGACCGGCAGGGCGGCCACGGCGGTCAAGGCCACCGTGGCGCCGCCCGCCAGCCAGAGGCCCGTCCGCTGCCAGCCGGCCAGCATGAACCCCATGCCGGCCAGCAGGATCAGCAGCAGCGCGTTACCCGGGGCGGCCAGGGTCCAGAACAGCTTGGACAGGATGAAGCTCACGGCCGCCCCCGGTTCCGACCGCCGGTCCCGGTCAGATGTCGGCGAAGCAATGCGTCTCCGCCTTGCCGCCCGGATGGGTCACGGCCCCCTTCTCCGCATCGCCCACCGTCTGGGCGTACTTCCAGAGTGCGCCGGACTGGAAGTCGTGCCGGCGCGGCTGCCACGCCTTGCGCCGCTCCGCCAGTTCCGCGTCGGAGAGTGCCACCGACAGCTCGCCCGTGGTGGCGTCGATGGTGATGACGTCGCCGTCGCGCAGCAGGCCGATCGGCCCGCCCACGGCCGCCTCCGGCCCGACATGGCCGATGCAGAAGCCGCGGGTGGCGCCGGAGAAGCGGCCGTCGGTGATCAGGGCCACCTTGTCGCCCATGCCCTGGCCGTAGAGGGCGGCGGTGGTGGCCAGCATCTCCCGCATGCCGGGGCCGCCCCGCGGCCCCTCGTAGCGGATGACCAGGACCTCGCCCTCCTTGTACTCGCGGCGCTCGACGGCGGCGAAGGCGTCCTCCTCGCGGTCGAAGCAGCGGGCCGGACCGGAGAAGCGCAGGTTCTTCATGCCCGCGACCTTCACGATGGCGCCCTGCGGGGCCAGGTTGCCGCGCAGGCCGACCACGCCGCCCGTGGGCGACAGCGGCGCGCTGGTCGGCCGGATCACCTCCTGGTTCGTGGGGAAGACCACGTCGGCCAGATTCTCGGCGATGGTCCGGCCGGTCACCGTGATGCAGTCGCCGTGCAGGAAGCCACCGTCCAGCAGCGCCTTCATCAGCACCGGCACGCCGCCGACCTCGAACAGGTCCTTGGCGACGAAGCGGCCGCCCGGCTTCAGGTCGGCGATGTAGGGCGTGCGCCGGAACACGGCGGCCACGTCGTGCAGGTCGAACTCGATCCCGGCCTCGTGCGCGATGGCCGGCAGGTGCAGGGCGGCGTTGGTGGAGCCGCCGCTGGCCGCGACGACGACAGCCGCGTTCTCCAGCGCCTTGCGGGTGACGATGTCGCGCGGGCGGAGATTCATCTCCACCAGCTTCATCACGGCCCGGCCGGATGCCTCGGCATAGGCGTCGCGGCTCTCATACGGTGCCGGGGCGCCGGCCGAGCCCGGCAGGGCCAGCCCGATTGCTTCTGAAACGCAGGCCATGGTGTTGGCCGTGTACTGGCCGCCACAGGCGCCCGACCCCGGACAGGCGCAGCATTCCAGCTCGTGCAGGTCCTTCTCGTCCATCCGGCCGGCGCTGTAGGCGCCCACCGCCTCGAACACGTCCTGCACGGTGACATCCTTGCCGCGGAACTTCCCCGGCAGGATGGAGCCGCCATACATGAAGACGCTGGGCACGTTCAGCCGGACCATGGCCATCATCATGCCGGGCAGGCTCTTGTCGCAGCCGGCCAGCCCGACCATCGCGTCGTAGCAGTGGCCGCGCATGGTCAGTTCGACCGAATCGGCGATCACCTCGCGGCTCACCAGCGACGCCTTCATGCCCTGGTGGCCCATGGCGATGCCGTCGGTGACGGTGATGGTGGTGAACTCGCGCGGGGTGCCCTGCTCCGCCTTCACCCCGGTCTTCACCGCCTGGGCCTGACGGTTCAGCGCGATGTTGCAGGGGGCTGCCTCGTTCCAGCAGGTCGCCACGCCGACGAAGGGCCGGGCGATCTCCTGCTCCGTCATGCCCATGGCATAGTAGTAGGACCGGTGCGGCGCACGCTCGGGACCGACGGACACATGCCGGCTCGGCAGCTTGGACTTGTCCCAGGTCTTCTCGGGGCCGGTGGGCATTTCAGGCATCCTCGCGCAATATCGTTGCGCCATAAGGCGCGGTTCGGAAACGAAGCTGAGAATACCCAGCCGTCACCGCCCTGCCTAGCCCCGGATGCCGCGCCTCTTCGTCCCGCACGCGGGGGAGCCATGCGGGGACCGGGAGGCGCTCCGGTCCCCGCAACGATGGCCGTCAGCCCAGCCGCTGCAAGGCCTCGCGCAGCTTGGTCGCCGCCTCCTCGGCGGTGGCGCGGCGCTCGCGCTGCTCCTCGATGACCTCCTCGGCCGCCTTCTCGACGAACTGGGGGTTGGACAGCTTGGCGTCGATCTTCCCGATCTCCTGCTCCAGCTTGCCGATCTCCTTCAGCAGCCGGGCCTTCTCCTTCTCCACGTCGATGAAGTCGGCCAGGGGCAGCACCAGGGTGGCATCCTCGATCACCGCCTGCGCCGCGCCCTTCGGCAGATCGGCGGAGACGAACTCGATGCCGGAGACGCGGGCCAGCCGCAGGATCAGCTCGCGGTGCCGGTCCGACAGCTCGCGCGCCCGGGTCCCGGCATCCTTCAGCAGCAGCGGGATCTGGGCCGAGGGCGGCACGTTCATCTCCGCCCGGACCGTGCGGATGGTGGAGATCAGGCGGACCACCCACTCCATCTCCGCCCCGGCCTCGGCATGCACGAGACCGGGCTGCGGCTCCGGCCAGGCGGCGGAGATCAGCAGCGCGTCCTTGCCGCCCAGCTTCTCGTTCAGCTCCTCCGTCAGGAAGGGCATGATCGGGTGCAGCAGGTGCAGGATATGGTCCAGCACCCAGGCCGTGGTGGCGCGGGTCTCGGCCTTCGCGGCCGCGTCCTCGCCGTTCAGGATCGGCTTGGTGAACTCCAGATACCAGTCGCAGAAGGTGTTCCAGGCGAACTGGTAGATGGCCCCGGCCGCCTCGTTGAACTTGTAGCCTTCCAGCGCGTCGGTCACCCGGGCGGCCGCCTGCTGCGCCGCCCCGATCACCCACTTGTTCACCGTCAGCGTGACCGCGGCCGGATCGAAGCCCGGCGCCGGCGCCACCTCGTTCATCTGGGCGTAGCGGGCGGCGTTCCAGAGCTTGGTGGCGAAGTTGCGATAGCCCTCCACCCGACTGACGGCCAGCTTGATGTCGCGGCCCTGGGCCGCCATGGCGGCCAGGGTGAAGCGCAGCGCATCGGCCCCGTACCTGTCCACCACGGTCAGCGGGTCGATGATGTTGCCCTTGGACTTGGACATCTTCTGCCCCTTCTCATCCCGCACCAGGGCGTGGATGTAGACGGTGCGGAAGGGCACATCGCCCATGAAGTGCAGGCCCATCATCATCATCCGGGCGACCCAGAAGAAGATGATGTCGAAGCCCGTCACCAGCACGTCGCCGGGGTAGTAACGGTCCAGTTCCGGCGCCTTCTCGGGCCAGCCGAGCGTGCTGAACGGCCACAGCGCCGAGCTGAACCAGGTGTCCAGCACGTCGGCGTCGCGGGTGATCTCCACCCCGTCCCCGAACCGGGCCACGGCCTGGGCCCGGGCCTCCTCCTCCGTCTCGGCGACGAAGATGCTGCCTTCCGGGCCGTACCAGGCCGGAATCTGGTGGCCCCACCAGAGCTGGCGCGAGATGCACCAGGGCTGGATGTTGCGCATCCACTCGAAATAGGTGTTCTCCCACTGGCGCGGGACGAACACGGTGCGGCCCTGCTCCACCGCCTCGATGGCCGGCTTCGCCAGGGTCTTGGCATCGCAGTACCACTGGTCGGTCAGCCAGGGCTCGATCACCACGTCCGAACGGTCGCCGTGCGGCACGGTATGGGCGTGCGGGTCGATCTTCTCCAGCAGGCCCAGCGCCTCCAGATCGGCGACGATGCGCTTGCGCGCCTCGAAGCGGTCGAGGCCGCGGTATGCTTCCGGCATCTCCTCGAAGAAGGGATCCATGCCGCCGCCCACTCGCGGCCGGAAGCCTTCGAAGCGGTGCAGCAGCTTCGCGTCGCGGTCCAGCAGGTTGATCAGCGGCAGGCCGTGCCGACGGCCCACCTCGAAGTCGTTGAAGTCGTGCGCCGGGGTGATCTTCACCGCACCGCTGCCCGTCTCCGGGTCGGCGTATTCGTCCGCCACGATGGGAATCAGCCGCCCGACCAGCGGCAGCCGGACCATCCGGCCGATCAGGTCCTTGTAGCGCTCATCCTCCGGATGCACGGCCACGGCCGTGTCCGCCAGCATCGTTTCCGGCCGGGTGGTGGCGACGGTGATGAAGCGCCCCTCCTCCCCGTCGATCGGATAGCGGAAGTGCCAGAGGTTCCCCTTGACGGGCTTCTGCTCCACCTCCAGGTCGGAGATGGCCGTGTGCAGCTTCGGGTCCCAGTTGACCAGCCGCTTGTCGCGGTAGATCAGCCCCTGCCGGTAGAGCTCCACGAACACCTTGCGGACGGCGCGGTTCAGCCCCTCGTCCAGGGTGAAACGCTCGCGCGCCCAGTCGGCGCTGGCTCCCAGGTGGCGGAGCTGGTGGGTGATGGTGCCACCGGACTCGGCCTTCCACTCCCAGACCTTCTCCACGAACCGCTCGCGGCCGAGGTCGAGACGGCTCACGCCCTCCTTCGCCAGATTGCGCTCGACCACCATCTGGGTGGCGATGCCGGCATGGTCCTGGCCGGGTTGCCAGAGAGCGTCCTGGCCGCGCATCCGGTGGAAGCGGATGAGCACGTCCTGAAGGGTGAAGGTCAGCGCATGGCCCATGTGCAGGCTGCCCGTCACGTTGGGCGGCGGCATCATGATGGTGTAGGGCCGCTGGTTGGACTCGACGTCGGCAGCGAAGGCGCCGGCGTCTTCCCAACGCCTGTAGTGCTTCGCTTCAACCTCGGCGGGGGTGAAAGTCTTCTCCAGCATGGCCGGGCCTTTGGTGTTCCAGGGGAATGGCTGTCAGGGGAATGGCGGTGATAACGAGACGGGGCGGCACCATCAAGGCGCCGCCCCGCGATCTGCTCATGCGAATGGGTGGCGCGTCAGTCCAGGCCGCGCCTTACGACCTTCTCGATCTCCCGCTTCACCAGCCGCTCGACGAGCTGGGGCAGGTTGTCGTCCATCCATTCGCGGATCAGCGGACGGACGATGTCATAGACGATCTGCTCAAGCGTGAGGTCGCCACGCCCCACGGGACCTTCGCCCGTCAGGCTGGGGCCACGGCGGAAGCCGGCAAGACCCGAGAAGGCCCGGCTGGCGGCGGCGGCCGTCAGGTCCGACATCAGGGTGTCGTCATCGGGCGGCGGACGCCGACGGGGGGGCGGGGGCGGTTCCGGTTCGTCCATCTCGAACGGGTCCGGAAGCGGCGCCGGAGCCGGCGGCTCCTCCGGGACCATCTGGGTCAGTTCGAGGACGTCATCCTCGGCCGGCTCGTCCAGCATCACCGGCGGAGGCGGTTCCGGCAGCGGCGGCGGAGGAGGAGGCGGTGGCGGAGCCGGAGGCGGCGCCGGTGGTGGCGGCGGCGGGGGAGGCTCGGGTTCTGCGGCGGCGGCCGCAGGCGGCGCGTCACTGTCCTCGGAAATGATCCGCCGGATCGAGGCGAGAATCTCCTCCATCGACGGTTCTTGTTGGGTCTTGTTATCGGCCATCTCAGAGAACCCGACTGCCTGATCCGCAGGCGGCAGACTAGGGCAGAACTTTCGAAAACTCCACGGACTTATCGCCGTCCGGGCGGTCCCCGTCGTGACAAGGGACCGCCGGACGACATGCTACTCAGTCGATGGACGTACCCCAGAGCTTGCCACGGACCTTGTCGTAGTGCGCCTGGAAGTCGTAGGTGGCGACCGGCAGGCCGAGACGGCCCGCGGTGAGCTGACCGGTGGCCGCCAGAACCTGGAACACGGCGACCAGCTCGTCACGCTGGGAGCGGACCAGCTCGACGCGCGCATTCAGGAGTTCCTGTTCGGCGTCCAGGACGTCCAGCACGGTACGGGAGCCGACGGTCGCCTCCTGGCGGACACCCTCGAGAGCGATGTCGGCCGACCGGACCTGTTCCTGGCGGGACAGGATGGAGGCGCGGGCCGTGACCAGGGCTTCCCAGGCGCGGATCGCCGTCTCGCGCGCCGCGCGGGACGTCTCCTCGATCTGGATGCGGCGCTGGTTGGCGACCTGCTTCGCCTCGCGCACGCGGGCGGTGGTGGCGCCACCTTCGTAGATCGGCACCGTCACGCGGGCGACGATGGAGGCCTGCTCGCTTTCATCGACGAGCTGGGACTGGTCCCAGTTCTTCGACAGCGTGCCAGCGACGCTGACGGAGGGCAGCAGCTCGCCCCGGACCAGATCGATGTTGTCTTCCGACGCCTGCTGGTTGAAGCGGGCGGCGATGACGTTGGGGTTGTTCTGCTCCCCGAGCGCGATCGTCTCCTGGAGCGTCTTCGGCAGAGCGACCGTTACCGTCGGCTGCACCAGCCGGGCCGGCGGCGCGCCGATCAGGCGGGCGAACTGGGCCCGGCTGGCGTTCAGCAGCCCTTCGGCCTGGATGCGGTCCGAGGTGGAGCGCGCCAGACGCGATTCGGACTGGCTGACGTCCGTCCGGGTGATCTCGCCGACGCGGAAGCGGTCCTGCGCCGCCTCCAACTGGCGGCGGAGCACCTGCTCGTTGTTGACGGTCAGGTCGAGGACCGCCTGGTCGCGCACGACGTCCAGGTAGGCCGTCGCAGCGTCCAGCAGCACCGACTGCTCGGTGGCGACCAGGGAGGCGCGCTGCGCCTGGACCAGATTTTCGGCGCGGTTGACGGCGGCGACAGTGCGGCCGCCCCGGTAGAGCGGCTGCGTCACCGTCACATCGACCGATCGCGGCGAGATCGCCACCACGTCCGGCCCCTGCTCGTTGCGCACGCGGCCAGCCTCACCGGTAGCGGTCACATTGGGCAGGAATCCGGACCGGGCATAGGGGACCTGCTCGTCCGTGGCGCGGAGGGCGGCCCGTTCGGCGTCGAGCGTCGGGTTCGACTGGTAGGCCTGCGCCAGGGCCTCTTGCAGCGACTGTGCCGCGGCAGGCGTTGCGCCAAGGCCGGCGGCCAGCGCCAGGGCGGGCAGAGTGCCGCTCAGGGCGCGGCGGAGACGGTTTCTCAGACTCTTGGCGTCCATCTTCAATACACCTTCATGGTCGGGTCGATCCGCCGGGCCCAAGCGTCGATTCCTCCGGCGAGATTGACGGCCCGGTCGAACCCTTGGAAGCGGAGCCAGGATATGGCCTGGGCACTGCGGAAGCCGTGATGGCAGACACCCACCAGCGGCCTGTCCGTCGGCAGCCCGGCCGCATGCCGCGGAAGCTGCCCCAACGGAATGGTAATGCTCCCGTCGATGGAGCAAAGGTCCACTTCCCAGGGTTCACGCACATCCAGGATGGCGACCGGCTGGCCCCCCTTCAGCATCGCGTCGAGGGTTTCAACCTCGATCTCGGCGCATCCGGGTCCGGCCATCGGCCACCTCCTGGTGTCGGAACTGTCTGGTTTCAGAACTGGAATCCCGGCTTCGCCTGGAAGCCGGGAAGCGGATGCACGGTCGCGTCGAACAGCGGCCGGCTGGAGACGATGCCGGCGACCTTCTGGTAGATACGGGCCAGCCCCAGACGTTCCGACGCCGCCACCACGGTGACAAGGCGCCCGCCCTCGGCAAGCTGGTCGAGAAGCGCCTCCGGCACCTCGGCCACGGCCCCGTCGATCAGGATGACGTCGTAGGGCTGCTGCGCCGGCCAGCCCTGCTCCAGCGGTCCCTGCATCAGCAGCACATTGTCGGCGCCGGCCTCCCGCAGGGCCCGGCCCGCGGTGGCCGCCAGGGTGGCGTCGCTCTCCACGGCGACGACCGTCGCAGCCAGACGGCCGATCACGGCCGCCGAGTAGCCGGTGCCGCAGCCGACATCGAGCACGACATCCTGGGTGCCGATGCCGGCCGCCTGCAACAGGCGCCCCAGCACCATGGGCTCCATCAGATAACGGCCGTCGCCCAGCGGAACATCCTCGTCCACATAGGCGATACCGCGCAGCGTGCGGGGCACGAAGAGTTCGCGCGGGACGTCCAGGAATGCGTCGACCAGCCGGAGATCCGTCACCTTGTTGGGGCGGATCTGCCCTTCGACCATGTTGACGCGGGCATCGGAGTAGTCCGTCGTGGCAGCCATCGGGGGTCTATCAGGGTCTTCGGGAGGGCGGACGGAGGCGGGTGCGCTCGCGCTTTTCAGCAGGCTATATATCCGCGCAGGCCGGCGAACACAATCTGGCGCGGCACACGGTGACGCTCTAGCGGACGGATATAGCACGGGTGCTTGACCGCGCGCGGCGCGCCATCCTATATGTCCACCCCTCGGCCGGGCACGTCCCGGCGGGCTCTCACCGGCGCGGTGGCAGAGTGGTGATGCAACGGACTGCAAATCCGTGAACCCGGGTTCGATTCCCGGCCGTGCCTCCAGAGAGCCCCATCCTCCGTAACGGGACAGGTCCAGGAAGGGCCGCCCGCTTGCGATCAGGGCGTGGGCGCCTCCTTCCCCGATCCCCTTCTGCTTATTAAGGCCGACCCGTCAGGCCAGCCCCTTGGCGACCGCCGCCGCCAGATCGGGCGGCAGGGTTCCGGTGTCCGCCAGCAGGCGCAGCCGCATCAGCGCGAGCTGGCTGAGGGAATCCGTGATCCGTCCGTCCAGCACCATGGCCAGCGCCTCTCCCAGCGGCAGGCGCCGGACCTCTAGGCGCTCGGTTTCCTCCGGGGCCGGCTCGCCGGCCCGCAGTCCCCAGGCGACATAGGCGAAGCCGACCTCGTCGGTGACGCTGTTGGAGAGGTCGGCGCGTCCGATTTCCAGCAGGTGCCCGGCCACGAGTCCCGTCTCCTCCGCCAGTTCGCGCAGCGCCGCCGCCTCGGGCGTCTGCCCCTCCGGCGCCCCGCCTTCGGGAATCTCCCAACTGTAGCGCCCCAGCGGATAGCGGAACTGACCGACCAGCCAGGTGCTGCCGTCCGCATCCACGGGAACGACCCCGACCGCCCGGTTCAGGAACTGCACCACGCCGTAGATGCCGGGACTGCCGGCCGGCGTCAGCACCCGGTTGTGGACGACGCGGACCCAGGGATTCTCGTAGCGGGTCCGGCTGTCGAGCGTGATCCAGGGATTGTCGCGCCCCGCCTCCGCGCCGGCACTGGCGCCGGTCTGTCGCTGTTCCGTCATGATCTGCAAGTGTCTCTGGTCAGGAAAACCGGCGCGTTCACGATTCCGAAAAAAACCCTCGATTAGGGGTTTGCATCGTCAAAAACCCTTTGCTATATAGCCGCCCACCGCACGACGGGACGCCCCACGGCGCACCGGACGGCGGCACTGATCCCAGGTAGCTCAGCCGGTAGAGCAGGTGGCTGTTAACCACCGGGTCGGGGGTTCGAGTCCCTCCCTGGGAGCCAATTCGGAAACGGGCCGGATGGAAACATCCGGCCCGTTTTCCATTTCCGGGCAGCGGTCCATCGCCGCTCCCGTCCGCCGGAACCGGCATTCCCTTCCCCGTCACAGCTCATCGTAGAGGGTGTTGTCGTCCAGCGCGGCCGCGGCCGGTGCATGGCGCTGCCATTCCCCGCACCAGTCGGTGGACAGGGTGGTCGGAAAGGTGCCCGCGGGGGCGCGGTCGGTCACGACCGGCGGGAAGCGGCGGCAGGTCCCCTTGGGGCCCCGTTCCCGCACACCACCGCCCAGCCAGAATCGGCAGGAATAACAGTTGTCGCTGCGGCGCACCCCGACCTCCTGGTCCCGGCCCTCGAACCACGGCTCGCCGTCGTCGAAGGTGATCTTATCTCCAGGAGCTATATCACGCGGCGACCCCAGGTCGACGAAGGCATGTGCGGCGTCGGTGCGCAAGGCTGCGTCGGGAAGGTGGACGGGGGGCAGAGGCCGCCCGAGCCCAGCGCAAGGGCCGCGCTTGCCCGCCGGCCGCACGGTCATCGGGCCGAATCGACGCTTCCGCAGCGCCGGAACCGATCGAGCCCCCGCGCCCGTGCTGGTAACGGCACGGACGGCAAGGCTGTGCAGGACGGGCTCACCGGGGCGGCTTGGCCCGCCGCATCTCGTCGCCGTTCTGCATGTAGAAGGCCTTGATGTCGGCATCCAGTTCCGCCCGCCGCATCCCGTCCGGGCTGTCGGCGGGGGCATCGCGCAGGCCCTGGAACTCCTGCACCGCGCGCTCGTACTCTTCCTGTGTGCGAATCGCCATGATCCGGCTCCTTCATCGCTGCGTCCCGCCAGCAACCCGGCCACCGGGTCCAGGTTCCCGCCCTTCCCCCTCGTCAAGCACGGTGAGGATCTCCGGCACCGACTCCAGCGTCCGGTGAACGGGGCAACGTCCGGCGATCTCCAGCAGCCGCTGCCGCTGTCCGGCGTCGAGCGGTCCCTTGAGAATCAGCCGGCGGTCGAACCGGTCCACGCGGCCGCCGCCGCTTCCGTCGACCTTGCCATGCGCCAGATCGACCGCGACTCCCGCCAACGGCCAGCCCTTGCGCTCCGCATAGAGGCGCAGCGTCATCACCGTGCAGGCGCCCAGCGCCGCAAGCAGGAGCTGGTAGGGATCGGGGCCGCTGCCGCCGCCGACGGGAGGCGGCTCGTCGGCCCGGAACACCTGACCGCCCGTCGTCACCAGGACGCCCAGGCGCGAGTCCCCGGCTTCCCGGACGGACGCCCGGCCGACCTCGTTGCGCGGCGCGGCGCCGCTGTCGGCCGGTGCCAGCCGCAGGGCACGCGCGGCCCAGACGGCCGCGATCTCGGCGACACGGGCGGCATCGTCACGGTCCGCCACCAGATGGCCGGCTCCGTCCAGGGCGATGAAGCTTTTCGGATGACAGGCTGCGGCCAGGATCCGGTCGGCATTCTCCACCGGAACGACCGGGTCACCCGGATCGTGGAAGACCAGCAGCGGCCGCCCCAGCGCCGTGAGCGCCTCGGCCATGGGCTGATCGCCGATGTCCTCCAGGAAGTCCGCCGTGATGGGAAAGCTGCGCCCGCCGATCTCGATCAGGACCCGCCCCTCGGCCGCGATCTCCGCTTCCCGCCCGGCGACGAGCCGGCGGAGATGCTCCGGGCCGAAGGGCGCGTTCACGGTGACGACCGCCCCGACCTCCGGCAGGGCGGCCGCTGCCCGGATCACCGCGGCCCCGCCCAGGCTGTGCCCGAGCAGCAGGCGCGGCGGGGCGACCGCATCGGCCAGCGCCCGGGCGGCGGCGGCCAGATCGCCGACATTGCTGCTGAAGCCGGTGTTGGCGAAATCGCCGGCGCTGTTGCCCAGGCCGGTGAAGTCGAACCGCAGCACCGCGAATCCCCGCTCGGCCAGGGCGCGGCTGATGCGGACGGAGGCATGGTGGTCCTTGGAACAGGTGAAGCAGTGGGCGAACAGCGCCGCCGCCCGGGGCTCCCCCGTCGGCAGGTCGAGCCGGCCGGACAGCCGGTGCCCGGAGCCTCCCGTAAAATCGAACTGCCGTGTGCTGGTCAGGGACATGCCGTCTCCCCTTCGGTCGCCGGAGACCCGGGCTGGCCTTGCGCGTCTTCCCGGGTCTACCCTGGTTGAACGGCCGGCAGCCCCGGTCGTCACGACCGATCCCGTCATCCGCCGGACCGCCATGACCGACCGCCCTTCCTCCCCGCCCGCCAAGGCACCGTTCGGCCGGGACGATGTCCAGGTCCTGGAGCGGCGTCAGGCCTATCGCGGCTATTTCCGCGTGGACGTCTTCCGGCTGCGCCACCGGCTGTTCGCCGGGGGCTGGAGCGGAGAGATGAGCCGGGAGCTGTTCGACCGCGGCCATGCCGCCGCCGTCCTGCTCTACGATCCGGGCCGCGATGCCGTGGTGCTGGTGGAGCAGTTCCGCGTCGGCGCCCTGGCCGCGGACCGGGAACCGTGGCTGGTGGAGGCGGTGGCCGGGATTGTCGATCCCGGGGAGACCCCGGAGCAGGTGGCGCGCCGCGAATCCGTGGAGGAGGCCGGCTGCACCGTCAGCGATCTGGTCCTGATCGGGGAGTTCCTGCCGAGCCCCGGCGGGTGCAGCGAGGTCATCACCCTCTACTGCGGCCGGGTGGACAGTGCCGGGGCGGGCGGCCTGCACGGGCTGGCGGAGGAGAACGAGGACATCCGGGTCCTGGTCCTGCCGGCGGACGAGGCCGTCGCCCGCGCCGACCGCAACGAGATCCGCAACGGCGTCACCCTGGTGGCGCTCCACTGGCTGGCGCGGCACCGTCTGTCCCTGCGCCGGCGCTGGGCGGACTGAGCCGCTGATCGAGTCGCGGCACTTTCCTTGATCGCCGCCGGATGCGCCGTTAGCATCCGGACTTCGGGAATTTTCCTTTTGTTTCCGGGGGAAATGCCATGACCCTGCTGTTCCGCGAATCCCCCTGTGCCCGGACGGCTGAGGCGACGGTCCTGTCGGCCGGGCCGGAGGGTATCCGGCTCGACCGCACCCTCTTCTATCCGGCCGGCGGCGGACAGCCGGGCGACACCGGCACGATCGCCTGGGAGGGCGGGACGCTGCGGATCGCCGACACGCGCAAGGCCGGGGAGGCCGCACCGCTGTCGGGCGACGACGTGCTGCACATCCCCGAGGACACGTCCGCCCCGCTGCCCGCGCCCGGTACCCCGGTGACCCTGGAGATCGACTGGGAGCGCCGCCACCGTCACATGCGGATGCACACGACGCTGCATCTCCTCTGTGCGGTCGTGCCCGGGTCCGTGACGGGCGGACAGGTCGGGGCCGACCGCAGCCGGCTGGACTTCGACGTGCCGTCCGGCAGTCTGGACAAGGCGGAGATCGAGGCGCGCCTGAACGCCCTCATCGCGGCCGACCATCCGGTGGCCGAGCGCATCGTCGACGATGCCGAGCTGGACCGCCGGCCCGATCTGGTCCGCACCCTCTCGGTGCAGCCGCCGCGCGGCGGGGGACTGCTGCGGCTGCTGCTGATCGGCACGGACGAGGCGCCGGTGGACCTCCAGCCCTGCGGTGGCACCCATGTCGGCCGCACCGGCGAGATCGGCCCCGTCAGCGTCGTGAAGATCGAGAACAAGGGCAGACAGAACCGGCGCATCGTCGTCGCCTTGAAGGAGTGAGAGTCGATGGTTTCCGATCCGCTGGTCAGTCCACGTTGGCTGGCCGAGCATCTGGCCGATCCGTCCGTGCGCGTCGTGGATGCGTCCTGGCACATGCCCGGCGTCGCGCGCGATGCGCGGGCGGAGCATGCGGCGGCCCGCATCCCCGGTGCCGTGTTCTTCGACATCGACGGGATCGCGGCGCCCGACACGGATCTGCCGCACATGCTGCCGGCCCCGGAGGTGTTCGCCCAGGCCGTCTCCATGCTGGGGATCGGCAGCGCGGACACGGTCGTCGTCTATGACAGCAACGGCATCCTCAGCGCGCCGCGGGTCTGGTGGACCTTCCGGGTCTTCGGCCACGCGAAGGTCTTCGTGCTGGATGGCGGCCTGCCGCGCTGGCAGGCGGAGGGACTGCCGCTGGAGGATACGCCCCCCCCGATGCCCGCGCCCCGGCCCTTCCGGGCGCGGCTCGACCCGTCCCTGGTCCGCGATGCCGGCGACATGCTGGCGGGGCTGGAGACCGGCGCGGCGCAGATCGTCGATGCCCGCCCGGCCGGCCGCTTCGACGGCAGCGTGCCCGAACCGCGGCCGGGCCTGCGCGGTGGCCACATGCCGGGCGCGCGCAACGTGCCCGTCTCCGACCTGATGGACGCCGGCACGAAGACGATGCTCCCGGCGGACGCGCTGGCCGCACGTTTCCGCGCCGCGGGCCTGGACCTGGAACGGCCGGTCGTCGCCTCCTGCGGCAGCGGCATCACGGCCTGCGTGCTGGCCCTGGCGCTTCACCGTCTCGGCCGCAGCGACGTGCCGGTCTATGACGGCTCCTGGTGCGAATGGGGTGCCCGCCCCGACCTGCCGGTGGAGACCGGCCCCGCTGGAGGTCTATGATGACGGACGATGCGGTCCCGGCCGGCAAGCTGCGCACGATCGTGACCTTCCTGGAGATGGCGGAGGCGCCGCGGCCGCGGCACCGGCCGCCCCCCTTCGAGCGCATGGCCCTGCTGCGGGCCGAGGGCTGCACCGTCTCCTTCTACCGCTACCTCTACGCCACGGTGGGCGAGCCCTGGCTCTGGCACACCCGGCGTCGGCTGTCCGATGACGCTCTACGCGCCATCATCCAGGACGAGAAGGTCGAGGTCTTCGTACCCTATGTCGCCGGCGTGCCCGCCGGCTATGTCGAGCTGGACCGCCGCAAGGCGGGACAGGTCGATATCGCCTATCTCGGCCTGATCCCGGAGTTCATCGGCCACGGCCTCGGTCCCTGGCTGCTGGACTGGGCGATCGAGGCGGGCTGGAACGGCGCGGGGGTCACCCGGATGGCCGTGAACACCTGCACCTTCGACCATCCCAAGGCGCTGCTGATGTACCAGCGCGCCGGCTTCGTTCCCCTCCGGCAGGAAGAACGGCTGGAGGACGACCCCAGGCTGGAGGGCGTGATGCCCCTCGACGCCGCCCCTCAGATCCCCTTGGCAGAACCTCCCGTCCGATGACCGCCGATCCAGACAGCACCGCTTCCTCCGACCTGGCCCTTTCGACCCGCCTCGCCCATCTCGGCCGCGACCCCGGCGGGCATGCCGGTGCCGTGAACATCCCGCCCTACCGGGCCTCCACCATCCTGCACCCGACCCTCGCGGCCTTCCTGACGCCCGATCCGGAATACCGTTCGATCCGCTACGGCCGCACGGGTACACCGTCCAGCCACGCCTTCGAGGAGGCGATGGCAGAGCTGGAGGGCGGTTGCGGCGCCGTCGCCGTCGGCTCCGGCCTACAGGCGATCACCGTCGCGCTGAGCGCCTTCGTGCAGGCGGGCGACCACATCCTGGTGACGGACAGCGTCTACGGCCCGACCCGTCACTTCTGCGGCCAGATGCTGGCCCGCCTGGGCGTGGAGACGGAGTTCTACGATCCCGGCATCGGGGCCGGCATCGCCGGTCTGATCCGGGAGAACACCCGCCTGATCCTGCTGGAGTCGCCGGGCTCGCTCACCTTCGAGATGCAGGACGTGCCGGCCATCGTCGCCGCGGCGCGGGCGCGCGGGTGCCTGACCCTGATCGACAACACCTGGGCGGCCGGCGTCTTCTTCAAGCCGCTGGCCCTGGGAGTGGATGTCTCGATCCAGGCGGCGACGAAGTATGTCTGCGGCCATTCGGACGCCACCCTGGGCGTCATCATCGCCCGGGAGGAATCCTGCCGGCTGGCGGTGAAGCAGTCGGCCGTGACGCTGGGCGCGGCGGCCGGGGCGGACGACCTGTTCCTGGCGCTGCGCGGCCTGCGCACCCTGCCCGTCCGTCTCGTGCGCCACCAGGAGACCGGCATCCGGCTGGCCCGCTGGCTGGCCGGACAGCCGGAGGTCCGGCGCGTCCTGCATCCGGCCCTGCCGGACGATCCCGGCCATGCCATGTGGCAGCGCGATTTCACCGGCGCCTGCGGCCTGTTCGCGGTGGAACTGGAGCGCATCCCACAGGATGCCCTGGCCGCCATGCTGGACGGCCTGTCCCTGTTCGGCATGGGCTACAGCTGGGGCGGATTCGAGAGCCTGATCCTGCCCGCCTTTCCCGACCGGATCAGGACCGCCGTTCCCTGGCGCGGCCGGGGAACGCTGATCCGGCTGCATGCCGGGCTGGAGGATGCCGAGGACCTGATCCGCGATCTCGACCGCGCCTTCGGCCGCCTGCGGGGGGCCCGCCGATGACGACCGGAGCCCTGGACGCTCTCCTCGCCGAACTGCAATTCGATGCGGACGGCCTCGTCCCGGCCATCGCCCAGCAGCACGACACGGGCGAGGTGCTGATGCTGGCCTGGATGAACCGCGACTCCCTCCGGGAGACGCTGGCCGGCGGCCGCGTCGTCTACTGGTCCCGCTCGCGCCGGGCGCTCTGGCGCAAGGGCGACACCTCGGGGCAGGTGCAGCATCTGCGTGAGCTTCGCATCGACTGCGACGGCGATGCCCTGCTGCTGCTGGTGGATCAGGTGGGCGTCGCCTGCCACACCGGGCGGCGCAACTGCTTCTACCGCGCCGTGCGGGACGGCGCGCTGGCCGTTATCGCCGAGGTCGAGGTGCCGGCGGAGGAGCTGTACGGCAAGGGCTGACGCCGTTCCGGCACCCCGGGGAATATTAGGCACCCTTGATCCATATCAATGTGGGGAGGAAAGCCCCTTCCTAGAAAGGGGTGTCTCTTAACCCTCCCTATCCACTCAGGCCGGCGCTTCCTGTTGGAAACGCCGGCTCTTTCTTTTGCGCGCGGGTCCGGACACCTCTGGTCGTGCGCGGTCGCAACGGCTAGAATCGGGGCGATCAGAACAGGGAATGGCCCCATGAAGGAGCTGCGCTGCATCGTCTTCAACGACCGCGAGGTGGTCGCTTCGGTGATCGACCGGCGCCGGCGCCTGAAGGACCCGCTGCCCGAGGGGGAGATCACGGGCATCCGCTTCGCCATGGAGGACGGGGTGAAGACCTACCTCGACCTTGACGGCGGCAAGCAGGTCCTGACCCTTGCCGAGGAAGAGGTGCAGGCGGCGCTCATCACCCATTGCATGGCGAAGAACATCCCCCTGCCCGTCGATGCGGAGAAGGTGCTCTACGTCATCAAGGGGCATGCGACCCTGATGATCACCATGAACTTCAACCGCCCCGCCCGTCTGGTCGCCATGGGCCCGATCGCGGGCCTCGCCTCGGGATCGGGGCGCTGACCGGCCAGCCCCCGGATCGGCGGAACCGCTTCAGGGGCCGCGGATCCCGGGACAGGGTCGCGGACAGGATCAGGCTGAGGAATCAAAGATAAGGATCGCTGCCGCCGGAACGCCGGCGCTGCCGGATCAGGCGCAGCAGCAGGACAATGACGGCGACCGGCACCACCACGATGGCACCGGTCAGGATATAGGGCACGGCCCAGCCCGCGGCGTCGGCAATGGCCCGCGGCGCATCCTGGATCGCCGCCCAGGCGCCGTTCAGCAGCGCCACGGGGTCGATGCCCAGCCAGGTCAGCAACAGGCCGACCAGGAGGCAGGCGACCAGCAGATTGATCACGAACCGCATCCAGCCACCTCTTCCGCGGCCCCGTCGGCGCGGCCCCCGCTGCCAACGCAGCCGGCGCCCCATGGTTCCGGAAGCGGCCGGGTTGGCGCGCCCTACAGGATTCGAACCTGTGACCTACCGCTTAGAAGGCGGTTGCTCTATCCGACTGAGCTAAGGGCGCCCTGGGTCCGGACCCGTCAGAACCGGCCGATGCGGGGCCGGTCGGACCGGAAATTGTCCGCGTAGCTCTTGGGCGTGACGCGGCGCGTATGGCTCTCGGCCACGTCGCAGGTCCAGCCCTTCTTCTCCGCAAAGGCGATGGCCGCCTCCTTGCTGTCGAAGCGCAGGCGGACCTGGTTCAGCGTATCGCCCGAGGAAATCCAGCCCATCAGGGGTTCCGCCCGGCGCGGCGTCTCGATCTCGTATTCCAGGAGCCAGCCGTTGGTCTTGGCGCGCCCCGACTGCATCGTCGTCTTGCTGGGCTGGTAGATCCTGACCTTCATGACCGCAAGCCGCCTCTCGTCCTCGGGACGGGCCCGTGGGCCCCGGAAGTGCGCCAGCAGGCTGGCGCGGGAAGCTGGTCGGAGCGAGAGGATTCGAACCTCCGGCCTGCTGGACCCAAACCAGCCGCGCTACCAGACTGCGCTACGCTCCGTCACGGTGGAGATACACCACGCTCCCGGCCGGGGCAAGGCCACCGGCCCCGACCGTTCGGATGGGCCGACCGGAGGCCCCGTCCGGACGGGCATGCGGCGGGTCAGCCGGCCTCCCCGGCCGCCATCCTGGGCTTCAGCCGGAGGCTCCCCGGCGCCATCACCAGAATGTTGCCCCCCACCGCCAGCAGCAGACCCAGCGCGGCCGACAGGTTCCACTGGTAATCCTCGAACAGGGTGGAGATGACCAGGGCGAGGATCGGCGTCATCACCGCGGTATAGCCGGCCCGGTCCGCCCCGATCCGCCCCAGCAGCGTGAAGTAGCTGAGGAACGCGGCGACCGACCCGAACAGGGCAAGGTAGAGCAGCGACAGCACATAGGGCAGCGACGGGTCGAAATCGAACGGCACGCCGCGGACGACCGCGGTCAGCGCCGTCAGGGCGGCGCCGCCCAGCATGCCCCAGGCGGTCGCCGCCACCAGCGGCACCTGCGCCCGGCGGGCCTTGGACACGGCCATGTTGCCGAGCGAGGCGCAGTAGTTCCCCAGGAACACCAGCCCCAGGCCCAGCAGCGTGCCGCCGACCCAGCCGTGCCGCTCGATCTCCGGAGAGAACAGCAGCAGCACGCCGCCCACCCCCATGAGACCGCCGAGCAGCACCGCCGGGCGCATCGGCTGGCCGAGGAAGATCCGGGAATTCAGCACGTTCATCAGGCTGAGGGTCGATCCGGCCACCGCCACCAGCCCCGACGGCAGCAGCCCGGTCGCCTTGTAGATCAGCAGGTAGTTCAGCGAGAAGGTGAAGACCCCGGTGACCAGGATGGCCGGCCAGCCGGCCCGCGGCGGCAGCAGGCGCTGGCGTGTGACGGCCAGCCAGCCCAGCATCAGGGAGCCGGCCAGGGCGAAGCGGTACGTCACCGAGACGGCGGGGTCCACGACGCCGAGCTGGAACTCGATGGCATACCAGGTGGAGCCCCAGATCAGCACGGCGGCGGCGTAGAGGACCGGATTGGAGGACATGGCGGCGGACCGGAAGACGGACGTCCGGGCGGAAATGGCACCGGCGGCGGGACCCCGGTCCCGCCCGGACGGTGATAGCACCCGATTGTTGCGCCGGTGACAGGTCCGGTGCCGCGTCCTATGAATGGGTGATCTGCACCACCGACGCGGGAGGGTCCGATGTCGCCGCGAACCATCGGGATGGACGACCGGCTCTATGCCTATTACCGCGCCACCTCGGTGCGGGAACCGGCGGTCCTGGCCCGCCTGCGTGAGCAAACCGCAGCGCTCGGCAGTCAGGCGTCGATGCAGATCGCCCCCGAACAGGGGCAGTTCCTGGCGCTGCTGGTGGAGCTGACCGGCGCCGTGCGTCTGCTGGAGGTGGGGACCTTCACCGGCTATTCCGCCCTTGCCTGCGCCCTGGCGCTGCCACCGCAGGGGCGCCTGATCTGCTGCGACGTGTCAGAGGAATGGACCGCGGTCGCGCGGCGCTACTGGGCCGAGGCCGGTGTCGCCGGCCGGATCGAGCTGCGGCTGGGACCGGCGCTGGACACGCTCGACGCTCTGCTGGCCGAGGGGCTGGGGGAGACGTTCGACATGGTCTTCATTGATGCCGACAAGCCCAACTACGATGCCTACTACGAACAGGCGCTGCGCCTCGTCCGGCCGGGCGGGCTGGTGGCGCTGGACAACACGCTCTGGAGCGGCCGGGTCGCCGATCCTGAGGACACGACGCCCCGGACGGAGGCGATCCGGGCGCTGAACGCCAAGCTGGGGCGGGACGACAGGGTCTCGCTCTGCCAGGTGCCGATCGGCGACGGGCTCACCCTGGCGCGGCGACGCTGACGGCCGGCCCCGGGGTCAGACGTCCAGCCCGGGTCAGACGTCCAGATCGACCACATGCACCTCGCGCGTCGCCACCATCAGGCCATGGATGTAGGCGGCGATCTTGGTCGCCCGGTCGCTGTGCAGCATCAGCAGGCGCCGCACCTCCTCCCTGAGGCGGCGGCGGTTCTCCCGCTCGTCCGCCGGCAGTTCCGCGCTCGGCGCGGGAGCCATGGCGGCGACGACGGTGTCTGCCGCCTCTTCCGGCGAAGGGGGCGGCGGAACCGGCTGGTCCGGGGACCGCAGCGACTGGCGCTGCACGAATCCGCGCAGATTGTCCCGCACCAGAGCCTTCTGGTCAGGCTCTAGTTCCCGGATCTCATGGACCTCCTGCATCAGGAAGTCGAAGAGGGCACGGCGCCGGCGGTTGGCATCGCTGCCCGACCGGCGGTCGCGGCGGTCGCTGATGGCCGCCGCGGGCACGACCTTCACATCCTGCCGGACGGGGGCGGCAGGCTGCTGCAAGGGCGGCACATGGTTGGGAACCCAGACCATGTGTGTACTTTAAAGGGTGTGACGCGCCCCGGTCCATCGGATTTACGGAAGACGTCGCTACCCCTTTAGGACGGGATTTCCCGCAGCAGGCCCGTCCTTTCCGCAGAAATTCTGATGATGTCCGGAACTGCCCCGGAAGAAATCTGCTGAGGGTCCCGGAATTACTTTCCCTTCTCGAACGCACTGTGGACGACGCGGTCGCCGGGTCTGATGCCCAGCTTCGCGGCCAGCCCGCCGCCGATCTCCAGAACACCCAGGATGGGGCCGTCCGAGGGGAGCGGCGTCTCGTCCAGCGGTCTGGCCTCGGCCGCGATGTTCACGATCCGCCCGTCGGCGGCGATGAAGATGATGTCCAGCGGGATCAGGGTGTTGCGCATCCAGAACGAGGCCGGCTGCGGCCGGTCGTAGAGGAAGAGCATGCCGGCCGCGGGATCGAGATGGTCCCGGTACATCAGCCCGCGCGCCTGATCCTGCGGGGTCAGCGCCAGTTCCACCTCGAAGCGGTGGCTGGCACCGGAGGCAGTCTCGACACGGACGCTGGAGCGGTCCAGCCGAGCCGCCGCCGGCAGCGCGGTGACGAGGACCAGCAGGAGCGGGAGAAGGCGGCGGAGAACGGTCTGCATCCCTTGCAGATACTCCAGCGGGAAACCGGAGTAAACGGGGAGCCTTGTCCCGCCGCCCGGACAGGGCAGGTGCGGAGGCGGGCCGGCTGTGCGGACCTTGCCATACCGGCTTGACAAGCCCTGCCTGGCGGAGAATGGCTATCCCGAGAGGCTGACTGGGGAAATCCCCGGTCCTGGCAAGCATCGGCCGGCGCTGGTGGCCTGTCGCAGCACGGATTTCGGAGTACCACTGCCTTGCGCCTGTTGAAATCGCTCGCCCCGGCCGTCGCCCTTGCTTCCGCCTGCGCCTTCCCGGCCTGGGCCGCAGACGGGCCGGCGGAGACACCGCCTCTGGACGCTGCGGCACCCCATCTCGACGGGTCCGATCTCAGCCTGCTCTGGGGGCTCCCCTTCGTCGGCATCCTCCTGTCCATCGCCCTGATGCCGCTCTTGCTGCCAAGGGTCTGGCATCACAATTTCGGCAAGGTCGCGGTTTTCTGGGCGCTGGCCTTCGCCCTGCCCTTCGTCGCCGTGGAAGGGATCGACATCGCGGGACACGAACTGCTGCATACGCTGCTGCTGGACTACCTGCCCTTCCTGATCCTGATCTTCACTCTGTTCGTCGTATCGGGCGGCATCCTGGTTTCGGGGAACCTGATCGGGACTCCGAACACGAACCTGTCGCTGCTGGCCTTCGGAACGCTGATTGCAAGCCTTGTCGGCACCACGGGCGCCTCCATGCTGCTGATCCGGCCGCTGCTGCGCGCGAACCAGGAGCGCAAGACCAAGGTCCATGTCTTCGTCTTCTTCATCTTTCTGGTTTCCAACATCGGCGGTTCGCTGACCCCATTGGGCGACCCGCCGCTCTTCATCGGCTATCTGCAAGGTGTGGACTTCGACTGGACGGTCGAGCACATGTTCGGCCCGATGATGCTGATGTCAGTGGTCCTGCTGGCGGTATTCTACGTGATCGACAGCATTGCCTGGCGGCGTGAGGGCCTGCCGATGCCCGAAGAGGAATCCCGCCAGATCCGCATTCAAGGCGGGCACAACATCCTCTATCTCGCCGCTGTCGTCGGCGTCGTGCTGACGACCGGCCCGTGGGAGCCGGAGTGGTCGCTGCACATCTGGCACCTGAGCTTCCCTCTGGACAGTCTGGTCCGCGATCTGGCGCTGATCTCCATCGCGGCGATGTCGCTGAAGTCGACGCGCAGGAGCATCCGTGTCGAGAACGCCTTCACCTGGACTCCCATCCAGGAAGTGGCGATTCTCTTCTTTGCGATCTTCGTGACCATGATCCCCGCACTCGCCATCCTGCGCTCCGGGACCGACGGCGCGCTCGCAGGTCTGGCGCACTTCGTCACAGGCCCCGATGGCAACCCGATCCCCGCCGCCTACTTCTGGCTGACGGGAGCGCTCTCCAGCTTCCTCGACAACGCGCCGACCTATCTGGTGTTCTTCAATCTGGCCGGAGGCGATCCCGAGATTCTGATGGGTCCGTTGGCTACAACGCTGGCCGCCATCTCCGCTGGGGCGGTCTTCATGGGTGCGAACACCTATATCGGCAATGCCCCCAACTTCATGGTTAAGTCGATCTGCGAGGAGCAAGGCATCCGGATGCCCAGCTTCTTCGGCTATATGGCGTGGTCGATTGTCTGCCTCGGGCCGTTGTTCATCGCACTGACATTCCTGTTCTTCCACCACGCCTGACCGAAGCAGGCACAACCACACGGCCGCGGTGGACGTCCGGGAAGGTTCCGACCCGGTACGTCCCTGCGGGTGTGCGGCCCGGACCCCGCTTGCCGGGGTCCCGTAACGGGTTTACCGTCCCGGATATCCGATCGGCTTGCCAGAGGGAGCCGCACCATGGATATCAACGGCGAATACCGCATCGACGCGCCGCGCGAGCATGTCTGGTTGGCGCTGAACGATCCCGAGGTGCTGCGCCGCTGCATTCCGGGCTGCGAGACTCTTGAGCAGACCTCTGACACCGGGTTCGCCCTCAAGGCCAAGGTCAAGATCGGTCCCGTCAGCGCCCGTTTCGCCGGCAAGGTCACCCTGACCGACCTTGATCCGCCGAACGGCTATACTCTTTCCGGTGAGGGTCAGGGCGGTGCAGCCGGCTTCGGCAAGGGCATCGCCAGGGTCGCGCTGACACCGGAAAGCGACAGCATCACCATCCTGACCTATACGGCCGAGGCCCAGGTCGGCGGCAAGCTCGCCCAGTTGGGCTCCCGCCTGATCCGGGGCACGGCCCGCAAGATGGCGGACGACTTCTTCGATAAATTCCACGAAATCCTGGGGGTGCCCGTGAAATCCCTGAACCAACCCGAAACCGCCGACGAAGCTGCGACCGAACTGCTGGTCGAAACGGCCGAAGAGGTCGAAGCCGCGCCGGAAGTTCCCTCCTCCGGTGTCCCTGGTCTGGCCTCGGTGCCGCTGGTGACGCGCCCGGACAGTGTCGCCCAGGTGGACGAGGAGACCGCGCCCGTCCTGAACGAACTGGCCGAACCGCACCACCGGCTGGATGACGAGACGGCGGAGCCCGCCCCGGCGTCCGAACCGGCAGCGGAACCCGTGGCACCGGAACCCGTAGCCACTGAGCCCGTGGCGGTGACGGAAAGCCCTGCCCCCACCGCGGTCGATGCCGCGCCGCGCGAGCCTGCCCCGACGCCGCAGGCCTCTCCGGATGCGCCCTTCGGGTTGCGCCCGGCGGTCTGGGTGCCGCTGCTCCTGCTCGTGCTTCTGGTGCTGGTCATGCTCGTCTGAGCGGGACCGGTTGCCTTGACCGGCAAGCGCCCCCCGGGATACGCTCACCTCGAATCCCTGACTGCCCTGGATTCTCCGGCCCGAACCATCCGGCGGGGACAAGCCGGTACCGGTCCGTGAAGGTGAGAACGCCACGAACCGGGAGGGCGCATGCCGATCACCGTATCGCTGACCGTCAACGGTCGGCCCGTCTCGCGCGCGGTCGAACCGCGCACCCTGCTCGTCCAGTTCCTGCGTGAGGAACTGGGCCTCACCGGCACGCATGTCGGCTGCGACACCAGCCAGTGCGGGGCCTGCGTCGTCCATCTGGACGGCCGCTCGGTGAAGAGCTGCACCCTGCTGGCCGCAAGCGCCGACGGGGCCAGCATCACCACCATCGAAGGGCTGGCGGCGCCCGACGGCACCCTGCACCCGATGCAGGCCGCCTTCCGCGAGAACCACGGGTTGCAGTGCGGATTCTGCACCCCCGGCATGGTGATGAGCGCGGTCGAGCTGCTGCACCGCACCCCCTCCCCCAGCGAGACCGAGGTCCGCGGCTGGCTGGAGGGCAACATCTGCCGCTGCACCGGCTACCACAACATCGTGAAGTCCGTGCTGGCCTGCGCGGAAGAGATACGTGCGGGATCGGCGAGCGCGGCGGTGGCGGCCGAATAGGCCGCCCTGCGCACGCCGCCCCGGCCGGTACAGACGACGACAGGCATACACGACGACCGGCACAGACGACGACAGAGCGGATTTCCGGCCCAGGCGCCCGACAGAGGCTCCGGGCCTTCGTCCCCCAGGGAGGACACGCATGACCGCACCCCTCGATACCGCTCCGACCGGCATCGGCGCCGCCGTGCGCCGCCGCGAGGACCTGCGCTTCCTGACCGGCCGCGGCACCTACACCGACGACATCAACCGGCCCGGCCAACTCCACGCCTACATCCTGCGCAGCCCGCACGCGCACGCCCGCATCCGGTCCATCGACACGGACGACGCGATGCAGGCGCCGGGCGTGGTCGCCATCTTCACCGGGGCCGAAATGGCGGCGGACAAGGTCGGATCCCTGCCCTGCGGATGGCTGATCCACAACAAGGACGGTACGCCGATGGCGGAGCCGCCGCACCCGCCGCTGGTGCCGGACGTGGCCCGCCATGTCGGCGATCAGGTGGCGGTCGTGATCGCGCAGACGCGCAACCAGGCGAAGGACGCGGCCGAGCTGATCCTGGTGGACTACGAGCCGCTACCCTCCATCGTCGTCACCGCCGACGCCGGTGCGCCCGATGCCCCGCAGGTGCATCCGCAGGCGCCGGGCAACCTCTGCTACGACTGGCACATCGGGGACCGCGACGCGACGGAAGCCGCCTTCGCCAAGGCCGCGCACGTCACCACGCTGGATCTGGTGAACAACCGCCTCGTCCCCAACGCCATGGAGCCGCGCGCCTATATCGGCGAGTACGACCGGGCGACGGACGAGACGACGCTGTGGACCACCAGCCAGAACCCGCACGTCATCCGTCTGCTGATGGGCGCCTTCGTGCTGGGCATCCCGGAGCACAAGCTCCGGGTGGTGGCACCGGACGTCGGCGGCGGCTTCGGCTCGAAGATCTATCATTATGCCGAGGAGGCGATCGTCACCTGGGCGGCGCGCCGGCTCGGGCGGCCGGTCAAGTGGGTGGCGGAGCGCGGCGAGGCGTTCATGTCCGACGCCCACGGCCGCGACCATGTCACCCGCGCGCAACTCGCCCTGGATGCGGACGGGCACTTCCTGGGCCTGCGGGTCCGGACCACGGCGAACATGGGGGCCTATCTCAGCACCTTCTCCACCTCCATCCCGACCTATCTCTACGCCACGCTGCTGGCCGGCCAGTACAGGACACCCGCCATCTATGCGGAGGTGACGGCCGTCTTCACCCACACGGTGCCCGTGGACGCCTACCGCGGCGCCGGCCGGCCGGAGGCGTGCTACCTGCTGGAGCGACTGGTGGACATGGCGGCGCGGGAAACCGGCATCGACCGGGTCGAGCTGCGCCGGCGCAACCTGATCCCGAAGGAGGCGATGCCCTACGCCACGCCGGTCGCCCTGACCTATGACAGCGGCGACTTCGTGAAGAACCTGGAGGATGCGCTGGCGCTGGCCGACCATGCCGGCTTCGCCGCCCGAAAGGCCGAATCCGCCCGGCAGGGCAAGCTGCGTGGCCTGGGCATCTGCGCCTATATCGAGGCGTGCGGCATCGCCCCGTCCAACGTCGCCGGTGCCCTGGGGGCGCGTGCCGGTCTCTATGAGAGTGCCGAGGTGCGTTTCCACCCGACCGGCTCCGTCACGGTCTTCACCGGATCGCACAGCCACGGCCAGAGCCATGAGACGACCTTCGCCCAGATCGTCGCCGACCGGCTGGGCGTCCCCATCGAGAACGTGGAGATCGTCCATGGCGACACCTCCAAGGTGCCGATGGGCATGGGCACCTACGGCTCCCGCTCGCTGGCTGTCGGCGGTTCGGCCATCGCCAAGGCGATGGACAAGGTGGTGGCCAAGGCCCGCAGGATCGCGGCGCACATGATGGAGGCGGCGGAAGGCGATATCGAGTTCAAGGACGGACGCTTCACCGTGGCCGGCACCGACCGCTCCATCGGCATCGCCGACGTTGCCCTGTCGGCCTACGTCCCGCACAGGTTTCCGCTGGACGAACTGGAACCCGGCCTGGACGAGCAGGCCTTCTACGACCCGAAGAACTTCACCTTTCCCAACGGCACCCAGATCTGCGAGGTGGAGATCGACGCCGACACCGGCGTGACCCGCGTCGTCTCCTTCATCGCGGTGGACGATTTCGGCCGCATCATCAACCCGATGGTGGTCGAAGGGCAGGTCCATGGCGGCGTCGTCCAGGGCATCGGCCAGGCGCTTTATGAGAACTGCGTCTACGACCCGGAGAGCGGCCAGCTTCTGACCGGCTCCTTCATGGACTACTGCATGCCGCGGGCGGACGACGTGCCCTGCATGACGGTGAAGACGAACGAGCACGCCCCCTGCACGCACAACCCGCTGGGCGTGAAGGGCTGCGGTGAGGCCGGCACGATCGGCGGGGCCGCCTGCGTGATGAACGCCGTGGTCGATGCCCTGTCGGACCTGGGCATCCGCCATCTCGACATGCCGGCCACGCCCGAACGGGTCTGGCGCGCCATCCAATCCGCCCGCCACGTTCCCGCCGCGGCTGAGTGAGGGAGCCCGCCCATGTACAGCTTCGAGTACCACAGGCCCCTGTCGCTTGCCGATGCGACCGCCCTGCTCCAGGGTCGGGAGGATGCGAAACTGCTGGCCGGGGGGCAGACGCTGCTGCCCACCCTGAAGCAGCGGCTGGCCCAGCCCACGGATCTGATCGACCTTGGCCGTATCCCCGACCTCCGGGGCATCTGCGCCGAGGGCGACGGCGTCACCATCGGCGCCGGCGTCACGCATCACGAGGTCCGGTTCGACCCGACCGTCAAGGCCACGATCCCGGCGCTGGCCGAGCTGGCCGGGCTGATCGGCGACCCGCAGGTGCGCAACCGCGGCACGCTCGGCGGCTCCATCGCCAACAACGATCCGGCAGCGGACTATCCCGCGGCACTCCTGGCGCTGGGCGCCACCGTCCGCACCGACCGTCGCCGGATCGCGGCCCACGACTTCTTCACCGGCCTGTTCGAGACGGCCCTGGAGCCGGGAGAGATCGTCGTGGCCGTGCATTTCCCCCGGCCGGAGCGGGCGAAGTACACGAAGTTCCGCAACCCGGCCAGCCGCTATGCCGTCGTCGGCGTCTTCGTGGCCGTCATCGGGGGCGGGGTGCGCGTGGCCGTGACGGGGGCCGGCGCCTGCGTCTTCCGCTGGACGGAGGCCGAGCGCGCCCTGGCGGCCGACTTCTCCCCCGCCGCGCTGGACGGGCTGACGGTCGATGCGTCGGACCTCAACAGCGACCTGCACGCCAGCGCGGAGTACCGGGCGCATCTGGTCCGGGTCATGGCGCAGCGCGCGGTGGCGGGCGCGTGACCGGGGGTCCCATGCCCCGCGCGCTTCCCGCGTCGGTCGAGGAAACGCTGGCCCTGCTCCAGGCCGGGGACTATGTCGCCGACCGTGCCCTGGCCACGGCCCTGTTCCTGGCGCTCAAGCTGAAGCGCCCGCTGTTCCTGGAGGGAGAGGCGGGCGTCGGCAAGACGGAGATCGCCAAGGTGCTGGCCGGCACGCTGGGCCGCCGGCTTCTCCGCCTGCAATGCTATGAGGGGCTGGACATCGCCTCCGCCGTCTACGAATGGAACTATCCCCGCCAGATGATCGCCATCCGGCTGGCGGAGGCCGCGGGCGACCGCGACCGGGCGGCGCTGGAGCGGGACATCTTCGCCCGCGACTTCCTGATCGAACGGCCCGTCCTCCAGGCGCTGGAGCCGCGCCCGGAGGGGCCGCCCGTGCTGCTGATCGACGAACTGGACCGGGCGGACGAGCCGTTCGAGGCGTTCCTGCTGGAGGTGCTGTCCGACTGGCAGGTGACGGTGCCCGAACTGGGCACCATCCGGGCGGAGGAACCGCCGCTGGTGATCCTCACCTCCAACCGGACACGGGAGATCCACGACGCGCTGAAGCGGCGCTGCTTCTACGCCTGGGTGGACTATCCGACGGCGGCGCGGGAGCTGGAGATTCTCCGCCGCAAGGCGCCCGGCGCCCCTGAACGGCTGGCGGCCGAGGTGGTGGGCTTCGTCCAGGCCCTGCGGCGGCAGGACCTGTTCAAGCTGCCCGGCGTGGCGGAGACGCTGGACTGGGCGCAGGCGCTGGTGCAGCTCGACACGCTGGAACTGTCCCCGGAGACGATCAACGACACGCTGGGAACGCTGCTGAAGTACCAGGACGACATCGCCCGCATTCAGGGCTCCGAGGCCGCCCGCATCCTGACCCAGGTGCGGACGGAACTGGCGACGGCGCGGCTGGGCCAGGAGGGCGCATGACCGCCCCGTCCCGCCTGCTGGACAACCTGATGCATTTCGGCCGGGCCCTGCGCGCCGCCGGGCTGCCGGTCGGCCCCGGACAGGTGCTGCGCGCCGTGGAGGCGGTGGAGGCCGTGGGGCTGGGCGACCGGCGGGATTTCTACTGGGCCCTGCACGCCGTCTTTGTCACCCGCCGCGACCAGCGGGAGCTGTTCGACCAGGCGTTCCACCTGTTCTGGCGCAACCCGCAGATCCTGGAGCGGATGCTGGATCTGCTGCTGCCGACCGTGCGCACCGAACTCCGGCCCCAGGGGCCGGACCTGTCCCGCCGGGTGGCGGACGCCTTCGGCCGCCCCGACGCGGAGGAGCCCCCGCGGGATGCCGCGGACGAGGTGAGCATCGACGCAACCCTCACCTTCTCCGCCGAGGAACGGTTGCAGACCCTGGATTTCGAGAAGATGAGCGCGGCCGAGGTCGCCGCCGCGAAACAGGCCATCGCCCGGATGCGGCTGCCGCTCCCGGAGGTACGCACCCGGCGTTCCGAACCCGCCCGGGCCGGCCGGCGGGCCGACCTGCGCGCGACCCTGCGCCGGAGCCTGCGCACCGGCGGGGCGCTGGTGGAGATCGCCCGCCGCCGGCCGCGCACCCGGCACCCGCCGCTGGTGGTGCTCTGCGACATCTCCGGGTCGATGGGTCCGTACAGCCGGATGCTGCTGCATTTCCTGCACGCCGTCACCAACGACCGCGACCGCGTGCACTGCTTCCTGTTCGGAACGCGGCTCAGCAACATCACGCGCCATCTGCGCACCCGCGACGTGGACCTGGCCCTGGAGAAGGTCGGCAGGACCGTGCAGGACTGGTCCGGCGGCACCCGCATCGGCCCGTGCCTGCACGAGTTCAACCGCGTCTGGTCGCGCCGCGTCCTGGGCCAGGGGGCGCTGGTGCTGCTGATCACCGACGGTCTGGACCGTGACGCAGCCGAGGGGCTTTCGGCCGAAATGGAGCGGTTGCACCGGAGCTGCCGCCGGCTGATCTGGCTGAACCCGCTGCTGCGCTGGGAGGGATTCGCCCCGAAATCGTCGGGCGTCCGCGCGATGCTGCCCCATGTCGACGACTTCCGTCCGGTGCATAATCTGCGCAGCCTGTCCCAGCTCGCCGCCGTGCTCGCCCCCACCGGGCCGCGGCGGGCACCCGGCATGGAGCGCTGGCTCGGGGACGCAGCACGAACGGAGGCCGCATGAGCACACTGTCCGCCGACACCACCCAGGTCCTGGCGCAGGCTGCGGACTGGCTGGAGAGCGGCCGCCGCGTGGCGCTTGCCACGGTGATCGCCACCTGGGGCTCTTCCCCCCGCCCGGTCGGCAGCCAGATGGCCGTGAACGACACCGGCGCCATGGCCGGGTCCGTCTCCGGCGGCTGCATCGAGGGCGCCGTCGTCCACGAGGCCATGGCGGCACTCCAGGACGGCGAGCCGCGGCTGCTCCAGTTCGGCGTCACCAACGAGATGGCCTGGGAGGTCGGCCTCGCCTGCGGCGGGCAGGTCCAGGTCTATGTGGAGCCGGTGACGTGAAGCGCCGCATCTTCGACGCGCTGCGCCGCGCGACGGCGACGAAGCTGCCCACCGCCCTGGTGACGGACCTCGGCACCGGGATGCAGACGCTCGTGCATCCGGAGCATGTGGAGGGCGACGCCGGGCTTGAGGACGAACTGCTGGAGATGGTGCGGCAGGCCCTGCGGGAAGACCGCAGCGGCATCATCGAGTTCTATGAGGGCCGCTACTTCGTCCAGACCGTGAATCCGCCGCTGCGGCTGGTCCTGGTCGGTGCCGTCCACATCGCCCAGGCGCTCGCGCCGATGGCGGTGCTGGCGGGCTACGAGGTGGTGGTGGTCGATCCGCGCCGCGCCTTCGCCACGGATGCCCGCTTCCCCACCGTGAGCCTGAACGGGGACTGGCCGGACGATGCGCTGCGCGCGCTCGCACCGGACCGGCGCACGGCCGTCGTCACCCTGACCCACGATCCCAAGCTGGACGATCCCGCCCTGATCGCGGCGCTGGGGTCCCCGGCCTTCTATATCGGTGCCCTGGGCAGCCGGAAGACGCATGCGGGCCGGCTGGCGCGGCTGCGGGAGGCGGGAGTCGCGGAGGACGGGCTCGCCCGCATCCACGGCCCCGTGGGGCTGGACATCGGCGCCCTCACGCCGGCGGAGATCGCCGTCGCCATCATGGCCCAGGTGACGCTCGCCCTGCGCGGCGGCCCGAAGGCCCGGACGGACGGGGCGTGAGATGCGCTTCGGCCCCCTGCCGCTGGCCGACGCCGCGGGGGCCGTCCTGGCCCATTCCCTGAAACTGGCGGGTCTGTCCTTCCGCAAGGGCCGCGTCCTGTCGGGGGAAGATGTCACCGCCCTGGCCGCGGCCGGGCTCGACACGGTGGTCGCGGCCCTGCCGGAGCCGGGGGACGTGGCGGAGGATGCGGCGGCGGCGCGTCTCGCCCGTGCGGTGGCAGGGTCGGGCCTGACGGTCAGCGCCGCCTTCACCGGCCGGGTCAACCTGTTCGCCGCCGTGGCCGGTCTTGCGGTCGTGGACAGGGACCGGGTGGACCGCCTGAACCTGCTGCACGAGTCCCTTACTCTTGCCACGTTGCCCGCCCATACGCCGGTGGAGGCGGGGCAGATGGTGGCGACGGTGAAGGTCATCCCCTTCGCCGCGCCGGGGGACGCGGTCACGGCGGCGGAGGCCCTGGCGGCCCCCGGCCCGCTGCTGCACGTCGCCCCCTGGCAGGGCCTGCGGACCGGTCTCGTGCAGACGCTGCTGCCGGGGCTGAAGCCGGCCGTGCTGGAGAAGACCGTGGCCGCCACGCGCGACCGGCTGGCCGGCGTCGGCGCGACCCTGGCGGCGGAACGGCGGGTGCCGCATGAGGGCGCCGCCGTGGCCACGGCGCTGACGGACCTGCACGATGCCGGCTGCACCCTGCTGCTGGTCGCCGGCGCCTCCGCCATCACGGACCGCCGGGACGTGGTGCCGGCCGGGATCGTCGAGGCGGGCGGTGAAGTCCTGCATTTCGGCATGCCGGTGGACCCCGGCAACCTGCTGCTGCTGGGCCGGCTGGGGGACGTGCCGGTGCTGGGGCTGCCCGGCTGCGCCCGCTCCCCCAGGCTGAACGGATTTGACTGGGTCCTGCACCGGCTGGCCGCCGGTCTGGAGGTGACAGGCCCGGACATCATGCGTATGGGCGTCGGCGGGCTTCTCTCGGAGATCCCGACCCGCCCGCTGCCGCGCGCCCAGGCCACGGCCCCGCCCCGCGCGCCCCGGATCGCGGCGCTGGTGCTGGCGGCCGGCCTGTCGCGCCGGATGGGTCGGAACAAGCTGCTGGCCGATGTCGGCGGGGTTCCCCTGGTCGCCCGCGCCGTGGATGCGGCGCTGGCCTCCCAGGTCCGGTCCGTCACCGTCGTCGTCGGCCATCAGCAGGATGCCGTGCGCGATGCCCTTACCGGCCGCGCAGTCCGGATCGTGGAGGCGGCGGAGCATGCTGCCGGCCTGAGCGCGTCGTTGAAGGCCGGTCTGCGCGCCCTGCCGGACGATGCCGACGGCGTGCTGGTGCTTCTGGGGGACATGCCGCGGGTGGAAGCGGCAGCCATCGACCGTCTGATCGCTGCCTATGCTCCGGCGGAGGGTCGGGCCGTCTGCGTCCCCGCCTTCCGGAGCCGGCGGGGCAACCCGGTCCTCTGGGACCGCCGCTTCGTCCCGGAGATGCTGGAGCTGATCGGCGACACCGGGGCGAAGGCCCTGCTGGACCGCCATGCCGACCTGGTCTGCGAGGTGGAGATGCCGGACGACGGCGTGCTGGTGGACGTGGACACGCCGGAGGCGCTGGCGGCGCTGAGGGGGGGACCGTAACGGGCGGGAGGGGCCATCAGCGGCGGGGCCATCAGGGGCGTGGAATGAGGGCGGTTCCCCGCGGACGCTCCTGCTCGATCACCGCTGGCTCGACCCGCCCACCTGGTCTGTCGAGGGTGGCGACGAAGTCCACCACCACCTCCGCCAGCCCGTGCTCCATCATGTCGTTGTGCCCCGCGCCGGGCAGACGGACGATGTACTTGGGCTCCGCCGCCGCCCGGAACAGGGTATCGGACAGGGCGGTGGGCACCACCGCGTCCCGCTGTGCCACCACCACCAGCAGGGGCGCCGCGATCTGGCCGATGCGGGACAGGCTGTCGTAGCGGTCGCGCAGCAGGAGGCGCACCGGAAGGATCGGGTAATGCGCGGCAGCCACGTCGGTCATGGAGGTGTAGGGCGCTTCCAGCACCACCCCGCCGACCCGGCGTTCCGCGGCCATCTGGACGGCCACGCCGGTCCCCAGCGATTCCCCGTAGAGCACCAGCTTCTGGCCGGATACCCCTTGCTCCACCAGGAAGTCGAGCTGGGCACGGGCATCCGCCATCAGCCCGGCTTCCGTGGGCTGGCCGGGATTGCCGCCATAACCGCGGTAGCCCGCCAGCAGGACACCGACCCCGGCGTCGCGCAGCACCCGCGCCTTGTCCGCCCGCAGCCCCAGGTGCCCGGCATTGCCGTGGAACAGCACGACCGTGGGCCGGCCCGCCGCGGCCGGGGCGTACCAGCCGTCGATGCCCAGCCCGTCGGCCGTCGTCACCGTGACGACGCGGAAGTCCGGCAGACCCTGGTCCGCCGGAACGACAACGGCGGTCGAGGGGAAATACTGGAGCTTGCGCTGGTTGGCGTAGAGGGTGGCGAGACCGCCGCCGACGACCAGGACGATCAGCAGAAGTGCCCAGAGCATCGCCGCCGTCCCTCTCCCCGTCATCCCACGGCCGCCCGCTCGAACCCGGCCTGGAGCGCATGGTAACGGCTGTAGGGGCCGCCATGGCGGATCAGCTCCGCATGGGTGCCCCCTTCCACCACCTTGCCGTTCTCCAGCACGTAGATGCGGTCGGCGTCGATGATGGTGGAAAGGCGGTGGGCGATCACCAGGGTCGTGCGCCCCTTCTGCAACCGCTTCAGCGCCTCCTGGATGGCGCGCTCGGACTCGCTGTCCAGCGCCGACGTCGCCTCGTCCAGCAGCAGCACGGGCGCGTTCTTCAGCATGGCGCGGGCGATGGCGATGCGCTGGCGCTGGCCGCCGGAGAGCTTCACCCCCTGCTCGCCCACCATCGTGTCGTAACCGTCGGGAAGCTCCAGGATGAAGTCGTGCGCCGCGGCGTCGCGCGCGGCCTGCACGATCTCCGCCTCACTGGCATCGGTGCGGCCGTAGGCGATGTTGGCGCGGACCGTCTCGTCGAACAGCGCCGTCTCCTGGCTGACGATGGCGATGTTGGCCCGCAGCGAGGCGAGGGTCAGGTCGCGCACATCGTGGCCGCCGACCATGACCCGGCCGTCGCTGACATCGTAGAAGCGGGGGATCAGGTTCAGCACCGTGGACTTGCCCGCCCCCGAGGCGCCGACCAGGGCCACCATGCGGCCGGCGGGCACCTCCAGGTCCAACCCGTCCAGCGCCTCCCGCCCACCGTCATAACGGAAATGGACATTCTCGAACCGCACATCGTGGACAGCGCGCGGCAGCACGGCCGCATCGGGCCGCTCCACGATCTCCGGCTGCGTGTCCAGCACCTCGAACACCCGCTCGGCCGCGGCCAGACCGACCTGGAGCTGGGCGTTCAGCTTGCTGAGCTTCTTCATGGGGTCGAAGGCCAGCATGAAGGCGGTGATGAAGCTGAGCAGCGAGCCGGGGGAATTGGCGCCGCTGATGACCTGCATGCCGCCATAGACGATGACGGTGACGATGGCGATGCCGCTGACCACCTCGTTGATCGGGGTCAGCATGGCGGAGGTCCGGAAGCCCTTGTTCGTCAGGCTGAACAGCTTCTCCACCATGCCGTCCACCCGGCGCACCTCGTGCCCCTCCATGCCGTAGGCCTTGACATGGCGGACCCCCTGGAAGGTCTGGCCGAGGAAGGTGGCGAAGACGCCCAGTTCATGCTGCGTGCGGGCGGAAACCCGGCGCAGCCGGCGGCCGATCCGGGCCAGCGCCAGGGCGGCGAGCGGAAAGGCCGTGAAGGCGATGAGCGAGAGCCCCCAGTCCTGGTGGAACATGACCCCGACCAGGATGAGCAGCGACAGGGTGCTCTTGCCGATGCCGGTCAGACACTCCGCGACCGCGTTCCGCATCAGGCTGACATCGTTGACCAGACGGGAGATCAGGTTCCCCGACGGGTTCGCATGGAAATAGGCAAGATCGGCCTGCATCAGGTGGCCGAAAAGCGCCGACTGCACATTGGCGACGATGCGCTGGCCGACACGGTTCAACAGCACCGCGTGCAGATACCCCGCCAGCCCGCGCACGACGAAGGCGGCGAACACCGCCCCCGCGACGGGCCAGAGGGCGGAAGCCCGCTGCTGCGTGAAGATGTCGTCGATCATCGGCTCCATGAGCTTGGCCAGCGCGCCGGTGGCGGCGGCATCCAGCGTCATCATGAAGAGCGCGAGCGCGAGGCTGGCCCGGTGCGGCAGCAGATAGCTCCCGGCAAGGCGCTTCACGAGCGGCCACGTCGCCGTGTGGCGGGGGGGTTGGCTTGCGGATGAAGACAAGTCGGTTACCGGCAGACTGAACGGCACGAAAGGCCACCGTCGCCGGTGGCGACGGTTTGAATAGCACAGATGAACGGACGCTTCACTGCGGAAGCCCTGCACCCCCGTCCAACCGCCTCCGCAGAGGTTTCTGCCCCCTCCGGTCGGGGAGGCCATGGAACCTGTCGGGGATAACCGGGGTTTAGGGCGCAGAGGGAACCCGGACGGGAGACAGTGCCATGCCTGCACGACGGACAGCCGCCGCCTGCGCGATCGCCGCCCTGCTCCTGGCCGGATGCCAGCAGGGCACAGGCGGCGGGATCGACCGGGAGACGGTAGGCACCCTGGGGGGTGCGGCCGGTGGTGCCTTGCTCGGCTCCCAGATCGGCGGCGGCGGCGGCCGGACGGTGGCGACAGCCGTCGGGGCCGTGCTGGGGGCACTGGCCGGGCGCGAGCTGGCCCGCAACCTCGGCGACCAGGACAAGGAGCGTGCCATCGCCGCGGAGGAAGCGGCCGTGACCCGCAACGAGCAGATCACCTGGAACAATCCCGACACGGGCAACCGCGGGACGATCGCACCGACGCGCAGCTACACGAACGACGCCGGCAATCTGTGCCGGGAGTATACTCATACCGTCCATGTGGACGGTCGGGCCGAAACGGCCCGGGGCACCGCCTGCCGCCAGGACGACGGTACCTGGCGGCTGGTGGGCTGACGGAACACGCCGGAGCGCGTGAGGGGGCGACGGGGCCGGGGGCACGGTCCGCGAGCGGAGATCTGTCCGATGGTGAATCACATCCGTACACGAACGGTCCTGGCCTGCGGCATCGCTGCCCTGGTCTGGACGGCGCCCCCGGCGATGGCGGGGGTTGATGAGGGGATCGCCGCCTATCAGGCAGGTGAGTACGAACAGGCCCTGACCGAACTGGAGCCGGCGGCGCGCCAGGGCGATGCCCAGGCCCAGTATTACCTCGGCAGCATGTACGCCGAGGGACAGGGGGTGCTGCGCGACCCGTCCCTCGCCCACACCTGGCTGACCCTGGCCGCGAACCAGGGCATCACCGAGGCGCTCTACGCCAAGGCAAGAATCGGCGACAGCCTGAGCCAGCGGGACATCGTCACCTCGCTGCGCCGCCAGAACGAAATCCTGACGGCCTCCGCCGACGGCGGCAGCGGTCAGGAGGAAGTGGCGATGGCCAGCCCGGCCGCAGCTTCATCGAATGAGAGCGCCCCCGCGCAGACGGCGGCCGTGGACGACATCGCCTCCATGGGGCGGCGGGAGCTGGTGCGCAACATCCAGCAGGAACTGAACCGGCTGGGCTATTCCGCCGGAAAACCCGACGGGCTCTACGGGCCCAGCACCCGGTCGGCCATCGAAGGCTTCCAGAAGGACCGCGACCAGTCGGTCGATGGCGAGGCGACGGCGGACCTGCTCCGGGCACTGCGCTCGGCGGAGGCGGGCTGACGAGAGTGAGGGGCGGCCCGGTCCGGGCCGCTCACTCCCCGTCCGGGGACGGGACGTCCGTGGCGGACGACCGCCCCTGGACCCAACCGGCGACGATGGCGCCGATACCGTCCTTCAGGAACTCGACCCCCGATCCCGCCGGCGTGCTGCGGACGATCCGCACCTCGGCGCGGATGAGGAGTTCCGGAACCTCCAGGACAGCGATGATGCCGTCGGCGGCGTCCAGCCGCGGGCTCAGAAAGGCGCCGCCGGGAGAGACGTCCTCGATCCGGCAGAAGCTCGGCACATCATCAAGCCAGAGGCGGACGGCGGCGCCGACCGACCGTCGCTCGAACTCGCGCCGGTCGGGACATCCGGGACAGGATTCATCGGGGCTGGGGGACACGATCGCTGACACCGTTACTGGCCCGAGTACTGGCCCGTGACCTCCCCCGTCCGATCGCCGGACGGGTCGATCACAGCGCCCGGAAGCGTAGCAGAGATCGGTTTCCGGGGAGAGGGGTATCGCTGAGCCCGCCCTGCGGATCAGGCGCGGAGCAGCACAGGCTGGGACTGTTCCGCCAGGTCGAGGAGGAAGGCTTCCAGTTCAGCCCGTTCCTCGTCCGTGGCCAGGGAATAGACCTCGGTCAGCCGGAACGCCTCGATCAGGAGGTCTTCGGCATCGAACGAATCCCGGACTGCGGCACGCTGGATCATTCCACCCTCATGGCTTGATGACCCCAGTCTAAATTTCGAGGTGCCTTTCCTCTAAGTGTGCAAAAGGAGTAGCCAGTCCTTGGGATAGTCGGTCCCGTCATGCAAGGGACAGTGCGGTTCGTCTCTGTCATCTCATGACATTCGGACGTATTCGAAACACGAAAGGATATGGCTGCCGCTCTTTTCACTTCGGCAGGTATGCAATTCCGCTGCATGAAAACAGGAACACAGTCGGACGGGCAGAGAGCATGCGGACTCCGGGAGGTATCTCCCCTGCCCGGAGGCACAACCGGAGGATCAACTCCTCATCTACGGACTGGATTCCGCGCGAACCGGTTCCGCGGAGGACAGGGGGGACCGCTGTCGACCCCTTGAAAAATTGGTGATCCCGCTGGGACTCGAACCCAGGACCCTCTGATTAAAAGTCAGATGCTCTACCGGCTGAGCTACGGGATCGTTGCCGCGGCGCACCATAGGCAGGACATGCCGTCCGGTCAACAACGCGGGAGATTGCCGGAGCCACACTGTCCGTCAAGCATACCGACGGACAGGTCCGGCCCCGGGCGGGTGTTGGCGGCGTATCGTCCCCGGGATCAGGGCGCCGCCTGGAGCGGCAGCGTCTCATCCGCCGGAAGGCTTTCCTGCGCGAAACGGGACAGCAGCCGCTTCGCCACCCGCGGACTGACGAAGGGGCGGATGTCGCCGCCCAGCCGCCCGATCTCCTTCACGAAGCGGGAGGAGATGAACTGATGCCGGTCCGAGGCCATCAGGAACAGGGTCTCAACCTGCGGATTCAGCCGATGGTTCATCCCCGCCATCTGGAACTCGTACTCGAAGTCGGAGACGGCGCGCAGGCCGCGGATGATGACCTGCGCCCCCATCTCGACGGCGAAGTGCATCAGCAGCGAATCGAAGGCCCGCACTTCGACCGTCGCTCCATGGGTCGAGATGTGCGGCAGTTCGTCGCGGACCATCTCCACCCGCTCGTCGGTGGAGAAGAGAGGCCCCTTGCCCGCGTTGCGCGCCACCCCGACGATCAGGTGGTCCACGACCAGGGTCGCACGCTGGATGATGTCGAAATGCCCGTTCGTGATCGGGTCGAAGGTGCCGGGATAGACCCCGATGCGCTTGCGTACCGACATCCGCGCCCTCTCCTCTCGGCTCAAGCCCCGTCCGGACCCGGCGCGTCAGCCGCACCGTTTCCGTTGCCCTCGATCCCCTGACCGTCGCCGGCGGCCTCCTCGGCCAGCCGGGCGACAGACACCACACGCTCGTCAGGCCCCAGCCGGAACAGGGTGACGCCCTTGCTCTTGCGGCCGGTGAGGCGGATGTCGTGGACCGGCATGCGGATGACCTGGCCGTTGTCGCTGATCATCATCACCTGATCCGTTTCGGAGATGGGGAACACGGCCGCGATCGCCTTGTTGCGCTCGCCCATGTCCATGTTCCAGATCCCCTGCCCGCCGCGGCCGGTCAGCCGGTACTCGTAGGCGGAGGTGCGCTTGCCGAACCCCTGTTCGGAGACGGTGAGGATGATCTCCTCCGCCGCCTGCATCTCGATGAACAGCTCCGGCGGCAGGACGAGGGAGGTCTCGACCGGTTCCGCCTCCACGTCCGGCGCCTCGTCCGCGTCGGTCGGCTCGCCCATCGCCTGACGGAGCTGGCGCGCCTGCTTCAGGTAGGCGGCCCGCTGCTCGGCGGAATAGTCGGTGTGGCGGAGGATGGACATGCCGATCACCTCGTCGCCGTCCTCCACCAGCTTGATGCCGCGCACGCCCGTCGAAGTGCGCCCGCTGAAGACGCGGATCTCACCCACGGGGAAGCGGATGCAGCGGCCCAGCCGGGTGGACAGCAGCACGTCGTCCGCCTCGCTGCACGGCCGCGCCGCGATCAGGCGCTCGCCCTCCTCCTCAAGCTTCATGGCAATGAGGCCGTTGGAGCGGATGTTGGCGAAGTCCGACAGCCGGTTGCGGCGCACGCCGCCGCGGCTGGTGGCGAACAGGACGTGCAGGTCGCCCCAGCTCGCCTGATCCTCCGGCATCGGCATGACGGTGGTGATGAAGTCCCCCTCCTCCAGCGGCAGCAGGTTCACCAGCGCCTTGCCGCGGGTCTGCGGCGTGCCCTGCGGCAGGCGCCAGACCTTGAGGGTGTAGACCATGCCGCGGTTCGTGAAGAACAGCATCGGCGTGTGGGTGTTGGCGACGAACAGGTCGGAAACCGTGTCCTCCGCCTTCAGGCTCATGCCCGAGCGGCCCTTGCCGCCGCGCGCCTGCGCCCGGTAGGTGGAGACCGGGACGCGCTTGATGTAGCCGCCCTGGGTGACGATGACGACCATGTCCTCGCGCTGGATCAGGTCCTCGACGTCGGCCTCGAACTCCAGCTCCTCGATGGTCGTGCGGCGCGGGTTGCCGAACCGCGCCTTCATGTCCACCAGCTCGCCGCGCAGGATGTCCAGCAGCAGGCCGCGGTCGGACAGGATGGCCAGCAGGTGGCGGATCTGGTCCACGACCTGGTTCAGCTCCTCGCTGATCTTGTCGCGCTCCAGCCCGGTCAGGCGGTGCAGGCGCAGGTCCAGGATGGCCTTGGCCTGCCCCTCCGACAGACGGTAGGTGCCCGCCTCCGAGAGGCCGCGGCCCGGCTCGTCGATCAACTGGATCAGGGGCGCCACGTCCAGGGCCGGCCACTCGCGCGCCATCATCTGCTCGCGCGCCGTGCCCGGGTCGGGCGCGTTGCGGATCAGGGCGATCATCTCGTCGATGTTGGCGACGGCGACGGCGAGACCGACCAGGGTGTGGGCCCGTTCGCGCGCCTTGCCCAGCTCGAACTCGGTGCGGCGGGTGATGACCTGTTCGCGGAACCGGACGAAGGCGGCGATGATGGACTTCAGGTCCAGCAGCTCCGGCCGGCCGCCGTTCAGCGCCAGCATGTTCACGCCGAAGCTGGTCTGCAACGGGGTGAAGCGGAAGAGCTGGTTCAGCACCACGTCGGCCACGGCGTCGCGCTTCAGCTCGATCACCACCCGCACGCCGTCGCGGTCGGATTCGTCGCGGACGTCGGAGATGCCCTCGACCAGCTTCTCGTGGACGACCTCGGCGATGCGTTCCTGGAGCTTTGCCTTGTTGACCTGATAGGGGATCTCGGTGACGACGATGGCCCAGCGGTCCTTGCGGATCTCCTCGATGTCGGTCTTCGCCCGCATCACGACAGAGCCGCGGCCCGTGTGGTAGGCGGAGCGGATGCCCGACCGGCCCAGGATCAGCGCGCCGGTGGGGAAATCCGGGCCGGGGATGATGTCGATCAGCTCGTCGATCGTGATCTCGGGATTGTCGATATAGGCGCAGCAGGCGTCGATCACCTCACCCAGGTTATGGGTCGGGATGTTCGTCGCCATGCCGACGGCGATGCCGCCGGCGCCGTTGACCAGGAGATTCGGGAACTTGGCTGGCAGAACCGTGGGTTCGAGGGACGATTCGTCATAGTTCGGCTGGAAATCGACCGTTTCCTTGTCGATGTCGTCCAGCAGGAATTCCGCCGCCTTGGCCAGCCGCGCCTCGGTATAGCGCATCGCCGCCGGCGGGTCGCCGTCCATGGAGCCGTAGTTGCCCTGCCCGTCGATCAGCGGCAGGCGCATGGAGAAATCCTGCGCCATGCGGACCATGGCGTCGTAGATCGCACCGTCGCCGTGGGGGTGGTACTTACCCATCACGTCGCCGACGATGCGGGCCGACTTCTTGTAGGGCTTCGTGCTGTCGTAGCCGCCATCCTTCATGGCGTAGAGGATGCGGCGATGGACCGGCTTCAGCCCGTCGCGGACGTCCGGCAGGGCACGGCTCACGATCACGCTCATGGCGTAATCGAGGTACGACCGCCGCATCTCCTCTTCGATGGTGATCGGCGAGATGTCGGACGGAGTCGGGATCGTGGAAGTCACCGAATACAGCTCTGACGTCAGCGGAAAACAATGCCGGAGGCCGCATTTCGGCGGGGTCTCCGAGGTTTGCGACCTTTTATCATCATTCCCGGGGACGAACAACGTGCCCGGCCCCGCCGCGTCCTGCCGGGAACTGCCCCTGCTCCTGGGCGGTCAGCGCCGGGACAGCCAGGCGAAGCGGGCCGAGAGCACGCCGACCGAGATGACGCTGGCGACGAAGATGCCCTCGAACAGGCCCATCACCCCCCGGTCCGCCCGGATGCCGAGGAACCAGCACAGCGGCACCATCACGGCGAAGTAGCTGAAGAAGTGCAGCACCGTCGGCATCCAGGTGTCGCCGCGGCCGCGCAGGGCCTGCGCCATCACCACCTGTCCGCCGTCCGCGACCAGAATCCAGGCACTGAAGCCGACAACGGGGATGATGACCGCGATCAGGGCCGGATCGGCCGCGAAGCCCCGGGCGATCTCCGCCGGGAACAGGGCGAAGGCCAGCGCCGTCAGCCCCAGCAGCAGGGTGGTGACACCCAGCCCGGTCCAGCCGGCCAGGGCCGTCTCCCGCCGGTCCTTGGCTCCGTGCGCGTTACCGACCCGCACCGCGGTGGCCGCGGCCAGCCCCAGCGCGCTCATGAAGGGCAGCGCGATCAGGTTCAGCCCCACCGTATAGGCGGCCAGCGCCAACGGCCCCATCCAGCCCGCGAACAGGGTCAGCGTGGCGAAGGCCGATGCCTCCAGCCCGTTGCTGGCCCCGGCGGCATAGCCCAGACGGCGCTGCTCCGCCCCGGCCCGCCAGCCACCGCCCGCCTGACGCACCCCGTGCGCCTGCTGGTCCGGCATCCACCAGACATAGGCGATCAGACCGGCCGCCATGCCCCAGCGGATCAGCGTGGTCGCCCAGGCCGACCCCTCCGCCCCCAGCTCCGGCAGGCCGAACAGGCCGAAGACCAGCACCCAGTCCAGTCCCAGATTGACCAGGTTGGCGATCACGATGGCGACCATGCCGGGCAGCGGCCGCTTCAATCCCTCCAGGAACAGGGTCGTCGTGGCGAACAGGGCGCCGCCGACCATGCCGTAGCCGTACACTTCCATCAGCCGGCCGCCGCCGGCCGCCAGTTCCGCCGACTGGCCGGTCAGCAGGAAGAACGGCTCGCCCAGGAAACTCAGGGCCGTGCAGATGAGGCCGACCAGCAGCGCATAGGACAGCGACTGCCGCCAGATCCGCCCCGTGGCGACACGGTCGCCGGCACCGACCGCCTGGGCCGTCATCACCACGGTGCCGAGCAGCAGGCCGACAAGCACGGCGAACATGGTGCTCTGCGCCGCGCTGGCGAGCCCCAGCCAGGCGAGGTCCGAAGAGCCGTACTGGCCGACCACCAGCGTATCGACCACCACCATGGTCATCATGCCGGCGCGCGCCACCATCACCGGGACGGCAAGCCGGATCAGGTCAACAGCATGGCGGCGGATCTGCGCCGCAAGGGGGGGCGTCTCGGTTACGGCGGTGGACATGGGAAACCCGGGGTCTGAAGACAGGAAAATCATCCGATATCGGAACAATGACGGATCAACAACAGTTGACCATGGGCCGTCAACCCTGATGCGGCGCAATCCCGCCCCGCGGGCAGGCTCCGACCGCAGGGGGAACCCGGACACGCCGGGCCGGTTCTCCCGGAAGCGCTGGCGTCGCAGGACGCCGGACAGCCCACGGCCGGACTGACCAAGGGGCGGACTGACCAAGGGTCGGACGGCTTACAGACTGGAGACGGTGAGAATGGCCATCGCACCCAGCCCGCCCGGCACGCCGACGCCGGGGCAGACGGAAATCCCGCCGCCGGGGGAAACCCCGGCCCCCGGCCCGACCGAGCCCGCGCCGGTGCCGCCGGGGACGGACAATCCCGGCCCGGAGACGCCGGCCCCCGCCCCGGCACCGGACCCGCCCGGCGCCCCGAAGGCCGGCAGGTGACCGGGCGCCCGCTCAGCGGCCGGACGGTCCGGTCGTGTCGGCGGCCCCCGCGTCCGGCATGTCCGGGGCGGCCTTGTCGAAGCGGAAGCCACCCTCGACCGTGTCCCGGACCGCCTCGCCAGCGCCGGTGAAGCCACGCTCCCAGACGCGGGTGAAGGCGGACTGAACGGACATCTGGATGATCAGATAGGCGGCCCTGCCGTCGGGATCGGCGCAGTCCGTCCCGACGGTGTTGCCGGAAAAGTTCCATTCGCCGCGGCGGTACAGCACCACCTCGCAGCCCGCGATCCGGTCGAGCTGCTCCGGCATCAGTTCCTTCAGGCGCGACGGATCGCGCCAGGCCCCGACCGCGGCGGCGGGGTCGGGCAGACGGTAGCTGCGCAGTTCCACCCCGCCCCGCTCCGGTGCGAAGCGGATCTGCACGATGCGCTGGCGGGCCGGCCGGCCGCGGTCAGCCTCCGGCGCCTCTTCCACATAGAGCCAGGGCCCGTCATGCCGGCGCGGCCAGATCGGCGTGACCTGGCGCCGCAGGAGCGGGACCTGCGGGTCGCCCGCCGCCTGCTGTGCCGTGCTGAAGCTGCCTGTGAGCAGCGCCGCCAGGGTCTGGCTCTCATCGGCACGCGCCGCCCCGGCCGGTGCCAGCCCCCCGATCAGAACCCCGACCAGGGTCAGGGCGACGAGGGCCGGACGGCCGGGCCGGACGACAGCGCGGGAGAACGGCATCAGAACGGGATCTCGTCGTCGAGATCATTGCTGGCCGGCGGACGGCCACCGCCCTGGCCACCGCCCTGCCCGGCGCCCGCTCCGCCACGGGCGCCGCGCTGGGGCGATGCGCCATAGCCGCCCCCGCCACCGCCATAGCTGCCGCCGTAGTCGCCGCCACGGTCGTAGTCCCCGCCGCCGCCGTAATCGCCCCCACCGCTGCCACCACCACTGCCCTCACGGCCGTCAAGCAGGGTCAGCTCGCCCCGGAACTGCCGGAGCACGACCTCGGTCGTGTACTTCTCCTGCCCAGACTGGTCGGTCCATTTCCGGGTTTCGAGCTGGCCCTCGATATAGACCTTGGAGCCCTTGCGCAGGTAGCGCTCGGCGATCTGGGCCAGATTCTCGTTGAAGATGACGACGGAATGCCACTGGGTGCGCTCCTGGCGCTCCCCGGTGTTGCGGTCCTTCCAGTTCTCCGAGGTGGCGATGCGCAGATTGCAGACCTTGCCGCCGTTCTGCATGTTCCGGATTTCCGGGTCCTTGCCCAGATTGCCGATCAGGATGACCTTGTTGACGCTGCCTGCCATGGGTCGTTCTTTCGCTGTCGTTCCGTTCTTTCGCCAAACGTCCTGAGCGCCAACCGGCCGGGCCCCCTGTGGCGGGTCCTGACCGTCGGCTGCGTACCGGTAACCGTCCGGGCGCAGAAGGACGCCACCCTACACGGCCCGACCTGCGCAGGGAAGTCGCCGCCATGGCGCCGCCCTTACCCCGGCCCGTACCCCGGCGACACCCACCTGGAACAGCGGGCCGTGCGCGTTCCGCTCAGCCCGATATATGAAACACTTACGGAACTTCTGGAAGGGGCGCGGGCCGGACAGGGAACGCCCCGATGCAGCCGCCCGAGTCCCGCCCCGTTGCCGCCCGCCGGACCGTCCGAGCCGTCCGCCAGGGGCCGGGGCGGTATGCCCATCCGGCATCGCATCCGGGTTTTTCCGTCCTGCGTTCCGATCCATATTGGTGGCACCGTGCTTGCCCCTTCCCCTGCGGCCGGGCCTCATATACAGAACACAGCATGAACAAGACGATCAGCGTCCGCGGTGCGCGCGAGCACAACCTCAAGAACGTCGACGTGGATCTGCCGCGCGACAGTCTGGTGGTGATCACCGGGCTGTCCGGGTCCGGCAAGTCGTCCCTGGCGTTCGACACCATCTATGCCGAGGGGCAGCGCCGCTATGTGGAGAGCCTGTCGGCCTACGCGCGCCAGTTCCTGGAGCTGATGCAGAAGCCGGACGTGGACAGCATCGAGGGGCTGTCCCCGGCCATCTCCATCGAGCAGAAGACGACCAGCCGCAATCCCCGCTCCACCGTCGGCACGGTGACGGAGATCTACGACTACATGCGGCTGCTCTATGCCCGTGTCGGCGTGCCCTATTCGCCGGTCACCGGCCTGCCGATCGAGAGCCAGACGGTCAGCCAGATGGTGGACCGCATCCTGGCGATGCCGGAGGGCACCCGCCTCTACCTGCTGGCCCCCATCGCCCGCGGCAAGAAGGGCGAGTTCAAGAAGGAACTGGCGGAGCTGCGCAAGCGCGGCTTCCAGCGCATCAAGCTGAACGGCGAGTTGATGGAGATCGAGGACGCGCCGGCGCTGGACAAGAAGCTGAAGCACGACATCGAAGTGGTGGTGGACCGCATCGTCGTGCGCGAGGGACTGGGCAACCGGCTGGCCGACAGCATCGAGACGGCGCTGGAGCTGTCCGACGGGCTGCTGTTCGCCGAGAACGCGGACACCGCCGAGCGCACCACCTTCTCCGCCAAGTTCGCCTGTCCGGAGAGCGGCTTCACCATCGAGGAGATCGAGCCGCGCCTGTTCTCCTTCAACAATCCCTACGGCGCCTGCCCGGCCTGCGACGGGCTGGGGGCGCGGCTCTACTTCGATCCCGGTCTGGTCGTCCCGGACGACCGGCTGAGCCTGCGGGAAGGCGCCATCGCCCCCTGGGCCGGCAGTTCCTCCCAGTACTATCTCCAGACACTGGAGAGCATTGCCCGGCACCACAAGGTCAGCCTGGACACGCCCTGGAAGGACCTGCCCGAGGCGGTCCGGCGGACGATCCTGTTCGGATCGGACGGCAAGGCGATCACCATGCGCTATGACGACGGCCTGCGCGCCTATGAGACCAACAAGCCGTTCGAGGGCGTGGTCACCAACCTGGAACGCCGCTGGAAGGAGACGGAGAGCGCCTGGGTGAAGGAGGAGCTGGGCAAGTACCAGTCCTCGCAACCCTGCGAGTCCTGCGGCGGCGCCCGGCTGAAGCCGGAGGCGCTGGCCGTCCGCATCCGCGGCCTGAACATCTCCCAGGTGTCGGCGAAGTCGATCCGGGAGGCCGGCGACTGGTTCGGAGAACTGGACGCACACCTGACGGCGAAGCAGCGCGAGATCGCCCACCGGATTCTGAAGGAAATCAACGAACGCCTTGGTTTCCTGAACAATGTCGGGCTGGACTATCTGGCGCTCGACCGCGCCTCGGGAACCCTGTCGGGCGGCGAGAGCCAACGCATCCGGCTGGCCTCGCAGATCGGCTCCGGCCTGACGGGCGTGCTCTACGTGCTGGACGAGCCCTCCATCGGCCTGCACCAGCGCGACAACGACCGCCTGCTGGAGACGTTGAAGCGCCTGCGCGACCTGGGCAACACCGTGCTGGTCGTGGAGCATGACGAGGATGCCATCCGCCAGGCCGACTATCTGGTCGACATGGGACCGGGTGCCGGCGTGCATGGCGGCACGGTGGTCGCGCAGGGCACGCCGGAGGAGGTCAAGGCCAATCCGGAGTCCGTGACGGGCCAGTACCTTACGGGCCAACGCTCGATCCCGGTGCCGGGCCTGCGCCGGAGCGGTCACCGCGATCAGGTGCTGGAGCTGACCGGCTGCCGGTCGAACAATCTGCGCGACGTGACGGCGCGCATCCCGCTGGGCACCTTCACCTGCGTCACCGGCGTGTCGGGCGGCGGCAAGTCCACCCTGGTGATCGAGACGCTGTACAAGGCGCTGGCGAAGAAGCTGATGGGCGCGCGGGAGCATCCCGGCGAGTTCGACACCCTGCGCGGGATCGAGCACCTGGACAAGGTGATCGACATCGACCAGTCCCCGATCGGCCGGACACCGCGCTCGAATCCAGCCACCTACACGGGCTGCTTCACCCCGATCCGCGACTGGTTCGCCGGCCTGCCGGAAGCCAAGGCGCGCGGCTACGGCCCCGGCCGGTTCAGCTTCAACGTCAAGGGCGGCCGCTGCGAGGCCTGCCAGGGCGACGGCGTCATCAAGATCGAGATGCACTTCCTGCCGGACGTCTACGTCACCTGCGACGTCTGCCACGGCCACCGCTACAACCGCGAAACCCTGGAGATCACCTACAAGGACAAGAGCATCGCACAGGTCCTTGAGATGACGGTGGAGGAAGGGGCCGAGTTCTTCCGGGCCGTGCCCTCGATCCGGGACAAGCTGGACACGCTGGCGCGGGTCGGGCTCGGCTACATCAAGATCGGTCAGCCGGCCACCACCCTGTCCGGCGGCGAGGCGCAGCGCGTCAAGCTGGCGAAGGAACTGTCGCGCCGGGCCACCGGCCGCACCCTCTACATCCTGGACGAACCGACCACGGGGCTGCATTTCGAGGATGTGAGGAAGCTCCTGGAAGTCCTTCATGCCCTTGTGGAACAGGGCAACACGGTGCTGGTGATCGAGCACAATCTGGAGGTCATCAAGACGGCCGACTGGATCATCGATCTGGGGCCGGAGGGCGGTGCCGGCGGCGGCCAGATCGTGGCCGCCGGCACGCCGGAGGACGTCGTCGGCGCCGAGCGCAGCTACACCGGGCGTTATCTCCGGCCGTATCTGGAGAGCGCCCGGAAGTCCCGTAGACGCGCCTCCTGACACCGCCCGGGCCCGCACCGTTCAGCCGCGCTGGTGGCGGGCGTCGAGCAGACGCTTCAGCCGCTTCACCTCCGCCTCCAGCCGCGCCACCTCCGCCGCCATCTGGCGCAGCCGCGACTGCGCCGCCGCGGCGGGATCATGAAAGGCGTCGTGGAACGGCCCGCGCGGCCGGCGGCGCTCCGTCTCGCTCATGCGGCGCGGCGCCAGCAGGGCCGCCCAGTCCGTTCCCCAGCCCCGGACCAGCCGGTGCGCCGCCAGCGCCGCCGCGGCCCGCTCTCCGGCATGGTCGGAGCCCAGCATTCCCAGCACGCGGACCAGCTTCAGCCACTGCCCCCGGGACAGGACGGCGGTTCCCCCCGTCGTCTGCATGCCTTCCTCCCTGCCTGTCGCCGCCCGGAGATGAGGCCGGACGGCACCGGGCGCCACGGCCGGTTCCGCCGGCCAGATCCGCAGAACCGGCGCTGGTTCCGGACGGGGGGTTCGCATAGGCTGACACCATCGCGCACCTGTGTTCGGCCCCTCTCGGGGCGTGCGCGGCGGCTGCGTTCAATCGATCGGGGTCGATTCCCCGCACTTCAATCATTCCGCCGAGGCGCGGGCACAGAACCCGCTTTGCGGGCTTTTCCCTTCGGAACACAACCATTTCATTGACTTGCAACGGCCTGCCGGTATCTTTTGTCTCTGTCCCGTCCGCGCGGCCGAAAAGAGGGCTCCGGCCGGTGTTCATCAGCTTTCTGGCGCCAAGGAGGGCGAAGCCATGCAAGTCAGCCCTGTTCGTCTTGCCACCTCTCCCATCCGGTTCCTTTTTCCCGTCAGGGACATTGAACAGCTTTTGATTTTCATACTTTCGCCACTCACCTGCTACTTCCTCATAGAATTGATAAGGGGTGGCGGAAAGGGTTGGGATGCAGCCCTTGCATGTCTTGTTGCCATTTGGATCTTATTGCTTTTGCGCTTGCCGGTTCTTTTTGCCGTCGGAAAAGTCGGCAGCGATGACGTGCAGGAAATTTTCCGTTCCGTGGAAAAGAACGGATATGTGAAGGATGATCAGAAATCAGGAGAAAGCCTCCACTTCTTTCGGCCACCCGGCTCTCGCCTGTTCCGGTTTGGCTCCGATCTGGTTTCGGTATCCATTCATGATGGACGAGCGGAAATAACCGGACCGTTCACTGAGATCCGCCATGTCCGGTCCAGGTTGCTGACAGCAGCGCCTTCGTAACTCTGGCATGGCAACGTGGGATCTGAGAGCTTTACCGATTACTGTTTAGACCTGTAGTTGCCAGCAGATCCCGTCCGTCGTGCCGTCCGATGGCAGCCGAGCGCGGCTTGGCTGCCGCGGCGGCGACGCCCTATAGTGGGCGGATGTCAGAACCGTCCGCCCACCCGTTCCCCTGGTCCGCCTGGGCCATCCATCTTCTGACCGCGACCGGCGCCGTCTGGGCCTTCCTGGCTCTGCTGGCGGTGATCGACGGCGACGCCCAGGCGGTGTTCCTCTGGCTTGCCCTCGCCCTTCTGGTGGACGGGATCGACGGTCCCCTGGCCCGCCGCTTCGAGGTCAAGGCGCGGGTGCCGCTGTTCGACGGGGCGGCCTTGGACCTGATCGTCGACTACCTGACCTATGTCTTCGTTCCGGTCGCCTTCCTCTGGCGCTTCGACCTGCTGCCACAGTCCCTTGATCTGGTGGGCTGTGCCTGGGTCCTGCTGACCTCGCTGCACCTCTTCGCCAAGCTCGACATGAAGGAGCCGGACAACCATTTCCTGGGCTTCCCGGCCGTCTGGAACGTGGTGGTGCTGTACCTCTTCCTGCTCGACGGCGGCCCCTGGACGAACGCGGCGGTGGTGCTGGCCTGCGGTATCCTGACCTTCCTGCCGGTGCGCTTCCTGCACCCGTTCCGGGTCCGCCGCCTCCGGCCCGTGACGGTGGCGCTGACCGCGGGCTGGGGCGCGGCGGCGCTCTGGCTGGTGCTCGCCTACCCGGCGCGTCCCCTGTTTCCCCTGGTCCTCTTCCTGGCCGCCAGCGCCTGGGTCGCCGGCCTCAGCCTGTGGCGCACGGTCTCCGGCCCCTGGCGCTGAGGGCGCGCACACACGCCATTCTTCCGTCGGGAGGGCTGTGCTAGGGTCCGGGCACATCGCGCAGAGAACTGCGCAACAGGCTTCGTTCTGGGGGAGCGACACAATGCAGTTGAAGATGTCCCTTCTCGCCCTGGCGGCGGTGGCGACCCTCGCCGCGGCGCCGGCGCGCGCCGACATCGTGGTCGGGCTGGGCGCCCCGATCACCGGCCCCAACGCCGTGTTCGGCGAGCAGATGCGGCGCGGCACCGAGATGGCGGTCAAGGACCTGAACGCAAAAGGCGGCGTGCTGGGCGAGAAGCTGCGCTTCGTCGTCGAGGACGATGCCTCCAATCCCAGCCAGGGCGTCGCCGTGGCCAACAAGATGGCGACGGCCGGCGCCGCCCTTGTCGTCGGTCACTTCAATTCCGCCGTGACGATCCCCGCCGCCAAGGTCTATGCGGACGAGGGCATCCTCCTCATCACCCCCGCCTCGACCAACCCGCAGCTCACCGAGCAGGGCCTGGAGACGGTGTTTCGCACCTGCGGCCGCGACGACCAGCAGGGCGACGTCGCCGCCAGCTACCTGATCAAGAATCACAGGAACGACCGCGTCGCGGTGATCCACGACCAGACCACCTACGGCAAGGGTCTGGCCGACGCCACCAAGGCGGCGATGAACAAGGGCGGCCTCCAGGAGGTCATGTACCAGGCGGTCACGGTGGGCGAGCGCGACATGTCCGCCCTCATCACCCGCATGCGCGACGCCGGCGTGAATGTCGTCTATTTCGGCGGCCTGCACACCGAGGGCGGCCTGATCGTGCGGCAGATGGCCGATGCCGGCATGAAGGCCGTCTTCATGTCGGGCGACGGCACCGTCAACCAGGAGTTCTGGAACATCACCGGCCCGACCGGCGAGGGCGCCCTGGTGACCTTCGGTGCCGACTACCGCGACGAACCGATCGCGGCCGACGTGGTGAAGCGCTTCCGCGACCAGGGTTATGAACCCGAGGCCTACACGCTCTACAGCTACGCCGCCGTCCAGGCCTGGGCCGCGGCGGCGGAGAAGGCCGGAAGCCCGGATTCGGATAAGGTTTCCGAAGCCCTGCGCGATGGCGAGTACCAGACCGTGATCGGCCCGCTCTCCTATGACGGGAAGGGCGACCGCCGCTCCACCGACTACATCATCTACCGCTGGTCGAACGGCGCCTACACGCCGATCAAGTGATCCGGCGCTCCGCCTTCCCGCCTGCCGCCGCCCGGTCCTGCCGGGCGGCGTGCGGAGCTGCGGGCAGTCCGATCCAGCCCCAGTGACGCCCCTCCGATCGGGAGAGTTCCCGTGCGCATCCCCTCTCTGTCCGCCGTGCTGATCCCGGCGGTGCTGGGCACCGCCGTCCTCATGGCGGGTCCGGCCGCGGCGGAAACGGCCGTTGGCCTCGCCGCCCCGCTGACCGGCCAGCTTGCCGCTGTCGGCGAGCAGCTCCGCCGCGGTGCCGAGCAGGCCGTGGCCGACATCAACGCGGCCGGCGGCGTCCTGGGCGAGCCGCTGCGCCTGATCCCTCTGGACGACGGCGGCGTGCCGGCGCAGGCGGTGGCCGTGGCCAACCGGCTGGCGACGGAGGGCGTCGCCCTGGTCGTGGGCCACCTCCAGTCCGGCACCACGATTCCGGCCTCGCAGGTCTATGAGGACGAGGGGATCGTCACCATCACCCCCACCGCCACCAGCCCCGAAGTGACGGAAGGCGGACGTACCCTGGTCTTCCGCACCTGCGGCCGCGACGACCAGCAGGGCGACATCGCCGGCGGCTGGCTGGCGCGCCATTTCGCCGGCCGGCGCGTGGCCGTGGTCCACGACCAGACCACCTACGGCAAGGGGCTGGCCGACGCCACCCGTGCCGCGATGGCCGCCAAGGGGCTGCATGAGGTGCTCTACACCTCCCTGACCCTGGGCGAACGGGACTTCACGGCCCTGGTCACCCGGATCAAGGCCGCCAATGTGGACGCCGTCTATTTCGGCGGACTCTATACCGAGGCGGCCCTGCTGGTCCGGCAGGCGCGGGAGGCCGGCGTCACCGCCCTGTTCGTCTCCGGCGACACGCTCGCCTCGGACGAGTTCCAGGCCATCGCCGGGCCGGCCGGCGAGGGCATGACGATGACGTTCAGCGCCGATGCCCGCGCGAAGCCGGAGGCACAGGACCTGATCGCCCGGCTGCGCGGCAACGGGGGCGAGCCGGGGGCCTACACACTCTACGCCTATGCCGCCGTGCAGGTCTGGGCCAAGGCGGCGGAGAAGGCCGGCAGCACCGACGGCGCCCGGGTCGCCGCGACGCTGCGCCAGGGTGACTATGCCACGGTCGTCGGCCCCCTCGCCTTCGACGCCAAGGGCGACCGCACCAGCACGGACTATGTCATGTACCGCTGGGGTACGTCCGGCTACGCCCCGCTTGCCGCCGACTGAGGACGGATGTGGGGCGTAGGCGGGAGGGACCCGCCTACGCCCCGCCGATCCGGTCCGGCAGCCGGGCCAGCCAGCCCTCCACCCGCGCCCGGTTGACCCCGAAGTCGCGGACACCGAACACGGCCCGGCTGTAGACCAGCAGCGTGCTGCCGCCGCCCTCCGCCGGGCGGATCTCAATGCTCACGAAATCCGGGAAGCGCATGGCGCGGGACTGCTGCACGGCAGTCAGACGCATGCCGTCGTCGGAGCGTCGGACGATGCGGGTCCGCGGCTCCGCCTCCACCAGGGCGGTGACGGCATCGCGCAGCCGCCCGGCCGGCACGGAAAGGACGGGGGCGGCGGCGTGGGGCTGTGCCAGCGGCGTCGCTCCCCGCGGGGCGACGAGGAACTGGTTGGGCTTCCAGTCCAGCTCCAGGGTCTGGAAGTCGATCAGGCCGCCATGCTCCTGCTCGATGGCGCCGATCCGGGCCGTGATGAAGACCTGCCAGCCGACGAACAACACGGCGACGATGCCGATCGCCCAGACAAGGAGCTTGCCGAGAAACGCAGTCACCTCTTTCCTCCCTCTTATTCTTAGGTGCCACCTTACCGAGGCTGCGACCGTCCCGTCAGCCCCTTTCCCACGCCCGCCGCGTTCCTCCGCCCGCGAGGCTTGACGGCGCGCGGGCGGGTCGCCACACCTAGCCGCATGACTGACACAGCCCCCATCCATGTCGTCGGTGCCGGCCTCGCCGGCAGCGAAGCCGCCTGGCAGATCGCGCAGGCCGGCATCCCGGTCGTGCTGCACGAGATGCGCCCCGTCCGCCGCACGGACGCGCACCAGACGGACCGCTGCGCCGAACTGGTGTGCTCCAACTCCTTCCGCTCGGACGATGCCGAGTACAACGCCGTCGGCCTCCTGCACGAGGAGATGCGGCGCTGCGGCTCGCTGATCCTGACCACCGGCGACGCGCACAAGGTCCCCGCGGGCGGCGCCCTGGCGGTGGACCGCGACGGATTCGCGGACGCGGTGACAGCCGCCCTGGAGGCGCACCCGCTGGTCCGGATCGAGCGAGGCGAACTGACCGGCCTGCCGCCGTCCGACTGGGACAGCGTGGTGCTGGCCACCGGGCCGCTGACCTCGCCCGATCTCGCGCGCGCCATCCTCGATCTGACCGGAGAGGCGCAGCTCTCCTTCTTCGACGCCATCGCGCCGATCGTCTATTTCGAGAGCATCGACCTGTCCAAGGCGTGGTTCCAGTCCCGCTACGACAAGGAAGGCCCCGGCGGCACGGGCAAGGACTACATAAACTGCGCCATGGACAAGGAGCAGTACCTGGCCTTCATCCAGGCCCTGCTGGAAGCGCCGAAGACCGAGTTCAAGGACTGGGAGAAGGGCACGCCCTACTTCGAAGGCTGCCTGCCCATCGAGGTCATGGCGGAGCGCGGGGTGGACACGCTGCGCTACGGCCCGATGAAGCCGGTCGGCCTGACCAACCCGCACACCGGCCGCCGTCCCTATGCCGTGGTCCAGCTCCGCCAGGACAACGCCCTGGGCACGCTCTACAATCTGGTCGGCTTCCAGACGAAGCTGAAGTACGCGGAGCAGACCCGGGTCTTCCGGATGATCCCCGGCCTGGAGACGGCCGAGTTCGCCCGGCTGGGCGGCATGCACCGCAACACCTTCCTGAACAGCCCGCGGCTGCTGGACCCGGTGCTGCGCCTGAAGGCGATGCCGCGGCTGCGCTTCGCCGGCCAGATCACCGGCTGCGAGGGCTATGTCGAGAGCGCGGCCGTCGGGCTCCTGGCCGGGCGGTTCGCCGCCGCCGAGCGGCTGGGCCGCACGCCCTCCGTCCCGCCGGCGACCACGGCCCTGGGGGCGCTCCTGAACCATATCACCGGGGGGGCGGAGGCCGAGACCTTCCAGCCGATGAACGTCAATTTCGGCCTGTTCCCGCCGCTGGACGCCCGCCAGCCCAACGGCAAGGAACTGCACGGCAAGGACCGCAAGCGCGCCTATACCGGCCGCGCCCTGGCCGATCTGGACGGCTGGCTGGGCCGCGACCCGGCCGCCGCGGCCTGAGCGACCGGCCGGGCGCCTTACCAGCGCCCGGTCAGCGCGGCCCAACCCAGGCGGAGCTGGCGCAGCGGATGGGGCATCTGCATCCGCGGCGCGAAGGGATCGAATCCCGCCTTCACCAGCGCGGACAGATAGAGGTCGCAGAGCGGCCCCGTCAGCAGGGCCGGCAGGGCCGCCGCCGGCACCTGCCGGCGCAGGGCGCGGGCCTGTGCCTGCCGCCGTGACGCCTCCTCCGCGACCGCCCGGACGACGGCCGCCAGCCCGGCCGGCGGCGTCCCGGCGAACAGCGCCGCCTCCGTCACGCCATGGCGCGCCATGAGGTCGGCCGGCAGCAGCAGACGCTGGCGCGAGGCGTGGAACGGGACCGCGCGCAGCACGCCGGTGAGCGCCCAGGCCGTGGCGGCATGGCGCGCCGCCTCCATCGCAGCGTCATGGCGCACCCCCAGAACCTCCAGCGCGAGCTGGGCCAGCGGCGCCGCGGTGGACTCGGCGTAGGCGGTGAGGGCATCGAGGCTGGCCGGCGGCGGCTCCTCCAGATCGGCCTCGCGCGCCTCGATCAGCCGGTCGAGACGGGCAGGGTCCAGGCCGTGTCGCCCGATGGCACCGGCCAGCGCCTCCACCACCTCGTGCCGCCGCACCTCGCCCCGGCCGATTCCCTCCAGCGCATCCCGCCACCATTGCAGCCGGATCAGACCCAGCGTCGCCTCGCTCACCACCTCGCGCGTCTTGGCGACCTCCAGATTGCAGGCGTAGAGCGCAAACAGGGCCTCCCGCCGGTCGGCAGGCGCGAACAGAGCCGTCAGGAAGCGGTCATTGTCGAACCGGCGTACCTGATCTGCGCAGTAGGAGAGATCGGAGGAGGCCATGAGGGGCCGGGTGGTTGCGGACGGGCGTCGCGCTTATATGGCAAAGCGGGAGCCGGCCGGAAGTCCCGGCGGCTGGAAAAGCGGCCCCGCCTGCCTTGACCCCCTCCGGCACCGGACGTATCTCTCGCGCGGCGCCCCGCGCCTGGGAGTTAACGAGACAACCACAGGAGCCGAAACATGGCCTTCACCCTCCCGGAGCTTACCTATGACGTGACGGCGCTGGAGCCGCACATCGATGCGCAGACCATGGGCCTGCACCATGGCAAGCACCACCAGACCTACGTCACGAACCTGAACAACGCCCTGGCTGAGCACAGCCAGCTCCACGGCCTGTCGCTGACCGACCTGCTGAAGCGCCTGGGCGAGCTGCCGGAGGGCATCCGCACCGCCGTGCGCAACAATGGCGGCGGCCATGCCAACCACAGCATGTTCTGGACCATCATGGGACCGAACGGCGGCGGTGAGCCGACCGGCGCCGTCGGAGAGGCCATTGCCCGCGACTTCGGCGCCTTCGAGGACTTCAAGAAGAAGTTCAACGAGGCCGGCACGAAGCAGTTCGGCTCGGGCTGGGTCTTCGTCACGGCCGACACGGAAGGCAAGCTGGAGATCGTCGCGCGTCCGAACCAGGACACCCCGCTGATGGACGGCAAGCCGGTGCTGATGGGCAATGACGTGTGGGAGCACGCCTATTACCTGAAGTACCAGAACCGCCGCGCCGACTATCTGGCCGCGTGGTGGAACACGGTGAACTGGAGCGCCGTCAACGAGCGCCTGTCCGCCATCCGTAACGGCGGCGTCCTCTGACGCCCCCGCCCCCGATGCCCCCGATCGGGCATCCCTGACCCGGCCGTGCGCGCCCTGGGGAGACGGCTCCCCGGGGCGCCGGCAGGAGGGCCGCCAGGGAGCCGGTCGTCCGGCTTACCCTGGGGCAGAATGTCGGCCAAGCGTCCTAGGCGCTATCCCGTCTTCATTGCACCGTCGGGTTCTGGCACAGTAGCTGTCCAAGCCCGTTGCCGAGGGCCGTGATGGCCGATTTCCGCACCGCCCCCCTGGTTCCGGAGCAGTCGGAGCCCGCTCCCCGGAAGAGCGCGGGGGAAGAGAATTTCCCGGTCGCCTCGCGGCTGGTGCCCAAGCACCTGCGGCCGCACGTCATGGCGTTCTACGGCTTTGTCCGGCTGGCGGACGATATCGCCGACGACCCGAACCTCGATCCCGAGGTGAAGATCGCCCAGCTCGACGCGCTGGAGCGCGCGCTGGTCAGCGGCATCGGCGCCCAGCCCTGGCTGGCCCCGGCCCTCCAGCTCAAGGCCAGCCTGGCCGCCACCGGCGTCTCCGGCCTGCACGCCCGGCAGATGCTCCAGGCCTTCCGGCGCGACGCCCATTGCGGCCGCTGCAAGCAGTGGGCGGACCTGCTGCTCTATTGCCGCTACTCCGCCAATCCCGTCGGCCGCTACCTGCTGGAACTGCACGGCGAGCCGATGGCGGCCGCGCCGGCCGCGGATGCCCTGTGCAGCGCGCTCCAGATCATCAACCACCTTCAGGACTGCCGGACCGACTGGGTCGATCTCGGCCGCTGCTACCTGCCCACGGCCTGGTTCCGCGAAGCCGGCGGAGACCCCGAACAGCTTGTGGAGACGGCGGCGACGCCGCCCGTCCGCGCCGTCATCGACCGCTGCCTGGACGAGGTGGACGCCCTGCTGCTGCGGGCGGACACCCTGCCCCGCCAGATCGCCGACCGCGGCCTGCGGCTGGAGACGGCCGTCATCATCCGGCTGGCCCGGTCTCTGGCGCGCGAGCTGCGCCGCCGCGATCCCCTGGCCGAACGGATCGAGCTGAAGGGCCTCGCCAAGCTGGGCGCCGTGCTGCGCGGGGTCGGCGACGGCATCGCAGCCCGGCCGAAGGCGCACCGGCGGACCGGCGGCGCGGCCGGGTCGCGCACCAGCACCTTCTACTGGCCCCTGCGTTTCCTGCCCGCCGCCAAGCGCCGCGCCATGTTCGCCGTCTACGCCTTCTGCCGGCAGGTGGACGACATCGCGGACGAGCCGGGGCCGCTGGAGGCCAAGCGCGCCGCCCTGTCCGACTGGCGCCGCCGGCTGGACGCCGTGTACGGCGACGAGGGCGACATCACCGATCCGCTGCTGCGCGATCTGGCCGAAGCAGTACGGCACTATGCGCTGCCCCGGGCCGAGTTCGATGCCATCGTGGACGGCATGGCGATGGATCTGGAAGGCCCGATCCGGGCGCCGTCGCAGGAGGACCTGACCCTCTATTGCCGCCGGGTCGCGGGCGCGGTCGGCATGCTGGCGGTACGGGTCTTCGGCTCCCCCGACGACCGGCACGACCGCTTCGCCATCGCCCTGGGAGAGGCGTTGCAACTGACCAACATTCTGCGCGACCTGACGGAGGATGCGGCCCTGGGCCGCCTCTACCTGCCGCGGGAGGCGCTGGCCCAGGCCGGCCTGCTGACCGACGGCACGGAGGTGGAGCCCGCCGCGGTACTGGCCGACCCCGCCGTCGCCCGCGTCTGCGAGAGCATGGCGGCCCGCGCGGACGCCCGTTTCGCGGAGGCGCAGGAAGCGCTGCCCCGCCAGGACTGCCGGATGCTCTGGCCCGCGGTGGCGATGATGCTGCTCTACCGCCGCCTGCTCGACCGCATGACGGCGCGCGGCTGGTCCGATCTGGCCGACCGCCCCACCCTGACGAAGCGGGAAAAGGTGATGACGGCGCTGCGCTGTGCCGTCGGGCATCCGCCCCGGACCTGAGCGAGCAGATCGGTCCGCGCATGTCCGCCTTCCCCCGATCCCCCGCCCGGCACGGTGCCGGCGCCGTTTCCCGCATCCATGTCGTCGGCGCCGGACTGGCCGGGCTTGCCTGTGCCACGGCCCTCGCCGCGACCGGCCGGCCGGTCACCCTCTACGAAGCGGCGACGCAGGCCGGCGGGCGCTGCCGCAGCTACGGGGATGCCCGGCTGGGCTGCCGGATCGACAACGGCAACCACCTGATTCTGGGCGCCAATCCGGACACCTTCCGCTATCTCGACCGGACCGGCGGCCGGGACGGGCTCTGCCCCGTCGCCCCGGCGGCGATCCCGTTCCACGATCTGGCCGATGGCAGCACCTGGACCGTGCGCCCCGGCGCGGGGCCGCTGCCGCTCTGGCTCCTGGACCCGGCGCGCCGGGTGGCCGGGGTCGCGGCCCTGCCGCATCTGGCGCCCCTGCGGCTGGCACTGGCCGGCGCCGATGCCACCGTGGCGTCGATGCTGCCGCTCGACACGCCGCTGGGCCGGCGGCTCTGGCGGCCGCTGGCCGTCTCCATCCTCAACACCGAACCGGAGGCCGCCTCGGCCCGGCTGCTCTGGAGCGTGCTGTCGCAGACGCTGCTGAAGGGCGAGGCGGCGTGCCGGCCGCATATCGCCCGTGAGGGCCTGTCCGAGGCGCTGGTCGATCCGGCCCTCGCCTTCCTGAGCGGTGCGGGAGCGGAACTGCGCCTCCCTGCCCGGCTGCGCGCCCTGGAGGTCGGGAACGGCGCCGTGACGACCCTGCGGTTCGACGGCGGGCAGAGGGTCGATCTGTCCCCGGGGGAGCGGGTCGTGCTGGCGGTGCCCGCCTGGCAGGCGGCGGACCTGCTGCCCGGCCTGCGCGTGCCGACGGAGCACCGGGCCATCCTGAATGCGCATTTCCGGCTGCCCGCCCCGGTTGCCCCCGCCCCGGCCGCCCTGCCCGGCGGGCTGCCGCTGCTCGGGCTCGTCGGAGGCACGGCGGAGTGGCTGTTCCAGCGCGGCGACGTGCTGTCCGTCACGGTAAGCGCCGCCGACCGCCTGACCGGGGAAGACAGCGATACCCTTGCCGTCCGGCTCTGGTCCGATATCGCCCGCGCCCTGTGCCTGCCGGACGCCTGTCCGCCGGCCCATCGGATCGTGAAGGAGAAACGCGCGACCTTCGCCGCCACGCCTGATGTCGTGGCTGACCGGCCGGGACCGCGCACGGATCTGGGCAACCTGCTGCTGGCGGGGGACTGGACCGATACCGGCCTGCCGGCCACCATCGAAGGGGCCGTGCTCTCCGGCCACCGGGCGGCGGAAATTCTGCTCCGGGATCAGATCGGCAACAGTGCCGCCGCGACGCGGCGGCCTTCGGCCAGCAGGACGTTGTAGGTCCGGCAGGCGGCCGGGGTATCCATCGCCTCGACCACGATGCCGGCACGGCGCAGATCCTGCCTCACGGCTGCGGGCAGCAACTGCATCCGCGGCCCGCAGCCCAGCAGCAGCAGTTCGACCGGCGGTTCCGCCGTGCGCACGGCCTGGAAGCTCGCCGTGTCCAGACCGTCGAAGGTACGGATATCCCAGAGGAGGGTCCGATCCGGGAAGACCAGAACCGCCGTCTCATAGAGCGTGTTGCTGATCCGGAAGCGGCCCGGCCCGTAGGTGTCGATCACCTGCCGGTCGGCAGGGATCAGCGGCGTGATGTCCATGCACATTTCCTCCCCGGGGCGCATCTCCTCCCCGGGACGGGGGACCCGGCCAACCGGGTCCCCCTCCGCCGGGAGCGGTCAGATGGGGACGGTCTTGGGCCGAGTCCGCCGCAGCCAGACCACCACCATCAGTCGCGTCACCATGATCGCGGTGAACATGGAGGCGAGAATGCCGATGGACAGCGTAACGGCGAAGCCCTTCACCGGTCCCGATCCGAACATGAACAACAGCAGCGCGGCGATGAGTGTCGTCAGGTTGCTGTCGATGATGGTCGTGAGGGCGCGGTTGTAGCCCGCGTCAATGGCCGCGATGGGCGTGCGGCCGAACCGCAGTTCCTCACGGATGCGCTCGAAGATCAGCACGTTGGCGTCCACCGCCATGCCGATCGTCAGGACGATGCCGGCGATGCCGGGAAGCGTCAGCGTCGCCTGGAGAATGGACAGCGCCGCGAAGATCAGGGCGATGTTGAAGACCAGGGCAAGATTGGCGAACAGGCCGAACAGCCCGTAGCAGAGCGCCATGAAGGCGACGACCATCACCAGACCGGCGATGCTGGCGATCCGCCCGGCCTCGATGGAGTCGGCGCCCAGGCCCGGACCGACCGTGCGCTCCTCCAGCACCGTCAGCGGTGCCGGCAGGGCGCCGGCCCGGAGCAGCAGTGCCAGATCGTTGGCCGTCTCCACGGTGAAGCTGCCGCGGATGATGCCGCTGCCGCCCAGGATGGGCTCCTGGATACGGGGGGCGGAGATCACCTGGTTGTCCAGGACGATGGCGAACCGCTTCTCCACGTTGGCGCTGGTCGCCTCGCCGAAGCGGCGGGCCCCCAGGCTGTCGAAGCGGAAGCTGACGACCGGCTGACCGTCCTGGAAGCTGGGCTGCGAGTCGACCAGGGTCGAGCCGTCCACCATCACGCGCTTGCGCACGACCTCGACGCCGCCGTCCCTGCTGGGAAGCAGTTCCGAGCCGGGCGGGATGCGACCGGCCTGGGCATCGGCCGGAGAGATGTCGTCATCCACCAGCCGGAAGGTCAGCTTCGCCGTCTGACCCAGGAGGCGCTTCACGCGCTCCGGATCATCCACACCCGGAAGCTGGACGAGAATGCGGTCCTCGCCCTGCCGCTGGATGGTCGGCTCGCGCGTGCCCGTCTCGTCGATACGGCGACGGACGATCTCGATGGACTGGTCCACCGCCGCCCGGCGCAACCCCTCCACCGTCGCATCGGTCAAGGAGGCGACGATGCGGTTGCCGCCCTCGATCTGGATGGAAAGGTCGCTCTCCACGTTGCGCACGGCGGAGCGGGCACTGTCCAGGTCCGCCGGATCGCGCAGCGTGAAGGCGATGCCGTTGCCGACGACGCCCAGATCGGTATAGCCGATCCTGGCATCACGCAGCCCGGCGCGCGCGCCATCCTGCAAGGCGTTCAGGCGCTCCTGAACGACCACGTCGACCTTCACCTCCAGGAGCAGGTGGGACCCGCCCTGGAGGTCAAGTCCGAGATTGACGGTCTTCGTCGGCAGCCACCCCGGAAGGCTGGCCGCCCAGGAGTCGACCTTGGCGCGCCCCAGCACGTTCGGCGCCGCATAGAGCACCGACAGCAGGCAGACGCCCACGACGAGGACGACCTTCCACTTGGCAAAATAGATCATGGTGCGTGCCGACCCCGGGAAAACGGCTCAGGCGGAAGAGCGGAATTACTTCTTGGCCGCGGCATCGGCCGCGTCGTCTGCCTTGGAATCGGCCTTGGCCTTCGCCGGTTCGGTCTTTGCCAGAACGGCGGAGACGGTACCGCGGATCACGCGCACGCGCACGCCCTCGGCGATCTCGACGGTCAGTTCGTCGTCCGGCCCGACCTTCACGACAGTGCCGACGATGCCGCCGCCCGTGACCACCCGGTCACCCCGGCGCAGCGCCTCCAGCATGGCCTTGTGCTCCTTCATCTTCTTCTGCTGCGGACGGATCAGCAGGAAATAGAAGACGACGAAGATCAGGATCAGCGGGAGCAGGGACACCAGCGCATTCGGCTCCGCGGGTGCGCCCGCACCCTGGGCGAAGGCCGTGGAAATGAACATGGAACTCTCCTTGGGGATGTCATTCGCGCGGACGGCGCGACTATACCCGCCCCGGCCACGCTTGCAATGGAAACCGGCCCGGTCCGATCGGCGCAGGCCGCAGGGGAAAGCCACCCCGCTTGCGGCCGCACCGGCCTGTAGCTACGGTCGGGTCGTGGCTTCAAATGGTGACGGACGACGGTCCCCGCAAATGACCCAGAGCGAGATTTCCACCCTTCTCCCGGTCCTGACCCGCATCGCGGACGCGCTGGACCGCCTGACCCCGCCCCCGCCGCCCGCCGCCGATGCCATGGCCGCCGACGCCTTCGTCTGGCAGGCGGAAGGCGGGCGACTGGTGCCGGTCACCCAGGTCAACCGGGTGGAGATCGGCCTGCTGAAAGGGGTGGAGCGGCAGCGGGACACCCTGCTGGACAACACGCGCCGCTTCGCCGCAGGGCTGCCGGCGAACAATGCCCTGCTCTGGGGGGCCCGCGGCATGGGCAAGAGTTCGTTGGTGAAGTCTGTCCATGGAGCCGTGGCGGCGGAGCATCCTGGCGCCCTGGCGCTGGTGGAGATCCACCGGGAGGACATTCCCTCCCTGCCCCGGCTGCTCACGCTGCTGCGGGCCGCCCCGCGCCGCTTCCTCGTGTTCTGCGACGACCTCTCCTTCGCGGCGGAGGATGCCCATTACAAATCGCTGAAGGCGGTGCTGGAGGGCGGGATCGAAGGCCGCCCGGCCAACGTCCTGTTCTACGCCACGTCCAACCGCCGGCACCTGATGCCACGCGACATGATCGAGAACGAACGCTCGACCGCGATCAACCCGGCCGAAGCGGTGGAGGAGAAGGTCAGCCTGTCCGACCGCTTCGGCCTCTGGCTGGGCTTCCACAACTGTGACCAGGAAACGTTCTTCGCCATGGTCGAAGGCTATGCGGCCGCCTACGGCCTGGACATCGCCCCGGAGGCCCTGCGCGCCCAGGCGGTTGAATGGTCGGTGACGCGCGGCGCCCGCTCCGGCCGCGTGGCCTGGCAGTTCTTCCAGGATCTGGCGGGCCGGCTGGGCCACCGGCTGACCTGATTCTCACCAGGGCCGGAGCCGGTTTCCGTGCGGCGGGAATCGTCAGGAGAGACCCACGGGACCAGCTTTTCGTCAGCGTTTACGCCGCCAACAGCAGTTGCCGCAACGCTCCTGCTTCCGAAATCGGAATAACCGTTGCCACGTCACGGATACGTCCGATGTCGTCTTCCCGATACAGCGCGCGGCGGTCATCCAGTGCCGCGACGCGCTGCCCCTGCCAGTCACGCAGGTCGTAACAGCGGGCGAACACCTCGTTGGCTCGGGTCTTCGCGGCGCTGGGATAGCTGCTTTCGGCGGGCAATGTGAACACCGCCGTGTCAACGCGCGGCGCGCGGATCAGGAAATCGACGGGAACGATCACGTTGCCGCGCCCCGGCAGCTTGGCGTTCGGTTCATAGTCCAGGCCAGTGTCGTCGATCAGGCTTTCCACCTCTTCGGCAAAACTGCCCTGTGCGGCGAGGCGCTGGGTAAAGGTCAGATCAGCGACGCGAATGCACGCCTGTCCCAAGCGGATGACGCCGGCAAGCAGTTCGTCAACGCTCACCTCACATGACAATGCGCCCCTGGTGTGGGTGACGCTGTAGGTTTTCAGAACGTCTTCGGTCAGCCGCTTGCGTCGCGCCGACTTCAGCGGCCGGATGTCGAGTTGGTCCAGCCACAGGAAGGTGTTGCCGAAATCGGTCAAGGTCAGCGGGCCAAGCTCGGACAGCAGATCACGGCGGTTGACGATGAACAGATCGACCGTCGATCCATCCGGGTAGCGGAAGGCCGTGGCGATGCGCAGATGCCCCTTCGGAACGGTATCGACCGTTTCGATCAAGGGGGTGTGGTGCAGGATTGCCGCCGCTTCGTTCATCCCCATCATGGTCTACATGCCCCGTCCGCTTCGGGAGGCACGATCAACTCACCGACATGAATTATGTGGGCCATCCGGCAGAAGGCGTCAAACACCGCTTTCAGCGATTGCCCGTTCAGGTCGCCACGGTCGATGACGCCCCGCTTCAGGTTCTCGCGCGGGCAATCAGGGGTGTGCAGCGCGTGCTTGTGGCTGCGCCCGGCGGGCTTGTGCGGACGACCGTCCACCTCAAGCCGACAGATCGGCCCGATACCCGTGACTTCGCCCGGAGCGGTTTCCGGGCGACGGCAATCGGGAAGGACTCCCACGGGTCCGATTCCGTGATCCGTCCTGCCGGTGGGTATCGAGACCAACCTGCATGGGGCTTGGTCTTGCGCAATCTCTTCACCGCAGCAGGATAAGACCCTGACTGAACGGAGACCGCTCTACCGTAGCTCGCTGGTCTGCCGTGCCGCCGGTCCGGAAGCGTCGAGATGGTCGCGGGGATCGAGCACCCGGCTGCCGCGCCGGACCTCGAAATGGAGCTGCGGACTGCGCACGTTGCCCGTCTGCCCGACGGTGCCGATCTGCTGGCCCCGCCGCACCGTCTGGCCCCGGTCCACCTGGAGCGTGTCGAGGTGGGCGTAGGCGGTGACAAGGCCGCCCTCATGCCGGATCAGGAGCAGGTTGCCGAAGCCGCGCAGCTCGTTCCCGGCATAGGCGACGACGCCGGACTCGGCAGCCAGGACGGGGGTTCCCCGTGCCGCACCTATGTTGATGCCGTCATTGTGCAGGCCCCCCTCCTTCGGCCCGAACTCCGACACCACGGGTCCCTCCACCGGCCAGGCAAAGCGGCCGGCCTTTCCGGGCGGCGGTCTGGCCGGCGCGGCGGCTGGCGGCGGAACGGACGGCGCAGCGGCGACGATACCGCCTGCGGCTGAAGGCGCGGGGGCCGGCTGCGACCGCGGCGGGGATGCGGCCGGCGGCAGAGGCGCGGGGTCGCGTGCAGCCGTGGACGGACCGACCGTTGACGGGGCAACCGTTGACGGGGCGTTGGTGGACGGGGCGATGGTGGACGGGCCGGCCGCTGACGCGGCTGAGCCCGCCGGGGTCGGCGGGCTGCCCGCGGGGGAAGCCGGCGCCGGCGCGGGATCGCCCAGGGCCGGCAGCTCCTGCACCTCCACACCACGCCGCGCCGACATCGTCGTCGGGGCGGGGCGGCTGGCGGGCGCCGCCGGCGCGGTCCCGTCCAGCGGCGGCAGTTCCGCCGTCTCGATGGTACGGCTCGACCGGGACGGCGGCGGCACGACGGTGGGGGGCGGCCCCTCCGGCTTGCGCACGGGCATGCCGGCGGCCGGCGCCTGTGCGATCATCGTTCCCTGTCCCGGCCGTCGGCCGGGCAGACGGAGCGTCTGTCCCACGCGGATGGTGTAGGGCGCGCCGATGCCGTTGAGCCGGACCAGCTCGCCCATGTCGAGCTGGTACTGGCGGGAGATGGCGTAGATCGTATCGCCCTTGCGGACCACGTATTCCTGCGGCACCGGCAGAACCAGCGGCTGCCCGGCGCGCAGGGCATAGGGCGGTTCCAGGCGGTTGGCTTCGATCAGGTCGCGCAACGGCACACCGTAGCGCCGGGCCACGTCGTAGACCGTTTCCCCCTTGGACACGAAGATGGTGCCCGTCGGCGCCTGCCGGACCGGCAGGGGCCGCGCTCCGGGATCGGCGCAACCAGCCAGGAACAGAAGGCCGACCAGGGCGGCGGTCAGGCGGCGCATCGCCATTCCCCGTCAGGAAGCCCGCTCGGCGCGGGGCGCTTCGGGAGCCACGTCCGGCAGCAGCGGCACGAAGCGGACGGGCCACAGATCCTCCCGCGCCAGCCCGCTCTCCGTCCGGCGCAGGCGGACAACGCGCTGCTCGCGGCGGTCCGGCCCCAGCGGGATCACCATGATCCCGCCCATGGCCAGTTGCTTCACCAGTTCCGCCGGCGGTTCGGCGCCGCCGCCGGCGGTGACCAGGATACGCTCGAACGGCGCCGCTTCGGGCCAGCCGCGCATCCCGTCGCCGAGACGGGCGGTGATGTTGTGAAGACGCAGGGTGCTGAAGCGCCGCTCGGCCTCCAGCAGCAGGGGGCGGTGGCGCTCGATGGTGTAGACCCGGCGGACGATCCGGGACAGAACCGCTGCCTGATAGCCGCTGCCGGTGCCGATCTCCAGCACCCGCAGCCGGTCGTGCAGGTCCAGCACCTGGGTCATCAGTCCCACGACCAGGGGCTGGCTGATGGTCTGGCCATGGCCGATGGGCAGGGCGGTATCCTCATAGGCCTGATCGTGGAAGGTCGGGGGCACGAACACCTCACGCGGGATCATCTCGATCGCCCGCAGGACGCCGGTGTCGCTGACGCCGTTGCGGCGCAACAGCATCAGCAGCCGGATCTTGCGGGCGGCCGTGCTCACGCGAACGCCCCCTTCAATGCCTCCAGGCAGGCATAGTGAGTCAGGTCGAGATAGAGCGGGGTCACCGCCACACCGCCATGGGTCACCACATGGATGTCGGTATCCTCCGGCACCTCCGCCTCGCTGCGCACCGCGCCGACCCAGAAGTAGCGCCGGCCACGCGGGTCGATCCGCTCGTCCAGCTCGTCGCCGATCTTGCGGTTGCCGTGGCGGACGACCTGGATGCCGGTCACCTGCTCCGGCGGCCGGTGCGGGAAGTTGACGTTGACCAGCACATGCCGCGGCCAGTCCAGCGCCAGGGCCTTGCGCACCACCTCCGGCCCGAACCGCTCGGCCGTCTCCCAGAAGGGAGGCTCACCCGGCTCGATCCGCTGGCTCATGGCGATGGCCCGCACCCCCAGCAGGGTCGCCTCCATCGCGGCCGCGATGGTGCCGGAATAGGTGACGTCCTCGCCCAGGTTCTGGCCGTGGTTGACGCCGGACAGGACCAGTGCCGGCCGCTTGTCGGCCAGCAGGTGGTTGAGCGCCAGCAGCACGCAGTCGGTCGGCGTGCCGTCCACGCTGTGGCGCCGCTCGCCCACCTGCCGCAGCCGCAGCGGCCGGTGCATGGTCAGGGAGTGACTGGCGCCGGACTGTTCCAGTTCCGGTGCCACCACCCAGACATCGTCGCTGAGCCCCCGCGCGATCCGCTCCAGCACCTGTAGTCCGGGGGCGTTGATGCCGTCGTCGTTGGTGACGAGGATGCGGGCGCCCCGCAGATCCACCTCAGCCATGGGCCGTGATCCGTTCCTGCCCGCCCATGTAGGGCCGCAGGGCCTCGGGCACGAGGATGGACCCGTCCCGCTGCTGGTAGTTCTCCATCACGGCGATGAGGGCACGGCCGACGGCCACACCGGAGCCGTTCAGCGTATGCACCACCTGGGTCCCCTTCTCGCCCTTCGGCCTGGACCGGGCCTTCATGCGCCGGGCCTGGAAGTCGCCGCAGTTGGAGCAGCTCGAAATCTCGCGGTAAGCGCCCTGGCCGGGCAACCAGACCTCGATGTCGTAGGTCTTGCGCGCGCTGAAGCCCATGTCGCCGGTGCAGAGGACGACCGTGCGGAACGGCAGCCCCAGCCGCTCCAGCACCGTCTCCGCCGCCTTCGTCATCCGCTCGTGCTCGGCCTCCGACTGCTCCGGCAGGGTGATGCTGACCAGTTCCACCTTCATGAACTGGTGCTGCCGGATCATGCCGCGGGTGTCCTTGCCGGCGCTGCCAGCCTCGGACCGGAAGCAGGGCGTCCGCGCCGTCAGGCGCCAGGGCAGCGCCTCGGCATCGATGATGCTGTCGTTGGCGAGGTTGGTCAGGGTGACCTCCGCCGTCGGGATCAGCCAGTGGCCGGTCGTCGTGCGGAACAGGTCGTCGGCGAACTTCGGCAACTGTCCGGTGCCGAACACCGCCTCATCGCGCACCAGCAGCGGCGGCGACACCTCGGTATAGCCGAACTCGCGGGTGTGCAGGTCCAGCATGAAGTCGCCGAGCGCCCGCTCAAGCCGGGCGAGCTGCCCTTTCAGAACGGTGAAGCGGGCGCCGGACATGCGGGCGGCCCCCTCGAAATCCATCAGGCCCAGCGCCTCGCCCAGCTCGAAGTGCTGCTTCGCGCCGGGGATGTCCTGCGGGGTGCCGACGCGGCGGATCTCCACGTTGTCGTGTTCGTCCTTGCCCTCCGGCACATCGGCGGCCGGCAGGTTCGGCAGGGCGGCCAGCAGGGCGTCCAGCTCGGCGCCCAGGCGCTTGTCCTCTTCCTCCAGGGCGGGGATGCGCTCCTTCAGCGCCGCCACCTCGTCGAGCAGGGGCTGCGCGTCCTTGCCGTCCTTCTTGTAGGCGCCGATCAGCCGGGACGCCTCGTTGCGCCGGGCCTGACACTCCTGGAAGGAGGTCTGGGCGGCGCGGCGGCGCTGGTCGAGGTCGAGGATGGCGGCGGACGCCGGCGGAAGCCCGCGACGGGCAAGCCCGGTATCGAAAGCCTCGGGGTTGTCGCGGATGGCGCGGAGGTCGTGCATGATCGTCGGGTACGGTGAACGGGTGTGGACTTATACGGCGCAGCCGCCGCCCGGTCCAGTGACCCCGGGCGGCGCGGACCGCGCAAACCGTGGGGTCCGCCGTCCCGCCGTAAATCCTGCCGTAACCCTTCAGTGCGCCGATGCGCCCGTCAGGCGGTTCAGTCGCCCGCGGTCTCGGCCGCTTCGTCCTCGTCCCGCTTGCGCTCCATGCGCCGCGCCAGGAAGACGGATACCTCGTAGAGCGCCAGCAACGGTATGGCGAGTCCGACCTGGCTGATGACGTCCGGCGGCGTCAGCACGGCAGCGACGACGAAGATGGCGACGATCGCATAGCGCCGCTTCGAGGCCAGCCCGTCGGCCGTGACGATCCCCGCCCGCGCCAGCAGCGTCAGCAGCACCGGAAGCTGGAAGGCGATGCCGAAGGCGAAGATCAGCGTCATCACCAGCGACAGGTACTCCGCCACCCGCGTCTCCGCGACGATGGGAAGGGTCCCCTCACCGCCCACCGTCTCGAAGCTGACGAAGAAGCTGAGCGCCAGCGGCATGATGAAGAAATAGACCATGCAGCCGCCGATCGTGAACAGGACCGGAGTCGCCACCAGGAACGGCAGGAAGGCCTTCCTCTCATGGCGGTAGAGGCCGGGGGCCACGAATTTCCAGATCTGGTTGGCGATGATCGGAAACGAGACCAGGGCCCCGGCCCAGAACGCCACCTTCATGTAGGTGAAGAAGGCTTCCTGCGGAGCGGTGAAGATCATCCGCCGGTTCACCGCGTCCGGGCCGTAGGCCTGGACCAGCGGCCACATCAGGGCCTGATAGATCTGCGGTGCCACGAAGTAGCAGCCGATGAAGGCCACCAGCAGCGCCGCGGCGCTGTACATGAGGCGGTTGCGCAGTTCGACCAGATGGTCGAGCAGCGGCATCTTGGCCGCATCCAGCTCGTCGATCTCGTCGGGACGGTCGGTGCCGGACATGGTGCCCTACCCCCGCTTCTCGGCTGCCGGCTGGTCCGCGACCGGGACAACGGCCGCAGGCACGTCCCGCGGCGCCGCCGGGGGTGCCGCTGAAGGTATGACGGACTGCGGGGCGGCTACCGGAACCGTGGATACCGGGGCCGCGGAGGCCGGAACGGTACCGGCCGGTGCCGGCTGCGGCGCCTGGGCGTCCGTCGTGGCCGTCCGGGCCAGGGGAGTCGGCGCCGGGCGTCCGCCCTCGTCCTCCTCCGCCTCGTCGCCGTCCAGCGGCACGGGATCGAAGCTCAGCGACTCCTTGAGCGTACCCTTCGGGTCGATGTGCTTTTCGAGCTGGTCCTTGAGGTTGAGCTGGCGGGCGCGCTCGACCTCCTTCTTCAGGTCCTCAAGCTCCGCCTGCCGCACCATCTCGTCCATGTTGGACTGGAACTCGCGCGCCAGCATCCGGGCCTTGCGCACCCACTTGCCGACGGTATGCATGGCGCGCGGCAGGTCTTTCGGCCCGATCACGATCAGGGCGACGATCAGGATGACCGCCAGTTCGGGCCAGCCGATATCGAACATGGATCAAACGTCCGGCTGATGCGGAAGCGCGGCGACAGTCGCGTCGGAAACAGGGTACGGCGGGACGGGGCGTCAGCCCTTGACCGTCTCGTCCTTCTTCACGGTGGCGTCGGTCGCGACCGGCGTCTCCGAGCGGAGGACCTTGGGCTCGTCTGCCCCCTGATCGTCGCTGTCGTCCTTGAGGCCGGACTTGAAGTTCCGAACCCCCTTGGCGACGTCCCCCATCACCTTGGGCAGCTTGCCGGCGCCGAAGATGATCAACACGATCAGAAGGATGAGGACGACCTGCCAAATACCGATGGACATTGCCACAACTCCTTGGCGCCGGGGGACCCCCGGCCGACGGGCGGGGATAATGGCAGAAAGGTCCCGGCGCCGCAACGACGGCACCCGGCCCTTTCCTGCCCCCGGACAGGTGGGAACGATCATCGGTGGAACAATGGCTTGGCCCACGCCCGCACCGGGAAGCAGCCGCGCGGGCTCAGCCCTCCGCCGGCTCCTCCTCCCGCTCGGACAGGAGGCCCGGCCCGCCCGGCAGGGAGGTGATGGCCGGCCGCGCGTCCAGCAGTCCGGCCGCGCGCAGATCCTCCACCCCCGGCAGGTCGCGTAAGGACTCCAGTCCGAAATGGTCCAGGAAATGGGGCGTCGTCACCCAGGTCACGGGCCGCCCCGGAGTCTCCCGCCGGCGGCCGGGCTTGATCCAGCCCGCCTCCATCAGGATGTCCAGCGTGCCCTTGCTGGTGGCGACGCCGCGGATGCTCTCGATCTCCGCGCGGGTGACCGGCTGGTGATAGGCGATGATGGCCAGCGTCTCGACGGCGGCGCGGGACAGCTTCGCCGTCACCTCCGTCTCCGTGCGCAGGAAGACGGCCAGGTCCGGCGCCGTGCGGAAGGCCCAGCGGCCGCCGCTGGCCACCAGGGTGACGCCGCGGTTCTCGTAAAGCGCCGCCAGCTCCTGCAACAGGGCGCGCACGTCCACCCCGTCGCCCAGGCGGTACTGCAAGGCCGCCTCCTCCACCGGCTCGGCAGAGGCGAAGAGGACCGCTTCGAGAAGGCGCAGGCGCTGGACATGGTCATCGGGAACGATCATGGGGACTCTGCCTGTGTGCTGCCTGTGCGTGCTGCCTGTGCGTGCTGGCTGTGACTGGGGGCGCCGGGGACCCGCGGGGGCGGGTCAGGCCGTCGGCCGGCGGAGATAGATCGGGTCGAAGGGGCGGTCCTGGCGCAGCTCCACCTGCCCGGCCTTCGCCAGCTCCAGCGTGGCGACGAAGGTGCTGGCCAGCGCCGAGCGCGCCTTCAGCGGATTGCCGCGCCAGCCGGCGGGCAGGAAGCTGCCGAGGCGGGTCCAGTCCGGCAGGCGCCCCAGCATCTCCGTCATCCGCTCCAGCGCCTCCTCAATGGAGTACAGCTCGGTCGGCCGGATGTGCAGCGGGTCGCTGCGGCTCTGGCGCTGCTTGTGCTCGCCATAGGCCTTCAGCAGGTCGTACAGCGTGACGTCCACCACCCGCTTCTCCAGCACGGGCAACGCCTCGGGCGCGCCGCGGGCGAAGCGGTCGCGGCCGAGCTGCGGCCGTGCCAGCAGCCGGGCGGCCGCACCCTGCATCGCCTCCAGCCGCTGGAGCTGGAAGGCCAGGGCGGCCGCCAGCTCCTCCCCGCTCGGCTCCTCCTCCTCCGGCTCGGGCAGCAGCAGGCGCGACTTCAGGTAGGCCAGCCACGCCGCCATCACCAGATAGTCCGCCGCCAGTTCCAGCCGCAGGCGCCGGGCCTCCGCCACGAAGGCCAGATACTGTTCGGCCAGTTGCAGGATGGAGACGCGGGTGAGATCGACCTTCTGGTCGCGCGCCAGCGTCAGCAGCAGGTCGATCGGCCCCTCGAACCCGTCGATGTCCAGCAGGAACTGCTCGGCCGGATCGACCGGCGGACGTTCCGCGGTTTCGAACGTGTCGGGCGCGGGGGCGCGGGCCATCGGGACCTCAGGAGAGCCCGGTCACCCGGGCGATCAGGTCGATAATGTAGTCCACCGGCGGGCCGATGATCCAGCGCAGCGGATCCACCGGATACCCGAACTCGCGCGAGGCGAAGGGCACCAGGATCAGCGCCAGCAGCAGGATCAGGATGCCGTAGCGCTCCAGCCGGGCCAGCGGAAACGCCAGCACGTCCGGCAGCAGCCCCACCGCCACCCGGCCGCCGTCCAGCGGCGGCAGCGGCAGCATGTTGAAGACGGCCAGGATCACGTTGATCAGGATGGAGACCTGGAGGTTGTTGCCGAGCCACTCCCCGACATAGGGCGGCAGCAGCGGCACGACATGCAGCAGCAGCGCGGAGACGAGCGCGAGCGCGATGTTCACCCCCGGTCCGGCCAAGGCGACCCAGACCATGTCGCGCCTGGGGTCGCGCAGGTTCCGGAAATCGACCGGGACCGGCTTCGCCCAGCCGAACAGGAATCCGGTGGTCAGGAACATCAGTCCCGGCAACAGCACCGTGCCGACCGGGTCGATGTGCTTCAGCGGATTGAACGTCACCCGCCCCTGGAGATAGGCGGTGTCGTCGCCCAGCCGTCTGGCGACCCAGCCGTGCGCCGCCTCGTGGAAGGTGATGGCGATGACGACCGGCAGGGCGATGATGGAGATCTGGAAAAGAACGGAACCGATATCGGGCATGTCTCAGGCGATCCGCGCGGCCAGCAGGGCGTCCAACTCCCGGCGCAGGGCGCCGGCATCGGCCGGTTCGACCGCATCGCGCAGGGCCGCCGCGCGGGCCCAGCGCGCGGCACCGGTTTCACTCAGATGGGGGGCCGCGGCCGCGATTTCGAGCATCTCCGCCAGGATGCCGTTGCAGTGCAGGGCGACGTCGCAGCCGCCGGCGAGCACGGCCCGGGCCCGCTCGCCAGGACCGCCGCGGAGCGCCTGCATGGACAGGTCGTCGCTGAACAGCAGTCCCTGGAAGCCGATCCAGCCGCGGATGACGGTCCCGATCACCGCGGCCGAGGTGCTGGCCGGCCGGTCGGGATCGAGGGCGGTGTAGACGACATGGGCCGCCATGCCGCAGGGCAGATCGGCAAGCGCCCGGAAGGGGGCGAAATCCGTCGCCTCCAGCACCGCCCGCTCCGCCGTCACCACCGGCAGCTCCTTGTGGCTGTCGGCACAGGCGCGGCCGTGGCCCGGCAGGTGCTTCACCACGGGCAGGACACCGCCGGCCAGCAGCCCTTCCGCCTGCGCCCGGGCCAGCCGGGCGACCAGCCCCGGATCAGCGCCGAAGGCGCGGTCGCCGATCACGTCATGCGCGCCCGGCACCGGCAGGTCGGCCACGGGCGCACAGTCCACGTCGATACCGACATCCGCCAGCAGGTGCGCCAGCAGGCGACCGTCCAGCCAGGCCGCCCGCGTCCCGGCCTCCGGGTCGCGCTCGGCGAGGTCGCCGAGGCGCCGGGCGGCGGGGAATTCCGGCCAGTGCGGCGGGCGCAGCCGGGCCACGCGGCCGCCCTCCTGGTCGATCAGCACCGGGGCGTCGCGGCCGACGGCATCCCGCAGGTCGCCGGTCAGGCGGCGGACCTGCTCCGGCGTCTCCGCATTGCGCCGGAACAGGATGAAGCCGAAGGGATCGGCCTCGCGGAAGAAGGCCCGCTCCTGCGCCGTCAGGTCGGGACCGGCGCAGCCGAAGGCGACCGCCAGCGGCTGCCGCGGAGGCTCATTTGACGATGATGCAGCCGACATTCTGGGCCTTGAGCTGGGTACAGATCTCGCGGGCCCGGCTGTCCTCAACGGGACCGGCCTGGATGCGGTAGTAGGTGCCCTTGGCGCCGAGATCGGCCCGCACATAGCGCACGCCGAGCCCGCCGAGCTGGGCCGCATAGCGCTTCTGCAAGCGGCTCCATTCCGACTGCGCCTTGGCCTCGCTGTCCACAGCGGCGATCTGCACCCGCACGCCGCCCGTGACCGGAGCGGGCGGTGCGGCAGGCGCCACGGCCGCCGGAGCCGGCGTCGCCTTGGGCGGGGCGGCGGCGGGGGGCACGACGACCGGCGGGGCGGCGGCGGCCACGGTCGGCGGAGCGACCGGCTGGCGGGCCGCAGGGGGCGGCGGGGCCGGCGCGGGAGCGGGTTCCTCCACCGGCGCCTCCTCCGGTTCCTCCGTCAGGGCGGCCGAGGCCGGCGGCTCGCCCAGCCCGGGCTCCCCCTCCGCCAGGGCGGCGGGGTCGGAGTCCGGCTCGGGCGGACGCGGCCGGTCCAGCGGGGCCTCGGGCGGCGGCAGCAGCCGCTCGACGCCCGGTTCCGGTGCGGCGGCGGGGTTCAGCCGATCGTAGACGAGCTTGTCCTGATGCGGGACCTGCATGCCGCCGGGCTGTTCCGGGCGCACCTTGGTCGGACCCGCGTCGGCCCGCAGCACGGGGGCGACGCTTTCGCTGCCGGCACGCATGCCCTGGCTGTAGGCGTACCAGATGATGCCGCCGAAGGCGCCGACGCCGAGCGCGACGACCAGGATGCTGGTCAGCCGGCGCCGCGGCGGCGTCTCCGCCTCGTAGCCGTAACCGTAGCCGTCGGCGCTGTCGCGCCGGTAATAGCCCTGGTCCGCCCGGTAGTCGTCCCGCGGATACTGGTCGCGCGGATACTGGTCGTCGTCATGCATGGACATGGCTCGGGGTCCTCAGCGCATTTCCTCGACCGGCACCACCCCCATGACCTGGAGGCCGGAGGCGATCACGATGGACACCGCCTTCACCAGCGCCAGCCGCGCCTTGGTCAGGTCGGGATCGGACTCGATCAGGAAGCGCAGGGTGGCGTCGTCCTTGCCCTTGTTCCAGAGGGCATGGAAGGCGGAGGCGAGGTCGTACAGGTAGAACGCGACGCGGTGCGGTTCGTGCGCCTCCGCTGCGGCCTCGATCTGACGCGGCCAGGACAGCATCTGGCGGATCAGCTCGATCTCCTCGGGCGAGGAGAGCCGAGAGAGGTTCACCCCGGCCAGCGCCGGGCCGGAGATGTCCCAGTCCGGATGCGCCTCCTCCGCGTGCCGCAGGACGGAGCGGCAGCGGGCATGGGCGTACTGCACGTAGAAGACCGGGTTGTCCTTCGACTGCTCCGTGACCTTGGCGTAGTCGAACTCCAGCGTCTGGTCGTTGCGCCGGGTCAGCATGATGAAGCGGACCACGTCGCGGCCCACCGCCTCCATCACGTCGCGCAGGGTGACGAAGGTGCCGGCGCGCTTGGACATCTTCACCGGCTGGCCGTTCTCCAGCAGATGGACGAGCTGGCAGATCTTCACGTCCAGCATGCCGGCGCCGCCGGTGACGGCCTTCACCGCCGCCTCCATCCGCTTGACGTAGCCGCCATGGTCCGCGCCCCAGACGTCGATCAGGGTGGGGGTGCCGCGGCGCACCTTGTCGTAATGGTAGGCGATGTCGTTGGCGAAGTAGGTCCAGCTCCCGTCCGACTTCTGCAAGGGCCGGTCCACGTCGTCGCCGAACTGTGTGGCCTTGAACAGGGTCTGCGGGCGCGGTTCCCAGTCGTCCGGCTTCTTGCCCTTGGGCGGCTCCAGCACGCCGACATAGATCAGGTCCTGGTCGCGCAGGGTCTGGAGCGCGGCGTCCACCGCCCCGCTCTGCACCAGCGCCCGCTCGGAGGTGAAGACATCATGGTGGATGTTCATGGAGGCGAGATCCTCCTTGATCCAGCCCATGATCATCCCGACGGCGTAGTCGCGCATCACCGGCAGCCATTCCGCCTCTGGCGCCGTGAGCCAGCGGTCGCCGTCGCGCTGGGCGATGGCCTGTCCGACCTCCTTCAGGTACTCGCCCGGATAGAGGCCGGCGGGAATGCTCGCCTCCTCCCCCGTCACCGCCTCGCGGTAGCGCAGGTAGGTGGAGCGGCCCAGCACCTCGACCTGCGCGCCGGCGTCGTTGATGTAGTACTCGCGCGTGACCTCGAAGCCCGCCTTCTCCAGCAGCGCCGCCAGCGCATCGCCGACGACGGCGCCGCGGGCATGGGCGGCGTGCAGCGGCCCGGTCGGGTTGGCGGAAACGTATTCGACATTGACCCGGCTGCCGTTGCCCAGCGTGCTGGCGCCGTAGGTGACCCCGGCGACCAGCACGTCGCTCAGCCGGCGGCACCAGTAGTCCGGCGCCATGCGCAGATTGACGAAGCCCGGACCCGCGACCTCCGCCGCCGTCACGTCGGCCACGCCGCGCAGCCGCGCCACCAGCGCCTCCGCGATGGACCGCGGCGGCTTGCCGGCCGGCTTCGCCAGCACCATGGCGGCGTTGGTGGAGACATCGCCATGGCTCGGATCGCGCGGCGGCTCCACCGTCACGCGGGAAAGGTCCAGACCCTGCGGCAGCGACCCGTCCGCCATCAGCTCTTCAAGCGCGGCCTTGATCTTGGCCTCGAAATCTTTGAATACGTTCATTTTTCCGATCGGACGCAGAACTGGGTTCCGTAGGCGCCGGCGTGCCGCCACCCACCTTTCATGCTGCGCACCCTAGCGCATCCCTTCGCACGCGCACAGGGGCCTTGCGGTGACCGCCCCGGCCCGGCCCGCCCTCATCCGGCGATGAGCTGCGCCTGACGCAGGGCGAAGCGGTCCGTCATGCCGGCGATGTAGTCCACCAGCCCGCGCACCCAGGACGGGCGGTCATAGGGCATCTGCCGGATCGTCGGCATCGTCTCCAGCAGCGATGCGAAGCGCCGCGGCAGGTCCGCCCCGGGTCCGGCCTCCTCCCGCGCCAGCAGGGCCTCGCCGAAGGCGTCCAGCAGCGTCGTGATGGTGCGCGCGGCGACGATATCTGTCTCGCAGCGCTGCTGGCCGCGATAGATGCGGGTATAGCTGATCTGCTCGATGGCCTTCAGCGCGGTCGCCCGCTCCGTCATGTGCAGGAGCGCCGGGCACGGCCTGCCCTGCATCAGCTCCGGCAGGCGCTCCAGGAACATCTCCGCCGCGTCGTGGACCAGCCGGTCGATGGCGCGGGCGCGCAGGTAGATCAGCCGGCGGTCCTCGTCGTCGATCTCGTCATATTCCTGCCGGTCCACCACGACCAGCGGCGCCAGCAGGGATTCGGCATCGGCGAAGCTCAGCATCCGCATCTTCACCGCGTCCTCGATATCGACGACGCGGTAGCAGGCATCGTCGGCCGCCTCCACCAGATAGGCGAGCGGGTGGCGGCACCAGGTGTCGTCGCCGGTGGGGATCAGCCCGACCTCCTCCGCCATCTCGCTGAACAGCGCGCGCTCGCTGCCGAAGAAGCCGTACTTGCGCGGATGCGGCCGCGGCAGCCCGTCGTCGCCGGGCGCGCTCCAGGGATACTTGCTGTAGGCCGCCAGCGTGGCGGCCGTGAGCTGCAGGCCGCCCGTGGCCCGCCAGCCCTGGAGCCGGGTCAGCACCCGGAAGCCCTGGGCGTTGCCCTCGAAATGGCGCAGCTCGTTGCGCTGCTGTTCCGGCAGGCCGGACAGGATCTCGCGGCCCACGGCACTGCCCCGGAACCAGTCGGAGACGATGTCCTCACCCGTGTGGGCGAAGCAGGGCGTGCCCAGATCGTGGGCCAGCGCGGCCGCGGCCACGACGTGGCCGATGTCGAAGGGGGTCGCCCCGACCTCCTCCCCGCCGTAGCGCTCCACGATCTCCCGCCCCGCCCAGGTGCCGAGAGAGCGGCCGACCCGCGCCGCCTCCATGGAGTGCGTCAGGCGGGAGCGGACATAGTCGGAGCCGCCGATGCCGTGGACCTGCTGCTTGTCCGACAGCCGGCGGAAGCTGGTGGAAAAGGTGATGCGGTCTATGTCGATCTCGAAGGCGCTGCGGTAAGGCAGTTCCGGATCGCGGACAGGCTTGGCGAGCCGCTTGCGCGACAGCAGGCTCTTCCAGCGCATCATGGCTGCCTCCTCGGGAGTGCCGGGTTCTCGCCCGTGACCGGGGTACGGACCAGATCCGCCGGCCGCGCTTTGACGGAACGCAATTCGGCGCTTACATAGTCAGCGACAGTTTGTCCAGTAGCGACGAGACGGAACCGGCTCATGGCAACCCTGGCGACCCACGGACCCGCATCCCCTCCCCCCGCCGCCGCCCCGTCCGGGCGGCGCGTTCTGCTGACGGCCAGTGCGGCACGGCGGATCGCGCATCTGGCGCAGCAGGAGGGCAACCCCGCCCTGATGCTGCGCCTGTCGGTGTCGGGCGGCGGCTGTTCGGGCTTCCAGTACGGCTTCTCCTTCGACGACCGCACGAACGACGACGACCATGTCTACGAGCGGGACGGTTCCCGCCTCGTGGTGGACGAGGTCTCGCTCGATCTGCTGGCCGGGGCGGAGGTCGATTATGTCGAGGATCTGATGGGCTCGGCCTTCCGGATCAACAACCCGAACGCCTCCTCCTCCTGCGGCTGCGGCTCCTCCTTCTCGCTCTGATCCGCCTCCGTTCCCCTGCCCGCGCCGTCAAGGAAGCGCCGTGAAGATCGCCACCTGGAACGTCAATTCCGTCAAGGCCCGCCTGCCCAACGTGCTTTCCTGGCTGACGGCCGCCGCCCCCGACGTGGTGCTGTTGCAGGAGATCAAGTGCGAGACGGCATCCTTCCCGGCGCTTGAGTTCGAGCAGCTCGGCTACCGTGTCCACGCCGTCGGGCAGAAGAGCTACAACGGCGTGGCGATCCTCTCCCGGCTGCCGGTGGAAGACCTGATCGAGCGCCTGCCCGGCGAGCCCGAGGACCCGCAGGCCCGCTATGTCGAGGGCACGGTCGGCGGCCTGCGGATCGCCAGCCTGTACCTGCCGAACGGCAACCCGGTGGGCTCGGAGAAGTATCCCTACAAGCTGCGCTGGATGGAGCGGCTGAAGGCGCACGCGCAGGGGCTTCTGGCGCGGGAGGTCCCCTTCGTCCTGGGCGGGGACTACAACGTCATCCCCGCACCGGAGGACGTCTACGATCCCGAGGGCTGGAGCGAGGACGCCCTGTTCCGCCGACAGACGCGGGAGAAGTTCCGCGAGATCCTGAATCTGGGCCTGACGGAGGCGTTCCGCGCCCTGCATCCCGCTGCCCGCCACGCCTACAGCTTCTGGGACTACCAGGCGGGCGCCTGGCCGCGCGACCTGGGTCTGCGGATCGACCATTTCCTGCTGTCCCCGCAGGCGGCCGACCGGCTGGCCGCCTGCACCATCGACCGCGGCCCCCGCGGGCAGGAGAAGGCGTCGGACCATACGCCGGTCCTGCTCGAACTGGCCGACTGACCCGGCGGCGCGTTTCCGGGCAAGGCATTTCGCGGTAGCGGGCGACGGGACGGAGACCATGGCGGACAGGGGCGACGCGGACACGGGCGATCTTGAGGGCGGCTGCCTCTGCGGTGCCGTTCGCTACCGCATCGCGGGCGCGATCACGCCGACCGGCGTCGCCTACTGTCACTGCCGCACCTGCCGCCGGTCCTCCGGCGCGCCGGTGATGGCCTGGGCCACCTTCCCCACGGCGGCGGTCTGGCTGACGCGGGGCGCACCGGCGGCGCATGCCTCCTCCCCGAAGGCGCTGCGCCAGTTCTGCCCCGCCTGCGGGACGCAGCTCTTCTTCGCCTACACGGAGGGCGAACCGGAACTGGACGTCGCCCTGGGCAGCCTGGACGATCCGACGGCGCTGGTGCCCGCCTACCATATCTGGACCTCCAGCCGCCTGCCCTGGTTCGACACGGCCGACAGCCTGCCGCGCCACGCCGACGACGGCCCGGACTGGTCCCCCTACCGGACCGATCCCTGATCCGTGGCGTCGGCCCGGGTTTCGCGTTAAACTGGCGCAGGATGTGACCGGCTGGAGATTTTCCATGCCCAGGGACTATGTCTTCGCCTTCTGGAACGTGGAGAACCTGTTCGACGTGGCCGATTCGCCCCGGCGGGAGGAGCGCATCCGCTCCCGCATCGCCCGCGAACTGGTGGGCTGGGACGAGGCGGTGCTGTCGCGCAAGCTGGCGCAGCTCGCCGCGATCATCCCGGCCCTGGGCGGCGGTCGCGGCCCCGACGTGCTGGGCGTAGCGGAGGTGGAGAACGCCCATGTGCTGGGCCGGCTGGCGGCGGCGCTCGGCCCCGGCCGCGACTACGGAATCGTTCATGCGGAGGGACAGGACGGGCGCGGTATCGACGTCGCCCTGCTCTATGACCGGACCCTGTTCACGGTGAACCGGGAGGAGATCTTCTCCCGCTTCATCGTCCGCCGCTCGGCCACGCGCGACATCCTCCAGGCGACGCTGACCACGGTGGCCGGCGGCAACGCGATCGTGGTGCTGGTCAACCACTGGCCCTCGCGCAGCGGCGGCGCGCATGAGAGCGAGCCCTACCGCATCATGGCCGGGGAGAGTCTGAGCTACTTCCACCAGCGCATCCTGGAGGAGAAGGGCCGCGACGCCGCCATCCTGGCCATGGGCGACTTCAACGACGAGCCGTTCAACCGCTCGCTCCAGGATTATGCGCTGGCGACGCGGGCGCGCAGCAAGGCGACGCATCCGCAGAGCCAGTCCTTCTACAACCCGATGTGGCGCTTCCTGGGATCGGCCGGCAGCTATGTCTATGACGGGGAGCCGAACGTGCTGGACCAGATCCTGGTCTCCCGCGGGCTGCTGCGCCGCGGGGCGCCGCTGACCCTGCGGGAAGAGACGCTGGCGATCGAGGCGCTGCCGGCCCTGCGGACCGCCAAGGGCGGCGGCCGGAAGTTCGGCCGCCCGTCGGAGCCGAAGAGCTACAATCCGGACGGCTATGCCGACCATTTCCCCGTGTCAGTGACCGTCAGCGAGGCGTGAGGCGGGGATCGGCCGCCGGGATCAGAACCGGTCCGCGGCCGCGACCTGGAGGGCCGCGCCACGCTCCAGGCAGGCCGAGAGTTCGCGCGCCCGGACATCGCGGTTAGCCTCCCCCGGCCAGGCCGCCTGGACGGTCTGCGCACAGAAGCCGAAGCCCGGATGCTCCACCGTCGTGCGGTCGGCCGAACCGGCCGGAATTCCGGCACAGGCTGCCAGGGCCAGCAGCGCCGGGATCGGGAGGAGACGTGCAAGGGGGCCGCGCATGGGAAGTGCCGCAGGTTGACGATGCGGCAGACCCTATGCGGCCCCCTGAACCCGGTCAGTGCGCCCGGTCACAGGGGGATACCCGTCCCGTGCCCCGTCCGGTATCCCCGTCAGGCGACCTTGACCGCGGCATCGCCGCCGGTCCGGCTGCCTTCCTGGGTGCTGTACTTGGACAGTTCCAGCTTGGCGATCTGGTTGCGGTGGACCTCGTCGGGGCCGTCCGCCAGCCGCAGGGTGCGCGCCCCGGCATAGGCGTAGGCGAGGCCGTGGTCCTCCGTCACGCCGGCACCGCCGAAGGACTGGATGGCCCAGTCGATCACCTTACAGGCCATGTTGGGCGCCACGACCTTGATCATGGCGATCTCGGCCCTGGCGACCTTGTTGCCGACCGTGTCCATCATGTAGGCGGCCTTCAGCGTCAGCAGCCGGGCCTGATCGATCAGCAGGCGCGATTCGGCGATGCGCTCCTGCCAGACGGTCTGCGCGGCCAGCGCCTTGCCGAAGGCGTTGCGGTTCAGGGTGCGGCGGCACATGCGCTCCAGCGCCCGCTCGGCCAGCCCGATCAGGCGCATGCAGTGGTGGATACGGCCCGGCCCCAGGCGGCCCTGCGCGATCTCGAAGCCGCGCCCCTCGCCCAGCAGCATGTTGGAGGCGGGCACGCGGACGTCGCGGAAGACGATCTCGGCGTGCCCGTGCGGCGCGTCGTCATAGCCGAACACGGGCAGCATCCGGCGCACGTCGATTCCGGGCGCATCCATCGGGACCAGGATCATGGACTGCTGGCGGTGGCGGTCCGGGCTGTCCGGATCGGACTTGCCCATGACGATCAGCACCTTGCAGCGGGGATCGCCGGCCCCGCTGGTCCACCACTTGCGCCCGTTGATGACGTATTCGTCGCCGTCCCGGCGGATCTCGGTGCGGATGTTGGTGGCGTCGGAGGACGCGACCTCCGGCTCCGTCATGGCGAAGCCGGAGCGGATCGAGCCGTCCAGCAGCGGCTCCAGCCAGCGCTTCTTCTGCTCCGGGGTGCCGTAGCGGACCAGCACCTCCATGTTGCCGGTATCGGGGGCGGAGCAGTTGAAGACCTCCGGCGCCCAGTGCGACCGCCCCATGATCTCGCAGAGCGGGGCGTATTCCAGGTTGGTCAGCCCCGCGCCCAGCTCGCTTTCCGGCAGGAACAGGTTCCACAGCCCCTCGGCCTTGGCCTTGGCCTTCAGCTCCTCCAGCATCGGCACCGGCTGCCAGCGGTCGCCGCTCTGCCCGACCTGGGCGAACAGCGTCGCCTCGTTCGGGTAGATGTGCTCCGCCATGAAGCGGGAGAGCCTTTCCTGAAGGGCCTTGGTCTTGTCCGAGTACTCGAAATCCATGGAAGCGTTCCTCCGGTACCGTCATTGGCCGCATTTCCGCGGCGAATCCTGGGCCCGCCGCCGGGCGGGCCACGCTCAGGATAGCGTCGGCCCGGACCCGCATGCCACCGGCTCATGGCGACGCACCGCCCATCGGTTAACCCGAGCTTGCGAGGGGGTTAAGGCAGGCACCGGAAACCGCATGGCTGCGGCACGACTTCCCTGAAAGTGTTGCTTGCGGACTGATATGGGACTGATAACGATTAGGGGCTCCCCTCGCGGGGTAACCCTGGAGTCCCGCTCCGCCGATGACCGTCCCACGAACGCGCCGCGCGCCGCAGTCCGTTCCGCCCGTCCCTGTCATCACCCTCGACCCTCCGCACCCCCGCTCCCTCTATCCGGCCGCCTTCGCCTTGGGCGACGGCTACCCCACGGAGGAGGATTTCGCCGTCTCCCGCCGGGAGGACGGCAAGGGCCTCGGCGTCTATGCCCGCCAGGCCTTCGCCCGCGGCCACCGCATCTGCCGGATCAGCGGCACCGTCGTTCACGCGGTGCGCCAGCACACCTTGCAGATCAGCCCGGACAGCCATCTCTACGACCCGTACTTCACCGGCTATCTGCTGCATTCCTGCGACCCGAACTGCTTCCTCGACATGCAGCGGTTCGAGCTGTGGGCGATCAAGGACATCGCCCCCGGTGAGCCGCTGACCATGGACTACGCCAGTACCGAGGACGTGCTGTTCAAGCAGTTCCCCTGCCTGTGCGGCGCGCCCAACTGCCGGCGCTGGATCACCGGGCGGCGCGAGCCGATCCAGGCCCCCGCCACGGCCGAGTGAGGATACCCGCCATGACCCCGGATGCCCTCGCGGCGACGTCCGCCGCGGCTTTTCCTTGCGCGCCCGCGCTCTGGTGGGAGCGGCCGGACCTGCGCTATGTCGGCCGCGACCTGCACCTTGCCGGCCGGAACCTGGCCGACCTGGCGCGGCAGGCCGGCACGCCGGCCTATGTCTATTCCGGCCCCAGGGTGCTGGAGAATCTGCGGCGGCTGACGGCGGCGCTGGAGTCCACCGGCCTGCCGCACGCCCTGCGCTATGCCATGAAGGCGAACCGCCACGGCCCGCTGCTGACCTGGATGAAGGCGTCCGGCCTCTGCGGCATCGACGCCTGCTCCCCCAACGAGCTGCGCTTCGCCGTGCAGTGCGGCTTCCGGCCGGAGGAGGTGTCCTACACCGCGACCTCCGTCTCGGAGGCCGATCTCGCCGTGCTGGCGCGCCATCCGGAGACCTGGGTCAACGCCGACAGCCTCTCCACCATCCGGCGGCTGGCCGCCGTCAGCCCGGGGCGGGAGATCGGCATCCGGGTCAACCCGGCCCTGGGGGTGGGGTACGGGGAGAACCAGCTTCTCCGCTACAGCGGCGAGCGCACCTCCAAGTTCGGCATCTACCGCGACCGGTTCGAGGAGGCGCTGGCGCTGGCCGCGTCCCACGGGCTCACGGTCCGGGGCATCCATTTCCATGTCGGCTGCGGCTATCTGAACGCCCAGCTTCCCGCCTGGGCGGAGGTGGTGCGCGAATGCCTCTGGTTCCTGGACCGGGTGCCGCAGGCGCGCCTCGTCAACCTGGGCGGCGGCCTGGGCGTGCCGCATGTGGCCGGCGACCGGCCGCTGGACCTGGAGGCCTGGGCCGCGGTGATCCGCGACAGCTTCGCCGGCCGCGGGGTCGAAGTCTGGGTCGAGCCCGGCGACTATGTCGTCAAGGATGCGGGCGTGCTGCTGCTCCAGGCCAACACGGTGGAGCGCAAGCGCGCCACCACCTTCGTCGGCGTGGACGGCGGCTTCAATCTGGCGGTGGAGCCCGTGTTCTACCGCCTGCCCTGCGAGCCGGTGCCGGCCCGGCTGCGCCAGGACCCGGCCCGCGCCTGGGCGGCGGACGCGCTGGCCCCCGTCACCATCGCCGGCAACATCAACGAGGCGCTGGACCTCTGGGCCGAGGCCCTGCCCTTCCCGGCGGTGGAGGAGGGCGACGTGATCGCCTTCCTGAACGCCGGCGGCTACGCCGCGGCCATGGGCTCGAACCACTGCATGCGGGCACAGGCGAGCGAGCACCTGCTGCTCTGACCGCCCCGCCCGCCTGGGCAGCCCTTCGGCGCGGCGGGCCCCTCCCCGGCCCCCGCGACCGAGGGTCCCGGATCAGGCCCCGGGGAGAACGCCGGCGGGACCGCCGGAGGAAACGCCCGAAAGGACCCCGGCGTGCGAACCCCCTTGCGAAGCCGCCGCGCTGCGGTTACCAGTTGGCCCAGCCGGATGGGTGGCCGAGCGGTTTAAGGCAGCGGTCTTGAAAACCGCCGTGGGTGTGAGCCCACCGTGGGTTCGAATCCCACCCCATCCGCCAGTCTGGCCACAAAAGCCCGTTTGAAAGGTTTGGCGTTAAGGGCCTGATGTGTTCAAACTTCGGATGTGGACCGAAGCGACGCGCAGCCGGGTCGCCAGGATCGAGAACCACACGGAGCGGTATTCGACGGACCTGACCGATGAGGAATGGTCTTTGATAGAACCGCTGATGCCGCAGAAGGCCGAGACCGGCCGTCCAAGGTCTGCTGACCTTCGGGACGTCTTGAACGCCTTGCGCTACCTGGCCCGGACGGGCTGTGGCTGGCGGCTTTTACCGAAGAACTTTCCACCGTGGCAGGCGGTGTATTAGTAGTTCCGGCATCTCCTGCGGCGATTGCTGTTTCAGACGATTCACGACGTGGCGTTGATGATCGACCGTGAGCAGGCCGGCCGCAACGCCAGCCCGAGCGCCGGGATCGTGGACAGTCAATCGGTGCAGGCTCCCGCCGCCAGGGAGCGTGGATACGATGCGGGCAAGAAGATCAACGGAGGCAAGCGGCACATCGCGGTGGATACTGATGGCCGCCTGCCGATGGTCAAATGACCACCACCGACATTTCCGACTCCGCCGGGGTCCGGAAGATCCTGGACGCGCTGCGCAAGCGCTGGCCGTAGATGAAGCATCTGTTCGCCGACAGCGCCCATGACCGGACCAAGCTGATGCTCAAGGCCGCCTTCCTCGACTTCACCGTCGAGGTGGTACGCCGCACCGACAGCGATCCCGGCTTCAAGGTCGTGCCACGGCACTGGGGGCGAGCGGACCTTCGGATGGATGACCCGCTGGAGACGACTGGTTCGAGACGACGAAGCCAGGATCGATGTCTCCGTCGGCATGATACAACTCTTCAGGCAAGCCTGCTGCATCGAAGAGTCTGCAACTGAAGCGGTTCTCGAACAAGCTCTCACTATAGGACCCAGAATGAAGAACCCCTGGAACGCCCTCAGGCAGTGGTGGTATCGTATGAATCGTCTCGAACTCTACGAGAACGACCCAGCGTCACCCGTGATCTTGATTCATTTTGAGCGCGGCCCCATCAGGCAGTTTCGTGAAGAATTTGCCGCTTGGTGGGCGAAGCACTGGCAATGGACAATAGGCACCACACTGGCGGTTGCTGGTCTCATAGTCTCAATCATGACAATGTAACAAGACGATTAGGCAGGAGCGAAAAATGTCGGATTGGATCTACGTAGACAATTCGAATGTTTATATAGAAGGACAGCGAGTGAGCGCTGTGCGTCAGCAGATGGCATTGGACATTTATGACGCCATTCAGAATCGTGTTCTTGATTTAAATTATCGCATTAGTTTTGGGAAGCTCTATCAATTTGTAGCTGGAACAGATCGCACAAGAACCTCAAGAGCGATGTTGTTCGGGTCGCGTCCCCCGCAGAACGATGAAATTTGGAATCTGGCGCGCAGGGCGGGATTCGAGGTTATTACGCATGATCGGAATGCATCTAACAAAGAAAAGAAGATCGATACGGGAATAGTCGCTGCACTTACGCGCGATGCGTACCGCAGCGCGCAGCAGGGGGATGTGTTCACCTTGGTTGCGGGTGACGGTGACTATGTGCCGGCCATTGAACATCTGATTAGCGACGGTTTCGAGGTCGATGTGGTGTTCTGGGGACATGCATCCCGTGAACTACGCAAAGTCTGCTCGAGATTTATCGATCTGGACCCACACCTGGATCTTCTGCGCCCCTAACAACCCGTTTCGAAAGGCTTGAAGCCGAGCTAGCTGCGTGATTCAAGCTCGGGATTTGAACGCGAGCGAGCCATGGCCGGATGGCCGGGATTGAGCAGAGGACGAAGCGCAACCCGCGGACCTGACCTATGCGGAATGGTCGCGGACAATACCGCCGCCGGGCAGGACCGGCCGGAAGCTGCATGTGGAGTTGCGCGAGGTCCTGAATGCGATCTGCGACAGGACCCACTCCGGCGGGCGAAGCCGCTGAAGGTTTTCCCGCCCTGGCAGACGGTCTACGGGCTGTTCCGCGTGTTCGCGCGCCGCCTGCTGTTCTGAACCGTCCACGACATGGCCCTGATGATCGACTCCGGCCCGGAGGCTTCAGCGGCGCCGCGATCCCCCTGCGTTCCCCGCCATTTTCTGCCGGGAGTTCGGCGGGAAGGCCGATGGTCGCCTCCACGGGCGGGGTGAGCGGAGCCGTCACGTCGTCGGACCGGCCATGGGGTTCCGGTGCTGACCGTCTCCACGGCGTGCCATCCGGTCGCACCCTTCAAATGCGCCCCCCAGGTTTCATGCCCCCAGGCCGGCCCGGCGCCGCTCCCCCTGACCGGAAGGCCAAGGTGACCGGAAGTGCGCTCGCCCTTTGTCCGCATTTGACGCAAATCAATGGGATGCGCCCCGTATGAGCGGAAGGTCGCGCGGTGGTCGGTACCTTGGACCGGGACGGGTGGAGGACGGGAGTGCCCCAGGCAGTGGCGGGCAAGGCTGGGCGTAAAGGCGGCGGACGGACGGGCGGATTCCTGGCGACGACGGTGCTGGGCGTGCTGGCGACGGCGGCGCTGCTCTGGTTCGTGGTCGGCACCGGCGGCAGCGCCGTCTTCTTCTACAATGAGGAGGGGCTGGTCATCGTGGTCGGCGGCGTCGCCTGCGTGGCGCTGCTGGCCTTCCGCGGCGACGAGATCTGGCACGCGCTGGGCGCCCTGGCCTCGGTCGTGCGCGAGCATGTCTCCATCGACGCCGACGTGGCGGAGCTGCTGGACGTGGCCCGGATGCTGCACGAGAAGCGGGTGAAGCTGGCGGAGGACCGCGTGCGCACGGTGCGCAACCCGTTCCTGCGCCTGGGCCTCCAGCTCGTCGTGGACGATACCGACCTGGACGATCTGATGCATGTCCTGACCTGGCGCATCCAGAAACAGTCGGAACTGGACGCGGCGCAGTCGCGCGTCTTCCGCGTCCTGGCCTCCTTCGCGCCGGCCTTCGGCCTCTTGGGCACGCTGGCCGGCATGGTCGGCATGCTCAAGCAGCTCGGGTCCGGCGACATCGGCCTGATCGGCAACAGCATGGCCGTCGCCATGCTGGCCACGCTCTACGGGCTGATCCTGGCGAACCTCGTGTTCAAGCCCATCGCCATCAAGCTGGAACAGCGCTCCGCCCGGCGGGTGGCGATGATGAACGTGCTGATGGACGGCGTGGTGCTGACCCGGCTGGGCCGCTCGCCCCTGGTGATCGAGGACCTGCTGCGCACCTATCTCCGCGACGGCGACGGGGCACACCGTGCCGCCTGAAACCGGCGAGCCCCGGCGCGGGTCCCGGCGGGAGAACCGCCGCGGCCGCGGCCTGCGCACCACCCCGCCGCCGCCGGCACCGGCGGCGCAGGAGGAATCCGAGGAGTGGGTGATCAGCTACATGGACATGGTCACCCTGCTGATGACCGTGTTCCTGGGCATGATCGCCATCCTGGGCATGCAGGGCCGCCTCGCCCCGCCCGACCCGGGACCGGACCCGGCCGGGGAAGCCACCCAGGCGGCAGCCCAGGCGGGAACGGAGGCCGTACCGCCGCCGGCCCGCACCACGCTGGCCGCCCCGGTCAGCCCGGCCCCTGTCAGCCCGGCTCCGGTCGATCTGACCCCCAGCCTGCCCGGCCCGGCGCCGACGGTGCCGGTTGCAGGCTCCCCCGACCCGGGGCCGGCGGGCGGGGACACGGCAGCGGCGCCGGAGGGACCGCCCCCGCCGCCGCTCTCACCCGCGGCCCGGGCCTGGCTCCAGGCGCTGGAGGCGGCCGGGCTGCCCCCGGATGTCGGCTTCACCGTGGAGGACCGCCGGATCGCCATCGAGCTGCGTGACCGCGTGCTGTTCCGCTCCGGCTCCGCAGCGCTGGAGACGGCGGGCACGGCGGTGCTGGACCGGCTGGCGCCCATGCTGGCGCGGATGCCGGGGACGATCACGGTGGAGGGGCACACCGATCCCGTCGCCATCGCCACCGCCCGCTTCCCCTCGAACTGGGAACTGTCCGCCGCCCGCGCCGCCGCCGTGGTCCGCCACCTTGTCGCGGCGGGACTGCCGGCGCAGCGCCTGCGCGCCACCGGCCTTGCCGACAGCCGGCCGCTCACCACCGACCCGGCGCGCTGGGCCATGAACCGGCGGGTGGAGATCGTCATCGAGGGCGGCCCGGCTCCCGGGGACACCGCCGCGCCCTGAACAGACGCGCCCTGAAGAGACGTGCCCGGGAACACCCTACCGATCGGGGGGGCTTCTTCACGCCGGCTTCTTGACGGCATCGGGGGGCCTTCCCATCTAGGCCCTCTGTCAGGGTCCGGGCCCCTCTGGCGACATAGACGTGGTCGCGATGTCGGATTCCTTCACCTGCCTTGCGCCGACGGGCGCGATTGCACCTGGAGGGACAGCGATGCCGTTTCCGCCCGGCACCCGTCGCACCGGCGCCCTGGCGCCCCTTCCCTGACCTGACCTGATCGTCCGCCCGCCCTTCCGGCCGCGGCCCTTGCCGGCTGGACCGGACCGGCGTCCCGCGGACCCTTTCCGGAGATCCCCATGGACCATACCGAACGCCAGATCATCGACGAGCTTTTCACCAAGCTGCGCCAGGCCGAGGCGCAGTCCGGTCCCCGCGATGCCGAGGCCGAGGCCCACATCCGCGACCAGGTCGCGCGCCAGCCGGCATCCCCCTACCTGATGGCCCAGGCCATCGTGATGCTGGAGCAGGCGCTGGCGACCGCGCAGACCCGCACGGAGGAACTGGAGCGCCAGCTCCGCGAGCGCCCGGCCAGCACGGGCGGCATCTTCGGCGGCCTGTTCGGCGGCGGGCCGAAGCCGCCGCCGGCGCCCGTGCCGCAGCGTCAGGCCGCCTCGCCCTGGGGGGCGCCCGCCGCTCCCACCTACGGCGATCCGCGCGTCGCCGCCTATGCCAACCCCAATGCCATGGGCGCCACCGCGATGGGCCGCCCGGGCGGCGGCTTCATGGCGGGGGCCTTGCAGACGGCCATGGGTGTCGCCGGCGGCATGCTGCTGGGCAACGCGCTGGCGAGCGCCTTCTCCGGCGGCGAGGCCATGGCGCAGGAGGCCGTGAACGAGGTCATCCCGCCGGCGGAGGACACCCCGCCCGAGGAACCGGCCGCCGACGAGGCGGGCTGGGATGACGGCGGCTTCGACGACAGCGGGTTCGACGAGATCTGATCGGCCGCTCTCCCGCATGAAAAGGGCACCCGACGGTCGGGACAATTCCCGGCCGTCGGGCCCCGCCCGTCAGTCCTCCGCCGTCGCCGGCGTGCGGCCGTACTCCCGGTGAGACGGCATCCCGCCGCGCTGGTGCCCCAGGGACGGACGGCCGCCCGGGTCGCCGGACAGGGCGCTGCGCACCGGGCAGCGGCCGTAATAGCCGCCCAGGGTCAGGTAGGCGCCGCCGGCAAGCGCCAGCACGTTCAGCAGCGGGTTCGGCCGGGGCTTCGCGGCCGCCGCGGCAAGCCCCAGGCCGCCGACGACGTACAGGGCCCGCTCGCCGAACGACAGGTTCGGTTCACCGCCGAACAACGGTTCGATCAGGGACGGCATCTCGCTCATCGTGCTCTCCTTCCGGGGGGACCCTTGTCCGGGCTCCCCCCGCGAACGCCTGTCCCCCCGGATGGTTCCGATCCCGGGCCGGCCGCGCTGCCGGCATCCCATGGCCGGCGCCCCGTGGAAGTCCCCTTTGTCGTTCCCTGTGGCGTTGCCTGTGGCGTCCCCGCCCTTGCCCACCGGCGGTCCCGCCGTCTAGCCTCGGCGGCAGGCCGGCAGCGTGACCGGCGACCGGACCAGGGACCAACGGGCATGCCTCTCGACCTTACCCGCCGCGACGTCCTGCGCGGCACCGCCGCCGTCGCACTGACCGCCGTCACCGGCCTGCCCGGGCGAGCGCGCGCGGCGGACGATCCTCGACTCGCCGCCTTCTTCGAGGAGACCTGGGCCGAGCAGATGGCCCGCAGCCCGGAAGGGCAGACCTATCTGCGCTGGCCCGGCGCGGGCAACGACCGCTGGGACGATGTCTCCGACGCCGTGGCCGACGAGTCCGCGACCCTGGTCCGGACCCGGCTGGAGCAGCTCCGGACCCTGGCCGGGTCGGCGGACCTGTCCCCGGCCGACCGGCTGAACGTCCGGCTCTACGACTATGCCGCCCGGCAGGCGCTGGAGGACCACCGCTGGCGGCTGCACGACTATCCGCTGGAGCATTTCTACGGCCGCCACCTGTCCTTCCCGGCCATGCTGACGGACATCCAGCCGATCCGGAACCGGGCCGACGTGGACGCCTGGCTGGCGCGGGTGCGCGCCCTGCCTGCGGCCGTGGACCAGACCATCGCCATGGCGGAGACGCGGGCAGCCCTGGGCGCCATCCCGCCGAAATTCTCCGTCCTGAAGTCGCTGGGCGCCATCCTGGGAACGCTGGAGGGCGAGCCCTTCGACGGCAGCGGCACGGACTCGTCCCTGCTGGCCGACATCCGCAAGGACATCGCCGCGCTGGACCTGCCCCCGGCGGAGAAGGACACCCTCGTGGCATCGGCCAGGACGGCGCTGGCGGAGTCCTTCGGCCCGGCCTACCGCCGGCTGGCCGACTATGTGGAGGCCCTGCACGGCCGGGCGGACGAGAATGACGGCGTCTGGAAGCTGCCGGAGGGTGACGCCTATTACCGCGCCTGCCTGAAGCGGCACACCACGCTCGACCTGTCGCCGGACGAGGTGCACGAGACCGGCCTGCGCGAGGTGGCGCGCATCCACCGCGACATGCACGCCATCATGGCGCGGACCGGCTTCACCGGCAGCCTCCAGGACTTCTTCCGGTTCCTGCGCGACGATCCGCGCTTCTACCTGCCCGGCACGCCGGAGGGGCACGAAGCCTATCTCGCGGAGGCGCGGCGGGTGCTGACCGCGGTGGAGGCGGCACTGGACGGACAGTTCGGGATCAAGCCGAAGGCCCGCGTGACCGTGCAGCGGTTCGACCCGTACCTGGAGGGCAGCCGCGCCATCGCCCAGTACGGTCCGGGAACGCCGGACGGCTCGCGCCCCGGCATCTACTACGTCAACTTCTCCAACATGAAGGAGATGCCGCTCTACCAGCTCGAAGTGCTGGCCTTCCACGAGGCGATCCCGGGTCACCACCTCCAGATCTCCATCGCGCAGGAGCTGACCGACGTACCGGCCTTCCGCCGCTTCGCCTCGCCCACCGCCTATGTCGAGGGCTGGGGCCTCTACAGCGAGCGGCTGCCGAAGGAGCTGGGATTCTACAAGGACCCCTATGCCGATTTCGGCCGCCTCTCGTTCGAGCTGTGGCGCGCGATCCGGCTGGTCGTGGACACCGGCATCCATGCCCGGCGCTGGACGCGGGAGCAGGCGACCGACTACTTCGTCACCAACTCCTCCTTCGCGCGCGAAACGGCGGCGCGCGAGGTGGACCGCTACATCGCCATTCCCGGCCAGGCCTGCGCCTACATGATCGGGATGCTGAAGATCCTGGACCTGCGGGAGAAGGCCCGGACCGCGCTGGGCGGGCGCTTCGACATCCGCGCCTTCCACGACACGGTGCTGCGGAACGGGGCGGTGCCGCTGGCGATCCTGGAGGAGATCGTGGACGACTGGATCGCCGCGACGAAGGCGTGAGACCGACCGGAGCGGCGGCGCGGGCCGCCGCCGCTCACGGCACGCGGGAATAGCGGGCCGCGGCCTCGCTGCGATCGACCATGACGATGGTATAGGGAGAGGTCAGCATCTGCGCCCGGGCGCCGCCGGGCGGCGGCTCCGTCTCCCGGTAGCGCACCAGCAGTCGGTCGCGCTGGCCCGGTCGCCGTTCCAGCCGGACATCGACGATCTCCACCCCGTAGCCCGCGGTCGTCCGCGTGCCGAGGAAGACCGCCAGCGCCATCAGCCGGTCCGGCAGCTTCGCCGGAGGCGGCTGGCCGACCAGATCCCAGAGCGCCCGCCACTCGGCCTCCGTCCGCGCGACCAGGAAGCTGGCGCTCTGCGCATTGCTGACGGCTCCCGCCCAGGAGCCGCGGCCGACAAGGCCGGGAGAGGCGATGTCCCGCATCTCCGCCATCACCGCCGGGGGAGGCTCGCCGGCCAGCCAGTTGGTGGCCGAGGCGCACCCGGTCAGGCTTCCGGCCAGCAACAGGCAGAGCGCCGGCAGCGGCGCCCGCCGGCCCTCATTCCGCAGCGGCACGCGCGTCTTCCCGCGGCAGGGCCGTCTCCACCAGGAGCGCCCAGTAGCTGGCACCGATGGGCAGGATCTCGTCGTTGAAGTCATAGCGCGCATTGTGAAGCATGCAGCCGAGCGCCGAGCCACCCTGGCCGATCCAGGCATAGCTGCCCGGCCGTTCATTCAGCATGAAGGCGAAGTCCTCCGCCCCCATGCTGGGACCGACATCGCGCAGCACCCGCTCGCTCCCCAGCAGCGCCGCCGCCACGGCGGCGGACAGCTCGCTGGGGCCGTCGGCGTTGATGGTGGGCGGGTAGCCCGCGATGTAGTTCAGCGACGCCTCGGCGCCGAAGGCGGCCGGCAGCGTATCCACGATCCGGCGCAGGCCGGACTCCAGCAGGGTGCGGACCTCGTTGGTCAGGGCGCGGACGGTGCCGCGCAGCACCACCTCGCCCGGGATGACGTTGAAGGCGCTGCCCGCCTGGATCTGGGTGACGGAGACGACGCCCGCCTCCGTGGGGCTGACATTGCGGCTGACCAGGGTCTGGATCGCCAGCACCATCTGCGCCGCGACCACGACGGGGTCCACGGTGTGGTGCGGCAGGGCGGCGTGGCCGCCATGGCCCGTCACCGTGATCTCGAACTTGTCGGCGCCGGCCATCACCGGGCCGCTGCGCACGGCCATCCGGCCCGGCTCCAGCTCCGGCCAGTTGTGCAGGCCGAAGACCATGTCGCAGGGAAAGCGCTGGAACAGCCCCTCTTCCACCATGCGCTTGCCGCCGCCGGCCCCTTCCTCCGCCGGCTGGAAGATGAAATGCACGGTGCCGTCGAACCGCCGCGTCTCGGCCAGGTACTTTGCGGCCCCCAGCAGCATGGTGGTGTGGCCGTCATGGCCGCAGCCATGCATCTTCCCCGGCACGGTGGAGCGGTGGGCGAAGTCGTTGTCCTCCTCCATCGGCAGCGCGTCCATGTCGGCGCGCAGCCCGATGGAGCGGCCGGTGGGTCCGCCGGCCCCGTGCAGGACCCCGACGACGCCGGTGCCCGCGATGCCCCGGTGGACCTCGATGCCCCATTCCTCCAGCCGGGCCGCGACGGCGGCGGAAGTCCGGTGCTCCTCGAAGGCGATCTCCGGATGGGCGTGGAAGTCCCGACGCCACGCGGTCATCTCGTCATGGAACTCGGCAATGCGGTTCAGGATCGGCATCGGGATCGGTTCCTGGGCCTCGCGGACAGAAGCGCGCACCCTATCAGATGGTGCGTCGCCACACTACCCGCCAACAGGCGGAAACGGGGGGGAATCCGGCCCGTCACGGCCGGCCGATCTCAGCGCCCCGCCGTCTCCAGCGGCAGCACGACGGCGACCCGCAGCCCCCCTTCCGGCCGGTTGGACAGCCGGATCTCCCCGCCATGGGCGCGGACCACGTCGTTGGCGACGGACAGGCCCAGCCCGGTCCCGCCGGTATCGCGGGAGCGCGACGCCTCCAGCCGGTAGAACGGCCGGAAGACGTTCTCCATCTCCGCCTCCGGAATGCCCGGACCGTGATCGTCGATGGTGACGACGACGCTCTCCCCCGTACAGATCAGGCCAACCTCGGCGGCACCGCCGTACTTCACGGCATTGTCCATCAGGTTGCCCAGCGCCCGCTTCAGCGCGGTGCGCCGGCCCATGATCCGCACCGGGCAGGCGGGCGGGACCAGACCGACGGGATGCCCGGCCTCGCGCGCGGACTCGGCCAGCTTGGCCACCAGGGAACCGAGATCCAGCGGTTCGATCGCCTCCTGGCTCGCCTCCTCGCGGGCGAAGGCCAGCGTGGCGCCGATCATGGCCTCCATCTCCTGGAGGTCCTCCAGCATCTTTTCGCGCACCGTGTCGTCGTCGATGAACTCGGCGCGCAGGCGCATCCGGGTCAGCGGCGTGCGCAGGTCGTGGCTGATCGCCGCCAGCATGCGCGTGCGGTCCTCCACGAACGCCTTCAGCCGGCGCTGCATCTTGTTGAAGGCGCTGGCGGCCAGCCGCACCTCGCGCGGGCCAGCCTCGTCCAGCGACGGGGCGTTCATGTCCACGCCCAGCCGGTCGGCGGCGGCGGCGAAGCGGCGCAACGGCCGCGTCGTGAAGCCCAGCACCCAGGCCGAGAGCAGGATGGCGACGGCGGCGCTGCCGGCCAGCGAGGCGAGGAAGCCCGGTTCGCGCAGCGCGTCCGTCGCCGTCACCGGGGCGTAGAACTTCATCCAGGTGCCGTCCTTCATCTGGCGGCTGACCTGGATCGTCTTCGGCTCCGGCGGGGGCGTCGTGACCAGCCCGAAGGGCGGCACGGACACGGCCGGGGAGATGTCCCGCTTCGGCAGGCTGCTGCGCTCGTAGACGTCCAGCACCACCTCGTGACCGGCGTTGGTGCGGATCGTGACCTGACGTTCCTTGAGGTTGCGCAGGATCATCGTGCGCACCTCGGGCGGCTGCTCCTCGATCGCGCCGACCATGCCGTCCAGGCAGTTGGCGAGCTGCCCCCCTTCCGCGTCGGCCACGGCCTCGGCCCTGTCCGTGCGGTAGAGGCCGAGCGCGATGGCCTGCGACAGCAGGATGCCGCCGACCAGCACGGCGAAGATCGAATAGGACATCCGATCCGTCAGCGCTCTCATTGCGGGGTCACCTCGGGCGAGAAGATGTAGCCGCCGGAACGGACGGTCTTGATGATGGCCGGGTCGGCGGGATCGCGCTCGATCTTGCGCCGCAGCCGGCTGATCTGCACGTCGATGGAGCGGTCGAACGGACCGGCCGAGCGCCCGCGGGTGATCTCCAGCAGGTCGTCGCGGGAGAGCACCCGGCGCGGCCGCGTCGCCAGCGCCACCAGCAGCTCGTATTCGCCGGCGGTCAGCGTCACCTCCGCCCCCTGCGGGTCGGTCAGCCGGCGCTGCGCCTGGTCCAGCACGTAGCCGCAGAAGGCCAGCGCCCCGGCGCCGTTGGCGGGCGTCGCTCCGGGGGTCTGCACCCGGCGCAGCACCGCCTTGATGCGGGCCACCAGTTCGCGCGGGTTGAAGGGCTTGGGCAGGTAGTCGTCAGCACCGATCTCCAGCCCCAGGATGCGGTCCGCATCCTCTCCCATGGCGGAGAGCATGACCACCGGCGGGCCGCCGTCGGCGCGGATGGCGCGGCAGAGCGACAGCCCGTCCTCGCCCGGCAGCATCAGATCCAGCACGACCAGGTCGATGTTCCGGTCCGCGAGATACCGGCGCATCTCCTGCCCGTCCTTGGCCGCGGTGACACGGTAACCGTGCCGGGCCAGATACCGGGTCAGGAGATCGCGGATCTCGCGGTCGTCATCGACGATGAGAAGATGCAGGGAGTCCGTCATGGCCCGATAGTACCGCCGCTCCGAAAGGGTGCCGACAGACGAGTTGTTACCACAGCGTAACGCCGGGCCACCCGGGAAACGAACTGTTTCAAATCCCGCGGCCGCCCGACAAACGCCAGCAAAGCCCGGGTGCTTAGCTTTCCCTGTCGCGGCGGCCGCCATCCCTTCCCCACCCGGGAGCGGCAGCCGCGTCAGAGCTTCCGCCGGACTGCCCCGTCCGGTGGAGACGGGGGGCGGCCAACCCCGGTCAGCCGGCCGCCCCTCACCCCGATCCGGCGGGCGGTTCCTCCCGCAAGGCCGCCCGCCGGTATCGACCCGCTCCGACGGGTTTCCCGCTCCTGTTCCGGGGGCTGGCCCGCCGGCGCCAAGACCCGGAGCCGCATCCGCATGAAGGTCTCGCAAGGTCCCCTGCTCGCCCTGTTCGACGACGGCCAAGGCCCCCTCCAGCACCGCCTGTTCGAGCGGCTGCGCGAAGCGATCGTCGGGGGCGCCCTGCGGCCCGGCGAGCGCCTGCCTTCGACACGGACCCTGGCCCGGGACCTGGACGTCTCCCGCAACACGGTGGTGGCCGCCATCGACCGGCTGGCCGCCGAGGGCTATCTGGAGGCGCGGGTCGGGTCCGGCACCTATGTCGCCCGCGTCCTGCCCGACGAGATGATGACCCCCGCCCTGCGGCTGGCCGACACGGCCGGACGGGCGGCCTCATCCCGCGCCGCCGCGGCCGAAGCGGTGCAGCCCTTCCGCCCCGGCCTGCCGCCGGGGGACCTGTTCGATGCCGACGGCTGGCAGAAGCTGCTGGCGAAGCGCTGGCGCAGCTCCGGCGCCGCCATGCAGGAGCGCGACGGTGCCGGCGGCTGGCTGCCGCTGCGCCGCGTCCTGGCAGCGCATCTCCAGGCGTCGCGCGGCATCCGCTGCGAGGCCGACCAGATCCTCGTCCTGCCCGGCCGCACCGCGGCCGCGTCCCTGGCCGCGGCCCTGCTGCTGCGGCCAGGCGATCCGGTCTGGCTGGAGGAGCCGGGCTGTCCCCGGCTGCGGGCCCTGATGGAGGGGCGCGGCCTGCGCCCGGTCGCGGTCCCGGTGGATGCCGACGGCCTGGACCCCGAGCGCGGTCGCCGGCTGCTGGCGGAGCCGCGGCTGGCCGTCGTCTCCCCGGCCTGGCAGTTCCCGCTGGGCGGCACCATGCCGCTGCGGCGCCGGCTGGCGCTGCTGGCCTGGACGCAGCGGTCCGGGGCGTGGCTGCTGGAGGACGACAGCGACGGCGGCTACCGCTACGAGGGTCGGCCGCTGCTGTCCCTCGCCGGGCTGGACGAGGCCGGGCGGGTGCTGCATCTGGGCACGCTGGAGCGCATGGTCGCCCCCGCCCTGCGCGTCGCCTGGCTGGTCGTTCCCCCGGCGCTGGCGGCGGAGGCGGCACGGCTGCGGACGCTGCTGGACCTGTCCGTGCCGGTGGCCGAGCAGATGGCGCTGCACGACTTCATCGCCGAGGGGCGGCTGGCCGCGCATCTGCGCCGGGCCCGCTGCGCGGCGGAGGAGCGCCAGCAGGCCCTGGTGGAGGCGGCCCGGCGGCACTGGGCCGGCGGCATCGAGGTGGCACCGGCCCCGGCCGGCCTGCATCTGCTCGGCCGGCTGGACAGCCGGACAGGTGCTGGCGACCGGGCGCTCCAGGCCCGCGCCGCCGCCGCGGGGATCGAGCTGGCGGCGCTGTCGGACTTCCATGCCGGCCCGGCGGAGGGCGGCGGGCTGGTGCTCGGCTTCGCGGCGCACCCGCCGGAGCGGATCGAGCGCGCCGTTGCCCGCGTCGGCCAGCTTCTGCCCGCCCTGACCGGACGGCGGGCGGCCGTGGGCTGAGCGCAGCTCCGCCTTCCCTTCCGGAGGCGTGACAAAGCGCAACCGGCGTCGCACCATTCCGCCCGTTCTCTCGACTGAACGGGACGGAACCCATCATGCCCTCCACTGCCCCCCATCTCGGCAATTCCATCGCCAGCCGGGACATCGCCTCGCTGCTGCATCCCTACACGAACCTGAAGGCGCACGAATCCGTCGGCCCCATGGTCATCACCGGGGGCCGCGGCGTCACCGTCGTGGACGATGCCGGTCGGGAGTATATCGAGGGCGTGGCCGGCCTCTGGTGTACGTCGCTGGGCTTCGACGAGCCGCGGCTGGTGGAGGCGGCGGTGCGGCAGCTCCGCACCCTGCCGTTCTACCACGCCTTCGCCCACAAGTCGCACGAGCCCGGGATCGAGCTGGCGGAGAAGCTGGTCGCCCTGGCCCCGGTGCCGATGAGCAAGGCCTTCTTCGCCTGCTCCGGGTCCGAGGCGAACGACACCGCGGTCAAGCTGGTCTGGTACTACAACAACGCCCTGGGCCGGCCGCAGAAGAAGAAGATCATCGGCCGCATCAAGGCCTATCACGGGGTCACCGTCGCCTCGGCCAGCCTGACCGGCCTGCCGAACAACCACCGCGACTTCGACCTGCCGATCGACCGCATCCTGCACACCGACTGCCCGCACTGGTACCGCTTCCACGAGGAGGGCGAGGACGAGGAGGCGTTCGCCAGCCGCCTTGCCGCCAGCCTGGAGGCGCTGATCCAGCGCGAAGGGCCGGAGACGGTGGCCGCCTTCATCGCCGAGCCGGTGATGGGGGCCGGCGGCGTCATCGTGCCGCCGCGGACCTATTTCGAGAAGGTGCAGGCCGTGCTGCGGAAGTACGACGTGCTGCTGATCGCGGACGAGGTGATCTGCGGCTTCGGCCGGACCGGCGCCATGTTCGGCAGCGAGACCTTCGGCCTGAAGCCCGACATCATGACCATGGCGAAGGCGCTCACCTCGGCCTACATGCCGCTGTCGGCCGTGCTGGTCAGCGAGCCGATCTACCGGGCCTGCGTGACGGAGTCCGAGAAGATCGGCGTGTTCGGCCACGGCTACACCTATTCCGGCCATCCGGTGAGCTGCGCCGTCGCCCTGGAGACGCTGAAGATCTATGAGGAACGGGACCTCGTCGCGCATGCCCGCACCGTGGGCGCGCGCTTGCAGGAGGCGCTGGGCCGCTTCCGCTCCCATCCGCTGGTGGGGGAGGTGCGCGGTGTCGGCCTGATCGCCGGCGTCGAGCTGGTGGCGGACAAGGCGACCCGGCAGCCCTTCGACCCGAAGCTGGGCGTCGCCGCCCGGCTGGCCGGGTTCGCCCAGGGCCATGGCGTCATCCTGCGCCCGATCGGGGACACGCTGGGATTCTCCCCGCCGCTGATCATCACGCCGGAGGAGGTTGACGAGCTGGTCGCCCGCTTCGGGCGGGCGCTCGACGACACCACCGCCTGGCTGGAACACGAGCACCGCTTCCGTCCGGCGTGACCAACCGCCGCGCTCGGCGGGGAATTGCGGACTTGCGCAGGCCCCGCCGACGGACCAAAGAATTGACCGACATCAACGCTCCCTGGTTTCCCGAGGGATCATGTTGATCGAGCGCGACGTGAGGCCGCGCGACCTCCGGTGAACGGAGTGCCCCACCGCCGATACGGCGTGTACGGGCCGCTCCGGCCGGGGTGGAAATCGATGGCCATTAGGACGCAGGGCCCATGGATTACGAGAGCTTCTTCAAGAGCCAGATCGACGGCCTCAAGCGGGAGGGACGCTACCGCGTCTTCGCCGATCTTGAGCGGCGCGTCGGCGAATTCCCGGTCGCCTCGTTCTTCCCCGAGCCCGAGGCGACTCCGCGTGACGTGACCGTCTGGTGCTCCAACGACTATCTCGGCATGGGCCAGCACCCGGTGGTGATCGGGTCCATGATCGACGCGCTGCACAAGTGCGGCGCCGGTGCCGGCGGCACCCGCAACATCTCCGGCACGAACCACTACCACGTGCTGCTGGAGCAGGAACTCGCCGACCTGCACGGCAAGGAGAGCGCGCTGCTCTTCACCTCGGGCTACATCAGCAACGAGGCGACGCTGAGCACCCTGCCGCGCCTGCTGCCGGACTGCGTGATCTTCTCCGACGCCCTGAACCACGCCTCGATGATCGAGGGCATCCGGCACAGCGGCGCCGAGAAGCACATCTTCCGGCACAACGACCCCGAGCACCTCGACCAGCTCCTGGCCCGCTACCCGAAGGAGCGGCCGAAGCTGGTGGCGTTCGAGTCCGTTTACTCCATGGACGGCGACATCGCCCCGATCGCCGAGATCTGCGATGTGGCCGAAAAGCACGGCGCCATGACCTACCTGGACGAGGTCCATGCGGTGGGCATGTACGGCCAGCGCGGTGCCGGCGTGGCCGAGCGTGACGGCGTGATGCACCGCCTGACGGTCATCGAAGGCACGCTGGGCAAGGCGATCGGCGTCATGGGCGGCTACATCACGGGCTCCAGCGCCCTGGTGGACTGCGTCCGCAGCTTCGCCTCCAGCTTCATCTTCACCACCTCGCTCGCCCCGGTGCTCGCCGCCGGTGCCGCCGCCAGCGTGCGCTTCCTGAAGGAGCACAACGAGCTGCGCGAGAGGCACCAGGAGCGCGCGGCGACCCTGAAGCGCCGCCTCTCCCAGGCCGGGCTGCCGGTGCTGCCGTCGGTCAGCCACATCGTTCCGGTGCTGGTCGGCGACGCGCGCCTGTGCAAGCAGGCCAGCGACGACCTGCTGCGGCTCCACAACATCTATGTGCAGCCGATCAACTACCCGACCGTTCCCCGCGGGACGGAGCGGCTGCGCATCACCCCGACGCCGTTCCACGACGACGCGAAGATGGACCATTTCGTCGACGCGCTGCTGGACGTCTGGAGCCGCCTGGAGATCCGCCGGGCCGCCTGATCCGTCGGCATCGTTCCGGTTCGAAGGTCAGGGCCGTCCCGTCCGGGGCGGCCCTTTCCTTTTCCACCCTCTCCCGAGCCCGCGACCTAGCGCTGCCGCGCGTCCCCGCCGCTGTCGAAGGCCTGTTCCTGCGGCCCCAGTTCCGCCCGGGTCATGGCGACGCGCAACTCGCGGCCGCCGGTATCGACGGCGACGACCTTCTCCCACTGGATGGCATAGCGCGTCTCCCCGACGCCCAGAAGACCGCCGGTCGCCACCAGGATGCGTTCGAGCCGACCGGTCTCCAGGTTCAGGACCACCTGTGCCACGGTTCCGAACTCCTCCGTGTCGGCCAGATGGACCGCGTAGTCCTTGAGTTCCTCGGCGAAGACGCGGCCCTCGCCCGGCACGGCGCCGCCGGCGGGTCCGGGAACGCCGCGGTAGGCCTGGGACGGCTCCGGCACGGCGGGCAGGCGGTCGCGACCCTCCGCCTCCAGGCGACCGGACCCCGGGCGGCCAGGACCGTCCGCCGGCGGACGCGCCGTTCCCTCCGTCCCGTCCGGCCGCGGCCCCTCGGCCGTCTGGGCCATGCCAGCGCCGGGAAGGACGGCCAGCAGGATGGCGAGGGCCAGCGCGGCGGCGGACGGCGATCGGGACATCGTGATCCTCGGGTCGAAGGCAGGGAGGGGACGTCCTGGGAAACAGCCCGCCCCCCGCCCCGTTCCCGCTTCCTGTCACACCCGTCGGTCGCGCCCGCCGGCAACACCCGCAATCCACACCCGCCGGGCGCCCCGGCGGGACCCTCCGCCGCATCCCCCTTGCGTCGGGCCTTTCCGGCATGCAAAAGGCGTCGCGCCAGGGGTGGCGCGTCGCTATAGTGCGCCGCGACCGCTTCCGTTCCCGCGACCAGGATCGTCAGCAGACCATGAAGCCGCTCCGTTTGGTTCCCGACAATACCGCCATCGATTTCGCGAAATGGCGTTTCTTCGGGTTCGGCATCTCCCTGATCCTGATCCTCATCACCGTCGGCGGCCTGTTCTCCCCGGGGCTCAATCTGGGCATCGACTTCCGCGGCGGCATCCTGATCGAGGCGCGGGCGCAGCAGACCATCGATACGGCCGCGCTACGCCAGCAGCTCGGCGGTCTGGGCCTCGGCGAGGTGCAGCTCCAGCAGTTCGGCGGCCCGAACGACGTGCTGATCCGCGTGCAGCAGCAGGAGGGCGGGGACGCCGCCCAGAACGAGGCCGTGCAGAAGGTCAGGACCGCGCTGGGCGACGCCTACGAGTACCGCCGGGTCGAGCTGGTCGGCCCCCGGGTGGGGGGTGAGCTGATGCGCCAGGGGGCGATCGCCACGGTGCTGGCGATCCTGGCGATCGCCGCCTATGTCGCGTTCCGCTTCGAATGGCAGTTCGGCGTGGCGGCCCTGATCGCGACCTTCCACGACGTGTTCGTGACGCTCGGTCTGTTCATCGTCCTGCAACTGGAGTTCGATCTCACGGCCGTGGCGGCCCTGCTGACGCTGGCGGGCTATTCGATCAACGACACCGTCGTCGTCTTCGACCGGATGCGTGAGCAGATGCGCAAGCACAAGTCCGCCGACCTGAAGACGATCATCAACATGTCGGTGAACCAGACCCTGGGCCGCACGATCCTGACCAGCGGCACGACGCTGCTGGCCATCCTTCCGCTGCTGCTGTTCGGCGGCAGCGCCCTGCACAACTTCACCCTGGCCCTGTTCTGGGGCATCCTGGTGGGGACCTTCTCCTCGATCTACGTCGCGGCCTCGATCCTGCTCTACCTGCCGGCGATCCGGCGCGGCGGCGAATCGGCGAAGCAGGGTCCGGCCGACGCCGCTGCCTGACCCGGCATCTCTCACGGCGCGACTTCCGGATAGGGGGCCGCGACGGGCCTTGGAGTCCGTCCGGCTTCCGCTATCTTCGACCGGTATCGCGGCTGTTGGGCGGCCAGGGGCCGCATCGGGGACACCATAGAACCGCAGCAACGCACCTCCGACATGCTAACGGCGCTGCTGTCGTCGGCCGGTCCGGACCGCGTCAGCATCGGCGAGTTGATCGACGGCCTGGGCGACCGGGCCTTCGGCGTGCTGATCCTGCTCTGCGCCCTGCCCAACTGCATTCCGGGACCGCCGGGCGTCAGCACCGTCACGGGCCTGCCGATCCTGCTGTTCGCGTTGCAGCTCCTGGTCGGGGGAGACCGGCCCTGGCTTCCCCGGTCGTTACGGAACCGGTCGTTCTCCCGGGCCGACCTGCTGGGCGTCGTCCGCCGTGCCGATCCCTGGCTCCGGCGCCTGGAGCGCCTCTCCCGCCCCCGCCTCCCCGCCCTGGTGGCCGGCTGGGCGGAGCGCGCGGCGGGGTTCGTGGTGTTCCTGCTGGCCGTCATCCTGATCCTGCCGATCCCGCTGGGGAACCTGTTCCCCGCCATTGCCATCGCCGTCATCGCCGTGGCGCTGATGGAGCAGGACGGCGCGGCACTCCTGGTCGGCTATACCTGCGCCGTCCTGTCCATGGCGATTTCCTTCGCCGGCCTGCTGGTCGCCCTCCTGATCCTGGCGGAAGTGCTGGAGCGGCTGCTCGGATAGTCTCTGGCTCCGCTGGAGTATTGATCGCTGCGGGAAGCCCAGCCTACAGTGGCAGGGTAAGAGCCGACTTCCCACCCGGGAGCAACCCGGGCCGGCATTCCCGGCAGAGGACGGCGGCTGGAGGAACAGGCCCGACATGACGACCCGTGCGCCCGACAGCCATGCTCCGTCCGTCCGCAGCATCCTGGTGGCGGATGACGAGCCCAGCATCGTCCTGTCGCTCGAATTCATCCTGAAGAAGGCCGGCTTCCGCGTCCGCGTCGTCACGACCGGCGGGGCGGTACTTCCCGCCATGACGGAGGAGGCACCGGACCTCGTCCTCCTGGACGCGATGATGCCGGAGCGCGACGGCTACGACGTCTGCCAGGAGATCCGGTCGAATCCCGCCTGGGCCGGCATCCCGGTGATCATGCTGACGGCCCGGAGCCGCGAGGTGGAGCGGCAGAAGGGGCTGGCCCTGGGTGCCAACGACTATGTGACGAAGCCGTTCTCCACCCGCGAACTGGTGGAGACGGTGCGGCGGCACCTGGATGCCGCCGGCGCCACCGGCTCGGCCGCATGAAGCGCGGCCCCGGCCCCGGCGCGCTGTTCTCCGGCATCGCGGCGGCGGCGGTCGTCTTCGCCTTCACCCTGCCCCTGTTGCTTTCCGAACAAGGCACGGACGTGCCCGCGGCGGCCATCGGGACCGCGGCGGCCTTCGGCACTGCGCTGTTCCTGGGCCTGCTCTGGCTGGTGATGCAGCGCCAGCTCCTCGCCCCGGCCCGCCGGCTGGAGGCGGAGGTGCGGATGCTGGCGCAGGCGGGCGGTGAGATGTCCCTGACCACCGACACGGGGTTCGGGGCGCTGTCGCCGCTGGCCGCCGCCGTCGCCGACCTCTCCGGTCGGCTGGCTGCCGTGCGGGCCGACCGGGAGCGCGCCGTGGCCGAGGCGACCCGGCGGGCGGCGGATCTGTCGGACCGGCTGGCCGCCCTGCTGCGCGACCTGCACGAAGGGGTGCTGGTCTGCAACCTGCGCCACCAGATCCTGCTCTACAACGAGGCGGTACGGGCCATGCTGCCGGCCACCGCCGACCTCGGGCTCGGGCGGTCGCTGCTGCACCTCGTCAGCCGCCAGCCGGTGCAGCACACGCTGGAGCGGCTGCTCCGCCGCATCCGTGACGGCCGCCACCGCGACCATGCCGACGGCAGCACGGCCGGCTTCGTGGCCGCGACGGCGGAAGGCCGCCTGCTGCACTGCCGGATGGCGGCGATCCTGGGCGAGGGCGACGAGGTGACGGGCTATGTCGTCACCGTGGAGGATGCCACGGTGGAACTGGCCTCCCTCGCCCGCCGCGACGCCCTGCTGCGCTCGGCGACGGAGGATGTGCGCCAGCCGCTCGCCAACCTGGGCGCCGCCGTCGGGGCGCTGGCGGACCATCCCGACCTCGCCGCGGAGGAGCGGGCGCCGTTCGACGGCATCATCGCGGAATCCTCGCAGGCCCTGAACCGGACGCTGGAGCGGATCACCCACGAGTACCGCGCCGGCATCACCGCCTCCTGGCCGATGGAGGACATCCATTCGGGCAATCTGTTCGCCCTGGTGGCGGAACGCAGCCTGGGGGCCGACGGGCCGGAGCTGATCCCGACCGGCCTGCCCGACTGGCTGCACGGCGACAGCTACAGCCTCGTCCTGCTGCTCTCCCATCTGGCCGACCGGGTGGCGGAGGCGACCGGCCGGCGCCAGTTCGACCTGTCCGTGGAGGCCGATCCGGAGCGGCGCTTCGTCTTCGCCGATCTGACCTGGACCGGGGAGCCACTGGGGGCCGCCCGGCTGAACCAGTGGCGCGCCGATCCGCTGCCGGAGGCGCTGGCCGGCCTGACCGTGGGCGACATCCTGGAACTGCACAGCAGCGATCTCTGGTGCGTCCGCCACAAGGAGGGCTGCGCCAAGCTGCGGCTGCCCCTGCCCCGGCCGCAGGAGGCGCATGGCCGTCGCGGGGGCGGCCCGGCACCGCGGCCGGAGTTCTTCGATTTCGACCTGCTGCACCAGCCGCTGCCCGAGGGTTCCCTCGCCCGTCAGCCGTTGCGCAGCCTGTCCTATGTCGTCTTCGATACGGAGACGACGGGGCTGAACCCCAGCCAGGGGGACGAGATGGTAGCCCTGGCCGGGGTCCGCATCGTCAACGGCCGCATCCTGACCGGGGAGACCTTCCAGACCTTGATCAATCCCGGAAGGACGATCCCGGCGGCGTCGGCCGCCATCCACGGCATCACCGACGCCATGGTGGCGGAGGCGCCGCGGGCGGAAGCGGTCCTGCCGCAGTTCCGCGCCTTCGTCGGCGACGCGGTGCTGGTCGCGCACAACGCCGCCTTCGACCTCAAGTTCCTGCGCCTGAAACAGCGCGCCGCCGGCGTCCGCTTCGACGGGCCGGTGCTGGACACCATGATCCTGTCCCGCCAGATCCAGGGCGAACACGGCGAGCATTCCCTGGACGGGCTGGCCACCCGCCTGGGGATCGGGGTGGTGGACCGGCACTCGGCCATGGGCGACAGCCTGATGACGGCCGCCATCTTCCTGCGGCTCATGGAGATGCTGGAGACCCAGGGCATCCGCACCCTGGACGACGCGATCCGCCGCTCGAACATGGCGGTCGAGCTGGTGGCGCGGGGGCGGGCCTTCTGATGGCCGGGGAACGTCCGCCACGGGAGGAGAAGCCCCGGCTGGCCCGGATGGCGGCGCTGTTCGGCTTCGGCCTGCTGGCCTTCAACCCGCCGCTGCTGACCGCCTTCGACAAGCCGACAACGGTCTTCGGACTGTCGGTGCTGCTGGTCTGGATCTTCGGGGCCTGGAGTCTGCTGATCCTGCTGGTCGCCCTGGCGGTGGAACGCGACCACCCCGGCAGCGGTCCTGACAGCCGTCCCGACAGCCATCCCGACAGCGGGGCCGGGGGGCGCGGATGATCCCCGCTCCTATCGTCATCGCCGTCGGCCTTGTCTACATCCTGCTGCTGTTCGCCATCGCCTACGGCGCGGACCGCCGGGCCGCGGCCGGAGGGCCGATCTCCGGTCCCTATGTCTACGCGCTCTCGCTGGCCGTGTTCTGCACGAGCTGGACCTTCTACGGCAGCGTCGGACGGACGGCGACGGACGGGGTCGGTTTCCTGCCGATCTATCTCGGCCCGACCCTCGTGATGACGCTGGGGCTGGTGCTGCTGACCAAGATCCTGCGCATCGCGCACCGGCAGCGCTCCACCTCCATCGCCGACTTCATCGCCGCCCGCTACGGGCGTAGCCAGCTCCTCGGCGGGCTGGTCGCCCTGGTGGCGGTGGTGGGGATCACGCCCTACATCGCCCTCCAGCTCAAGGCCATCTCCGTCAGCTTCCAGGTCCTGACCGGCGGCCCGCCGCAGGCCGCACCCTCGGTCCTGGCCGACACCGGGCTCTGGGTCGCGCTGATCATGGCGGCCTTCGCCATCATGTTCGGCACCCGCTCCATCGACGCCTCGGAGCACCATCCGGGCCTTGTCACCGCCGTCGCCTTCGAGAGTCTGGTGAAGCTGCTGGCCTTCGTGGCCGTGGGCGTCGCCGTCGTCTGGGGCGTCTTCGAGGGGCCGGCCGACATGGTGGAGCGCGCGCTGTCCGACCCGGAGACGGCACGGCTGTTCACGATCGAGCCCGCCTTCGGCGGCGGCAACTGGATTGCGGCGATGCTGCTGTCCATGGCCGCGGCCATCTGCCTGCCGCGGCAGTTCCAGGTCATGGTGGTGGAGAACACCGACGAGCGGCACCTGAACCGGGCGCTCTGGGTCTTCCCGCTCTATCTGCTGCTGATCAACCTGTTCGTCGTGCCGATCGCGCTGGCGGGGCTGCTGACCCTGCCGCGGATCGGGATGGACCCGGACATGATGGTGCTGTCCCTGCCGCTGGCGGCGGGGTGGGAGGTGCTGGCCATGGCCGCCTTCATCGGCGGCCTGTCCGCCGCCACCGGCATGATCATCGTGGAGACGGTGGCGCTGGCCACCATGGTCTCCAACGATCTGGTGCTGCCGCTGCTGCTGCGCTGGCGGCAGCAGTCGCTGTCGCGGGTGCAGGATCTGGGCCGGCTGATGCTGGTGGTCCGCCGCGTCGCCATCGTCGTGCTGCTGCTGCTGGGCTATCTCTACTTCCGGGCGGCCGGCAGCGCCTATGCGCTGGTCTCCATCGGCCTGATCTCCTTCGCCGCCGTGGCCCAGTTCGCCCCGGCGCTGATCGGTGGCCTGTTCTGGGCCGGGGGCACACGCCGCGGCGCGCTGGCGGGACTGGGCGGCGGCACGCTGGTCTGGCTCTACACCCTGCTGCTGCCCTCCTTCGCCCGCTCCGGCTGGCTGCCGGTCGAGTTCCTGGAGGCGCCGTTCGGGCTGGACTGGCTGAATCCGCACGAACTGTTCGGATTGCAGGGAATGGTGCCGCTGGCGCACAGCCTGTTCTGGAGCATGGTGGCGAACATCGGGTTCTATGTCGGCGTCTCCGTCCTGGACCGGCCCGACCGGGGCGAGCGGGCGCAGGCCACGGCCTTCGTGGAGGTCTTCCAGCAGGAGGAACCCGCCGGCATCTGGCGCGGACAGGCGACGGTGGGGGAACTCCAGACCCTGCTGGCCCGCTTCCTCGGCCCGGAGCGCTCCGAACAGGCGTTCCAGGAGATGGCGGTCGGGCGGCAGCAGCCCCTGTCCGCCGGCGCGCTGGCCGATGCCGACCTGATCCGGCGGGCGGAGCGGCTGCTGGCCGGCGCCATCGGGGCGGCCAGCGCCCGCGTGGCCCTGGCGTCCGCCGTCGGCCGGGCGGAGGTCGGCCAGCCCGAGCTTCTGCGCATGCTGGACGAGACCAGCCATGTCATCGAGTACAGCCGCCGGCTGGAGCAGAAGTCCGCCGAACTGGAGCGCGCAACGGAGGCCCTGTCCGCCGCCAATGTCCGGCTGATGGAGCTGGACCGGATGAAGGACGACTTCCTCTCCACCGTGACGCACGAGCTGCGCACGCCGCTCACCTCCGTCCGTGCCTTGTCGGAGATCCTCTACGACACGCCCGAGCTGCCGGAGGAGCAGCGCCAGCAGTTCCTCGCCACCATCATCAAGGAGAGCGAGCGCCTGACCCGCCTGATCAACCAGGTACTGGACATGGCGAAGATCGAGGCCGGGGAGATCGACTGGCACATCACGACCCTGGACATCGCCGCGCTGGCCCGGGAGGCGGCGGACTCGACCCGCCAGCTCTTCCGCGACAAGGGCGTGGCGCTGGAGCTTGAGCTGCCGGCGGACGGCCTGCCCCCCGCCCTCGGCGACGGGGACCGCGTGATCCAGGTGATGGTGAACCTCTTGTCCAACGCCGTGAAGTTCGCCCCGGCCGAGGGCGGCCGTGTGCGTCTGTCCGTGCGTCCGGCGCCGCACACGCTGGAGGTGGCCGTCGGCGACAACGGCCCCGGCATCGCGCCCGAGTACCACGAGGCCGTGTTCGAGAAGTTCCGGCAGGTCGGCTCGGCCAAGACCGGCAAGCCGCAGGGCACCGGGCTGGGCCTTTCCATCTGCCGCCGGCTGGTGGACGGCATGGGCGGCCGCATCTGGGTGGAAAGCGCGCCCGGCGCCGGCGCCACCTTCCGCTTCCGCATTCCCGCCGCCGTCCGGCAGGCCGCCGCCCCTGCCCTGGCGGACGGCACGTGAGCTGCCGGCGGGCGGGCGGCGCGCGGGCCTGCCATCGCTGCGACGCGCGGGCGGAACGGACAGGGTTCCTTGCATTCGCCCCGTGCAGGCATTAGCTTCGCGGCCAAATCCGGACCGGCGTGTGCCGGACTTTCCGGGCTGCGCTTCCCTTCAGAAAGTGTGGTGCCGCGGCATGAAATCCGCCGTCATCGTCTTCCCCGGATCGAACTGCGACCGCGACATCGCGGTGGCGTTCGAGAAGGCCTCCGGCCGCAAGCCGCACATCGTCTTCCACAAGGACACGGAATTGCCCGAGGTGGATGTCATCGGCATCCCCGGCGGCTTCTCCTACGGCGACTATCTGCGCTGCGGGGCGATGGCGGCGCACTCCCCCATCATGCGGGTGGTGCGCGAGCGGGCGGCCAAGGGCGTCCGCGTCATCGGCGTCTGCAACGGCTTCCAGATCCTGACCGAGGCCGGGCTGCTGCCCGGCGCGCTGATCCGGAACCGGACCCTGAAATATCTCTGCAAGACCGTCGCCCTGCGGGTCGAGCGGACGGACAGCGCCTTCACCACGCGCTACGCCGAGGGCCAGACGATCCGCATCCCGATCGGCCATGGCGAAGGCAACTACGTCGCCGACGCATCGACGCTGGACCGGCTGGAGGGCGAAGGTCTGGTGGCCTTCCGCTATGTCGGGGTCGCCGGCTCCACCGATGCGGAGGGCAATCCCAACGGCGCCGCCCGCAACATCGCCGGCATCTACAACGAAACCCGCACGGTGCTCGGCATGATGCCGCACCCCGAGCGCGCCTTCGAGCCGCTGCACGGCAACACCGATGGCCGCGCCCTGTTCGATAGCCTGGTGGAGAGCCTGTCGTGACCGTGTCGCTTCCCAAGGAACCCGAGGTCACCGAAGCCCTCGCCCTGGAACACGGCTTCAAGCCGGACGAGTACAGGCGCCTGCTGGAAATCCTCGGCCGCACCCCGACCTTCACCGAACTGGGCATCTACTCGGTGATGTGGTCGGAGCACTGCTCCTACAAGTCGTCGCGCGTCTGGCTGCGCAAGTTCCCGACCAAGGCGCCCTGGGTGATCTGCGGCCCGGGCGAGAATGCGGGCGTCATCGACATCGGCGACGGGCTGACCGCCATCTTCAAGATGGAGAGCCACAACCACCCGTCCTACATCGAGCCGTTCCAGGGCGCGGCGACCGGCGTCGGCGGCATCCTGCGCGACGTCTTCACCATGGGCGCCCGCCCCGTCGCCAACCTGAACGCGCTGCGCTTCGGCGAGCCGGCACACCCGAAGACCCGCTCGCTGGTGGCCGGCGTCGTGGCCGGCATCGGCCACTACGGCAACTGCGTGGGCGTGCCGACGGTGGGCGGCGAGACCAACTTCGACAAGGCGTACAACGGCAACTGCCTGGTCAACGCCATGACCGTGGGCATCGCGCCCGTCGACCGCATCTTCTATTCGAAGGCGGCCGGCGTGGGGAACCCCGTGGTCTATGTCGGCTCCAAGACCGGCCGCGACGGCATCCATGGCGCCACCATGTCGTCGGCCGAGTTCAGCGAGGACACCGAGGAGAAGCGCCCGACCGTGCAGGTCGGCGATCCCTTCACCGAGAAGCTGCTGATCGAGGCGTGCCTGGAGCTGATGGCGACGGACGCCATCGTCTCCATCCAGGACATGGGGGCCGCCGGCCTGACCAGCTCGTCGGTGGAGATGGCCGGCAAGGGCGGGCTGGGCATCGTGCTGGACCTGGACGACGTGCCCCAGCGCGAGACGGGCATGACGCCCTACGAGATCATGCTCTCCGAATCCCAGGAGCGCATGCTCATGGTCCTGAAGCCCGGCCGCGAGGACGAGGCGCGCCGGATCTTCGAGAAGTGGGACCTGGACTTCGCCGTCATCGGGCGCCTGACCGACACCGGCCGCTTCGTCATCCGCATGCACGGCAAGACGTGGTGCGACCTGGAGCTGGCCCCGCTGTTCGACGAGGCGCCGCTCTACACCCGCCCGACCGAGCCGACGCCGAAGCCGGCCCCGCTTGCCCTGCCGCCGGAGGCGCTGATCCGCGGTGCCGCGGTGAAGGAGGCGCTGCTGACGCTGGTCGCCTGCCCCGACCTCGCCTCGAAGCGCTGGATCTGGGAGCAGTATGACAGCCAGGTCATGGCCGACACGAAGTTCATGTCGGGTCAGGCCGATGCGGCCGTCGTGCGCGTCCACGGCACGGCCAAGGGTCTGGCGCTCACCTCCGACGTGACGCCGCGCTACTGCCATGCCGATCCCTTCGAGGGCGGCAAGCAGGCGGTGGCGGAGGCGTGGCGCAACCTGACCGCCACGGGCGCGCAGCCGCTGGCCATCACCGACAACATGAACTTCGGCAACCCCGAGAAGCCGCGGATCATGGGCCAGTTCGCGGACTGCGTGGAGGGGATGGCCGAGGCCTGCCGCCTGCTGGACTTCCCCGTCGTGTCGGGCAATGTCAGCCTCTACAACGAGACCAACGGCGAGGGCATCCTGCCGACCCCCACGGTCGGCGGCGTCGGCCTGCTGAAGGATGTGGAAACGGCGGTGCCGCTGGCCTTCCAGGCCGTGGGCCAGAGCGTTCTGCTGGTGGGCGACGGCGCCGGTCATCTGGGCCGCAGCCTCTACCTGCGTGAGGTGCTGGGCCGCGAGGACGGCCCGCCGCCGCCGGTCGATCTGGAGGTGGAGCGGCGCAACGGCGACTTCGTCCGCGCCCTCATCGCGGACGGGCTGGTCACGGCCTGCCACGACATCTCCGACGGCGGGCTGTTGATCGCCCTGGCGGAGATGGCGATGGCGTCGGGCATCGGCTGCCGGATCAGCGGGCTTGAGGAGCGCGACGCCGGCTTCCTGTTCGGCGAGGACCAGGCGCGCTACATCCTGACCGTGGCGCCGCAGCAGGCTTCCCTGGTCCGGGAGCGGGCCGCCGCGGCCGGGGTGCCCCTGTCCGACCTGGGCATCACCGGCGGCGATGCGTTGACAGGTGACGCTGGCATGATCATATCGGTCGCGGACCTGAAGCGGGCCAACGAGAGCTGGCTGCCGGCCTACATGGCGGGCGACGCCAGGGCGTGACCCGGTCGGGCCGTCAATAATCGACCAAGAACAAGAGGGCGGGACGAAACATGGCCATGGATGCGGGGGAGATCGAGCGGCTGATCCGCGACGGGATTCCCGATGCGGTGGTCCGCATCGACGATCTGCGCGGCGACGGCGACCATTATGCCGCCTATGTCGAATCGCCCGCCTTCGCGGGCAAGACCCGGGTGCAGCAGCACCAGATGGTCTACGCCGCCCTGCGCGGCCAGATGGGCAACGAGCTGCATGCCCTTGCCCTGACCACCGTCGCGCCCAAGTCGTGACGGTTCCGGGTGGCGCCGCGTCGGTCGCGCCCCCGGAGACAGGACGGACCAGAACGACCGCAGGTCGGGTCGGGCGGAAAACCGCCGGATACCGACGGACACGAAGGAAACCAGACAGATGGACCAGACCGTTCACGAGCGTATCCGCCGGGACATCACCGACAACGACGTCGTCCTGTACATGAAGGGAACGCCGGTCTTCCCGCAGTGCGGGTTCTCCGCCGCCGTCGTCCAGGTGCTGAGCCACCTCGGCGTCAAGTTCAAGGGCATCGACGTGCTGGTGGACCCGGCCCTGCGCCAGGGCATCAAGGAGTTCACCAACTGGCCGACGATCCCCCAGCTCTACGTGAAGGGCGAATTCGTCGGCGGCTGCGACATCGTCCGCGACATGTTCGAATCGGGTGAGCTGGTTCCCTTCTTCAAGGAGAAGGGCGTCGAGGTCCCCGAGAACGTCTGAACGACTCCCCCGAGATCTCGGTGACGAAGGCCGCGCCTCCTGGCGCGGCCTTCGTGCGTTTTCAGGACCGGTCGCCTGCACGGACCACCTCTCCGCTGCCTCGCCTGACCACCCCGCGGACGGAACCCGGACGGTTGTAACGGCGGTTGCCGAAGCCCTCCGGAGTCGGCATCGTCCTCGGCTGACTTAGCCGGGAGGCTCCATGCCGAAGACTTTCACCGACCGTTTCCTTGATGTCATCGAACGCGCCGGTAACCGTTTGCCGGACGCCGTCACCCTGTTCCTCTGGATGATGCTGATCCTCGTGGTGGCCTCGGTGGCCGCCGGTCTGGCCGGCGCCTCGGTGCCGCATCCGACCACCCACGAGCCCATCGCCATCGTCAGCCTGCTGCAACCGGCCATCATCTCCCGCTGGCTGGCGGAGATGCCCCACACCTTCACCGGCTTCGCGCCCCTGGGCACGGTCCTGCTGGCCATGGTCGGCGTCGGCTTTGCCGAGAAGGTCGGCCTGATCGGCGCGGCCCTGTCCGGCTTCGTGCGGAAGATGCCGCAGCACCTGTTGACCGTCTCCATCGTCTTCGCCGGCGTCATGTCCAGTCTGGCGGTCGATGCCGGCTACGTGGTGCTGATCCCGCTGGCGGCCGTCGTCTTCGCCAATGCCGGGCGGCACCCGATCGCAGGCCTGACGGCAGCCTTCGCCGGCGTCTCCGCCGGCTTCTCCGCCAACCTGTTCCCGACGCCGCTGGACGCACAGCTCGCCGGCCTGACGCAGGAGGCGGCTCGGCTGATCGCACCGGGCTACGAGGTGATGATCACCTCCAACTACTTCATCATGGTGGCGCTCGTCCCGCTGTTCACCCTCATCGGCGCCTTCGTCTCCGAGCGGATCATCGAGCCGCGGCTGGGCCCCTGGCAGGGCGGTGCCGGCATCGGCGACGATGCTGACGAGCACGCCCTGACGGAGGAGAAGCGCCGGGGCCTGCGCAACGCCGGGCTGGCCTTCCTGGGCATCAGCATCGGACTGGTCCTGATGACGGTGCCGGAAGGGGCGATCCTGCGCGACGCCGAGGGCTCGCTGCGTCCCTTCCTGAAGGGGATGGTCGCCATCCTGTCGCTGACCTTCCTGATCTGCGGCATCGTCTACGGCATCACGGTCGGCGCCGTGCGCTCGGACAAGGACGTGGTGCGGATGACCACGGCCAGCATGGCGGATCTGGGCTACTACATCATCCTGGTCCTGGCGATGAGCCAGTTCACCACCCTGTTCTCCTGGTCCAACTTCGGCCCCTGGCTGGCAGTACACGGGGCGGCCTGGCTGGAGGCGATGCACATCACCGGCTCGCCCCTGATCGTCGGCTTCATCCTGCTGGCCGGTCTGATCAACCTGCTGATCGGCAGCGCCTCGGCCAAGTGGGCGCTGCTGGCGCCGACCTTCGTGCCGATCTTCATGCTGCTGGGCCTGTCGCCGGAGTTCAGTCAGGCCGTCTACCGCATGGGCGATGCCTTCACCAACGTCATCACCCCGCTGATGGCCTACTTCCCGCTGGTGGTGGTCTTCGCCAGCCGCCACATGAAGGGCTTCGGCATCGGCAGCCTGATTTCCCTGATGCTGCCCTATTCGCTGGCCTTCGGTATCGGCTCCACGGCGCTGACCATCGGCTGGTATCTCCTGGACCTGCCGCTCGGCCCCGACGGGACGGGCATCCACTACAAGGCGGGGTGAGCACCACCCTGACCGGCAGCGCCCGGACCAGGGGCGCCGGATCAAAACGGACGGGGCCGGTCGCCCGGCCCCGTCCCCTTTTCCTTAATCGCCCTTGAGAAAGGCCCGGACTTCACGTTGGAAGATCCCGGGCTGGTCGAACATGATGAAGTGGTAGGCGTCGGGGATGCGCGTCAGCGTCACCGCCGGAGCCGTGGCGTAGAGCGCCCGGTAGGCGCCGGCCAGTTGCTCCTCCGTCAGCGGCGAGTTCGGCGCCCGCACCCAGAGGACCGTCAGCGGACCCTGGATGGCCGGCAGCTCCGGCCGCAGGTCGGTGACGATCAGCTCGTACATGGCCTGGGCAGAGACGGCCCGGTCGCTCGCCAGCGAATGCGCGACGGGCCGGGCACGCAGCCCCTCCTCCCGCACCATGGTGGCGATCGTCGCCTCAATCCGGGCCTTGCGGTCGGCATCGCTGGACTTCAGCAGCCCCTCACGGATCTGGGCGGCAATGGCCTGCACCCCCTCCGGCGGGGTGCCCGGCGGCGCGTAGAGCGCGCCGAGATAGGGCAGCATGTCCACGACCATGACCCGTGATGCCGTCTCCGGATGACGCGCCGCCACCATCATGGCCCAGAGCCCGCCGAGCGAATGCCCGATCAAGGCCGGACGCTTCAGCCCGCTCTCGGTGATGTAGCGGGCGATCTCCTCCGCCACCGGGGCGACGACCGGCCCCTCGGCGTTCGCCCCCACCGGCGTGCCGGCGAACCCGGCGACCTGGATCAGATGATAGCGGTAGCCGGGGATGGCCTCGACCGTCCCCTCCCAGACCTCTGGGGAGGAGCTGAGGCCCGGGATCAGCACCACGTCGGGGCCGCTGCCGCGGACGCTGACGCTGATGCGGTCGCTTCTGAAGGCGGCGTCGGCCGGCGGGGCCAGGGCTGTCGAGAAAACCAGCAGGAACAGCAGGAGAAGCGGACGGATCATCGCGCGACCTTTCCACGGGGGTGTGCGGACATGGCCCCATGGTCGCCCGGCCGGCCGCCGCAGACCAGCGTCCTGTGCCCGGCTGCCCACGCTCCGGTGCGGACGGCAGGCGGAAACGAAAAAGGCCGCCCCGGGGGGCGGCCTTCCGCGTCGATGTCCGTCGCGCCAGGATCAGCGCGAGTAGAACTCGATGACCAGATTCGGCTCCATCTGGACCGGGTACGGCACGTCCGCCAGCCCCGGGGCGCGCACATAGGTGCCCTTCAGCGCCTGCGAGTCCACCGACAGGTAGTCGGGGATGTCGCGCTCGCCGGAAGCGGCGGCCTCCATGACGAAGGCGAACTGCTTCGCCTTGGAGCGCACCTCAATGCTGTCACCGTCCTTCACCGTGTAGGACGGGATGTTCACGCGGCGACCGTTGACCAGGATGTGCCCGTGATTGATAAGCTGGCGGGAAGCGAACGGGGTGGCCGCGAACTTCATGCGGTAGACGACGGCGTCCAGGCGGCGCTCCAGCAGCTGGATCAGGTTCTCGCCGCTGTCGCCCTTGCGGCGCACGGCCTCCTGATACAGCCGGCGGAACTGCTTCTCGCCGATGTTGCCGTAGTAGCCCTTCAGCTTCTGCTTGGCCATGAGCTGCATGCCGTAGTCGGACGGCTTCTTGCGGCGCTGGCCGTGCTGACCCGGACCGTATTCGCGCTTGTTGACCGGGGACTTGGCGCGACCCCAGAGGTTCACACCAAGGCGGCGGTCAATCTTGTACTTGGCTTCTTGACGCTTGCTCATCTTCACTCCGCGGGCGCGTGCGCCCTGATCAGGCGGTGCCTGCGCACCTTGTTGTCCCGGTAGTTCCTCCGCCTTTCCCCCTGCCGACCGCCAAGGCGGACCGGAACGGGCAAAGCCGGTGACGGGGCGCCGAACCGCTCGGCACCCGCCTTCCCGGGAATAGGGTCGCGGATATAGGGGATTCCGGGGGGCCTGTCAAATCCGGCGGGCCTGTGAACGCCCGCAGACCCTGTCCGCGCGCAGCGCAGTCCCCGGCGGCGGCCCTCAGACGCGGATGTCCACCCCCGTCGTGACCGGCAGGGAGGCGGCCAGGGTGTCCACCGTCCGCACCTGCCGCGCGATCTCCGCCTCCATGCGGGCGAAGTCCTCCTCTTCCCGCGGGGTGCCATGCGCGACCGTCGCGCGGCGCACCACCGCCTGGAGCAGGCGCAGGGCCTTCACCGCTTCCTTCAACGTGTCGCGGACACCGTCGTCGTCGCGCCGTCCGTCGGTCCCGTCGCGGTCCGTCGAGCCGGAGGGAGCGCCTGACGTCTCCGCGGCAGCGTCGCGCGCGGCGGCGTCCGCCGCAGCAGAGGCGTCACGGCCGGCAGTATCCGCCTCGCCCGCAGCCTCACCGGCCGCACGCTCGGCATCGGCCGCCTCGGCCTGTGACGCCTGTGCCTCGGCGGCCTTCGCCTCGGCTTCGGCATCGCCCCCCTCGCCCGTCTCCGCCTCTCCGTCCGCCCCCGCCCCGGCCGCGGCGGTCGTTCCCTGCGGCACGGCTGCGGCAGCGGCGGCGGACGACAGGGCGCCGCCGCCGGTGTCGGCAAGGCCAGCGAGCTGCTTCGCCACGGCGGCGATCTGCTTGGCAAGGCGCGCGGCCGCCGCAGCGGCGGCCTTGGGCTCCAGGAAGGAGGCCATGGACCGCGCCTGCGCGATCAGGCGCTGCAACTCGGACTTCAGCACGCCCCGCCGGCGGGCCTTCGCTTCCTTGACTACGCTGCTGGTCTGGCTGAGCGCACGGGGAATGTCCTCGCGGATGCGCTTCAGCGTCTCCAGCGCCGTCCGCGCCCCGTCCTCCCTGGGGGCAGTTCCGGCCGCGGCATCGGCCGGCGTTGCGCTGCCCACCCCGCTACCGCTGCCCACCCTGCTACCGCTCACGGCCCCGTTACCGCTTCCCGCAAGGGCCGGAGCGGTCGGGCGGGCTGTACTGGTCGGAAGTGCCGTTCTGGCGTCCACACGCATGGCTTTGCCCCGCGGTCGGTTCTGATCCGGCCTACAGGGTGACACCGCCGCCGCCCCGTGGCAACTCCGGGGCACTCCTTCGGACAGGTCTACTCGGTCCGCGCGCGCTGTTTCTTGCGCCCCACCAGGGCGGCGATGATGCCGTGGAAGGTGCGGACTTCCTGCTCGGTCATGTGGGCGCGCTGCAACGTGTTGCGCACGTTGCGGACCATCGAGGGCTTCTTGTCCGGATGGGTGTAGAAGCCGGTCTGGTCCAGTTCCCCCTCCAGATGGTCGAACAGGTTGTGCAGTTCTTCCTTCGTCGCCGGGGGGCTCTGGCCGGTGTGGGTGTAGAACTCCTCCGCCTGGGCGGCCTCCATCCACCACTCGTAGGCCACCAGCAGCACGGCCTGGGCGAGGTTGAGCGAGGAGAAACCGGGATTCAGCGGCACGGAGATCATCGTGTCCGACAGCACGATGTCGTCGTTGACGAGGCCCGTGCGCTCCGGCCCGAACAGGATGCCGACCCGGCGCCCGGCAGCGACATGGGCGTGCAGGTCGCGGGCGGCGCGGCGCGGGGTGACGATATCCTTCACCATGTCGCGCACCCGCGCCGCCGTCGCATAGACCTTGTGCAGGTCGGCGATGGCTTCGCGCGTGCCGGTAAAGACCTGCGCGCGGTCCAGCACCTCCGTCGCGCCGGCCGAGGCGGAAACCGCCTTCTCGTTCGGCCAGCCGTCGCGCGGGTTGACGAGGCGCAGCTCCGTCAGCCCGCAGTTCAGCATGGCGCGGGCGCAGGCGCCGATGTTCTCCCCCATCTGGGGTTCGACCAGGATCACGACGGGACCGCCCTGGGCGTTCAAGGCGGCCTGGGACTTGGCCAGTTCCGGACGGTTGGTGCCGCTGCTCATTCTGTTCCGGGGACCGTGGTGGGAGCCTCACGCCGCGGGGGCGTGCGCCTCCCTACCCGCGCCCGAGCGGTAAAGGCAATAGGTGATGCTGTCGAACAGGGCATTGAAGGAGGCGTCGATGATATTGGCGGAGACGCCGACCGTGGACCAGCGGTCGCCGGTCCGGTCCTGCGTCTCGATCATCACGCGGGTCACGGCCTTGGTGCCGTCATTCGGGGTCAGGATACGGACCTTGTAATCCACCAGCCGCATGCCTTCGAGCTGCGGGTAGACGTCGCGCAACGCCTTGCGCAGGGCCTGATCCAGCGCGTTCACCGGGCCGTTGCCCTCGGCCACCGTCATGACCGGCTGGCCGGGCACGGTCCCGACCTGGGCGAAGGGCGGCACCTCCACCTTCACCGTCGCCTCGGACAGGGTCACCAGTTCGTTGCGGGCGTTCCAGCGCCGTTCGTCCAGCACCCGGAAGCTGACCAGCCGGAAATAGTCCGGCACCTGCCCCAGGGCGCGCCGGGCCAGCAGCTCGAAGCTGGCCTCCGCCCCGTCATAGGCGTAGCCCTCGTACTCCCGCCGCTTCACCGCCTCGACGAGCTGGCCGATGCGGCTGTCGCCGGGATCGACCTCCAGCCCGACCTCGCGCAGCCGGGCCAGCACGTTGGACCGTCCCGCCTGGTCGGAGACCAGGATGTGCCGGCGGTTGCCCACGAGGCCGGGGTCGATGTGCTCGTAGCAGGCCGGGTCCTTCTCCACGGCCGAGACGTGCAGCCCGCCCTTGTGGGCGAAGGCGGATTCCCCGACATAGGGCGCATGGCGGTTGGGGGCGCGGTTCAGGCGTTCGTCCAGCATGCGGCTGACATGGACCAGCCGCTTCAGGTCCGCCCGCGCCACCCCGGTCTCATAGCCCAGCTTCAGCATCAGCGTCGGCAGCAGGGAAACGAGGTTGGCGTTGCCGCAGCGCTCCCCCAGCCCGTTCAGCGTGCCCTGGATCATGCGCGCCCCGGCGCGGACCGCCGCCAGACTGTTGGCGACCGCGTTCTCCGTGTCGTTGTGGCAGTGGATGCCCAGCCGCCCGCCGGGAATGCTGCGGGCGACCTCCGCGACGATGCGCTCGACCTCGTGCGGCAGGGTGCCGCCATTGGTGTCGCACAGCACGATCCAGCGTGCGCCGGCCTCATGCGCGGCGCGGGCACAGGCGAGCGCGAAGTCCGGGTTGCGCTTGTAGCCGTCGAAGAAGTGCTCCGCGTCGAACAGCGCCTCCCGCCCGCGGGCGACGATGGCGGCGACGCTGTCGTGGATCAGCTCCAGATTCTCCGCCCGCGGGATGCCCAGGGCCACGTCCACATGGAAGTCCCAGCTCTTGCCGACGATGCAGACGGCCGGCGCCCCGCTGTTCAGCAGCGCCGCCAACCCGCCGTCGTTGGCGGCGCTGCGGCCCGGCCGGCGGGTCATGCCGAAGGCGGTGAAGGTGGCGCGGGAAAGCGCCGGGGGATCGGCAAAGAAAGCGTCGTCCGTCGGGTTCGCGCCGGGCCAGCCGCCCTCCACATAGTCGATGCCCAGCGCATCCAGCTCGCGCGCGATGGCGATCTTGTCCGCGACGCCGAAATCCACCCCGGACGTCTGCGCGCCGTCGCGCAGCGTCGTGTCATAGAGATAGACGCGGTTCGTTTCGTTCATTACCGGCAATCCAGGCGCAACGGAATTGCGAGAATGCCGGAAGCGTCTCCCGGGATCAACGGGCTTGTGCCGCCCGGTCCCGGGAGACGCGGAAGGTCAGGCCCGCTTCCAGCTCGTGCCCTGGGGGCCGTCCTCCAGCACGATGCCCTGCTCCAGCAGCGTCGCCCGGATGCGGTCGGCCTCGGCGAAATCCTTCGCCTTGCGCGCATCCTTGCGGGCCTGGATGGCCGCCTCGATCGCCGCCTCGTCCAGTCCGCCGGCCCCCTTGGGCGTGCCGCGGAACCAGGCGTCGGGGTCCTGGCGCAGGAAGCCGAGCAGCCCCGCCGCGGCCTTCAGCCGCCCCGCCAGCCCGGGCCGCGCTGCCGCATCTGCCTTGTGGAAAGCGGTCGCCAGCTCGTGCAGGTGGCTGATCGCCAGGGGCGTGTTCAGGTCGTCCTCCAGCGCCGAAAGCACCTCGACCGGCACCTCGGCGTCCGGCACCTCCCCCAGCCCGCGCAGCACGCCGTACCAGCGGTCCAGGGCCTGCTTCGCCTGGGCGATCTTCTCCTTGGTGAAGTCCAGCGGCTGGCGGTAGTGGGCGGACAGGAGCGCCAGCCGGATCGCCTCGCCGGGGAACTCGTCCAGCAGCTCGCGCACCGTGTAGAAGTTGCCCAGCGACTTCGACATCTTGTCGCCGGCGATGGTCAGGAAGCCGGAATGCATCCAGACATTCGCCATCACGGCCGTGCCGTGGGCGCAGCGGCTCTGCGCGATCTCGTTCTCATGGTGCGGGAAGATCAGGTCCAGCCCGCCGCCGTGGATGTCGAACACCTCGCCCAGATGCGCGGCCGTCATGGCGCTGCATTCGATGTGCCAGCCCGGCCGGCCGGTGCCCCAGGGGCTGTCCCAACCGGGCTCGCCCGGCTTCGCCGGCTTCCACAGCACGAAATCCGCCGGGCTGCGCTTGTAGGGCGCCACCTCCACCCGCGCGCCGGCGATCAGCTCGTCCTGGCTGCGGCGGGACAGCCGGCCGTAGTCGGGCATGGCCGGCACATGGAACAGCACATGCCCCTCAGCCGCATAGGCGAAGCCCTGCTCCACCAGCCGCCCGATCATGGCGATCATCTGCGGGATGTGCGTCGTCGCCCGCGGCTCGATGTCCGGGCGCAGCAGGCCCAGCGCGTCCATGTCGGCATGGAACTGGGCCGTGGTCCGGGCGGTGACGCCGTCGATCGGCTCGCCCGAGCGGTGCGAGCGGTCGATGATCTTGTCGTCCACGTCGGTGATGTTCCGCGCGTAGGTGACGCGCGGATAGAGGTGCTTCAGCAGCCGGGCCAGCAGGTCGAAGGCGCTGAAGGTGCGGGCGTTGCCGACATGGGCATAATCATAGACCGTCGGGCCGCAGACATAGAGACGGACGTTCGACGGGTCGATCGGGGTGAACGCTTCCTCGGACCGGGTCAGCGTGTTGTAGAGCGTCAGCGCCATGGCAGGGAATTCCGGACGTCGCGGGCCTGGTGAAGGGGAAAAGGCTCAGCCGTGCGGACGACAACAGGGGCCGCGCCCCCGGTCCTCCCCGGAACGGGCCGCGCGGGTCGCGGCCGGATCTGCTGGCGTGAAGACGGTCATCGTGGTCGGCTGCCGATGGAAGAGGGAGGAACCGCCCTCAGGCGGTCCGGCCGGACAGGCGCTTCAGCGCCCGCTCCCGGCCGATGAGTGGTAACAGCGTTTTCAGCTCCGGTCCATGCTCGCGCGCGGTCAGCGCCAGCCGCAGCGGCAGGAACAGCGCCTTTCCCTTCGCCCCGGTGCGCTCCTTGACGGCGGCGGTCCAGCCGCCCCAGGTCTCCGGCCCCCACGGCTCCGGCGGCAGCAGCTCCGCCGCGGCGGCCACGAAGGCGGCGTCCGCGATCACCGGGGTCAGCGGCGCGTGCGCGACCTGCCACCACTCCAGGGCATCGGCCAGCCGGGTCAGGTTCGGCCGCACGGCCTGCCAGAACGCCTCGTCGGCGCCGTCCAGGCCCAGCGCCCGCAGCCGCTCCCGCACCGCCGCGAAGGGCTGGGCGTGCAGCACCTGCGCGTTCAGCCGGGCCAGCTCGTCCGGATCGAAGCGGGGGGTGCCGCGGCCCATCCTGGCGAGGTCGAACTCCGCCGCCAGCTCGGCCAGCGAGAGCCGCGCCTCGATGGCGTCGGAGGTGCCGAGCTTCGCCATGTAGGAGCAGAGCGCCAGCGGCTCCACCCCCTGCTCCCGCAGCGAGCGCAGGCTGAAGGAGCCCAGCCGCTTCGACAGCCCCTCGCCCTCCGCCCCGGCGATCAGGGGGAAGTGGGCGAAGACCGGCACGCCGCCCTGCCCTTCCGCCGCGGCCAGCGCCTGGAAGAGCTGGACCTGCACGGCCGTGTTGGTGACATGGTCCTCGCCGCGGATGATGTGGGTGATGGCGAAGTCCAGATCGTCCACGACGGAGGTCAGGGTGTAGAGCGGCCGGCCGTCCTCCCGGATCAGCACCGGGTCGGACAGGTCGGCGGCCTGGAAGCTCTTGTGCCCCTGGATCAGGTCGTCCCAGACGATCTCCCCGGGCTCCAGCCGGAAGCGCCAGTGCGGCCGGCGGCCCTCCGCCTCCAGCCGGGCGCGGTCGGCGTCGCCAAGCTTCAGGGCGGCGCGGTCGTAGATCGGCGGGCGCCCCTGGGACAGCAGGGCCGCGCGCTTCAGCGCCAGTTCCTCCGCCGTCTCATAGCAGGGATAGAGCCGGCCCGCCCGCTTCAGGGCCGCTACCGCCGCATCGTAGCGGCCGTAGCGGTCGCTCTCCCGCGCGAAGCGGTCCCAGTCCAGGCCGAGCCAGCGCAGGTCCTCCTCGATGGCGGCGGCGAAGGCGGGCGTGGAGCGTTCCTCGTCGGTGTCGTCCAGACGGTAGAGGAAACTGCCCCCGGCCTTGCGCGCGAACAGCCAGTTGGTCAGGGCGGCGCGCAGGTTCCCGATGTGCAGGAGCCCGGTCGGGCTGGGGGCGAAGCGGACGGCGACGGTCATGGACGGCTCGGGTCGAAGGGGCGGCGACCGATAGCACGCGGGGGCGGCGACGCCAACTCCGGCGGCCCCACGGCGGTCATGGCAGCCCGTACACCGTGGCCGGCCGGCTGAGCCCGCGCACGGGGTGGCTGCCCAGATCGTGCAGGTCGTTGCGGCCGGAGCAGCCGGCGAACTCGGCGGAGACGACGACCCGACGCTCCACCCCTTTCGCCACGTCCAGCAGGCGGCTGGCGAGGTTGACCGCCGGCCCCACCACCGTGAAGTCCAGCCGCCGCGGGCCGCCGATGTTGCCGAAGGCGACATAGCCGAGATGCAGCGACAGGCCGTAATCGAGCGGGGGCATGCCGTCGGGCGGGGCGGCGTTGAACCCTTCCACCCCGCGCGACAGCCGGTCCGCCGCCTCCAGCGCCCGGTGGCAGGCCTCCCGCGGGTTCAGCTCCTCCGCCGGGAAGATGGCCAGAAGCCCGTCGCCCATGAATTTCAGCACCTCGCCGCCCTGCCCCTCGACCGCCTCCACGGCCAGGTCGAACCAGCAGTTCAGGCGCTGGATCACCCTGTCGGAGACGTTCTCGTGGGTGAAGGCGGTGAAGCCGCGGAGATCGCAGAAGCAGATGGCGGCGAAGATGCTGGTACAGTCACCCCGCCGGATCTGGCCGCGGAACACCCGCTCGCCGGGGCCGCGGCCGAGATAGGTGGTCATCAGGTCGCGGGCGATCTCCGCCACCACGCGCGCCTCGACATGGGGGCAGAGCATCCGCACGACCGCCTCCAGATCGGCCAGATCGGCCGGACTGAAACCGCCCGGCCGGGTGGTGGCAAAGGACATGGCGGCCGTCCGCTCCCGGTCCTGGAACGGGAAAGGCGCGATGACGTAATCGGTGAAGCCTTCCCCGCGCAGGCGCCGCAGCAGCGGCATGCCGGCGTCTCCCGCCTCCAGATGCTGCCGGAACGGGCGGTCCGTCTCGTCCACGACGCGCACGGGGCTGGCGAGATAGTCCTCGCTCACCTCCAGTCCCCGCGGGGCGTGGTACAGGCTGACCCGACCGCCGCCCTCGCTGAGCCAGACGCGCCCATGCCCCCCGACCTCGGGATGCAGCATCTCCAGGTTCAGGGAGACGCGGTCCAGCGGCAGGCCCAGTTCGCACAGCCGGGCGCAGATCCGGGGCAGCAGCGTGTCCAGATCGCAGGGGTCGGTGCCGGCATGCAGCAGCCAGTCCTGGAAGGATGACGGGCGGGAGGCGGAAGCTGGCTCGCTCAAGGGCTGGGTCCGGAACGGCGCGGAAGGCGTCGGACAGAGTCACCGCGGCCGCGGTACAATGCAACCGCGGTTCGGGTCGGGCATGCTCATCCGAACCGGTCGGCCCACCCCGTCCGGACGCGACCGCCGCGGATGAGATGCGGCTCCAGAAGGCGGCCGGATCAGAAGCAGCTATGCTCGATCCCCTGCGCCGTCAGGTCCTGGAAACGCGTGAGATAGCGCCCGTCCGTGAGCATGGCCGGATCGCGGACGGTGTCGGCATTGAGCTGGCGCAGGTCGTCGCGGATGCGGTCGCAGGGGCTGGCGCAGGCGGTCAGAAGGGCCAGGGCGGCGAGCGACAGGGCGGCACGGACTCTCAAGGCGGAACTCCGGTGGAACGGAAACACCCGCTGCGAAGCTGAGCCGACGGCGCCGGCGAATCCAGGGCGCGATCGGGGAATCTTCCGGGCACGGCAGTAATCCGTCCGCCTTTCTCAACCTTTGACCGCCACCATGACGATCTTCGGGCTGTGCGGCTCGAACGGCTCGCCCCGGAAGCCGCCCGCGACCAGTTCCAGCCTCAACCCTGCCAGCGACAGCAGCAGGCCCAGCTCGAAGCGGAAGACCAGCCGCCAGTCGAAACCGTAGGGGACCCGGCGCACGGCGCCGTCGGGCAGCACCTCGTCGTACCAGCCATGGATGCGCTGCACCTGTGCCGCATCCATCGGATCGACCAGAGCGATCTTGCTGTAGGGATTGCCGGTGTCGCGGCGGATGCGGGTGAAGGAGACCTCCGGCACCGCCTGCCCGTTCAGGGGCATCACCAACGGGTTGACGACGTCCAGCGCCAGCCGCCCCCCGGGGGAGAGATGGTGGACCGCGGCGACAAGGGCGGAGAGCTGCCGCCCCGCATCCGGAACGAGGTTCAGACCGTTGAAGGCCCAGACCACCAGGGCGTGATCCTTGCGCGGCAGGTCCAGGGTGGCGACGTCGGCCTGCACGGGCGTGACCCGCGCGCGCACCGCCTCCGGCTCACGCTCCAGGCGGGAGTGCAGCCGGTCCAGCATGGGCGTGGCGATGTCCACCGCCGTGACCGGCGCGTGCGCGGCAAGCGACCGGGTAATGCGACCGCTGCCGCAGCCCAGTTCCAGCACCGGCCCCGGGCTGCGTTCCGCCAGCGCCCGGTAGAAGGCGGTATCGTGCAGCACCCCCTGGCGCGCGAGCATGGCCCGCAGTGCCGGGTCGTCGCCGATCTCCTCCGGTGCGGGATAGTCGCTGTCGTAGTAGAGCCAGCTCCCGTCCGTCCCGGGCACGTCGGAGTTCATGCCGGCTCCATCGTCGCTGCCATCATTCCGGCCACCATCGTTCCGGCGGAAACAGTCTGCGGCCCCGCGCCGCGCGGCGCAAGCTGAACGATGGCTGCCGCCCGGCTGCCTCAACCCCAGGTGAAGCGGGGGCGGCGCTTGGCGACGAAGGCGCCGTAGCCTTCCCGGAAGTCCGGCCCCTCGAAGCCGGCCTCGAACAGGGCGCGGGAGGCCGGCGTCTCCGTATCGAAGCCGTCCATGATATCCTGCACCATCCGCTTGCTGGCGCGGATCGTGTACTGCGAGCGCTCGCTCAAGTCGGCGACATAGGCCAGCGTCTCCGCCTCCAGCCGGTCCTGCGGCACGACGCGGTCAACCAGCCCGATGCGCAGCGCCTCCTCCGCCTCCACCAGCCGGCCGGAGAACAGGATGTCCTTGGCCCGGGCCGGCCCCACCGTCTCTACCAGCCGGCGGGTGTCGGCATAGCCGTAGACCAGCCCCAGCTTCGCCGGCGTGATCCCGAAGCGGGACCCCTCAGCGGCGAAGCGGAGGTCGCAGGCCAGCGCCAGACCGCAGCCGCCGCCGACGCAGATGCCGCCGATGCTGGCGATGACCGGCCGGGACAGCCGCTCGACGGCGTGGAATCCGGCCCGCACCGCCTCGTTGTAGGCGCGCGAGCTTTCCGGGGTGGCGTAGACCTCCGCGAACTCCGAGATGTCGGCCCCGGCGGAGAAAGCCCGCCCGCCGGCGCCGCAGACGATGACGGCCTTGACGTCGGGATCGGCCTCGACCGCCGCCACGAGTCGGGGCAGCGCCCGCCACATCTCCAGCGTGATGGCGTTGTGCTTGTCGGGTCGGTTCAGCACCAGCCGGGCGATGGGGCCGTCACGGTGCAGCAGCAGCGGGTCGGGGTGATCCGTCATCGGTCCGGTCCGGAAACGCAGGCGGGAACGGGACGCTGTCTAGCATCCGGGCCCAGGCCCCGCTACGCAAAGGTGGACCGGGTCCTCACAGCGGACCCTGGCGCAGGGGACGGAAGTACTTCAGCACCTGCTGCAACTCCGCCCGGAGCTGCTCGTCCTCCCGCAGCTTGGCCTGGAGCCCCGCATCCCGCTTGGCGAGGAAGACCACATGCTCCTTCGGCGGCAGCAGCCGGTAGGAGGGTTTGGCGGCGATGGTGCCGTCTTCCTGGATGGTGGAGAGGAAGAAGCTCACGCGCATGAACTTGGAGAAGAGCTTGCTGCCCGACTCCGGCGGTTCGCGCGCGATGATCGAGAAGATGTAATTGGTCCGGAAGAAGTAGTAGTTGCGGTAGATCCGCTGCACCGTCTGGAAATGCTCCGCCGGGCTGGAGATGCGGCCGACGAGCTGCTGCTCCTTGAAGCCCGCCATGAAACAGGCGGACGCCTCCCGGGCGAAGACCAGCGGCCGCTCGCGCGCCTGGCTCAGCCGCCGTCGGTATTCCACCAGCCCCCGCCCCAGCAGCGCCTGCATCATCCGCCGCTCCACGTCCAGCTCCGCCGGCGTGCCCATCATGAACTCGATGGCCGGCATGAGCTGGAGCGGGTGGGTGATGCTGGCCCGCCGGCTCCGTCCCTTGCCCAGCAGCGATCCCTGGAGCCAGTCGATGACGTCGTGCGCCTGCCAGCGCAGCCGGACCACGCCGGGGATGGTGGTCAGACCGCTGGCCTGGAGGAACAGACGGAGCTGGTCGCGCCATGTCTTCTGCGGCAGGGAGACGGCGTCCATGTCCGCCACCCGGATGCCGTTGGGCAGGACCTCGGCGGCGGGGGGCAGCGGACGCTGGTCCAGGCTCCGGCCATAGATGACGCCGCGCGTCTTCTGCTCGCCCCCGACGACCGACATCCGCCCCCGATCCCTCCGGCAGCGCCAGCCACCGTCCGGCACCGCCAGTTACAACGAATCCGGAAACGGATTTACCACATCCGGACAGGATCGCGCATCCTCCACGGCACCCTGTTCCGGGCCTGCGCAGGGTTCCGTCGCCCCGTCCGTACAAGGGATGACGGCGGGACGGACCCCCGCCGGAACCCTGACGAGGTGTTGAGATGAAGACCCTGCTGCTGTCGGCCTCCCTGACCGCCTTGCTCGCCCTGCCGGCGATGGCCCAGCCCGGCCCGGGCCCGGGCGCTCCCGGACCCGACGGGCTCTTCGCCGGCCCCGCCATGGCGGCGTTCGACGCCGACAAGAACGGCGTGATCGACCGGGACGAGTTCAAGGCGTTCCGCGAAGCCCAGTTCAAGGCGCTCGATCCGAAGGGGACGGGCCGCATCAACCGCGAGGAATTCCCCGATCTGATGGAGAAGGCCCGCGAGGAACGGCGGGAAGAGCGCCGGGAGGCCATGGCCGGCCGCCTGTTCGATGCCCTGGACACGAACAAGGACGGCATTGTAACCAAGGAGGAATACGCCGCCCGCAACGACGAAGCCTTCGGCCGCTGGGACCGCAACGGCGACGGCAAGATCGACAAGAACGACCGGCCCGGCCGTGGCGACCGCGGCGAGCGCTGGAAGGACCGATGAAATCGCCGGCGGCCGTGCGTACCCTGTCCACCGGGGACCCCGGCCGGCACCGGGGCCAGCCGGTCCTGACGGTGGCACAGGTGAGCAGCACGCCCGAGAACACGACACGGTCGGAAAGCGACGAGGCCCTGGTGGGCCGCGTCGCGGCCGGCGACCGGGCCGCCTATGCGGAACTGGTCGCCCGCCACCTCGACCGCACCGTGACCGTGGCCGTCCGTGTGCTGGGCAGCCGCGCGGCCGCCGAGGACGTCGCGCAGGAAGCGTTCCTGCGCCTGTGGCAGAGCGCGGACCGCTTCCGCCCGGAGGCGGCCCGCTTCTCCACCTGGTTCTACCGGATCACTGTCAATCTCTGCCTGGACGCCCGCCGCCGCCCGGTCCATGACGATCTGGAGTCGGCCGACGAGCCGGCGGACCCGGCGGAGGATGCCGTCACCCGGATCGAGCGGCGGCAGACGGCCGAGGCCGTGGCCCGCGCCGTCCAGGACCTGCCGGAACGCCAGCGGGCGGCGGTGTCCCTGACCTACGATCTCGGTCTCAGCAATGCCGAGGCCGCGACATCGCTGGGCATCGGCGTGAAGGCGTTCGAGGCCCTGCTCGTGCGTGCCCGTCGCGCCCTGCGCGAGCGCCTGACCGGCGGCGGCGGAGAGTCCGGTACGGATGGAACTGAAGGAGGGCGGACATGACCCCGACCCGATTCGCGGACCTGCTCGACCGGCTGGGTCCCTGCCTGGAAACCTGGCCCGACCATGAGCGCACCGCCGCCCTGGCCCTGCTGGACAGCTCGGAGGCGGCGCGCCGGGACCTGGAAGCGGCGACGCTGCTGGCCGACATCCTGCCGGACCTGCCCACGCTGGAGGCCGGCGCGTCGCTGCGGCGTGCCGTCCTGGCGCTGCCGTTGGAACATCCGCGCACGGTGGCGCAGCCCGGCCTCGTCGCATGGCTGGGATCGGTCTTCGCCGCCCCCTGGAAACAATGGACCGCCGGCTTCGGCAGCGCCGTCGCCTGCGGTCTCGTCGGGTTCATGCTCGGCTATGGCGGGCATGTCGCCATCCCCGGCGTGACGCCGGTCACCGACCAGACCGCCGACACGGACCTGGTGACAGCCCTGACGACGGACCTTCCCGACCTGGACAGCTGGCCATGACCCGCACGACCCTGACCCTCTCCATCCTGCTGGCGGTTTCGCTCTGCATCAACCTGCTGATCGCCGGCATCGCCATCGGCCATGCGGTCGGACGCGACAGCCGCGACGGGCGCGACGGACGCCCCCCCTGGGAAGGACCGGCGGTGCTCCAGTTCATGGGGCCGGGCGTGGCGCTGATCCCGGATGAAACCGTGGGTAATGTCATTGCCCGCCTTCGGCGCGAGGGACCCGGCGACGGCGCCCGCTACTTCGCCGATCTGCGCAAGGCCCGCGAGGGCATCCGCAGCGCGCTTACCGCCCGCCCGTTCGACCCGGCAGCGGCGGAGGCGGCCTTCGCCTCCGCGCGGCAGGCGACGACGACGATGCAGCAACGGCTGCACGAGGCGGTGGTCCGGACCATGGCCGAGGAACAGGCCCGCGGCACCCTGCCCCCGCCCCCGCCGCCGAAGGAGCGCCGCTCCTCCGGGCGGGAGCGGCCGGACCGGGCCGACCACGACAGGGACCGCGACAGGGGCACCGTCGAACGCCACGGCCCGGACAGGCCCGGTCCCGACGGGCCAGAACCGGGAGGGCCAGAACCGGGAGGGCCAGAACCGGGAGGGCCAGAACCGGGAGGGCCAGAACCGGGCGGCGAGCGCTGACAGCGAACGGCCCCACCCCCGCCCGGGGATGGGGCCGTACCCGTCTTCCGTCCGCGGCGGGAACCGCCGTCAGGCGGCCTGCTGCATCGCCCGCCTGTTCACGTCCTTGACGGCGATGTCGTTGAGCAGCCTGTCCGTCTCCTTCTCCTCGTTCAGCGTCTCCTCCAGCAGGGAGGCCAGTTCCTCGTTGCCGAGGCCCTGCGCATAGGCGTGGACGGAGCCGTAGGCCGCGATCTCGTAATGCTCCATCTTCTGAGCGGCGGCGATGATGGCCACGTCCAGAAGCTCCGAGGGCAGCCCCTCGTCGAGGAGCGCCTGCGCCTCCTGGATCAGCCCTTCCATGGCGTCGCAGTGCTTGCCGCGGGGGCGCTGATCGAGCAGTTCGAACGCCTGCTTCAGGCGCTCGATCTGGCCTTCCGTCTGCTCCTTGTGCGTCTGGAAGGCCTCCTTCAGCTTGTCGTGGCTGACGGCCTTGATCAGCTTGTTGTAGGCCTTCAGGGCCTGCTTCTCGGCGTCGTAGATGTCGCGCAGTTCCTCCAGCAGGAGGTCCTGCATGGTCTTGGTGGCCATGGGTGCGTGCTCCTTCGATCTTCTGGTTCGCCGGGGCGGACGCGGCGGCCCGCCGGCCGGCCCCGGGGAGAACAGGCCGCGGCGCCGTCCGTTGCATCGGCTCTCGCCCGGCGCCGGAAGCGCCGCTATGTTCGCGCGATCACCCTCTATGTTCGCGCGATCAACTGTCCGGAACCCCGCAGCCATGGCCGATCCCGACCGACCGACCGCCACCCCCACGCCCCCCGCCGCCGCGGACGTACCGCGCTGGACGGACGCCTATTTCCAGCGCACCCGGCAGGTGGTCGAGCGGTTCGGCGACCGGCGCGTCACCTATGCCGTGTTCATGCGCCGCCCGGTGGTGGCGGCGCACCGGCTGGCGCTGGACTGGCTGGAGGCCATGGCGGCGGCGCGGGGCTTCGCCATCGAGGTCGAGGTCAACTATCCCGAAGGCAAGTGGGTGGGCGCGGGCGAGCCCATGCTCTGGATCACCGGCCCCTTCACCGGGCTGGTGGAGTTGGAGACCCTGTTCCTGATGAAGCTCGGCCCGGCCTGCGTGGCCGCCTACAACGCCTGGACCATGTGCGCCGGCCTGCCGAAGGTCGCCTTCCTGGCGATGGACGCGCGGCACTGCGCCGGGACGGAGATGGCGGAGATCATGGCCTATGCCGCCTCCGTCGGGTCGGAGCGGGCGAAGCGCAAGGCCGGCGCCGTCGGCTTCGTCGGCAACGCCACGGACGCGACGGCGCACTGGTTCGGCCGCGACCGCGGCCTCGGCACCATGCCGCACGCCCTGATCGGCTATGCGGGTTCCACGGTGCGGGCGGCGGAGATGTACCGGGAAACCTTTCCCGATCAGCCGATGACCGTGCTGGTGGACTATTTCGGGCGCGAGGTGTCCGACAGCCTGGAGGTCTGCCGGCGCTTCCCCGATCTGGCCGCGGCCGGGAAGCTCGCCATCCGGCTGGACACGCCCGGCGGGCGCTTCTGCGAGGGGCTGGACCCGCCGCAGTCCTATGCCGTGCTGGACCGCCGCGTGCCGCACGCGATCCGCGGCTACCGGGACGAGACGGAACTGCGCTACCTGGTCGGTCCCGGCGTCTCCGCCGCCGCCATCCATTGGGTGCGCGAGCGGCTGGACGAGGCCGGGTTCGAGCGGGTGAAGATCGTCGCCTCCTCCGGCTTCAATCCGGCCAAGTGCCGGCTGATGGCGGATGCGGCCGCGCCCATCGACGTGATCGGCACCGGCTCCTACCTGCCCGATGCATGGGCGGAGACCTACGCCACCGCCGATATCGTGGAGTATGACGGTGTGAAGCGGGTGAAGGTCGGGCGCGAGTTCCTGCTGCGCCGCTGACGGTCTCTTCCGGAAAGGCGCCCCGGCCCTTGACCGGCCGGGGCGCGGACCCGCTTGCGTCAGCGCGGCGGCATGGCGCCGGGCGGCAGGATCTCCAGCAGCTCGACCTTGAACAGCAACGTGGCGTTCGGGCCGATGCCGGCCTGCGGAATGCCGCGGGCGCCATAGGCCAGCCGGCCGGGAATGGCGAACTCGTAGGTCTCGCCCACCTTCATGAGCTGCACGCCCTCGGTCCAGCCGGCGATCACCCGGTTCAGGGGGAAGCTGATGGGCTCGCCCCGCTCGTAGGAACTGTCGAAGACGGTGCCGTCGATCAGCCGGCCCTCGTAGTTCACGAGCACCGCGTCGGTCGCCAGCGGCGACGGGGCGGCGGGATTGGCGACCGGCTTGACCGCCTTGTACTGGAGGCCGCTGGGCGTCGTCTTCCAGCCCGGGCGCTTGGCGTTCTCGATCAGGAACTGCTTCTGCGGATCGGGCTTCTCGGCACGGATCGGCGCGTCGTCCGCCGGCGACGGGGGCTGCTGGGCGGCCGCCGGGCCGGCCAGCAGGGCCGCAAAGGCGAGAAGGGCGAAGGAACGGCGCAAGGTCATGGCTGACAATCCTCCAGGCTTGGATCAGGGCTCGGTACGGCCTCCCGCGGTCCCCGTCAACCATGCGTGCGGACGCGGGGTGGCGGTGCCCGGCCGCGGCGACGCCGTCAGGGCGCGTCCTCGCGGTGCCAGTTCTCCACGGCCATGGTGCTGGCGAACTGGTGCCCGGTGGGCACGACGCCCTTCAGCCAGGGGGGGAAGAAGTAGGCGTTGGCCATGTGGAAGATCGGCAGGGCCGGCAGATCGTCGGCATAGAGATGCTGCAACCGCGACCACAGTGCCCTGTTGGCCTCCGGCTCGCAGACCCGCTCCAGATCGTCCAGCACCCGGTCCAGCCCGGGGTTGCGGTAACCGCCGTAGTTCAGGCCGCTCCAGCCGTTGTCGGCCGACGGGACCTGGCTGGAATGCAGCACGCTGCGGGGAACCTCCCGCGGTGCGGTGATCCAGCTGAACAGGGCGAGACCGGAGAAGCGCCGCTGCGGCAGGATCTCCCCGAACAGGACCCGGGCCGCCGTCCGCCGCGGCACCATGCGGACGCCCAGGCGGCGCCAGTTCTCCTGGATGATCTGGAGTTCCAGATCGACGGTGCGGTCACCCAGGCCGGCCCACAGATCGACCTCCAGTGGCTGCCCGGCGGCATCGACCCGGATGCCGTCCGGCCCGCGGCGCCAGCCCGCCTCCTCCAGCAGCCGGATCGCCTCGGCCGGATCGTAGGGATGCCGGCGCACGTCCGGATCGTGGATGCCGTCGAGCGGATTGGTGTCGCTGTCGGCGATGACGTTGCGGCCGTAATAGAGCCGCTCGTTCATCGTGTCCCGGTCCAGTCCCAGCAGCAGGGCGCGGCGGACACGCACATCCGCCAGGACCGGATTGTCGTGGTTGACGTCCAGGTGCCGGTATCCCAGCCCCTGCATCCAGAACACGGTGAAGCGGAAGCCGTAGTGGCGCTCGAACTGCGACGACTGATGCACGCTGAAGCCATGCTCGCCCGAGACGTAGTCCACCTCTCCGGCCAGCAGCGCCCGTTCAAGCTCGGCGGACCTGTCCAGGGTGCGCACGACGATCCGGTCGAAATAGGGCCGGCGGCCGTTCCAGTGCGGGTTGCGTTCGAGCTGGATCGCCTTCCCCGCCTCGACCTCCGCCAGCCGGTAGGGGCCGAGCCAGAGGCCGGGGTCGGTCACGTCGGCTTCGTACCGGCTGTTGATCCGGTAGGTGGCGGGGTCCGACTCGAACGCCTTGCGTTCCAGATGCTCCGGCAGCAGCACCATCTCGTTCAACTGCGCCGCGGCACAGCTCCTGTGCCGGCGGTGGACGATGAAGGTGCGGTCGTCCACCGCCTCGATCGACCGGATGTCGCGGGCGAAGACGTCGTAGGCATTGCTGCCGATGTCGGGATGCCGGCCGACCTGCCAGGTGAAGACCACGTCGCGCGTGGTCACGGGCGTGCCGTCCCCCCACTTGAGATCCGGCAGCAGGGTGTAGCGCACCGCCACGCCGGTATCCCCGTCGGGCAGCTTCTCCTCCCGGATACGACCGTTGCCGACGGTGGGCAGTTCGGTGCAGAGAACGCAGGCCAGCTCCCAGTCCGGCGTGAAGGCGGTCAGGGGCCGCTGCGCCATCCAGACCACGTAGTCGCGGATGCCCTGGCTTTCGATCAGCGGATGGAAGGTCCCGGGAAAGTCGTTGACGCCGATGGTCAGGGTCCGGGACACGGGTCCCGGACCCTCTCCGTCCGGTGTCGGAACAGTCGCCATCAGGGAGCGGGCGGATGACGGAAGGAGCGCCATCAGGATGACGGCGACCAGGATAAGGACCGGTCGAGAGATCATCCGCCTATAATCGCTGAAAAATCTCCGGGAAATAAAGGGTCGTCGCATCATGCAGGCGGCGCTCCCCGGGGAAACTCTATTTCCGGTCCGTCCGGAACGCCTCCGGCACCCGCCCCTGGATCGGACCCAGCGTCATGGTCCGCATCCCCGGCGGCACGCTGAACAGGGCCGGGTCCTGCGGCCCGCGCTCGACATCCGCCAGTTCCATCGTCACCGGCACGGACCGTCCCTCCTCCGTGACCGTGCCCTCGACCCGGACATAGATGCCGTCCGCGGTGGACCAGACGCGTCCCTCGAAGCCGCCCGACGCCTCCCCGCGCCGGACCCTGTAGCGCGTCGTTCCGAGTCCCGCCAGCGTCTCCTGTCCTTCGGCCTCGGCGTCCAGAGTGCTGAGGTTGCCCGGATCGGGACCGGCCTCCGGCCCCTCACCCGGTTGCATCTCCAGGGCCATGCCCAGTTCCGGCTGGAGCTGGAGGATGCGCTCCGGCGTCCGGATCAGGATGCTGCGCACCCCGTCGATGACGAACTCGCGCCGCTCACTGCCCTTGGAATGGAACAGCCTGGCCTCGATCGTATCGCCCGCGGCCGTCACGCGCTGGCGGGCGCTGTAGTCGGCCGTCGGCGGCGGCAGGCCGTCGGCGCGGGCGGCGCCGACGGCCGACAGGCAGAGCAGGCCGGCGGCCAGGGAAAGGGCGGCGGCATGGAAGGATCGGCGGATCATGGCGGGACCGGCGGCAGGCTGCGGGACGGGTGTCCGACGGTAGTCCTCGGCCCCCGCCCCCACAAGGCCGCCTAGCGCTCCTCCCCCATCGGGGCGAGCGGCTGCACGGCCGGTCCGCCGATCACGCCTCCCTCGGGGGTGAAGCGGCTGCCGTGGCAGGGACAGTCCCAGCTCCGCTCCAGATCGTTCCAGCGCACCGTGCAGCCCAGATGGGGACAGATCGCCGACACGCGGGTGACGCTGCCGTCCTCGGCCCGGTAGACGGCGACCTTGGCGACGCCCTCACGCAGCACGGCGCCCTGCCCGGGGGCGATGGCCGCCTCGCTCGACACTTCGGCGGGGCCCAGATGCCCGCGGGCGAACTCCCGGGCGACGTCCAGATTCTCCTTCACGTACTCCCGCAGGTTCCGCTTCGGCTTGCGGTCGGGATCGTAGAGGCCGGCCCAGGCGTTGTCCCGCCCCTGGAGCATGTCGGTCAGCAGCATCCCGGCGATGGTGCCGTGGGTCATGCCCATGCCGCTGTCGCCCGTGGCGATCAGGATGTTGGCCGTGTCCGCCGGATTGCGGCCGATGAAGCCCAGCCCGTCGAACGGTTCCATCACCTGGCCGGACCAGCGGTAGAGCACCTCCCCCGCCATCGGGAAATGGTTGCGTGCCCAGTGCTCCAGCCGGGTGAAGCGCTGGCCCATGTCGTGCGCCTCGCCGGTCTTGTGATCCTCGCCCCCGACGATCAGCACGTCCCCGCCGGTCCCGGCCTGAAGCCGGACGTAATGGTAGTCCTCGCGGGTGTCCCACCACAGCGCCGGGGCGACGGCACCGCGCGGCACGGCCAGCCCGACGACATAGCTGCGGTAGGGCGCCTGCTTGGTATGGATGGCGACGCGGTCCAGGAAGGGCGTGTTCGTCGCCACGACGCAGGCCTGCGCCCGCAGGACGCGGCCGTCGTCGGCATGGATGGTCGCCACCTCTCCGCCCTCGACCTCGACGATCCGGTGCCCGGTGACGATATGGCCGCCGTGCGCCCGCAAGGCGCCGGCCAGTCCCCGGACATACTTCATGGGATCGACCTGGGCCTGCCGGGGGAAGCGCAGCGCCGGGCCGCGGTAGTCGCCCAGGGAGAAATCCTCGACCAGCTCGACATCGGCGAGTCCGGCGCGGTGCGCCGCGGCCAGTTCCTCCTCCAGATGGTCGCGCCGGTGCTCCGGCGACAGGAACAGCCAGCCGTCCACGCGGCGGAAGTCGCAGTCGATGCCCTCCTGCTCCGCGATCCGGCCGATCATCTCGATGGCGGCGGTATGGCTCTCCGCCGCGAGCCGCGCACCTTCCTCCCCGACCTGCTGCTCCAGGAAGCTGTAGCGGTCGTCGATCGCGTTGGAGAGGTGGGCCGTGGTCCGGCTGGTCTCCCCGCCGCCGACGGGCCCCTTGTCCACCACCAGGACCTGCCGTCCCTCGCGGGCCAGCAGATAGGCCGTGGTCATCCCGGCGATGCCCGCGCCGACGACCACCACGTCGGCCGGCGGATCGCGGTTGATCAGGGTATAGGGGGCGAAGGCCAGGGCCGACGGCATGTCGAGGTCGGACTCGTGGGCCGGCTCCCCCGGATGGGGCAGCGTCGTATCCGTCTCCGGAAAGGGCGCCGTGTCCATCCAGAGCGATTTCGTCATGCCGCTGCCGCGCATCGTCAAGCCTCCTGCACCGTCGGGATCGGTTTCCCGGCAACAGCCCGCTCCCCCGGACGTTGCGTCCGCCCCGCGTCGGGCGCGGGAGGAAAATGCCGGGAAGGAAACGGACCGGGCGGTGATTGAGGTGCCGCGGGCGGGTTGCTAGGGTGCTGCATCCTTCCGCATCCCGGCGCTCCCCATGACCGACAGCCTGACCATCGCCCTTGCCCAGATCAACCCGACGGTGGGGGCCCTGCGCGCCAACCTCGACCGGATCAGGACGGCGCGGGCGGAAGCCGCGGCCCGCGGTGCCGATCTGGTGGTGCTCTCCGAACTGGTCGTCTCCGGCTATCCGCCGGAGGATCTGGTGCTGAAGCCCTTCTTCCTGGACGCCGTGCAGGAAGCCGTGGAGGAACTGGCGGCCGATACCGGCGACGACGGCCCCGGCCTGCTGCTGGGCGCCCCCTGGCGCGAGGCCGGCCGCACCCACAACGCCGCCCTGCTGCTGGACGGCGGCCGGGTGGCGGCGGTGCGGTTCAAGCACGACCTGCCCAACTACGGCCCGTTCGACGAGAAGCGGGTGTTCGATCCCGGCCCGCTGCCCGGCCCGGTCAGCTTCCGCGGCGTGCGGCTGGGCATCGTCATCTGCGAGGACATGTGGACCCCGGACGTGGCCGAGACGTTGGCCGAGACGGGGGCCGAGATCCTGATCGTGCCCAACGGCAGCCCGTTCGAGACGGACAAGGCGGACCGCCGCCTGTCCCTGGCCGTCGCCCGGGTGACGGAGACGGGGCTGCCGCTGGCCTATGTCAACCAGGTCGGCGGGCAGGACGAGCTGGTCTTCGACGGCGGTTCCTTCGTTCTGAATGCCGACCGGGGGCTGGCGGCGCAGCTTCCCTCCTTCGAGGAGCATGTCGCCATCACCCACTGGACCCGGGGCGACGGGGGCTGGACCTGCACCTCCACCGAGATGACGGCTCCGGCCGAGGGGCTGGAGGCGATCTACCGGGCGATGGTGCTGGGGCTGCGCGACTATGTCCGCAAGAACCGTTTCCCCGGCGTCATCCTGGGCCTGTCCGGCGGCATCGACAGCGCCCTGTCCGCCGCCGTGGCGGTGGACGCGCTGGGCGCCGACCGCGTCCACTGCGTGATGATGCCGTCGCCCTATACCTCCCGCGAGAGCCTGGAGGATGCGGCCGAGTGTGCCGAGCTGCTGGGCTGCCGGATCGACACGATCTCCATCGAGCCGGCCATGAAGGCGTTCGAACACATGCTGGAACCGGCCTTCGCCGACCGCGAGCCGGACATCACCGAGGAGAACCTGCAATCCCGCGCCCGCGGCGTCACCCTGATGGCGCTGTCCAACAAGTTCGGCGGGATGGTGCTGTCCACCGGCAACAAGTCGGAGATGTCGGTGGGTTACGCCACGCTCTACGGCGACATGTGCGGCGGCTATTCGGTGCTGAAGGATGTCTACAAGACAACCGTCTACCGCCTGTCGCACTGGCGCAACCGGACCCTGCCGCGGCAGGCGCACGGCCCCGCCGGCCGCGTCATCCCGGAACGGATCATCACCAAGGCCCCCACGGCCGAACTGAAGCCGGACCAGACCGACCAGGACACGCTGCCGCCTTACGAGATGCTGGACGACATCCTGGAATGCCTCGTGGAAAAGGATCTGGGGCTGGCCGGGATCGTGGCCCGCGGCCACGACCGGGAGACGGTGAGCCGCGTCTGGCGCATGCTGGACCGGGCCGAGTACAAGCGCCGCCAGGCGCCGCCGGGCGTGAAGATCACCAGCCGCAGCTTCGGCAAGGACCGCCGCTACCCGATCACCAGCGGCTTCGTCACCCTGGTCGAGGCCGACGGGCATCCCTGACCCGGAGAACCCGGCCCCGGGGGTCTGATCCGGGCGCGCCGCGCTCCTTCTGCGGGCCGGTGCTAAGGCAGGAACAGCGGCCCGCCGCCGGACAGGCGCTCGACCAGCCGGCCCGCGTCCGCGGGCGAGAGCGGCCGGCCGAAATGGTAGCCCTGGGCGCTGGTGCAGCCCATCCGGGCCAGCTCGCGCCCGGTTTCCGGGTCCTCCACCCCCTCGGCCACGATGTCCACGCCCAGCGCATGGCCGAGGGCGACGACGGTGCGGACGATGTTGCGGCAGTCCTCGTCGTGCAGCATCGGACGGACGAAGCTCTGGTCCACTTTCAGCCCGTCGAAGGGCAGCCGGTGCAGGCGGGAGAGCGAGGAATAGCCCGTGCCGAAATCGTCGATCAGGATGCGGAACCCGCGCTGACGCAGCCCGTCCAGCCGGCTGGAGACGATGTCCAGATCCTGCGCGAGCGCCGTTTCCGTCACCTCCAGCTTCAGGCGGCGGACGTCGGCGCCGGTGGCGGCGATCACCCCGTCCACCAGTTCGAACAGGTCGGGCCGGGCGAGTTGGACCGGAGAGACGTTGACGCTGACGGTCAGCGCGGTCGCCCCCAGCCGTGGCTGCCAGGTCCGCAGCAGGGCGCAGGCCTTGCGCAGCACCATCTCGCCCAGGGCCACGATCAGCCCGCTCTCCTCCGCGATGGGGATGAACTCCGCCGGGGGAACGCTGCCGCGGCCGGGATGGGCCCAGCGCGCCAGCGCCTCGAACCCGATCAGGCGCCGGCCGGGCAGGTCCACGACGGGTTGCAGCGCCAGCCCGATCTCATCCCGCTCCAGCGCCCGGCGCAGCTCCGTCTGGAGGCGCAGCGCCTGCAACGGGGCCGTCCGCATGGCCGGCTCGAAGCTGATGCAGCGGGCACGTCCGCGCGCCTTGGCGTAATGCACCGCGATGCCGAGATCGCGCAGCACCTCGTCCGGCGTCTCGCGCTCGCCATGATCGAGCACGACGGCGACGCTGACGGAGGGGAACAGGTCGTGGTGGCCGGGCACCTCCATCGGCGCCATGACGGCGAGGCGCATCTCCTCGGCCCGGCGCAGGGCGAGATCGGGCGTCCAGGACTGTTCGCAGAGCACGGCGAAGTCGTCGCTGCCCAGCCGGGCCAGCGTGTCGCCCGGCCCCAGCAGTCGGGACAGCCGGCGCGCGATCTCCGCCAGCATACGGTCGCCCAGCGCATGGCCCAGCGTGTTGTTCACCATGCGGAAATTGTCACAGTCGACAAGGAAGACGCCGAATCCCGGCGACTGACCGGCCCGCCGGCGCCGCAGCGCCTGGGCCAGCCGGTCGACCAGCAGCGTCCGGTTCGGCAGGCCGGTCAGCCCGTCATGCAGGGCGACATGCGCCGCTTCCTGCTCCATGCGGCGGCGGTGGCTGATGTCCTCCAGCGTGCCTTCATAGCCCGACGGCTCGCCTCCGGCACCGAGATGGCGGCGCAGGTTCAGGGACACCCAGATCAGATCGCCGTCGGCCCTCTGGACCGTCGTCTCGAAGCCACGGACGGTGCCCTCCCCACGCAGGCGGGAGCGCAGTTCCGCCCGGTCCGCGGGGACGGCGACCAGGGCCCGACCGTCCGGCACCGCGGCCAGCAGCGCGTCGGCCGTGCCGTAGCCCAGGATCTCCACCAGCGCCGGGTTCACTGCCCGCAGCCGGCCGGCGAGATCCATCCGGAACACCCCCTCGACCGCGTTCTCGAACAGGTCGCGCCAGCGGCGTTCCGCTTCCCGCGCCCGTTCCTCCGCCCGGCGTGCCTCGTCCGCGGTCAGGGCGAGCGCGACGAAGTCGGCGAGCGAGGCGGCGATGGCCTCCTCCTCCTCCGTCCAGGCGCGCGGTCCCCCGGTATGCTCGCAGCAGACGACTCCGGCGAGGCGGCCCTGGTGGACGACCGGGGCATCCAGGCGCGCGGAATTCCCTTCCGGGACCAGGGGGGAGCCGCGGAGATCCGCCAAGGGGGAACTCCGGCCCACATCCTCGATCCGCAGCAGCCGCTCGGTCTCCAATGCCGCGCGGTAGACGCCACGCCCGCCGAGATCGAGGGTGACGCCGGCGGCATGGCTGCCGCCCGCCACGTCGAAGAGATCGGCCGCCCGCAATGACCGCCCGTCCTCGCCGAAGAACCAGACGGACGCGCGCCCGACGGCCAGGATTGCGGCGGCCGTCTCCGTCACCGCCCGCAGACAGCCCGCGAGATCACGCTTCAGGAACGGCCCGCTGCGGGCCAGATGTCCGAGCGCACGGCTCCCGCTCATCCCTGCGCTCAGACCTAGGGGCGCTATGGCCAAAGGGGCCTCTCATCGCCGACGGTTGTTCAATCTACCTCTAATCTTCCGGGATAAACAAACGGACTGCCGCCCGCAACCGCTCGCGTGGCGTGACCGTCCTCACCCGGATGAGCCTGGCCGAAGGGATGGCGATGATCTTTGGACGAACGTATTAGTACCCTGTCTTGACAAGGGAGAGAGCGGGCACCAAAGTGCCGCCTCATCTCCGATCGGGAGGGAGGGTTGGATTCTTGGGAACCAGACCTTAACCCTCCGCCGGTACGGTGGATGGGGCGACCGGGTGGCGGTCGAACCGTACGGCAACACGTCTGGTATTGGGGGTCTGCGCGTGTCCAACACCAACCTGCAGGTGCTGGTCGTCGATGATTACGCGACGATGCGGCGCATCATCAGGAACCTGCTGACGCAGATCGGCTTCACTCGCATCGAGGAAGCCGCCGACGGTGCGGAAGCGCTGGCCAAGCTGCGCGGCGGCACGTTCGGGCTGGTGATTTCCGACTGGAACATGGAGCCGATGACCGGCCTCCAGCTCCTCAAGGAGGTCCGCGCGGACATCCGGCTGAAGAGCATGCCCTTCATCATGGTCACGGCCGAATCGAAGACGGAGAACGTGATCGCGGCGAAGGAAGCCGGTGTGAACAATTACATCGTCAAGCCCTTCAACGCCGATACTCTGAAGAAGAAGATCGAGAGCGTCATCGGCGCGATCGGCTGAGCGACCCGATGGCAGCCGACGACCGCCCCCTCGATCTGGACGCCGCGGACTACGACCGCTTCGAGGATGATCTCCTCTCCAGCCCGCGCGGCCGTGCCTTCCTGCGCATGCGGGACAGGCGCAGCCGTGTCGTCGCCGTAGAGGATGTGCGCCGCCTGCTCGGGCAGCGCACGGCGCCGGAGGCTGACCCGCAGTCGCACATCCGCATCCTGCGCCGCGAGCTTCAGGAACTCTCCTCCCACATCGCGCAGACCCGGCGGGAGATCGCCGCCCTGCGGCCGGACGATCCGTCCGCGAACCGCATCATGCTGGCGACGGAGGAACTGGACGCCATCCTCCAGGCGACCGAGCACGCGACGACGGAAATCCTGAACGGGGCGGAGCGCATCCAGGCGGTCGCCGACCGGCTGCGCGAACCGGACGGGGATCTGGCCGGGCAGCTCGACAACGAGGTCATGGGCATCATGACCGCCTGCTCCTTCCAGGACATCACCGGCCAGCGCATGACCAAGGTGGTCAACACCATGCGCTACATCGAGCGCCGGGTGAACGCGATGATCGATATCTGGGGCGGGCTGGACGGATCGGACGCCCCGACCGCGGACGAGCCGGCCGACAAGCGCCCCGACGCACACCTGCTGAACGGCCCGGCCCTGCATGGGGGCATCAACCAGGACGTGGTCGATGCCCTGCTCTCCGGACAGCAGGCGCCGGCAGCGGCCGCTCCCGCCCCGCCGGCAGCGCCAGCCGCCGGGAAGGCGGATGCCCCGGCACCGGCGGAGGAGGACAAACCCACCGTCGGACCGCTGTCGCAGTCGGCCGTGGACGACCTGTTCCCCTGACCACCTTTTTCGGCCGGACCTGTCCTGACCGGACTTTCCTGCCCCCTGCCCCGCCCGCAGCCCCCCGGCGGACCGGGGGCTGTGGGAGGGACGCAGGGACGGACGTGCGCCTCAGCGCACGTCCTTGACCACCTCACCGCCCTTGATGACGACCGGGATCGTCTCCAGGGTCGCGATGTCGGCCAGAGGATCGGCGGCGACCGCCACCATGTCCGCATAGCGGCCAGGGGCGATGCTGCCCACCTCCTCCGCCATGCCCAGGGCGTCGGCCGCGACGACGGTCGCCGCCTGGATCGCCTGCAACGGCGTCATGCCGAACTTCACCATGCGGGAGAACTGCTTGGCGTTCCAGCCGTGCGGGTAGACGCCGGCGTCGCTGCCGAAGGTCAGCTTCACGCCCGCCTTGACCGCCTCGCCGAAGCTGGTGCGCTGCGTCTGCCCGACCGTCCGCTCCTTCGCCAGGGACTCCGGGAGGATGCCGGCCTTCTCGCCTTCGCCAAGGATGAACTCGGTGTTGTAGATGTCCATCGCCAGGACGGTGCCGTTCTTCTTGGCCAGGGCGATGGCCTCGGCGTCCAGGAAGCTGGCGTGCTCCACCGTGTCCACGCCGGCGCGGATCGCCGCCTTGATCCCGGCATTGCCGTGGGCGTGGGCGGCGACCTTCATGCCCAGCATGTGGGCTTCCTTGACGATGGCGGCCATCTCCTCCTCGGTGAGCTGCTGGGCGCCCACCTCCGTGCCCTTCGACAGCACGCCGCCGGTCGCCATGATCTTGATGACGTCCGCCCCGAACTTCCTGTTGTAGCGGACCTTCTCCGCCAGGGCCCAGGGACCGGTGGCGACACCTTCGGCCTCGCGCTGGAGATCGTAGGGCATCAGATTGGCGTCGCCGTGGCCGCCGAGCGCCGAGAGTGGCGGCCCGGAGACGATCAGGCGCGGGCCGGGCACCCGTCCCTCCTCCACCGCCCGCTTCACGGCCACGTCGGCGAAGCTGCCGGCGCCGAGATTGCGCACGGTGGTGAACCCGGCTTCCAGCGTCGTCCGGGCGTTCACGACGCCGTCGATCGCCAGATCCGTCGCGTTGCGGGTCAGCCGCCGATAGCCGTGCAGGTCGTGCCGGCTGGTCAGGTGGACATGCATGTCGATCAGGCCGGGCAGCAGGGTCAGGCCCGGCAGGTCGATCCGCGTCGCCCCCTGCGGCGCCGGCAGGTCGGTGACCGTGCCGACCTTGGCGACACGGCCGTCCTCCACCAGCACCGCCGGCCGGGCGACCATGCCGCCGGAGCGCACGTCCAGCATGCGGTCGGCGGTGATGTAGACGGTCTCGGCCGCTGCGGGCGCGGCGCCGGTCAGGACGGACCCGGCCAGCAGCCCCCCGGTCAGCAGGGCGGCGGCAAGGCCGCGCAGAACGCTCCCCCGCCGGAAGCCCCCGCGGGGACGCGGGCGGCGCAGAACGGACGGAACAAGGCCGGCGGAGCTGCCGGACGGACACGCAGACGGCATGGAAGACTCGCTCGCAGAGGGAACCCGGGAGCGAGCTTCCGATCCGAAGGGATACAGGTCAAGCGATTGGATACGCTTTCCTATTCGTTTTCTTATTCGGCAGCCGCCTGCTGCGACAGTTTCAGTCCCCGGCGCGTCCGCTTCAGTTCCTCCGCCACCAGGAAGGCCAGTTCCAGGGACTGGCTGGCGTTCAGGCGCGGATCGCAGGCCGTGTGGTAGCGCAGGGCCAGCGAATGCTCCGTGATCGCCTGGGCGCCGCCGGTGCATTCGGTGACGTCCTGGCCCGTCATCTCGAAATGCACGCCGCCCGGATACACCTCCTCGGTGCGGCAGACCTCGAAGAAGCCCCGCACCTCGGCCAGCACGCGGTCGAACGGCCGCGTCTTGAAGCCGGTGGAGGATTTGATCGTGTTGCCGTGCATGGGATCGCAGGACCAGACCACCGTGCGCCCCTCCCGCTTCACCTTGCGGACCAGGGCGGGCAGCCTGTCCTCCACCTTGTCGTGGCCCATGCGGCAGATCAGGGTCAGGCGGCCGGGCTCGTCCGCCGGGTTCAGCAGGTCGATCAGCCGGATCAACTCGTCCGGGTCCAGCGACGGGCCGCACTTCAGCCCCAGCGGGTTGCGGATGCCGCGCAGATATTCGATGTGCGCGCCGTCCGGCTGGCGGGTGCGGTCGCCGACCCAGAGCATGTGGGCCGAGACGGCGTACCAGTCGCCCGACGTGCTGTCGATCCGGGTCAGCGCCTGCTCGTAGGGCAGCAGCAGCGCCTCATGGCTGGTGAAGAACTCCGTCTCGCGGATCTGCGGCGTGGTGGCGCCGGTGATGCCGCAGGCGGCCATGAAGGCCAGCGCCTCGTCCAGCCGCCCGGCCAGATCGCGGTAGCGTTCGCCCTGCGGGCTCTTCTCCACGAATCCCAGGGTCCACTGGTGGACCTTGTGCAGGTCGGCATAGCCGCCCTGGGCGAAGGCGCGCAGCAGGTTCAGGGTCGCGGCCGACTGGTTGTAGGCCTGCACCATGCGGTCGGGATCGGGGACCCGCGCCTCGGGCGTGAAGTCGAAGCCGTTGATGATGTCGCCGCGGTAGGCCGGCAGTTCCACCCCGTCCACGACCTCCATGTCGGCGGAGCGGGGCTTGGCGAACTGCCCGGCCATGCGGCCGACCTTCACCACCGGCGTGGCGCCGCCGAAGGTCAGCACGATGGCCATCTGCAACAGCACCCGGAAGGTGTCGCGGATGTTGTTCGGGTGGAACTCCGAGAAGCTCTCGGCGCAGTCGCCGCCCTGGAGCAGGAAGGCCTGCCCCTGCGCGGCACGGCCCAGGCACTCCTTGAGGCTGCGCGCCTCGCCGGCGAAGACCAGCGGCGGATACCCGGCGAGCCGCGCCGCCGCGGCCTGGAGCTTCGCCGGATCGGGATAGGTGGGCATCTGCATGGCCGGCTTCGCGCGCCAGCTCTCCGGCGTCCAGCGTCCGCCCGTCCCCATCGCAGTCTCCGTTGCCATCTCACACCTCTTCCCGGACCGCACGCCGGACGGCGCTGGCGGTCCTGTCATCGCGCCCGCCTTTCTACGCGCATGCACCGGACGTTTCCAGTCCCGCCCATGGGTGCTGCACGCAACAAAGGTACGCAATTTGCTCACCCTCTGCCGGCGGGGGTCATTATACTCCGCCGCCCGCCGCAGCAGAACCCGCAAGGGCGGCCCCCGCAAGGACGGACCCGCAGGCTCCGCGCGCCCCCCTGTCTTTTGCACTGACCGCAGAGATCTACGCGCACCATGGTCTCCCCCTCGTCCGTCTCGTCCGCCTCCCCCGCCCCGGCCGGAACGGCCGCACCCCGGCCGCCCGCGACGGGATGGCGTGACGTGCTGCGCGCGCTCCGCCGCCCGCGGGTGGCGGTGATGCTGCTGCTCGGCTTCTCCTCCGGCCTGCCCTTCATGCTGACGGGCAACACGCTGGGATTCTGGCTGCGCGAGGGCGGGATCGAGCTGACGGCCATCGGCTTCCTGTCCTGGGTCGGCCTCGCCTATTCCTTCAAGTTCCTCTGGGCGCCGCTGATCGACAGGCTGGACGCGCCGCTGCTGGGGCGGCTGCTGGGCCGGCGCCGCGGCTGGATGCTGACGGCGCAGATCCTGGTCGCCGTCGGGCTGGCCGGCATCGCCGCCACCGGCCCCGGCGGCGGGCTGGCGGCGCTGGCGGGGTTCGCCCTGCTGGCAGCCTTCGCCTCGGCCACGCAGGACGTGGTGGTGGACGCCTGGAGGATCGAGACCGCCGACGACAAGGAGGAGCTGGGGCTGCTGACGGCGGCCTACCAGCTCGGCTACCGCGCGGCGCTGCTGCTGACGGATGCGCTGATCCTGATCCTGGCCGGGCAGATCGGCTGGCCCGGCTCCTACCTCGCCATGGGGCTGGCGATGGCGGTGGGAATCGGCGCCACGCTGGCCGCGACGGAGCCGGCCCGGGCAGGAGGAGCGGCGACGGCGACCGCGGCCGGCACGCCGCCGCTGTGGAGCCCGCGCGGCCTCATCGACGCGGTGGTCGGCCCGTTCGTCGCCTTCTTCCGGACCCATGGCGAGCTGGCGCTGCTGATGCTGGCCGCCATCAGCCTGTACCGGCTGGCCGATTTCGTCATGGGGCCGATGGCGAATCCGTTCTATGTCGATCTGGGGCTGAGCAAGGAGGTGGTCGGGTCGGTGCGCGCGACGATCGGCCTCTGGGCCTCGGTCGTCGGTGTCGCCGTGGGCGGCATCAGCGCGGTGAAGCTGGGCTTCGGGCGCACCCTGCTGATCGGTGCCGTGGCCGGACCGGGGTCGAACCTCGCCTTCTCAGTGCTGGCGCTGACCGGGCCGGACCCGACCGCCTTCGCTGTCGCCATGGCGGTGGACAATCTGGCGACGGGGTTCGCCGGCACCGCCCTGGTCGCCTACATGTCCAGCCTGACCAGCGTCGGCTACACGGCGACGCAGTACGCCCTGCTCAGTTCCTTCTACGCGCTGCTTGGCAAGTTCCTGAAGGGCTTCTCCGGCGGGGCGGTGGAGATGCTGAAGACCGGGCACGACACGCTGACGGCCTACGCCCTGTTCTTCGCCGGGACGGCCGCCATCGGCATCCCGGCCCTGCTTCTCTGCATCCGGCTGGACCGGAGCACGCGCCGCCGCCTGCCCGCGGCAGGGACGCTTCCGGGGCCGGCCGACTGACCGGAGCCCCCGCCCCTGACGGGACTCAGGTCAGGGCACGGTGCAGGGACAGTAGCAGAGGCCCGGCTGGCCGGGCACGGGGGTAGAGGGCGGCTGCGGGCCGGTCCCGCTGCCGGAACCGCCCGTGCCCCCTGGCGACCCGCCACCGGACCAGCCACCGCCGCCGGTTCCACCGCCGCTGCCGCCACTGTTTCCGCCACCGGAACCGCCCGTCCCCCCCGGAGAACCTCCGCCCGGCCAGCCGCCACCGCCGGTTCCACCGCCGCTGCCGCCGCCGGAACCGCCCCCCGGAACGACGCCGCCTCCCGGACCGCCCAGCACCCCGTCGATCACGGGGCCGACGACCGACCCGATGACCGTTCCGATGACCGGCGCTGTGGTTCCGGGGCCCCCGCCGCTCCCGCCCGTCTGGCCGCCGCCCGGCGGCGGCGCCGGCGGGACCTGCACCGTGGTGTTGCCGAGGTCCACCACCTCGACCCCGCCCCCGACGACCTGGCCGCCGACCAGCGTCACCCCGGTGGCGACCCCGAGCGCGCCCGTCAGCGCGGCGGAGAGCTGGGCCAGGCTGAAGGGCCGGTCGGCATGGATCACGGGATCGCGGATCTCCGCCACCAGCACCATGTGGCCGGCGGCGAGACTGGCCGCCGTGTCAACCCGCAGCACCGCCTCCTCCGCCTCCAGGGACGGCCGGGCGCCGCGGCCCTGGCGGGCGATCCGGATGTCGCGGAACCGCACATTGGGCGGCAGCCCCGCCGCCGACACCGGTGTGGCCGAGACCTGGAGGTCCTTCAGCTCGACCTGGTTCAACCGGGCGATGAAGCCGGCCGCCGCCGCCTCGACATCGAACGCCACCGGCAGCAACAGCAGCATGAGCACCCCGGCGACGATGACGAAGGTGACGATCTTGAAGGCCCAGCGGAAGGGCGCGAGCAGCAGGCCTAGCATGAGGGGTATCCCTGTCGGTGGACCGGCGACACTGTAGAAGGCAGGGTAGGCTCTGAAAAAGGCCGAATGGACGGAAGCGGGGCCCGCCCCGCCTTTCCGCCCCGGCCCCCCTCCGGACCAGCACCGCCCTGGACCAGACCACATGGACAGCCCCCCACCCCCGTCCCCCGATGTCCGGCCCTTCGAGTTCCGCTGGCTGGCGCCGGACGGCAGCCGGACCCGCATCGTCTGCTACGCCCGCACCGAATCGGAAGCGGAGGAGAGTGCCCGCCGCGCCGGTTGGCCCGGCCACGACGGCACCCGCCTGGGCCGGTTCCGCTCCTGGCTGAAGCAGGAGCTGCGGCGGTAGCGGCCCGACCGCCCTACGGTGCCCCCGGCCCGACCGCTTGGTCAGGCCGGGTCCTGCGGGCTAGGCTCCCGTCCGGGAGGGGCGCCAGATGAGAGCGCCCCCGGGAGGAGACACGGAATGCTGGACATCGCCGCCTGGCGCGCCGCCGGGAGCATGGCCGGGTGCGCCGGCCACCGCATCTTCCATGTGGACAGCTTCCATGTGGACAGCGCGCCGGGGGATGCCGAACGCCCCGCGATCCTGCTGATCCACGGTTTTCCCACCTCAAGCTGGGACTGGACGGGCGTCTGGCCCGACCTGTCGCGCGACCACCGGCTGGTCGCGCCGGACCTGCTGGGCTTCGGCTGGTCGGCCAAGCCGCGTCGGCACCGCTATTCGATCATGGAGCAGGCGGACATCTGCGAGGATCTGGTCCGCCACCTGGGCCTGCGCCGCTTCCATGTGCTGGCGCACGACTACGGGGATACGGTGGCGCAGGAGATGCTGGCCCGCCAGAACGCCCGACCGGCGGCGGAGCGGCAGTGGCTGTCCGTCTGCTTCCTGAACGGGGGGCTGTTCCCGGAGACGCACCGGGCGCGGCCGGTCCAGAAGCTGCTGGCCGGCCCGCTGGGGCCGCTGCTCTCCGCCGTGCTGGGCAAGCGCTCCTTCGCCCGCAGCTTCGGCGCCGTGTTCGGACCGGAGACGAAGCCGTCGGCGGCGGAGATCGACGCCTTCTGGTCGCTGATCAGCCACGACGGCGGCCGCATCGTCTTCCACAAGCTGATCGGCTACATGGCCGAACGCCGCGCCCACCGGGAGCGCTGGCTGGGCGCGTTGCGGGAGGCGTGCTGCCCGGTGCAGCTCATCAACGGTTCGGCCGATCCGGTTTCCGGCGCCCACATGGTGGCGCGCTACCGGGAGCTGGTGCGCGTCGATGACGCCACCACCGAACTGCCCCGCATCGGGCACTACCCGCAGGTGGAGGCCCCGGCCGCCGTGGTCGCGGCCTACCGTGCCTTCCTGGCGGGGAGCGCCGCCGACCGCCGGCGCCCGCCGCCCTGACGCGGGACCCGGCGACGGATGCCGGTGCCCGTCACCCCGCCGCCAGGATCGCCCCCGGCGTCAGGGCCAGGGACAACAGCACCAGCCCCAGGGCCGGATAGGCCCACACCCCCATGCCGCGCCAGGCCCGGACCCAGCCGTTGGCGGTCGGTGCCGGGGTCCGGCGGCCACCGTGCAGGCGCAGGCTGTAGATCATCACGCCGGTGACCGACAGGCCGGTCAGGGCCAGCCCGGCGATGAACCAGATGATCTTGGTGGCGAAGCCGCCCAGCGTGCCGAAATGCAGCGGATCGGCCATTTCGGAGATGCGCTGGTGCAGGGACAGCTCCTCGCCCTTCGTCACCAGCCGGACGCCGCCGTCTGCCGGATCCAGCCAGACGGCGTTGGCGCGGTCGCGCACCAGCCAGGCATCGGCCTGCCCCATCAGCACCAGTCCCCGGTCGCCCTCGGGCGTGGGAAAGCGGATTTCCCGGATCTCCAGCCCCGGCCGGGCCGCCAGACCGGCTGCCACCAGCCGGTCCAGGGCCGCTCCGTCGATGGGCGGAGAGGGAGCGGCCAGCAGCGGCGGATGCGGCTGGTCGGGCGCGCCGCCGCCCAGCGATTCCACCAGATACCAGAGGCCGGTCACGGCGATCAGGGCGGTGAACCACAGGCTCCACAGCCCGGCCAGCCGGTGCAGGTCGCCGGCCAGCCGCCGCCCGTCCCCGCGGCGCGGACGCTTGAAGAAGCCCCGCCACCATTTCCTGTAGGTGACGATGCCGCTGACCAGCGACGCCGCCAGCAACAATGCCAGGGTGCAGACGATGGGCACGCCGATCTTCACCGGCAGCATCAGGTGGCGGTGCGTCTCCCGCAGGAAGCGGTGGATGTTGTACCAGGGGGCGGTGCCGGTGACCGCCCCCGTATAGGGGTCCAGATGCACCCGCACCATGCGCGGCCCGCCCGCATCCATCCAGGCCTCGGCGGCGAAGCCGGGATGGATCGGGGCGTAGAGGCTGGCCACGCGGGCGCCCGGCACCGCGCTGCGGGCGCCGTCGGCCAACTGGCCCCAGCTTGCGGGGGCCGCGTCGCGCGGCATCACCCGCATCGAGGGCGTCACCAGCCAGTCCAGCTCATGCGCGAACACGGCCAGCGTGCCGGTGGCCAGGATGAAGCCCATGAACAGGCTGAGCTTCAACCCCGCCCAGGCATGGACGGACCACCAGAAGGATCGGCCCTTCGCTGCCATCAGAACTGCTTGCGCAGCTCGATGAACCAGGTGCGCGGCTCACCGGGGAAGTGGCCGTTATGCACGGTGAAGCCCGAGGCGGCATATTCCTTGTCGAAGATGTTCTTCACCCGGAACATGGCCTCGGCAAAGCCCAGATCGGTGATGATGGAGGCATCGAAGATCGTATAGGGCTTCACCGTCTGACCCGACAGGCTGAGCCGCCGGGAAACGTATTCCCCGCCGAACGCGAAGGCGGTGTTGATCTCCTGCACCTGATAACGGGTCCAGAACCCGACCTTGTTGCGCGGCGCATTGGCGAAGCGGTCGCCCACCGCGTTGGTCAGGCTCTGTCCCGGAACGGTGCCGGTGATCCTGGTATCGTTGTAGCCGTAATTGGCCGTGAACACCCAGTCGGGGGTGATGTCGGTGGACAGGTCCAGCTCGAAGCCCTTGGAGGTCACCTCCCCGATGGGAGAGAGCTGGTTGACGCCATTGACCGGGGGCCTGGTCGTGTCGGTCTGGAGCATGTTCTCCCGCACGATGCGGTAGACGGCGGCATTGGCCTGGAGGCGGCCGCCCAGGAGGGCCGTCTTCACCCCCGCTTCCACCTGCTCGCCGGTGATCGGGTCGAACGGCCCGCCGGCGCTCCCGTCCTGGTTGGCCACCGACTGCGGCTCGAAACTGGTGGACCAGCTCGCATAGACCGAAACATCCTCCACGGGCTTGTAGATCAGCCCGGTCCGCCAGGAATAATCCCCATCGGCATAATCGGTGTCGTTGACCCGGTTCGTATCCGTGAAATGGTCATAGCGCAGGCCGGCCACCACGTCCCATTGCTCGGTCAGGCTGATCTGGTCCTGGAGATAGACGCCCTCGCGCTCCGCCCGGGTATCGGTGCGGGTATAGGGGCGGGTGGCGAAATAGCTGGCGTAACTGGTCGCCGATGTCAGGCCGTAGACCCGGTTGGTCAGGCTGGCATCGGGAACGGGTCCCCTGGAGGCCCTGGTCGGGGCGATGCGGCTCAGCAGCAGCGAATCCTCCCGATACCAGTCGGCACCGAACAGGATCTTGTGCCGGATGCCGCCCGTCTCGGCATCGCCGATCAGGTTGGCGGCCAGGGCCAGCGCGTCGCCTTCCCGGCGCTGATCGCGGAACTCCCGCCGCACCATGTCCAGCACGCCGTCGCCGTCGCTGTCATAGGTGCCACGCGGTTCATGGTAGTTCTGCTGCTCCTTGGACTTGAACCAGCGGATGCCGGCATCCAGACGGATGCGGTCGGTGAGGCGGGCATCCAGCTTGGCCTGCAACACGTTGGAGGTCAGCTTGGAGAAGTCGGTCGGTTCGTTATGGTTCCACCGGATCGACCCCAGATAGACGCCGTCATCGTTGACCGGGATACCGCGCAGACGGTTGGCCGGCAGCGCCTGATCGAACCGGATGGCCTGGAGGGTCAGCTTGACGTCGTCCGTCAGCTTGATGCCCAGGCTGGCGTCGCCCACCTTGGTGTCGCTGCCGGCACCGGTGCGGAAACTGTCCATCTTCTCGTAGAAGGCGCCGACGCGGTAGGTGAAGCGCCCCTCCGCATCCGCCGGCCCGGAGAGCTGGGCCGATCCGCCGATTCGGTCGAAATTGCCCAGGGTCAGGCGCACATCGCCCTGGAAGTCCTCCGTCGGCCCCTTGGTGACGTAGTTGATGGTGCCGCCGGGGGCCGCCGGGCCGTAGAGCATGCCGGCCGGGCCCTTCAGCACTTCCACCCGTTCGATGTTGAAGAGCTGCGGCACCGCGAACCCGATGAACGGATCGCCGCGCATGCCGTCATAGTAGTTCTGCTCCTGCCGGAAGCCGCGGAAGGTGACGCCGCCATAGGTGAAATAGCTGACGCCGGAGATGTTGCGGTAAAGGTCGATGACGTTGCGGGCGCCAAGATCGCTGATCAGCTCCTGGTTGATGACCTGCACCGCCTGGGGAATATCCAGGACATTGGCCGGCACCTTGCCGATGCTGGTCTCCTCCACCCGGTAGAGCCGCTGGACGCGACCGGTGATGATGATCTCCTCCACCGGGCCGGCATCCGCGGCTTCTTGCGCCTGGGCCGGGGTCAGAAGCATCAGGGCCGGCACCAGGGCGGCGCCGGCCATCCGCAAGGCTGAACGCATGTCTCTGTTCCCACTTTCTTTTGCGTTTGCTCTCCCGCAGCGGTCTACCGGCGGACAACAATGCGAGTCAATATCAATTGCATACCAGTGCAGGAACCCTGCCCCGGGACGGGCGGTCCCGACGACGACGGTGGGATCGGGGATCGGGTCAGGCCCGGAAACGACGAAGGCCCGCCACGGCGTGCGCGGCGGGCCTTCGGGGATTGGTAGCACCTGGTTATGAGTACGGACCTTAGGAGACCGCCTGCACAGTCAAGGCAGCATGTTCGGCCCGCAGGCTGTTGATCACGCTGGCCCAGTCCCCGAGCGCCGACTGGCGATGGATGCGGTGGTTGGGGTACCAGGGTGATCCTGTGGTGCCGATCTCCCACCGCCAGTCCACCGAATGGGCCAGCAGCAGCGACACCGGCTTGCCCATGGAACCGGCCAGATGGGCCACACCGGTATCCACCGCCACCACATGATCCAGGTTGGCGATCACCGCAGCCGTGTCGATGAAATCCTGCAACTGCCCACTCATGTCATGCAGCCGGCCGCGGAAGGCGAGCGCATCCCCCGCCCGGTTGCCCACCTGTAGCGAAATCCACTGCGCATCGGGAATGGCGTCCAGCACCGATCCCAACAGGGCCAGCGGCAAGGACCGGCGGGCATCCTCGGAATGCTGCGGCCGGCCGGCCCAGACCACGCCGATGCGCCGCTTGCCGGGCTGGGCCGGCGGCAGCAGGGTGGCGCCGCGCGCAATCTCTTCCGCCGGCAGTTGCAGCCAGCCGGGCAGCAGCGGCAGGTCGGGCACGCGCAGGGACAGGAAATGCGGCAGGCTCAACAGGGGGATATGGTAATCAAAGCCCTCTTCCACTCCGAACCGGTGGGGATTGTCGGGCCGGGAAATTACCCGCATACCGGGCCGGTCCAGCACGGCGGACAACATCCGCACCAGCGGGGCCGAGACTTCCAGCACCACATCATCCGGGCCGTAACGGTCGGCCAGAATCTGCGCCAGCGGCGTGAATTGCAGGATGTCGCCGAAGCCCTGTTCCCCCCAGACATAGATGCGCTTGCCGGCCAGTTCCTCCCCCCGCCATTGCGGGGCACCCAGCATCCGGCGCGGTTCGGGGAACTGGTCCCAGACCCAGCGCCATTCATAATCGGCCCAGCCCTGGGCATAATCGCCCCGCGCCAGACAGGACAGCGCATGGTTCCAGCGGGCCAGCGCATTGCCGGGCGCCAGCTTCAAGGCCACGGTCAGCGAGGCGGCGGTGGCATCAATGAAACCGGCCGTGCGCAGCGCCTTGTCCAGCGTCTGCAAGACCTCCTCCAGCCGTTCCAGCCGCCCCTCCGGCAGGCCTTCGGGCAGTACGGCCAAGGCGGCGGTCAGTTCCGGCAGCCGGTCACCGATATCGGCCAGCAGCCGGTCCCCCAGTTCGCGCGCCTCGGGCAGGAAGCGGCCGAACAGGATGACGCCGATGATCAGCGGCACCACCGCCTCGCGCGAGCAGTTGGTCCAGGCCAGACCGGTGCCCATATTGACCCAGGCCGAGTAATTCAGCGGCGAGAGCTGCAGGATACGGCGATAGAGCGGGATGGCATCATCATGCTTGCCCTGGGTCTGCAGCATCACCGCCAGATTGACCATGGTGGCCACGGCGCGCGGCAGATCGCCCATCCGTTCGAACACGGTGCCCAGCGAGCAGTAATAAAGCGGCTCGGCCGGCTCCAGCTTCATGGCATGTTCGAACAGGCCGGCGGCGCGGCCATTATCGCCCTGGAAGGCGGCGATCACCCCCAACTGGTGCAGGGCCGGTGCCGTCAGTTCCGGCCGTTCGGTCAGTTGCAGGAAGACACTGCGGGCCTGATCCAACTGCCCGGTCGATTGCAGGTGCAGCCCCTGGGCAAAGGCGGGCACGCGACGGCCGATCTCCATCAGCACCGCCCCGCTCCGTTCCACGATGGGGATCGAGAGGTCGGGGTTATTGCTGGCGCTCATCGCTTTCTTTGCCTTTGATGGGATTGGACGTCATCTGGATCTGGCTATAGACAATCTCGCCACCGTCACCGCCGCCGACAAGGATGGGCAGGGCCTCGCCATTCGCGCTGCTGCCTCCGGTCGTGCCGGATGCCGTGCCGGTTTCAGCGGTTGTTGCCGATGCCCCACCTCCATTGCCCCCCCCGTTTTCCGTCGCGGTTCCGCTGGAAGAAGACGAGGAGGAACCGGTGGTAGACGAAGCGGTGCTGCTGCTGGCGGACGAGGTGGCGGCGGGGGTGCCCGCCGTTGACACAGGGGCGGGGGTGCTGGTTGCCGCAATCGTCACGGCGGGCGTCGCCACGGCGGCCACCACGATGCGCTGCACCGCGCTGGTGGTCAGGGTGGAAGCGGCCGGCGTGACCGTCAGCTGGCCGTCCTGGTAACGGATGGTGTAGTTGCCCAGGCCGGTGCCGGCGGCATTGCTGGCGACAATCTCATAGGTGCCCGCCACGGCGCTGGCCGGCGTGCCGGGGCTGGACAGCGTCACCGACGACACGGCATCGCCATTCACCAACCCGGCGGCGCTGAAGGCGGTCAGTGACAGGTCGGAACCGGCCACCTTGCTGGCATTGCCGGCGCTGATGGTCAGCGCCGCCGGGGTCACCACCAGCGTACCGTCGGCATAGGTGATGGCATAGTTCGACAGGCCGGTGCCCGTCGCCCCCGACGCGGTGACGGCATAGCTGCCGACCGTCGCCGCCGTACCGGTGCCAGCGCTGGAAAGCGCCACGCTGCCGATACTGTCGCCGTTCAACAGCCCGGCCGCGCTGAAGCCGGTCAGGCCGGCGCTGGTGCCATAGGTCTTGGTCGCGTTGCCGGCGCTGATGATCAGCGCCGCCGGGGTCACCACCAGCGTACCGTCGGCATAGGTGATGGCATAGTTCGACAGGCCGGTGCCCGTCGCACCCGACGCGGTGACGGCATAGCTGCCGACCGTCGCCGCCGTACCGGTGCCAGCGCTGGAAAGCGCCACGCTGCCGATACTGTCGCCGTTCAACAGCCCGGCCGCGCTGAAGCCGGTCAGGCCGGCGCTGGTGCCATAGGTCTTGGTCGCCCCGCTGGCCGCGATGGTCAGGGGCGCCGGCGTCACCGTCAGCGTACCGCCGACATAGGTGATGGCATAGTTGTCCAGTCCCGAACCGGAGACATTGCTGGCATTGATGGCATAGCTGCCGACGGCGGCCGTCCCCGCCAGACCACCGCTGGACAGGGTCACGGTGCTGACATTGTCGCCGTCCAGCAGGCCGGAAATGGTGAAGCCCGACAGGCTGCCGATGCTGCCATAGATCTTGGCAGCATCCGTGGCCTTCACGGTCAGGATGGCCTTGCCCACCGTCAGGGTGCCGGCGGCATAGGTGATGGAATAGTTGGAAAGCCCGGTGCCGGTGGCGCCGGTGGCCTGGATGGCATAATTGCCGATGCTGGCATTGGCGGCACTGCCATCACTGGCAAGGGCCACGGCGCTGATGCTGTCGCCATTGACCAGGCCATTGGCGCTGTAGCCTGTCAGACTGATGGTACTGCCATAGCTCTTGATGGCGTCGCTGGCGGTGATGGTCAAGGCCGCCGGGTCCACCACCAGCGTACCGTCGACATAGGTGATGGAATAGTTCGACAGGCCCGTGCCCGTGGCATTGCTGCCGACGATGCCGTAGCTGCCGACGTTGGCCGCCGCGTCTGCCCCGCCGCTGGTCAGGGTTACGGCCGTGACCGTATCGCCGTTGATCAGACCGTTGCTGGTGAAGCCGGTCAGGCCGGCGCTGGCGCCATAGGTCTTGGTGGCCCCGCTGGCGGTGATGGTCAAGGCCGCCGGGTTTACCGTCAGGGTCCCGTTGGCGTAGGTGATGGAGTAGTTCGACAGGCCCGTGCCCGTGGCATTGCTGCCGACGATGCTGTAGCTGCCGACGGTGGCCGCCGTGCCTGCCCCGCCGCTGGTCAGGGTTACGGCCGTGACCGTATCGCCATTGACCAGACCGTTGCTGGTGAAGCCGGTCAGGCCGGCGCTGGTACCATAGGTCTTGGTCGCCCCGCTGGCCGTGATGGTCAGGGGCGCCGGCGTCACCGTCAGCGTACCGCCGACATAGGTGATGGCATAGTTGTCCAGTCCCGAACCGGAGACATTGCTGGCATTGATGGCATAGCTGCCGACGGCGGCCGTCCCCGCCAGACCACCGCTGGACAGGGTCACGGTGCTGACATTGTCGCCGTCCAGCAGGCCGGTAATGGTGAAGCCCGACAGGCTGCCGATGCTGCCATAGGTCTTGGCCGCATCCGTGGCCTTCACGGTCAGGATGGCCTTGCCCACCGTCAGGGTGCCGGCGGCATAGGTGATGGAATAGTTGGAAAGCCCGGTGCCGGTGGCGCCGGTGGCCTGGATGGCATAATTGCCGATGCTGGCATTGGCGGCACTGCCATCACTGGCAAGGGCCACGGCGCTGATGCTGTCGCCATTGACCAGGCCATTGGCGCTGTAGCCTGTCAGACTGATGGTACTGCCATAGCCCTTGATGGCGTCGCTGGCGGTGATGGTCAAGGCCGCCGGGTTTACCGTCAGGGTCCCGTTGGCGTAGGTGATGGAATAGTTCGACAGGCCCGTGCCCGTGGCATTGCTGCCGACGATGCTGTAGCTGCCGACGGTGGCCGCCGTGCCTGCCCCTCCGCTGGTCAGGGTTACGGCCGTGACCGTATCGCCATTGACCAGACCGTTGCTGGTGAAGCCGGTCAGGCCGGCGCTGGCGCCATAGGTCTTGGTCGCCCCGCTGGCCGTGATGGTCAGCGCCGCCGGGTTTACCGTCAGGGTCCCGTTGGCGTAGGTGATGGAATAGTTCGACAGGCCCGTGCCCGTGGCATTGCTGCCGACGATGCTGTAGCTGCCGACGGTGGCCGCCGTGCCTGCCCCGCCGCTGGTCAGGGTTACGGCCGTGACCGTATCGCCATTGATCAGACCGTTGCTGGTGAAGCCGGTCAGGCCGGCGCTGGTGCCATAGGTCTTGGTCGCCCCGCTGGCCGTGATGGTCAGGGGCGCCGGGTTTACCACCAGGGTGCCGGTGGCGTAGGTGATGGAATAGTTCGACAGGCCTGTGCCCGTGGCCCCTGACGCGCTGATCTCATGGCTGCCGGCATTGGCGGCCGTGCCAGCCCCCGTGCTGGTCAGCGACACGGCGCTGATACTGTCACCATTGATCAGGCCGTTGCTGGTGAACCCCGTCAGATTGATCGAATTGCCGTAAGTCTTGGTGGCGCCGTTGGCGGTGATGGTCAAGGCCGCCGGGGCCACCACCAGCGTGCCGTTCACATAGGTGATGGAATAGTTGGAAAGCCCCGTTCCCGTGGCGCCGGATGCGCTGATCGTATAGCTTCCGGCATTGGCCGCCGTGCCCGTGCCGCCGCTGGGCAGCAATGTGACGCCATCGATGCTGTCCCCCGTCACCAGCCCGGACGTGGTGTAGCCGGTGACGTTGACCGAGTTGCCATAGGTCTTGGTCACACCGCTGGCGGTGATGGTCAGCGCGGCCGGCGTGATGGTCAGCGTGCCATCATAGGCGAACTGATAGAGCCCACCGGAATAGCTGGCGCCGCTGCCGCCCAGCGTCGCGGTTCCAACCGAGGCATTGGCCGAGGCGGGGGCCCAGGTCAGCCCCACAGTGGACAGGCCGCTGGTGATGCTGTTGCCGTTCTGGTCAATCGCGCTGACGATACTGACGGAATCCGGTGCCTGACCATAGGTGCTGGTGCCGGATCCGGTGAGGGTGATATAGGGCAGTGCCTTCAGTATCGGATAGGGATAGCCCTGCACCCAATCATTGCTGCTGAAGACCGATTGCACCAGCGGGCCGTTGCTGAACCATTCGGCCGTGGAAAGCCCGGCAACAGTGCCAGACGTCGAAACGCCGGTAGAGCCCACCGTCAGGCCGGATCTGGTCGCATCCCAGAAACTGTCGATGATAATGGCGCTACCGGACCCCGATCCGACCAACCCGCTCACAGAGCTCGAATCCGCCCCGACACTGATTCTGTTGGCGGCATAGGACGTGGAAATGGTGCTGTTCGTGTTAATGCCGACAAGCCCGCCAATGGAAGTGGCACTGGCCCCGATCGACAAATCAACGGTGCTGTAGGCCTTGGTGATGAGCCCACCGGCAACATGCGTTCCAACCAACCCGCCGATCCGAGACGACCCGTCACCGCTGGCGATGGAGCCTGTAGCATAGCCACCGTAAATGGATCCCGCGGAATTTGAACCAACCAGCCCGCCGATCTGTTGCGCCCCGCTGCCGGCGATGACCGAACTGTTGGCATAGGAACCGGTGATATCGCCGGTGTTACGCCCGATCAGGCCACCGACCGCTACGGCATTGTCGCCAACCACGATGCTGGTCGCGGCATGGCTGCCGGACAGCACGCTCTGGTTCTCACCAACCAGCCCCCCCACGGACCCGATGCTGGAGCCCGACGCGGTGACGGTGCCGCTGACGCTGACCCCGCTGACGGTGCCCAGATTCTGGCCGGCCAGCAGGCCCAGATAATCCCCGCCACCGGTAACGGATGCCCCGGTCAGGGTCAGGTTGGAAACCGAACCGCCGGCACCGATGGTGCTGAACAGGCCCAGGCTGCCCGATGCCGTCTGGTTGATGGTCAGGCCGCTGATCGTATAGCCCTGGCCGTTCAGCGTTCCGGACAGCGCGACGGGCGCAAAACCCGTTGCCGGGTTCCAGATGCCGTTGTCCAGGGCCAGTTCGGCCATGTTGATATTGGCGCCCAGCACATAGCTGCCCGACGGGTTGATGGCGATCGCCTGCAACTGGTGGGCATTCAGGATGGTGCCCTGGTTCTCCGTCCGCAGGAACGGCCGCGTATAGCCCTCCATCTGATACCAGATGGAGGTGAAATCGAAATTGCTGTAAGTGGCGGAGGAAAAGGCATCCGTCCCGCTGACGGAGGTAGCAGAGAAGCTGCCGCCAGAACTGGTGCCATAGGCATTCAACTGGCCCGTGCTGCTGGTGTCCCAATAGCTGTTGAGCACCGTGCTGCTGGCCATGAGGCCGACCAGGCCGCCCACGGAAACGCCGGTGGCCGCCGTAACCGGGCTGCCGGACCAGACATTGGCAACCGTGGCCAAAACCGTACCACTCGTGGCGACTTGCCCGATCAGGCCGCCAATATTGGTGGACCCGACGCCGGCCGTCACACTCCCGGTTGAATAGGCACCGGTGACGATGCTGCCAAAGACACGGCCGACCAGCCCGCCGACATTGCTGGCGACGGAGCCCCCGACGACCCGCCCGGTGGCAAAGCTGCCCAGCACCGACGATGAGGTCAGGTTGAAGGCCTCTGCCGACCCGACCAGCCCACCGACATAGGTAGCGGAACGGCCAACCGAAACGGTGCCAGAGGCAAAGCTGCCGCTGACAACGCCATTCTGCATATGCCCGGCAAGCCCACCGATATATTGCGCGGAGGCATTGGTTGCCGCCGCGTTGCCAACCGCAATATCGCCGGTCGCATAGCTGTTGAAAACCCGGGCACTGACAACGGTGGCGGTTGTCTGGGAATTGACGCCAACCAAGCCACCAACATACTGGTTGCCGGTGCCACCAAGCGTGATATTACCCGTCGCATAAGAGTTGGTGATAAGACCTGAACTGCTGCCGACCAGGCCGCCAATGCGGGTTGACGCGTTCTGAAGCCCGATGTTGACCGCTGAATTGGCGTTGGCGATCGTGCCGTTGAGATTGATCCCGACCAGACCACCGACATACGACGCCAAACTGCTGGTGCTGGTGGTGGCCGTGATCGTACCGGTGGAGTAGGAATTGAGCAGGGTCAGTACATTGGTGTCGCCCGCCACCCCGCCGATGCGCACATTCGACATGCCAAGGACGAAGTTGATATTGGCGTAGCTGTCGCTGATATACGAATTGGCGGTGGCCTGCCCGGCCAGACCACCCAGGGCTGTCACCCCCGAGCCGTTTGCCGATGTGATACTGGCGCGGCTGTTGAGGATGGTACCGCCATTCAGCACACCCACCAGCCCCCCCAGGCCCGTCAGGCGGGAGCCCGTGATGGTGCCATTGACGGAGCTGTTGAAAACGGTGCCGGACATCCGCCCGGACAGGAAACCCCAGGCCGTCGTGGCCGACGACGGGACACCGCCACTGATGGTGGCGCCGGTCAGCACCAGATTGGCCAGCGACCCGGTACTGCCGACGGTGCTGAACAGCCCGATGTTTGACCACCCGGCCTGGCTCAGGGTCAGCCCGCTGATTGTGTGGCCCAGCCCGTCCAGCGTGCCCCCAAAGGCAAATGTCGGCGTGGCGTTGGCGCCGGTGCTGTTAAACCCGATGGGCGTCCAGGCGCCGGACAGCGTCAGGTTGCTTGCCAGGGCATAGGAACCCGTCGCACTGATGGCTGCCAAGTCCGCCGCCGACGTGATCATCGTATAGGCGGTGCCATTGATATCCAGGCCCGTCGTCAGATCCACCGGGGCATTGGCGGCAAAGCGTCCACCGGAGCCACCATTATTGGTGACAACCGACAGGCTGCTGCCGGACATGGCGGCATTGACGGTGACACCACGATAGGCATCCAGCGTCAGGGAATTGGCCGAGGTCCAGGTGATGCCGGAATTGACGAAGATATCGCCATTGCCACTGGCATTGGTGGTGCCGCCCGCCCCCACGCCCGTATTGTTGACGGCAGTGTTGGTGGTTTGCAGCGTGACATTGCCCGATTCCAGGGCCGCCTGGATGGCGCTGGCATAGGCGGCGTTCACCGTCAGGTCATAGGGGTCCAGCAGCCAGTTGCCGCCCTTGCCGGCAGCGGCGCCGACATCCACCTTGATCCCGTCGAAGGCCAGTTCATGGCCCGAGGTTTCGACGAATCCGCCATCGCCCCACAACTTGCCGCCACGGGCCAGGATAACGCCACGGGCCACCGTGTCCTGGCTGTTGACGATGACGGTGCCACCCTTGCCGCTTTCCGTTGCAGAAGCGTCGATACGGCTCTTGGCATCCATGGCGACGGATGTCGCCTGGGCATCGCCCACCAGCACCGTACCGCCGCCCGTCGCCCCCTTGGCGCTGAACAGCGCGCTTTGCAGGGTGATCGGGCCGCTGGCATCCAGCACGATCTGGCCGCCCTTGTCGGTCAGGCTGTCGGCCTCGATCACGCCGGTCGCCCTGATGACGCCGGCATTGACCTTGTTCATCGCCTGGGCGGACAGGTACACGGCCCCGCCGCCGGTCTGGATGATGCCGCCGGCCTCGATCTCCGCCCGGATCAGGGAGGCATCGACCTTCAGCGGTGCGCCGCCATCAGGGGTCAGGGTGACGGTTTCACCCGCCGCCAGCACCACCGACCCCAGTTCCGCCCGGATATAACCCAGGTTGGTGATCTGCGAGGCCAGCAGGGCCACCGACCCGCCGCGCGCATTGATGCGGCCCTGGTTGACGATGGCGCCATCAGACGTACCGCGCGTGAAGGACAGGTTGCCCTTCTCGAAATCCTCGTCCGCGATATCCAGGGTGGACGCGATGATGCCGCCGACATCCACCGTGCTGCCGCCGCCGAAGACCACACCGCTGGGGTTGACCAGGATCACCGTGCCGGGTGCGCGCAACGCCCCCTCGATCAGGGAAGTCTCGCCGCCCCGCACCCGGTTCAGCGTCATCGAACTGGTATTGGGTTGCTGGAAGGTGACGCTGGCACCGGACCCGATATTGAACTGGTTCCAGGAGATGATGGCCTTGTCCGTCGTCTGGTTGACGGTCATGGCGGTGCCGGTGGTGGCGATGCTGGCCACACCCGATTGCACCTGGCCGCCGGTGGGCAGGGTGCCCGGCGCCTGGCTGGACTGGGCCCAGGCGGCGCCGCTCAATGCCTGTACGACGGACAGAACGGCGGTGCAGCCCAGCAGATGGGCGCGGAAGACGGAGGCTTTGCGGCGACGGGGCGGGTTGTTCATGGTCATTCCTGCCTCAAACCGTCAGAACCAGTTGTATCCAGGCGCGCAACTCCGAGCGCCGCTCATTCGCTACTCTCAGATCAAGCCCGCGGCCCGCATCCGGGCCGACGCGCTTGGCCAAAGTCGTCTTCAACTGCAAATTGTCAATCAGCTGCCATTGCACCGACGCGCCGACATTATGCTGGAAATAGGTATTGTGGGGAGAGCCCAGGCCCTCCCAGCCGGTCCAGCGTTCCTTGTGCTGCTCGATCAGGCCACCATCCCAGAAGATGGCGCCCCGCAGGTCATCGCGCAGCATGTGCCCCAGTTCCACCCCCAGCATGGCGCCCTGGTCGCCGCTGCCGGCATTGACCGGGTATCCGCGCGTGCCGTTCAGCCCGCCCAGAGAGAATTGTTCGGCACTGTTCAGGTTCTTGCTGGCCAGCTGGCCGGACAGGGTGATCTGCAGGTCGCCGCCCTGCCACAGGGCCTGCCGGCGCGCTGCCGAGAGGGTCACCTTGGCATAATTGCCCTGGGTATCGGCGGTGGCGCGGTCCAGCGCCTTGTTGCTGGCATTGCCGGACAGGTCGACATTGCCGATCTTGACAGCGCCATCCAGTATGAAGGCGCCGCCGCCCTGCCATTGGTCACGCATCACCCGGCGGGCGGAAAAGGTCAGGGCGGCCAGCCGGTTGCTGGCCGTGGTCAGCCCGCCCACCTTGTCGCTGGTCCATTTATGTTCGACGCCGACCGACAGGTTCACCGGCTCGCCGCTGGCCTGCAGGCCCAGCCAGCGCGCCGTCAGCCCCGCCGTCTGGGCATTGCCCGCCGGCTGTGTGGTATTGACGCTGCGGGGGATGTCATAGGTCAGAGCGGCGCCGCTGCCTTCCAGCCAGAAGGCGCCATCCATGAACGGCGCACCGGCCGAGAACTGCCCATAGCGGGAGGATTTGGTGACCTGTGCGATCAGGGACGCCTGCTCGCCGAAGCCGCTTGCATCGGTCATCGTCACGATGCCCAGGGCACGCGCGCGGCCGATTTCGCTGGCTGAATTATTGTCAAGGACCAGGAGCCCGGTCACCAGCGGCGGCTCCTGCATTTTCAGGATGACATCGGTGGTGCCTTCTTCCTCCCCCGCATCCAGGATGCCGATCGCCTGCATGCCGGGGATGATCCCCAGATTGGTGACGCCGGCGGCTATGGCGCCGGGGCGCACCGCGTCACCCGCCGGGTTGCGGGCATGGATAAAGGCCTCCGCCCGCGCCGGGTCCAGGCGGGTATTGCTGCTCGGATCGATCTTCACCCGGCCCATGCGGGCTTCCAGCACCTGGATGGTGACGATGCCGCCCTCCAGGCTCTGGCGCGGCAGCACGGCGCGGGCCAGCAGATCGCGCTTGGCGTAATACCGGCTGATTCGGGCCGCCGCCTCTTTCAGGTCTCCCAGGGTGCAGTCGCGGCCTACATAATCGGCCAGTTGCGCGGCCAGTTCCTTTTCCGGGATCAGGCTGGACTGAATCCTGAAACCGGTGACGCGCACCGTCTGCCCGTCTTTCAGGAAATCGTCATCGGGCATCGCCGGGGCCAGACCGGGCACCGACGGTGTCGGTGGCGGCGCCTTGGGGATGTTGCGCTCCACATCGCGCAGAATCTGCCCTGCATCCTGGCCCAACGCTACCTGACTGGCCCCCGTCATCAGCATGGCGGCGGCGGCAAGGGCGATCTTTCTTATCTGCAAAGCAGCACCCGGAGGGTTATGAACGTGGCAAGAGGCAAACGGACGATCTCTTTATCGTTGGACTTTATCTCTCATTCTTCCTTAGCGCAATCAAAAGGCCACAGATGGAAACACCGTTAACGGAATATAAACTCTTTTATTTTCAATATTTAAGCCATCTGAAAGGTGTAATGCGAACCCCCCGTTGCACGCTAAAAATGTCGTCGTTTCTATTTCGGAAATAAACCGTTGCCGAGAGTCCGTTTTGATAACCTTTCAGTGACATGCTCGCCTGAGCAGCAGACTTGCCATGACGAGTTGTATCATGCTCTTGGAGGCGCCGATCCGGGCTTCGTCGTCTCGAACCAGCCGTCTCCGGCGGGGCATCCATTCGACGGTCCGCTCGACCACCCAGCGCCGCGGAACGGCCTTGAAGCCGGGATCGCTGTCGGTGCGGCGCAGCACTTCGACGCTGACGTCAAGGAAGATGCGCCGGTCTCGTCGATGAACACCGGGCGCTCGGGGACCGGATCGGGCCGCAACTCGAACCAGGCCCGCCGACGTTTCAGCACGTCAGGCCGCTGCTGCCCGGCGGCGTGCGCGGTTTTTTCTGACGCTCATGCCGGGGCGGTCCAGCAGGCGCCAGACGCTGCTCAGGGCGGCCCGCACCCCATGCGCCCGCTCCAGATGTGCTGCCATCTCGGCCAGCGTGGTATCGGGCTTTGCCTCGATCAGCGCCAGGATTTCTGCCGCATGTGCCTCCCGCCGATGGGAGTGGCGGTCGCCGCCCATCGGCCGGGGCCGGGCATTGCCTTCCTCGCGCCAGATTGCGGCATGGCAGACGCTCAACGCCAACCTGCGGGCTAGCCGGGTCTGAGCCGGTCCGGTGTCGTCGCCGCGGAGCGTGACAGCGTCATCGAAGCTGACGAGCGGATCGTGGAATTGCCCCCCGGCGCGGGCGACGTGATTCGGGAGTGCCTGGAGGAGGTCGAATCGTGGCTGGCCGGGGACAAGTCGGTCGAGAAGGCGCACGCCGCTACACGATCCAGTCGTTGATCGACCGGATCGAGATCACACCGTCATCGGGCTCACACCGTCAGGGCAGCAAAAAGCCCGCCAAGTCGTTGACCTAGCGGGCTTTCTTCGATGGTAGCACCGGGGTGATTTGAACACCCGACCAAGGGCTTATGAGTCCCCTGCTCTACCACTGAGCTACGGTGCCTCAGTGCCGCTGCCGGATCGTCCCCGGCGGCGGGACCCGTGATGTAGTCAAATCGATCCGGGCTGTCAAGCACGACCCGAACGGACAGTGAAACCCGCCCGGACGGAGCCTCAGAGAACGGTCCCGGCGGCCACCGGGAGCAGGGCGTCCGCCAGGGCGGGCGACGCCTCGGCCCGGACGATCCAGCCGCCGCCCAGCACCCGGTCGCCCTGGTAGAAGACGGCCGCCTGACCGGGCGCCACGCCGTACTGCGGCTGCTGCAGCGCCACGACGGCACCGCCCTCCGCGGTCAGGCTGACCCGCGCCGGCAGCGCCGGCTGGGCCGAGCGCAGCTTCACCGTCACCGGCACCTCCGCCGTATCCGTCCCGCCGAGCCAGTTGACCTCGCGCACCAGCACGCGGTCGCGGGCCAGGGCCGTGCGCGGGCCGACGACGACGCGGTGCGTCTCCGGCTCCACCCGCACGACATAGAGCGGGTCCAGCTCCTCCCCCTCCGGGGTCCGGCGGCCGCCGATCCCCAGGCCCCGGCGCTGGCCGACGGTGTAGCGGATGACGCCGTCATGGCGGCCCAGGACGCGGCCGTCGAGATGCACGATCTCCCCCGGCTCCACGGCACCGGGGCGCAGCTTCTCCACCACCTGGGCATAGTTGCCGGCGGGCACGAAGCAGATGTCCTGGCTATCCGGCTTGTCGGCCACGGAGAGGCCCAGCCGGTCGGCCAGGGCGCGGGTCTCGCTCTTCGGCAGGTGGCCGAGGGGGAAGCGCAGATAGTCGAGCTGCGCCGGTGTCGTGGCGAACAGGAAATAGCTCTGGTCGCGGGCCGGATCGGCGCCGCGGTGAAGCTCGGGGCCGGCCGGCCCCGCGACGCGGCGGGCATAGTGTCCGGTGGCGAGGCAGTCGGCGCCGAGGTCGCGCGCCTGCTCCAGCAGGTCGCGGAACTTGACCCGCTGGTTGCAGCGGACACAGGGGATCGGCGTCTCCCCGCGCAGGTAGCTGTCGGCGAAATCGTCGATCACCGACTGGCCGAAGCGGCTTTCGTAATCCAGGACGTAGTGCGGGATGTCGATGCGGTCCGCGACCTGCCGGGCATCGTAGATGTCCTGTCCGGCGCAGCACGCCCCCTTCCGGCCCACGGTGAGCCCGTGGTCGTAGAGCTGCAACGTGATGCCGACCACGTCGTAGCCCTGTTCCTTGAGCACCGCCGCCGTGACGGACGAATCGACCCCGCCCGACATGGCGACGACCACGCGGGTATCCTGGGGAGCCTTGTCGAAACCGAGGGAGTTCATGCCGGCAATATAGAGAACGCCGCCGCCCGGACAACGGACAGCGGCCGCGTTCCGCCCCGCGCCCGGCGCAAGGCCCCTCGCCGATCTACCGCCGGCCCCGTTATGCTGGGGCCAAGCCGCGGGAATGACGGCAGAACGGGACGGGAGGAGAGCATGGACGGGCCGAAGAGCCGCTTCGCCCAGACGAACGGCATCCGCATGCATTATCTGGAGATGGGCGAAGGACCGCTGGTCCTGCTCTGCCACGGCTGGCCGGAACTGTCCTGGTCCTGGCGCCACCAGCTTCCAGCCCTGGCCGCGGCCGGGTTCCGCGTCGTCGCGCCGGACATGCGGGGCTTCGGCGACACCGATGCGCCGGAGGCGGTGGAGGCCTACACCCTGCTGCACACGACGGGCGACATGGTCGGGCTGCTGGAGGCGCTGGGCGAGGAGCAGGCCGTCATCGTCGGCCACGACTGGGGGGCGCCGGTGGCCTGGCAGTGCGCCCTGTTCCGCCCGGACCGCTTCCGCGCCGTCGCCGGCCTGTCGGTGCCCTATTCGCCGCGCGGCTCCGTCAGCCTGATCACGCTGCTGCGGGCGATGGGGCTGGAGCGCTTCTACATGGTCTATTTCCAGGAGCCCGGGCAGGCCGAGCGGGAGCTGGAGGCAGACCCGCGCGAGACCTTCCTGCGCCTGCTCTACAGCGCCAGCGGTGCCGCCGCGGCCACGGGCGCGGGCTGGCCGGCGATGATCCCGCCCGGCCGCACGATCGTGGAGGCCTGCGCGCGGCCCGATGCCCTGCCCGGCTGGCTGGCTGAGGAGGATCTGGCGCGCTATGCGCAGACCTATGCCCGCACCGGATTCCGGGGCGGTCTGAACTGGTATCGCACCCTGCACCGGACCTGGGAGCTGACGGCCGCCTGGGCCGGCGCCCGCATCCGGGTGCCGGCGCTGTTCATCGCCGGCGCAGAGGACGGCGTGCTGAAGATGCCCGGCCTGGACAAGGCGGTGCAGCAGCTCGACGATACCTGCCTGGACCTGCGCGGCCGGCACATCCTGCCCGGCGCCGGGCACTGGGTGCAGCAGGAGGCGCCCGAGGCGGTCAACGAGGCGCTGATCGGATTCCTGACGGGGCTGTGACGCAAGGAGGGGCCTGGCACCGGACGGTCCTGGGAAGCCCAACACCAAGCCAGATACCAAGAATGAGTCGCAGCGCCGGTACGGAACCGCAAGCAACGTCGGAGCGGGAAACGGGGTCGCCGGGCGCGACTTCGAACAGAATATTGTGCCCTTCCCGTAACTTACTTCTTTGCGGCATAATACCGCAAAGAGCCCCGGCAGCGGGACCTTGACGATTCGTCGGGGGGCCTGTCTTCTCGGGGTTCGACCCACCGTGCCGGATGCCCCGGCCGGTCCGTCCGTAAGCGGTTTTACTCCCCATGACAGGAACTTCACCTGCGGTCTGGTCGGATGCCGGCGGCGCCAGCGGGCACAGCACCACCCTGACGGCCGACCAGATCGCTGCCGCCGCGGCGGTGATGCGCGTCCTGCCCGCCGCCGTGTTGCAGCCGGCGATCGGCCTCGCCATCAACCACCTGACCCACCGCCATCCGGGCATTCTGGAGGCGCTGGCGGATCTCGGGTCCGACACGGTCGTGATCGACCCGATCGATCTGCCGATGGCGTTCCTCGTCCGCCTGGAGAACAACCACCTGAGCGTCCGCTGCCTGGATGCCAAGTGGGCGGTGATCAAACCGAAGTCCCGCATCCGCGGCCGGCTGGACGTGCTGATCGGGCTGGTGGACGGCACGCTGGACGGCGACGCCCTGTTCTTCTCCCGCGACCTCTCCGTCGAGGGTGACACGCGGGCGGTGGTCGTCCTGCGCAACGCGCTGGACGGGGCCGGCCTCGACATGATCGAGGAGGTGCGCTCCGCGCTGGGGCCGCTCGGCAACCCGGCGCTGCGCCTGCTCGACATGGCCGGCGGCCTGCTCCGCCGCCGGGGCAGCCGGTACGCCGCCGACGCCGATTCCCTTCATCCCGATTCGCTGCGGAGCCCGAAATGACGGCACCGACCCTTGCACGGCCCGCGCCCGGGCCGGCCGGCACCCTGTCCGCGCCCCGGAGCCACGAGGCGCTCACCCCGCTGGAGCTGGTCTGCCCGGCCGGCACCCCCGCCGCCCTGCGCAGCGCCGTCGATGCCGGCGCGGATGTCGTCTATGTCGGCTTCCGTGACGAGACGAACGCGCGCAACTTCCCGGGCCTGAACTTCACCCCGGCCGATCTGGCGCAGGGCGTGGCCTACGCGCACCAGCGCGGCTGCCAGGTCTATGTCGCGATCAACACCTTCCCCACGGCCGGCAATCCCGGGCCCTGGCACAAGGCCCTGGCCGAGGCGGAGAAGGCCGGCGTGGACGCCGTGATCCTGGCCGACATCGGCCTGCTGGACCACGCCTCGCGCCACCATCCGAACCTGCGCCTGCACCTGTCGGTCCAGGCCTCCGCCTCCAACGCGGACTCCATCGCCTTCTACCAGGAGCAGTTCGGGGTGAAGCGCGTGGTGCTGCCGCGCGTGCTGACGATCGAGGAGATCGCCAAGCTGAACTCCGAGATCAGCGTCGAGACGGAGGTGTTCGCCTTCGGCGGCCTGTGCGTGATGGCGGAGGGCCGGTGCAGCCTGTCCTCCTACGCCACCGGCCGGTCGCCGAACATGAACGGCGTCTGCTCGCCGGCGGAGTGTGTGCACTACAAGCAGGAGAACGACACGCTCTTCATGCGGCTGGGCGAGTTCACCATCAACGCCTTCCGCGACGACGAGCCGGCCGGCTATCCGACCCTGTGCAAGGGCAAGTTCGTCGTGGACGGCAAGCCCTACCATGTGTTCGAGGATCCGGCTTCGCTGAACGCCGTCGCCATGATCCCCGAACTGATGAAGGCGGGGGTCACGGCCCTGAAGATCGAGGGACGCCAGCGCGGCCGCGCCTACGTCACCAGCGTCGTCCAGGCGTTCCGCCGGGCGGTGGACGCGGTGGCGCGTGGCGAGCCGGTGCCGGAGGACGTGCTGACGGCCTACACCGAAGGCTCGCGGACCACGACGGGCGCCCTGCAAAGGAAGTGGAAGTAAGGCAATGACCGTGTCCCGGCCCGTTCTCACGCTCGGCCCGATCCTGTTCAACTGGCCGACGGAGAAGAAGATCGACTTCTACAAGCGGATCGCCGACGAGGCGCCCGTGGATGTCGTCTATATCGGTGAGGTGATCTGCTCCAAGCGGACGCCCTTCTTCGAGCCCGCGATCCCGGAACTGATCGAGAAGCTCCAGCGCGGCGGCAAGACCGTCGTGCTGTCCACGCTGTCCCTGATCATGGCGAGCCGCGAGCTGAAGCAGCTCCGCGAGACGGCGGCCTCGGCCGAGGTGATGATCGAGGCGAACGACGTCTCGACCATGCGCATGCTGGAAGGCAAGCCGCACATCGTCGGCCCGTTCGTGAACATCTACAACGAGGGCGCGCTGAACTACGCCCTGGGCAAGGGAGCCGTCCGCGTCGCCCTGCCCTGCGAGCTGCCGGCCACCTCCATCGCGGCGCTGGCCAAGGCCGCACCGCAGGCGGAGCTGGAGGTGCAGGTGTTCGGCCGGCTGCCGCTGGCCGTGTCCTCGCGCTGCTACCACGCCCGCAGCCGCGACCTGCACCGCGACGGCTGCCAGTATGTCTGCGCCGACGATCCGGACGGCATGACGGTGGAGACGCTGGAGGGCCAGAAGTTCCTGGCCGTCAACGGTACGGAGACGATCTCCTACACGATCTGCAACCTGATCGCGGAGCTGGCCCAGCTCCGGGAGATCGGCGTCAGCCACTTCCGCCTGTGGCCGCACGATGTGGACATGGTGGCGGTCGCCACGCTGTTCCGTGACGTCATGGACGGCCGGATGCCGGCCATCGACGCCTACAAGGAGCTGGAGCGGCTGGTCACCTTCGCCCCCTTCTCCAACGGCTATTTCAGCGGGGTGGAAGGGTTCCGCTTCACCCATCCGGAGATGGTGTCCGACCTGGGCGCCTGATCCCCGGGCGGGCGGGCAGAAAAAAGCCGCGGCGACCCTCCGGTCGCCGCGGCTTCTTCTTTTCCGGAAGCTGGCGTCCCCGTCAGGGTGTCCAGGCGCGGATGCGGCGGCCGGCCTCGACCACGTCCGCCTCGCTGCCGGCGAAGCTCAGCCGGACATAGCGGTGGCCGCGCTCGCGGTCGAAATCCACGCCCGGCGTGATCGCCACCCCCGTCTCCGCCAGCAGTCGGCGGCAGAGGACCTGGCTGTCGTCGGTCAGGTGCGAGACGTCAGCGTAGAGGTAGAAGGACCCATCCGCCGGCGCCAGCCGGGTCCAGCCCGCCCCGTGCAGCTCCTCGATCAGCCGGTCGCGGTTGCGCCGGTAGCGGGCGACATGGCCGTCCAGCTCCTCGGTACAGTCGAAGGCCGCGATGGCGGCGAACTGCGAGAGCGCCGGCGGCGAGATGAACAGGCTCTGCGCCAGGCATTCCACGGCGCGCAGCAGCTCCGGCGGAACGATCATCCAGCCCAGGCGCCAGCCGGTCATGCTGAAATACTTGGAGAAGCTGTTGATCACCAGCGCCCGGTCGCCGAAGGACAGGGCCGTGGCCGGCGGCACGCTGCCGAAGTCGATGCCGTGGTACAGCTCGTCGGAGATCAGGCGCACGCCGTTCTCCGCGCACCAGTCGGACAGGCGCTTCAGCTCCGCCGGGGCCAGCATGGTGCCGGCCGGATTGCTGGGGCTGGCGACGATCAGGCCGCGCACCGGCCGGTCCAGCGCCTGGAGGTGCTCCACCGTCGGCTGGAAGCGGGTTTCCGGGCCGGCCGGGATCTCCACCGGCACGAGGTCCAGCGCCGTGAGGATGTTGCGGTAGGCGGGATAGCCGGGCGCCGCCAGCGCCACCCGGTCGCCGGGCGAGAAGGCGGCGAGAAAGCTCAGAAGGAAGGCGCAGGACGATCCCGTCGTAACGGCGATGCGCTCGGCCGGAACAGAAACGCCGTAGCGGTCGCGGTACCAGCGGGCGATGCCGTCGCGCAGGGCGGGCAGGCCCATGGCATCGGTATAGCCGATCGCCTCCCGGTCCAGGGCCGCATGCGCCGCCGCCACCACCCCGCGCGGGGCGGAGGTGGAAGGCTGGCCGATCTCCAGATGGAGCACGTCACCGCCCGCCGCCTGACGCTCGTTGGCGGCGCGCAGCACCTCCATCACCATGAAGGGAGCGACCCGCCCGCGCCGGGACGGGTCCCAGCAACCGGGTCCGTGCAGCACCTGCCCTCGAAAATCCGCCCTTCCTTCGCCAGATTTTTCGTGCTGATCATCGCGGGACGGCGTCACGCCGGAGGAAAGCATCATGGGTCCGTATCCGAAGCGGCTCGCCTACGCGGCCGTGGCCTGGGTTGTCTCGGTTCTGCTGGCGGTTCAGCCCGCCATGGCGCAACGCCAGCTCAGCTTCATCCGCGATGCGGAAATCGAGCACATCCTGAAGGCCTATACCACCCCGCTTTTCAAGGCATCAGGTATCATCCCCGAGGCCGTGACGATCGGTCTCATCAAGGATGATTCGCTCAATGCCTTCGTCGCGGGCGGACAGAATATTTTCGTCCACACCGGACTTCTGATGGAAAGCACCGATGCCTCGCAGGTCATCGGGGTGCTGGCGCACGAGACGGGCCACATCGCCGGCGGCCATCTGGCGCGCAGCCGCGACGCCATCGAGGATGCCAGCACCGTGGCCTCGCTGGCGATGCTGCTGGGCCTCGCGGCGGCCATCGGATCGGGCCGCGGCGACGTCGGCACCGGCGTCATCGCCGGCGGCCAGGAACTGGCGCGGCGGACCTTCTTCTCCTTCTCCCGCACCCAGGAGGGATCGGCCGACGAATTCGCCATGTCCACCCTGGAGAAGATCGGCTGGTCCTCCCGCGGGCTGCTGGCCTTCATGGAGAAGCTGGCGAGCCAGGAACTGGTGCCGGAGAGCCGGCAGGTCGAGTATGTCCGCACCCACCCGCTGACCCGCAACCGTATCGAGGTGATCAAGCACTTCGTCGAGCGGGAATCGAAGCACTCCGACTCCCCGCTGCCGGCGGAGTTCACGGAGATGCATGCGCGCATGAAGGCCAAGCTGGTCGGCTTCCTGCGCCCCGATCTGGCCCTGCGCCGCTACACCGAGGCCGACCGCAGCGTGGCCGGCCGCTACGGCCGCGCCATCGGGCTCTATCAGAAGGGCGAGATCGGCAAGGCGCTGGAAATCCTGGACGGGCTGCTGGCGGCGGAGCCGACCAACCCCTACTTCCACGAGCTGCGCGGACAGATCCTGTTCGAGAACGGCCGGGCGGCGGAGGCCGTGCCTTCCTACCGCCGCGCCGTGGAACTGCTGCCGGAGTCGGGCCTGCTCCGCTCGGCCCTGGCGCACGCCCTGCTGGAGGTGCAGGACGACCGGTTGCTGGACGAGGCCATCGCCAACCTCCAGGCAGCGGCGCTGAAGGAACGCTACTCCTCCTTCATCTGGCGGCTGCTGGCGAGCGCCTACAGCCGCGCCGACAACCAGCCCCTGCTGGCCTACTCCATGGCCGAGGAGGCGCTGGCCCGGGGTGACGTGCGGGCCGCGAAGTTCCATGCCGACCGGGCAGAACAGCTCCTGCCCGCCGGCTCGCCCGAGTGGATCAGGGCGCAGGACATCCGGGTCATGGTGGACAGCCGACCGACCGACCGCAACGGCTGATCCCGGCCGGCCAGCTTGCACAGCCGGCCGCCGGGAACATGCCTTGCTGCCGCCGCAATCGCATCCGATCCCTGCCCTGTCCCTTTTCCCCATCCCCTTGCGTCGGGATGCGGGCTCGCGCAAGGTGGCGCCGCCCTTCCCCAGGAGTCCCCGATGGTCCGCCGTTCTTCCGTTGCCGCCGCCCTGCTGGCCGCCTGTCTCCTCGGCACCGCCGCCCTGCCCGCGTCGGCCGCCGAGCCCCTCGACCGCAAGGCGGTGGAGCAGATCGTGCGTGAGTACCTGCTGGCCAACCCGGAGATCATCCTGGAAGCCGTGCAGGCGCTGGAGAAGAAGCAGCAGGACGAGAGCGCGGCCGCCACGGTGGAGGCCATCCGGGCCAACCGGGAGCAGCTCACCGCCAGCAAGGCTTCGCCGGTGCTGGGCAACCCCAAGGGCGACATCGTGCTGGTCGAGTTCTTCGACTACCAGTGCGGCTACTGCAAGCACAGCCAGCCGGAGCGCAACGCCGCCCTCAAGGAGGACGGCAAGGTCAAGCTGGTGCTGAAGGAATTCCCGATTCTGGGGCCCGGTTCGGTCGTCGCCACCAAGGCAGCGCTGGCCGCCCGCGCCCAGGACCGCTACGCCCCCCTGCACGAGGCGCTGATGCAGCACCAGGGCCGGCTGGACGAGGACACGGTGATGCAGATCGCCGAGAAGGCCGGCCTGGACGTGGCGAAGCTGCGCAAGGACATGGAGAGCCCGTCCGTGCAGGCGGAGATCGACGCCAATCTGGCGCTCGCCCGCCAGTTGGGCATCCAGGGCACCCCGGCCTTCGTGATCGGCGATACGCTGGTTCCCGGCGCCATCGAGAAGGACACGTTCCTGGAGCTGTTCAAGACCGCACGCGCCGCGGCCAAGGAAAAGCAGGGCTGATCAAGGGTCGATGCGGCCCGATGAGCATTGCCCTCGGGCCGCGCCGTGCTATAAACGGCCCGCTTCCGGCGACATCTGAACAAAGCGACTTCCGTGGCGATCCAGCCTTCCGTGCTTGTCCTGAACGGGCCCAACCTGAACCTGCTCGGCACGCGGGAACCGCATATCTATGGCTCGGAGACGCTCGACGACATCGAAGCCTCCTGCCAGGAGACGGCGGCCCGGCTCGGACTGGACATCGACTTCCGCCAGTCCAACCACGAAGGCGAGCTTGTCACCTGGATCCAGGAGGCGCGCGGCGAGCATGACGCGATCCTGATCAACGCCGGGGCATACAGCCACACCTCCATCGCCATACTCGACGCGCTCCAGGCGGTCGATCTTCCCGTGGTCGAGGTGCATTTGAGCAACATCTTCCGCCGCGAACCGTTCCGACACCATTCCCATGTGTCCACGGTCGCGCGCGGGGTCATTTGCGGCTTCGGTTCGCATGGCTACATCCTGGCGCTTGAGGCCGTCGCCCGGCTGATCGACGCGCCCGGCGCAGCCTGACCGGAGCCGCAGGGGGACAGGACTGCACGACATGAGCACCTTCGACTTGGACAGCGAGTTCGTCCGTAAGCTGGCGAACCTGCTGGAGGAAACCGGCCTTACGGAGATCGAGTACGCCGAGGGCGACCGCCGCATCCGGATGACGCGGCAGTCGCTGGCGGCGCAGACGGTGGTCCAGGCGGCCCCGGTGGTCGCCGCCGCCGCACCGGCACCCGCGCCGGCAGCCCCGGTCCCCGCCGCCCCGCCGGCGGCGCACCCGGGGGCGCTGAAGTCGCCCATGGTCGGCACCGCCTACGCGGCACCGGAGCCGGGCGCCGCCCCCTTCGTCCGCCAGGGCGACACGGTGAAGGCCGGCCAGACCGTGCTGATCATCGAAGCCATGAAGGTGATGAACCCGATCAAGGCCCCGAAGGCCGGCACCGTGACCCAGATCCTGGTCGAGGACGCGCAGCCGGTCGAGTTCGGTGAAGTCCTTCTGGTCATCGAGTGACCACGGCATGTCCTCCGACGCTCTTTTCGAGAAGGTCCTGATCGCCAACCGCGGCGAGATCGCCCTTCGCATCCACCGCGCCTGCCAGGAAATGGGCATCCGCACGGTCGCGGTCCATTCCACCGCCGACGCTGACGCCATGCATGTCCGGCTGGCCGACGAGAGCGTCTGCATCGGGCCGGCGGCTTCCAAGGACAGCTATCTCAACATCCCGGCGATCCTGTCGGCGGCCACCATCACGGGGGCCGACGCCATCCATCCGGGCATCGGCTTCATGGCCGAGAACGCCCAGTTCGCCGAGATGGTGATCGAGCACGGCTTCACCTGGATCGGCCCGACGCCGGAGCATATCCGGATCATGGGCGACAAGGTCACCGCCAAGAAGACGGTGATCGAGCTGGGCCTGCCCTGTGTCCCCGGCTCGGACGGGCCGGTGCGTGACTTCGAGGACGCCTCGGCGGTGGCCGAGCAGATCGGCTATCCGATCCTGATCAAGGCCGCGGCGGGCGGTGGCGGCAAGGGCATGAAGGTGGCCTGGAACCGCGACCAGCTCCGCGAGGCCTATCAGCTCGCCCGCGGCGAGGCGCGCGCCGCCTTCGGCAACGATCAGGTCTACATCGAGAAGTATCTGGCGAACCCCCGCCACATCGAGATCCAGCTTCTCGGCGACAACTACGGCACCGTCGTGCATTTCGGCGAGCGCGACTGCTCGGTCCAGCGCCGGCACCAGAAGGTGATCGAGGAAGCCCCCTCGCCCGCGCTCACGGTCGAGCAGCGGGAGTGGATCGGCGCTCTGGCCGCCCGCACGGCCCAGTCGCTGGGTTACCGCGGCGTCGGCACGATGGAGTTCCTGTACGAGAACGGGCAGTTCTACTTCATCGAGATGAACACCCGCCTCCAGATCGAGCACACCATCACCGAGATGGTGACCGGCGTCGATCTGGTGCGCGAGCAGATCCGGGTCGCCGCCGGGCAGCCGCTGGGCTACACCCAGGCGGACATCCGCTTCAACGGCCACTCCATCGAGTGCCGCATCAACGCCGAGCACCCGGACACCTTCACCCCGTCCCCAGGGCTGATCCGGCAGTACCATGCGCCGGGCGGGCTGGGTGTGCGGGTGGATTCCGCGCTCTATGACGGCTACCGCGTGCCGCCCCACTACGACAGCATGATCGCCAAGCTGATCGTCCACGGGAACAACCGCACCGAATGCCTGATGCGGCTGCGCCGGGCGCTCGGCGAGTTCGTGATCGACGGGGTGGACACCTCCATCCCGTTGCATCAGCGGATCATCTCCGAGCCCGACTTCGTCGCCGGCAACTACGACATCAAGTGGATGGAGGAGTGGATCAAGCGCCGCACCTGAGCCGCGCCGCCATCCGGTCCCACGAGAAGGGCCGCCTCCCCGACCGGGAGGCGGCCCTTCGTCATTCCCGCGAGACCCCGTGCCTCAGACCGCCTGCCGGCTGCCGTCCAGGATGCCGGCGAGACGCTCGCGGAGCTGCTGCACCTGGGCCGTCACCTGGCTGGCGCGGGCCGCGAGGTCGCGGGCGAGCTGACCGGTCTGGCCGGCATCCTCCGCCACCGCCTGGATGCGGTCGGACACCTCGATGGTGCCGCCCGCGGCACTGGCGGCGCTGGCGCTGATGGACTCCGTGGCGCTGCCCTGCTCGCCGACGGAGGCGCTGATGATGCCGGCGATGCCGTCGATCCGCCGGATCACCTCGTGCAGGCTGTCCATGTCCTCGATCACCTGCGCCGTGGCGGACTGTACCGCCGCGATCTGGCCCGTGATCTCCTCCGTCGCCTTGCCGGTCTGGCCGGCCAGGGTCTTGACCTCTCCCGCCACGACGGCGAAGCCCCTGCCCGCCTCCCCGGCCCGCGCCGCCTCGATCGTGGCGTTCAGCGCCAGCAGATTGGTCTGGCTGGCGATGCTTGAGATCAGCTCGGTGGCCTGACCGATGTTGCGGGCGGCATCGGCCAGCCGCCCGACGATGCGCTGGGTCTCCGCCCCGCGCTGCACCGCCTTCGTCACCATGTCGGCGACGGTGCTGACCTGCCGGCCGATCTCCCGCGAGCTGGCGGCAAGCTGCTCCGTCGCCGCGGCGACGGTCTGCACGTTGCCGGTGGCGTCCTGCGCAGCACCGGCAACGACGCGCGACTGTTCGCCGGTACGCCGGGCCGCATCCTCCATCCCCTCGGCCAGCCGGGCGATGTCCGCCGCCTCCGCCAGCACGGCCTCCACGGTGGCGGCCACCTCCTGCTCCAGGGCCGCGGCCAGCTCCGACAGGCGGGTCTCGAAGGCCTGCTTGCGCACCCGCTCGCGCCGCATGTCCTCCGCCTTCAGGCGGTCCACCTCCTCCGCGTTGCGGCGGAACACGTCGATGGCGCGGGCCATGGCGCCGATCTCGTCGCGCCGGCCGATGCCGGGGATGACGGACAGGCGCTCGCCCTTGGCCAGGGTCCGCATGGCCGCCTCGATCTGCGCCAGCGGCCGGGTGATGGAGCGCAGCAGCAGCAGCGACAGGCCGAGGAACAGCAGCAGCAGCACGCCGCCGACGGCCAGCGTCGCCACCCGCGTCTGCTCGCGGATCGACAGTTCGGCTGCCTTGGCGGCAGCGGTGCCGTCGCGGGTGAAGGCGAACAGGGCATCGAACAGCGGCCGCAGCTCCCCGAGCGCGGCGGTCAGGGCGGAAGCCTCCGCCTTCAGCCGGGCCACGGTGCCGCCGAGCGCGACGAGGTCGTTGCGGTAGGCGCGGACCTGGGCCCCGAGATCCGTCTTCGTCGCCTCGTCGAGCTGCGAGGCGGGAAGCTGGAAATCGAACTGGTTGTAGGCGCGACGGTGCAGGCCGAGGAAGCTCTCATCCTCGGAGATCAGGAAGGACTTCTCCGCATTGCGCATCTCCGCCAGGAAGATGTACAGCTCCGCCGCCAGCGTCGGTGGCCATTTGCGCAGCTCCTGGTCGGCCAGTGCGACGGAGGCCAGCATGCGGGCGCGCAGCCCGTCCTGGTCGGTGAAGCCGATGCTGCGCATGGTCGCCAGCACCGTCTCGAACGCCGTGCCGACGCCCTGGAGGCGGGCACCGATGGCGTCCAGCGTCTCCCGGCTGCCGCCGGCGGCCGGCAGCGCCCGCATCCGCTCGACGCTGGCATCGACCTGGGCCAACGTGGTGCGCAGGGACTCCGCCAGACCCGCGTCGCGGGCGCGGAGAAAGCCCTGAGTCACCAGTTGCAGTTCCATGGCCTGCCGCTCCAGCCCCGCCGAGGCCTCGGCAAAGGCGTTGAACGCCGCCATCCGCTCGGTAGCGTTCTGCATCCGGGCATCGCCCAGGACGAACAGACCCGCCGTCAGCAGCACCGTGAGCAGGGCGATGATGACGAGCAGCCCGATGCGCGTACCGATCTGGACATTGGCAAGCAGGCCGACGAGGGAGAGTTTTGTTAGGATGCTGCGGCGCGGGGCCGCGTCGGAACGGGAAAGGGGGCCGAACGTGAAAGCGCCGGATGCCGTCAGCGCAGCGTCGGTCATCTCTCGAACTCCGGATCATGAAAAGGATTACGGACCCGCGGGGCCCATTCCCCGGCGGGTTGGCCGTGCATTCCGCCCGAAACCGGCCGCCCGACACCGGACAGAGACCCGGACCCTAGGTCGGCGACGGCGACACCCGTGTCTCGGTCTTGAAAAACTTTCGTGAAATGTGAATGTGGTAACATACCCGAGTGCCGGGCACGGTTGTTCCGGCCAGAGCCATGGACATGATGCTGACCCCGGACCTGCTGCTGCGCGCCTATGCCGCCGGGATCTTCCCGATGGCGGAGAGCGCCGCCTCGGACGAACTGATGTGGTTCGACCCGCCGATGCGGGGGATCATGCCGCTCGACGGCTTCCATGTGCCGCGGCGGCTGCGCCGGACGGTGCGGCAGCAGCCCTTCACGGTGCGCTGCGACAGCGATTTCCGCGGTGTCATGGAAGCCTGCGCGGAATCAGGCCCCGGCCGGCCGCAGACCTGGATCAACGGGGAGATTCTGGCCGCCTACTGCCGCCTGCACGAACTGGGCTTCGCCCATTCCGTGGAATGCTGGTCGGGCGACCGGCTGGTCGGCGGCCTGTACGGGGTGGCGCTGGGCGCCGCCTTCTTCGGGGAAAGCATGTTCTCCCGCGAGACGGACGCCAGCAAGGTGGCCCTCGTGCATCTGGTCGCGCGGCTCAAGGCCGGTGGCTACATCCTGCTGGACACGCAGTTCGTCACGGAACACCTGGCGCAGTTCGGCTCCGTCGAAATCCCGCGCGCCCGCTACAAGGCCCTGCTGACGGCGGCGTTGCGCCGGCCGGCGCGCTTTCAGTCCGCGGGGGACGAGGCGGCGCTCGTCTCCGCCTTCCTGCAATCGATCACCCAGACATCGTAGACCGGGTGCTCCAGCGCCGAGAGCGCCGGGCTGGAGGCGAACATCCAGCCCGAGAACAGCGGCACCGCCCCTTCGTCCGGGCGCAGTTCGGTGATCTCCAGGAAGGCCGCCGATTCCGGCGGCTCGATCGGCGGCGCCTCGCGGCAGGCGCGGACATGCACCAGAAGCTGGCCGAAGCGCGCCACCTCCCCCACCTTCGCCTCGAAGGAGGAGGCGCGGCCCGTGATCTTGTCCAGGCCGCGCAGGAGGGCGACCGGCATCTCCTCGAAGCTGCGCTGCGGGGCGGCGGGTGCCGGCGGCAGCCGGCGCAGGCCCAGGCTCCCCGGGGTCAGGGCACCGGCGTCGGACGCCCCGTCTTCCGGCTGAGTCTCCCCGGGGGCGGCCGGAGGCTGGGCGGGGGCGGCCGGCGCCTCCGTCGGCGTCTCCGTCGGGACGGTGGGAGCGGGCGCGTCCGGCAGAGCCGGCGGGACCGCCTCGGGGGTCGGCGCCGGGGGGGCGACCGGCGCGGAACCGGGCTGCTCCGGGGCATCCAGGGCAGCGGGCGGCGGAGGGACAGGCGTGAGCACCTGCGGCGCCGGGTCGGGCGCGGCCGGTGGCGGCGTGAGCTGACGCGGGGCCGAGGAGGGCGCCTCCGGCTGCGGCGGCTGCTCGACCCGGGGCTGCAAGGAAATCTGCGCCCGGGCCGGGCCGGCGGCCGCGACGGCCCCCAGCAGAGCCAGCGCGACGACCCAGCTTCCGGTCCCCATGCCCGCGGGGAAACCGCCCCGGGCCCTGCCTGTCGTAAACCTGACGCCCGTGAACCTGACGCTCACCACTGTCCTTGTCCTCAGCTTGCCGGGTCCTCAGCTTGCCGCCCATCGGACCGGTCTGAACCCCGATTCCGGTAAAATCATGGAGGCTGTCCGCAGGCCGGCGGTCCTTTTACGTTGCACTGCCGGCGGTCAGGGTCCCGCCTTCACCGCCTGGAAGCGCAGGCGGACATAGTCGGCCCACCAGGAGCCGTCGGGCCGGTGCAGCACCGGCGCCAGCGCCGCCGTGACCTCGTCCAGAAAGGCGCCCCGCTCCGCCGCCGGCAGCCGCGCGGTGAACGCGCCGGCGAAGGTCTCCAGCCAGGCGCGCATGCCGGCCGCCAGATCGGTGGGGCGCGGGATCAGGGTGATGGAGCGCACAGCGAAACCCGCGCGGGCGAGCCGCCCGGCATAATCCTCCACCGTCGGGAAGAACCAGGGATCGGCCGCCGCCCCGTCCAGACCGCGGGCGTCCAGCGCCGCCACCAGGGCGTTCCGCACCGTCTCAACGTTGCCGGCCCCGCCCATCTCGGCCACGAAGCGGCCGCCGGGCCGCAGGGCGCGGGCGACGCCGGCGATCACCCGGTCGGGATCGCGCATCCAGTGCAGGGCGGCGTTGGAGAAGACGGCGTCGAACTCCGCCTGGAACGGCAGGTCATGGCCGTCCACCACCCGGGTGGCGAGGCCGCGCGCCGAGGCGGCGCGGACCATGTCGGGATCGGCGTCCGCCGCCACGACGGCCACGCCGCGGGCAGCCAGTTCCGCGGTCAGCGCCCCGTCGCCGCAGCCGAGGTCCAGGATGCGCTCGCCCGGGCGCGGGTCGAGCAGGTCCAGGACCGGGCGGCCCAGCTCCGCGACGATGCCGAAGTCCCGCGCGTAGCGGTCGGCATCCCAGGACTGGGCCGGGCCCGGCGGACGGGCGCCGGACACGCTACTTCCCCCCGCCGAGCAGGCCGCCCGACGGCGGTTCCGCCGGTTGCTGGCCCTGCTGGCCCCCACCTTGCTGCCCGCCCCCCTGGCCGCTGCTGAAGATGTAGCGGCCCAGCAGATCCTCCAGGTTCACCGCGGACTGGGTGTACTGGATGCGGTCGCCAGGGTTCAGCAGATCCTCCGCCCCGCCGGGCTGGAGATCGAGGAAGCGTCCGCCCAGCAGGCTCTCGCTGGCGATGATGGCCGTCGTGTCCTCCGGCAGGCGGACGGAGGTGTCCACCTCCAGGACCAGCACGGCCTGGAAGGTCTGCTTGTCCAGGTACTGGTTGACGACCGTGCCGACCCGCACGCCGCTGATGCGGACGTCCGCGCCGGGCTGCAAGCCGCCGGTGCTGGAGAAGCGGGCCTCCAGCCTGTAGCCGCTGACAGTCCGGACATTGCTGGACTGGTAAGCGAAGAAGAGGAAGAAGCCGGCCACCACGAGCACGACGGCGCCCAGCACGGTTTCGATGACGTTCCTGCGCATGCGGACTCTTCAGACGGTACGGGCCCCCGCCGGGGAGGGCCGGAAGACAGGGAAAGGGCGCTGGCGCGTCAGCTCGGCGTCCAGGGTTCGTAGTCACCCGTAGCGCGCGCCCGCTGGCCGCCCTGGAGCATGTGCCCCGGCGGCCGGTAGGCGTTCACCGTGCCGGTGCGGTTGGGCTGGTGCTCCTTCACCCAGGGCTTGTGGAAGGGGCTGTTCTCCGGCAGCGGCGCATCCATCGTGTAGTGCAGCCAGCCGTGCCATTCGGGCGGCACCTTCGTCGCCTCCGGCTCGCCGTTGAAGAGCACCCAGCGGCGGCGGCGGGTGCCGGGACGCGCCTTGCGCTCCAAGAAGTAGCGGTTGCCGAACTTGTCGGTCCCCACGAGCTGGCCGCGCCGCCAGGTCAGGACGTTGATGGCGACGTTCGCCATCCGGGTGACAAGGGAAATGCGTTCCTGCTGGGCCATGTCCTGGACAGTCCAATCCACGGGTCGGAGGTCGGGCGGCGCGAGGCGGCCCGCCGGTCGCGGCGGACTATGGCACCCCGGGGCGCCCCCGTCCACTCCGGTGCACCCGGGACGGCCGCGACCTGACCGGAAAGATGGGGATCAGGACTCCCGGTTGAAGACCCGCCGGGACAGGGCGCGCAGCGCCGCAGCCGGCCCGGAGGCCGTCTTCAGTTCCCATGCCGCCAGCAGCATGCCGGCCACGACGAGCGGCAGCACATAGTAGATGAAGCGATAGGCCAGCAGCGCGCCGAGCACGCCGCCCGCAGAGCCCTGGGCCGACAGGCCGAGCAGCAGGATCGTCTCGAACACGCCCAGACCGCCGGGGATGTGGCTGACCATGGCGACGACCAGGGCTGCACAGTAGATACCCAGGAACTCCATGAAGCTGGCGCCATGGGTCTGCGGCAGCAGAAGCCAGAGCGCGGCACCGGCGATCAGGATCTCCAGCGAGGCAATGGCGATCTGGGCCAGCATCAGCCCCGAGGACGGAAGCTGGAACGACCAGCGCCAGACCTTCACCGGCTTGCGCGTCACCTCCGCCAGCACGCAGAGCGCCAGCAGCCCCGCGAGCGTGACCCCGGCCAGCACCTGCACCAGCCATTCCGGCAGGGAGAGCAGCGAGGCCACCGGATGCGGACCCACCAGCATGCCGATGGAGCCGGTGAAGCTGACGCCCAGGGTGAAGGTGGTGGTGGAGAAGACGACGACCTTGGCGATCGTCCCCGCCGACAGGCCCGCCGCCGAATAGACCCGGTAGCGGACGGAGCCGCCGCTGATCACGGCCCAGCCGACATTGTTGGAGATCGCGTAGCCGGCGAAGCTGGCCAGCGCCACCGTGGGATAGCGGACCCGGAGGTTCAGGTACCGCAGCGCCGACACGTCGTAGAGGGTCAGCACCATGTAGCCGGCCGCAGTGAGGGCCAGGGCCTCCAGCACCTTCCAGAGCGGCAGCGCGTCGAGGTAGGCCCAGACATCCGCGACATCCACCTCATGCATGACATGGCGGACGGCCACGACGGCCAGGATGACGAGGATCACGAAGCTGGCGATGCCGGACCATGTCCTGGCCCGGGCGGACAGGGACGGCCGCGCCGTCTCCGAGCCCCCGGCCGTCGGCGTCGGTTCGGACCGGGCGGCCTCGCGGGCGGTGTCGAAGGAGGAGTCCATAATCCTATGGGGGTGAACGGGCGTGCCGCCCTGGCCGCCGCACCCTGCCATCCTTCCTTGCAGATGAAAAGCCCCGCGTGCCCCCCGTCCGTTCCGCCGCAGACGCGACTCCGGCACCACCCCGCCCGCCGCCGGTCCGGTCGCCGCGGGCCGAGGATTGCCGCGGCTTCCGGCCGGGTGGCCCCGGACCACGGCGCCCTTTCCGGGCCGAGTCCCTGTCAACCCTATAAGCGGTGTGTCCGGCCGTTTCGGGCCACAAAATCTCGTTGCCGCACGAGAACTCGTGGCTTACGCTTCCGTTACACACAGCATCTTGGGGAGGCGGTGCCGGAGGCGCTGGTCGCGCGCGGCCGTTCCCCTTTCCTGAAACGCGGATCGAGAGAGGCACGGGGCGCCATGCGATTTGAGCGACGCTTCACCACCGAGGGACAGGACGCCTACGAAGGCATCGGCTTCCGCCGCGCGACCAGCGAGATCCGCAACCCCGACGGCTCGGTCGTCTTCCAGCTCAAGGATGTCGAGGTGCCGGCCGACTGGAGCCAGGTCGCCTGCGATATCCTGGCCCAGAAGTACTTCCGCAAGGCCGGCGTGCCCGCCGCCCTGAAGCCGGTGGAGGAGAACACCGTCCCCTCCTTCCTCTGGCGCCATGTGGCGGACGAGGAGGCGCTGGCCGCCCTGCCGGCGGAGAAGCGCACGGGCAGCGAGACCTCGGCCCGGCAGGTGTTCGACCGGCTGGCCGGCACCTGGGCCTACTGGGGCTGGAAGGGCGGCTATTTCGACGGCGAGGCGGACGCCCGCGCCTTCTATGACGAGCTGCGCTTCATGCTGGCGCGCCAGATGGCGGCGCCGAACTCGCCGCAGTGGTTCAACACCGGCATCCACTGGGCCTATGGCGTCGACGGCCCCAGCCAGGGCCACTTCTACGTGGACTTCCGCACCGGCGAGCTGGTGAAGTCCGAAACCGCCTATGAGCATCCGCAGCCGCACGCCTGCTTCATCCAGTCCGTCGACGACGATCTGGTGAACGAGGGCGGCATCATGGACCTGTGGGTCCGCGAGGCGCGCCTGTTCAAGTACGGCTCCGGCACCGGCACCAACTTCTCCCGCCTGCGCGGCGAGGGCGAGAAGCTGTCCGGCGGTGGCAAGTCGTCCGGCCTGATGTCCTTCCTGAAGATCGGCGACCGCGCCGCGGGCGCCATCAAGTCGGGCGGCACCACCCGCCGCGCCGCCAAGATGGTGACGGTGGATCTCGACCACCCGGACATCGAGGCCTACATCGACTGGAAGGTGGCGGAGGAGCAGAAGGTGGCCGCGCTGGTCACCGGCTCCAAGACCGTGCGCAAGCACCTGACCCTGGTCATGGCCGCCTGCACCGAGGGCTTCGGCCCCGATGCGGAGCGCCTGGACCCGCAGAAGAACAAGGCGCTGAAGCGCGCCATCATCGCCGCGCGCAAGGCGCTGGTCCCCGAGAACTACATCCAGCGCGCCGTCCAGCTCGCCGGCCAGGGCTACACGGACTTCGACACCCGGGTGTTCGACACCGACTGGGATTCGGAAGCCTACCTGACCGTCTCCGGCCAGAATTCCAACAACTCCGTCCGCATCCCGAACGGCTTCCTGGAGGCGGTCGAGACGGATGCCGACTGGACGCTGATCCGGCGCACCGACGGCAAGCCGGCGCGGACGCTGAAGGCCCGCGCGCTCTGGGACAAGATCGCCTATGCCGCGTGGCAGTCGGCCGATCCGGGCGTGCAGTTCGACACCACCATCAACGAGTGGCACACCTGCCCGGCCTCGGGGCGGATCAACGCCTCGAACCCCTGCTCCGAGTACATGTTCCTGGACGACACGGCCTGCAATCTGGCGTCCATCAACCTGATGGAGTTCCGCCGGACGGACGGCAGCTTCGACATTCCGGCCTTCGAGCATGCCTGCCGGCTGTGGACCGTGGTGCTGGAGATCAGCGTCCTGATGGCGCAGTTCCCCTCGCGGGAGATCGCCCGGCTGTCCTACGAGTACCGCACGCTGGGCCTGGGCTTCGCCAACATCGGCGGCCTGCTGATGGCGTCGGGCATCCCCTACGACTCGGCCGAAGGGCGCGCCATCTGCGGTTCGATCACGGCGATCATGACGGGCACCGCCTATGCCACCTCCGCCGAGATGGCGCAGGAGCTGGGCCCCTTCCCCGGCTACGCGCAGAACCGCGAGGCGATGCTGCGGGTCATCCGCAACCACCGCCGCGCCGCCCACGGCGCCCGCTCGGGCTATGAGGATCTGTCGGTGCTGCCGGTGGCGCTGCGCGCCGACGACATCCCGGACGGCGATCTGATGGACGCGGCGAAGGCCGCCTGGGACAGGGCGCTGGCGCTGGGCGAGGCGCACGGCTTCCGCAACGCGCAGGCCACGGTGCTGGCCCCGACCGGCACCATCGGGCTGGTGATGGACTGCGACACCACCGGCATCGAGCCCGACTTCGCGCTGGTGAAGTTCAAGAAGCTGGCCGGCGGCGGCTACTTCAAGATCATCAACCGCGCCGTGCCGGAGGCCCTGTCCCGGCTGGGCTACGCGCCCGAGGAGATCACCCGCATCGAGCGCTACGCGGTCGGCCACGGCACGTTGCAGGGCGCGCCCGGCATCGACCACGACAAGCTGCGGGCCAAGGGCTTCGGCGACGCCGAACTGGAGAAGCTGGAAGCGGCTCTGGGCTCCGCCTTCGACATCAAGTTCGCCTTCAACCGCTGGACCTTCGGCGAGGCGTTCTGCACCGAGACGCTGGGCATTCCGCAGGCGGCGCTGGACGATTTCGGCTTCGACATGCTGGCCTTCCTGGGCTTCGCCAAGGCCGAGATCGAGGCCGCCAACGTCTACTGCTGCGGGGCGATGACGCTGGAGGGCGCGCCGGGCCTGAAGGACGAGCACCTGCCGGTGTTCGACTGCGCCAGCCCGTGCGGCAAGATCGGCAAGCGCTACCTCTCCACCCAGAGCCACATCCGCATGATGGCGGCGGCGCAGCCCTTCATCTCGGGCGCCATCTCCAAGACCATCAACATGCCCAACCACGCCAGCGTGGACGAGTGCAAGGACGCCTATCTGCTGTCCTGGCGCCTGGGCCTGAAGGCGAACGCACTCTACCGCGACGGCTCGAAGCTGAGCCAGCCATTGAACGCGCAGGTGCTGGAGGAGGACGAGGAGGAGACGGCCGAGGAGGAGACGCTGGTCGAGCGCATCGTCGAGGCCCCGGCCGCGGCGCGCGCGCCCCTGATCGCCGAGCGCATCGTCGAGCGGGTGGTGGAGAAGGTGATCCGCCAGACCGAGCGGGAGAAGCTGCCGCACCGGCGCAAGGGCTACACCCAGAAGGCCATGGTCGGCGGGCACAAGGTCTATCTGCGCACCGGCGAGTACCAGGACGGCCGGCTGGGCGAGATCTTCATCGACATGCACAAGGAGGGCGCCGCCTTCCGGTCGATGATGAACAACTTCGCCATCGCCGTGTCGCTGGGCCTCCAGTACGGCGTGCCGCTGGAGGAGTATGTGGAGGCCTTCACCTTCACCCGCTTCGAGCCGTCGGGCATGGTCCAGGGCAACGACGCCATCAAGATGGCGACCTCCATCCTGGACTACGTGTTCCGCGAGCTGGCGATCTCCTACCTCGGCCGCAACGATCTGGCGCACGCCACGCCGGAGGACCTGCTGCCCGACACGATGGGCCGCGGCGAGCGCCAGGCCGAGCTGCCGGAGTCCGCCGCGCGGGTGACGAAGGAGACGCTGGACGTGGTGGCGCGCGTCGCCAGCACGGGCTATGTCCGCTCCAACCTGCGCGTGCTGCCCGGCGGGGCCGCCGGCAAGGCGGTGCAGGCGTTCGAGAGCGTCGCGGCCCCCGTCGCCTATGCCGCCACCGGCACGGAGACGGCCCGCCCGGCCACCGCCTTCGCCGGCGGCGGCACGACGACGACCACCACCACGACCGTCCACTACCACCGGGAGAGCAGCAGCGACGCCCGGCTGGAGAGGGTCAAGGAGGCCCGCGCCAAGGGCTATGAGGGCGATCCCTGCCCCGAATGCGGGAACATGACCCTGGTGCGCAACGGCACCTGCCTCAAGTGCGATACCTGCGGCTCGACGACCGGCTGTAGCTGAGCCCCGCGCCAGCCGGAGCGTTCCTGCCTTCACCCCGGGCGCGGCCTGACCGCCGCGCCCGGGGTTTCTTCTGTCCGGAGGGAGGCGGATTATCCGCACCCTGCGCGCAGACGATGGGGGACGCCTGAAAGTCTTCCCGTATTTCTCATAGTCTTTCCAGACACGGATGAACACGGATGCCGGCGGCGCCGGCCCACGGATGGACACGGGAAAGACGAAAGACACAATCCGCGTTCATCCGTGAAGATCCGTGTTCATCCGCGTTTCAGGGCGCCTCTTTGCGCCGACCTTGCCGCCGGACTATGTACGCTTGACGTACACAGGAGCGCACGGCATCCTCCCTCCATAATCCTCTCCTTCGCCGACCGACGGACGGCAGCCCTGTTCAAGGGACTGGTGCCGAAAGGCGTTCCGGCCGACGTTGCTTCCGTCGCCAAGCGGAAGCTGGACCAGATCGACGCGGCGGCGACATTGCAGTTCCTGCGCGCCCCTCCCGGAAACAGGCTGGAAGCGCTGAAGGGATCGCGGAAGGGGCAGCACTCGGTCCGGGTCAACGACCAGTGGCGGATCTGTTTCCGCTGGAGCGGGCAGCATGCCGAGGACGTGGAATTCTGCGACTATCACGGGGGTCGATGATGAGCATCCGCCGCGAGGACCTGGACGACCTCGACCTTACCGATCTGGTGGAACCCGGCGCCGGCCGCATCGCGCCGATCCATCCCGGCACGACACTTCTGGAGGACTATCTGCGGCCGCTGGGGATGAGCGCCTATGCCCTGGCGCGGGCCATCGAGGTGCCGCCCAACCGGATCAGCGAAATCGTGAAGGGCCGTCGGGAAATCACGGCCGACACGGCCCTGCGGCTGGCCCGGTACTTCGGCACCGACGCCCAGAGCTGGCTGAACCTCCAGACCGCCTTTGACCTGTGCCGCGCCCGGGCGGACCTGGCCGGCTCGCTGGAGCGCATCCGGCCACGGGCGGCCTGACACTCCCCCTCCCCCGGCCCTGTCCGACGGCCCTGCACCTGAGACCGGGCAACGCCCGGCCCCGGCCTACCCGAAGATCCCCACCGACTGCCGGTGGAGCGCCAGCAGGCGGCCGTCGGCGGACCAGCTCGCCATGGCCTGACCGCTGAAGCCGCCGCCGCCATGGTCGGCGCTGCTGCGGGTCAGGACCCAGCCGGGGCCGGCATCCTCGCCCGCCGGGTCGGCCCCCGTCGCGACGGGCAGCACGGCCGGAGCCGGCCCCGCCGCCGGCAGGCCGCCGGGGAAGTCGATGAACCAGGTCAGGCTCGCCACCGGCACCAGCCCGCGCAGCCGGGCCGAGGCGGCCGGCGGCAGCACGTCCAGCGCGGCGATCAGGCCGGCCTCGCTGGTCCGTGCCGCCGGGTCGTGGTGGCGGGTCCACCACTCGATCTCCGCCTCGGCGCCGCCGCCGAAGGGCACGCCGCGCACCACCCGCACGTCGAACTGCCCGAGGAAGACCGGCCCCATGCCGCGCAGCGGCGGCAGGCGCATGCCGGCGGCGGGGTCGGGCAGGGACGCGCGCCGCGGCGACTCCAGGGTCAGACGGGACTCGCGCTCCGGCCCGAAGCAGGCGGTCAGGCTGGCCGCCACCTCCTGCCCGCCGCCGGTGACGACGGTCGCCTCGATGAAGCTGGCCGTGCGGCCCCGGCGCAGCGGCCGGACCTGGATGTCGATCTCCCCCAGCGCCGGGCCGATGAAGGCCATGGTGAGGGAACGCAGGGGAGCCGCCTCCCCCGTCTCCCGCCGGATCGCCTCGACGCAGAGCGCCGTGACCAGCCCGCCGAAGCCGGCGCGGCCCTGGCTCCAGTTCGGCGGCACCGGCACCCGACAGCCGGACGGCCCCGGCGCCAGGGCGGCCAGGATGTCGCCGAGCCAGGGGCGCTCCGGCGCGGCGGAGTCGTCGGGGGCGGGCCTGCCAGGATGGCTGTCGGGAGGGCTGTCGGTCACGCGGGGTCGTCTCCGGAGCGGAAGGGAAGGACGGCAGTGTAGCCGCGCGCCGGCGCCGGTCGCCGTTCCGGCCACAAGCCCATCCGCCCTGCGGACCCGGGCCCGCGAGGGGAAAGGACGGGCGGTATTGCGGAGCATTTCCGCATCTTCGGGCCTGAAATGCGCAAAAGCAGGGTCAGAACCCGGCCCGGCTCTGCTTGTTGAGGTCCCCGGCGATGACCATCTGTAGATGACCGTCATTGCTTGCGGGGCCGGTCCGGCGCCCCGCCGGCAACTTGCACCGCCGGCACAGAGAAGCCCCATGCCCTCTAAGACCGCCCACGATCCCGTCCAGCGCCAGGCCGACGCCCTGCTCCGGCTGTGGGGGGTGGGCGCGGCGGACACCGCCCGGCGCTATCTCGCGGAAGCGGAGAAGACCCGCAAGGCTGACCGCATCCAGTACTGGCAGCAGGTTCTGGAGATGCTGTCCCCCAGCCCGCCCCCCCGGGAGGCCTGAGCCACCCTTTCTCCCATCCGAAAGGCCGCGTCCTGCGGCACACTGATCTGGCGGCCGGTCGGCGATGACCGGCGGGTGCACGGGTGTGTCTTCTGCGGGCCGGCAGGGCTGCCTCTGGAAATCGGCAGTCCACGGCAGGACGGCAGCCTGTTATCAGGGCTGCCCCGCGCCCTGTCCCTGTCCGGACGGAAGGCTGGCGCGCGCGGACGAGCGGGCGATCAGTCGAAGAAGGAATACCGGAATGTCGAACCTCCACAAACGTGCCATGGAAGCGGTGTTGCAGGCAGCCGAGATGGATGTGCTGGGCAGCCTGGAGGAGCGGGAGATCCGCGACCGCCACAGCGAGGAGGGCGACGAAGCCGTGCTGGACGTGGCGATCCTGCACGCCTACCGGGTCTTCGTGCGCATCTGCGAGAACCAGGGCCTGACGGCGGACGGCTGGCTGTTCGCCGACCTTGCCGGCGAACTGGCCGAGGAGATGGCGCAGGAGGAGCAGGCCTGATCCGGACCGCCGGCCCCCGGCGACGGCGGTTCAGCCGTCGTCGTCGGGGTCGCGGCGGGTCTGATCCAGCAGGCCGGACGGGGCCGGCAACAACCGTAAGGACAGGTTGAGCCTGTCCACGTGTTGCGCCACGATGGCGAGTGCCTGACGATCGAGCATGTCGTCGGCATCGACGGCGAAACAGTCGAGTTCCGGATAGCGCCGGTGCATCTCGTTCACCAGCCTGACCATGCGGACCACCGCCTTGGCGAGGGGGGCCGGCAGATCGGTGAGGTCGGGATAGGGGATCATGCCTCTGTCCAAGGGCATCGGACGCTGCGCTCCCCCGCAGGGCCGCAAGGGTAGCCCGGGCGGGAAGCGCCGGACGCTGCATGGACCAGTGTTAAGCACACGTTTCCAGACGGGCCGCCGGGTCCGGAGCCGGCCTCTGCGGACGGCGAAAGAACTGGACCGGAACAGCCGGTACGGTTAGGTACGGATGACCCTCTGAGTGGAGCACGGGCGAGGCCATGGGCGTGACGCAGTCGCTGGAATCGGTCGCCAAGCTGGCGCTGGAGGTGACCAAGGGCGGGCTGCCGCTCGGACCGGGGGCGCTCAGCGTCAACGACGACGGCATCGTCGAGATCAGGCGGCCGCCGCCGGCTTCCCGCCACCATTTCCGCCTGGACGGGCTGCTGTTCCATGTCTCCGTGACGCCGGACGCGGACCGGACCCTGTTCCAGATCTGGGCCGAGATCGGCTACCTGCCCTATTCCATCGAGGCGCCGGAGAAGCGGCAGACCCTGTTCACCCTGCTGCGCGCCACCAGCCATCTGCGCAAGGCGCGCTTCGTGGTGGACGAGAAGCAGAAAATCCTGGTGCTGGGCCAGCGCGAACTGCCCGGCCACATGACCCTGACGGACCTGATGTACGAGGCCGTCCAGTTCCTCCAGGAAGCGCGCCCCTATCTGCGGGTGTTCGGCCAGTATCTCTGATCCCAGCATTTCTGATACGCGGTTCTGCTCTGATACGCGGTTCTGCCCGGCGACGGGGCCGGCGCTGACGACGACGGAAAAAGAAACGGGGGACGGCGTGCCGTCCCCCGTCGGCGTTTCAGGCGCCCGGTTCAGCCGAGGCCGACCAGGACCCAGACCACGACCGCCGCGGCCGCCGCCACCAGCAGCGCCCGCCAGGGCGAGGCGATGCGCGGGGCCGGCACGTCGCCCGGCAGGTCCACCCAGCCGGTGAGCATCGGCTCGATCAGGTCGCGCCGCTTCACCACGGCGTAGAAGACGATGGCCGAGACATGCACGACCACCATGATCTGCAACAGGGTGAAGTTGACCTCGTGGATGGTCTCCAGCAGGTCCTCGGTCCGGGAGCTGACCAGATGGTTCAGCGGCGCGTCCACCACGAAGATGTCGCCACCGCTGAGGAACAGGCCCGTGCCGACCTGCACCGTGACCAGCACCAGCAGCGCCACCACGGCCCAGGCCCCCAGCGGGTTGTGTCCGACATGGACCTCCGCCGGGCCGGGCCGCAGCAGGCTGCGGACATGCTCCACCGCCACCATCGGGTTGCGGATGAAGCTGCTGAACCGCGATGTCTCGCTACCGACCAGCCCCCAGGCGAGGCGGAACAGGATCAGGCCCAGCGCCCCGTAGCCGAACAGCAGGTGCTGTTCGAGCTGGTCGGTTTCAGCCGTCCACCACGCGCCGAGCAGGCAGGTGAGCAGCACCCAGTGGAAAAGCCGCGTGGCCCCGTCCCAGACGGTGACCATCCGCGACGCCTTCTCCGTTTCCGCCATCACCGGTCCCTCAGTCCTCGTGGTAGGCTTCGTGGCAGGACTTGCAGGTCTCGTAGAGCGCCCCGAACTGCTTGCCGATCGCCGCGCGGTCGCCGGTGTCCGCGACCTTGACCAGCAGTTCGGCCTGCTGACCCATGGCCTGGAAGCCCTTGGCGAACTTCTCCATCTCCGTCCAGATCGCGGCCTTGGCCTCGCTCTTGCCGAAGCCGACGGCCGTGCCCTCCGGCCACAGGCCCTCGAACTTCGGACCCGTCGTGACGACCGTCTCGGCCGCCGTCTTCACATCCGCCGCCGTGCCCTTGCCGTCCTTGACGAAGGCCTGGATCGACTTCATCGCCCCGCCAATCTCCTTCATCTGCGACTGGCGCTGCTTGACCGCATCCGCGGGGTCCTGGGCCGCGGCGGTGCCGACGGCCGCCACGGCGACCAACCCGGCGGACAGCAGGGCGCTCTGGAAAAGCTTGGAGATCGGACGCTTCATTTGCTCATTTCCTCTCGATCCTGTCAGGGAAGCCAGCCGTTCCGCCTTGTGGAAGGGGTCGGCGATGGTGTAACGGGCTTGGACCGGCCCATCGGACGGCCCAAGAGTGCCCGCGCCCCCGGTGTGACGCAAGCCGTCCCCACCCCGTTCGATCGGGGGGGCAGGCCTGCGGCGACGGGCGCGCCGGAGAACCGCCGATGGACGCAACCGCGCCGATGACGGCATCGGCGTCCGCATCGACAAGGGAAGGCGAATGTCCACCATCCGGTCCGTCTGCGTCTACTGCGGGTCTTCAGGTCAGGTCGCGGACACCTACAAGCAGGCGGCACACGATCTGGGGCGGCGCATCGGCGCAGCGGGACTGCGCCTCGTCTACGGCGGCGGTCGCGTCGGCCTGATGGGGATCACGGCCGATGCTGCCCTTGCCGAGGGCGGCGAGGTGGTGGGGATCATTCCCGAGCACATCCAGGCTCTGGAGGTTGACCACACCGGCCTCACGGAACTGCATGTGGTGGACAGCATGCATACCCGCAAGGCCATGATGGTTTCTCGGTCCGATGCCTTCGTGATTCTGCCGGGCGGACTCGGCACCCTGGACGAGGCGTTCGAGATCATCACCTGGCGGCAGCTCCGCCTGCACGACAAGCCGATCATCATCGTCGACGTGGACGGCTACTGGGCGCCGTTGCGCGCGCTGCTGACGCATATCCGCGAGACCGGCTTCGGCCGGATGGAGATCGAGCGGCTCTACACTTTCGTGGACCGGGTGGAGGACGTGCTGCCGGCCCTGGCGGTGGCGCCTGTCCCGACGGTGGAGGCGCACGTCGCCCGCCTCTGAACGGGCGCACCGGAGCGACCGGACGGGACCCGCGGGACTGCACCTTTGGACAGGGTGCGGCGGGGCCAGGTGCGGTTGCACCGGGGGTCCTGTTAGGCTCTTATGTCGCAACGCCGGCAACGATCCGGCGTCTGGATAACGGAAGCCGGGAGAGGCCCGCACCATGCCGAAGATCAAGGTCGCCAATCCGATCGTCGAACTCGACGGCGACGAGATGACGCGCGTCATCTGGCAGTTCATCAAGGACCGCCTGATCCTGCCCTATCTCGACGTCGACCTGAAATACTACGATCTCGGCATCGAGAACCGGGACGCGACGGACGACCGGGTGACGGTCGAGGCGGCCGAGGCGATCAAGCAGTACGGCGTGGGCGTGAAGTGCGCGACCATCACGCCGGACGAGGCGCGGGTCAAGGAATTCAACCTGAAGGAGATGTGGAAGTCCCCCAACGGGACCATCCGTAACATCCTGGGCGGCACCGTCTTCCGCGAACCGATCATCTGCAAGAACGTGCCGCGGCTGGTGCCGGGCTGGACCCAGCCGATCGTGATCGGCCGCCACGCCTTCGGTGACCAGTACCGCGCCACCGACTTCATCATCCCGGCGGCCGGGCGGCTGTCCATCACCTTCACCAGCCGCGACGGCACCAGCAACATCCGCCACACGGTGTTCGACTTCGACGGCCCGGGCATCGCCATGGGCATGTACAACGTGGACGAGTCGATCCGCGGCTTCGCGCGCGCCTGCTTCAACTACGGGCTGCTGCGCAACTACCCGGTCTACCTCTCGACCAAGAACACGATCCTCAAGGCCTATGACGGGCGCTTCAAGGACCTGTTCCAGGAGGTGTTCGACGCCGAGTTCGCCGAGGCGTTCAAGGCCAAGGGCCTGACCTACGAGCACCGGCTGATCGACGACATGGTCGCGTCGGCGCTGAAATGGTCGGGCAACTTCCTCTGGGCCGCGAAGAACTATGACGGCGACGTGCAGTCCGACCTCGTGGCGCAGGGCTTCGGCAGCCTGGGCCTGATGACCTCGGTGCTGATGACGCCGGACGGCCGCACCATCGAGGCGGAGGCCGCGCACGGCACCGTGACCCGCCACTTCCGCGACCACCAGAAGGGCAAGCCGACCAGCACCAACCCGATCGCCAGCATCTTCGCCTGGACCCAGGGCCTGTCCTACCGCGGCAAGTTCGACCAGACGCCGGAGGTCACCCTGTTCGCCAAGACGCTGGAGAGGGTCTGCGTGGAGACGGTGGAGGCCGGCTTCATGACCAAGGACCTGGCCCTGCTGATCGGCCCGGAGCAGCCCTGGATGACCACCCAGGACTTCCTGGCGAAGCTGGACGACAATCTGAAGCTGGCGATGGGCTACTGACCCCGGCGGGCGCCGCTGCCCCATCCGCGATGTCCTGTCCAGACCCCCCGGAGGCCCGGCCTCCGGGGGTTTTCCATGGCCGCGCCGCCCGGAGAGGCGCCGGGCGTTCTCCGCTCAGTCCGTCACCGCGTCCCAGGTGGGCGTGCGCCCGCCGGCCCAGGTGACCCGCAGCACCCGGCCCGGCGCCACCGACTGGACGGCATGGGGGAACAAGGCGACGAGGCAGGTGCCACCCGGATGCCGCACGGAGGGGTAGACGACGCCGTTGCGCCCCTCCGCCCGCAGTGTCTCCGCCAGGGCATTGCCCGCCGGGTATCCCACGGCGGGATCGGGATCGAGGCAGACCGGGACCGGGACGATGCCGCGGAGATCGCAGAACTCCCCGGCGAAGGAGGCGAACAGCTCCGCATACTCCACCACCGCGCGGAAGTCCCCGACCCGCTCCAGCTCGCGCGTCAGATGGAAGATGACCTCGGCCAGACAGGTCTCGACCGCGAAGGCCGCGTACCACGCCCCGCGGCCCGGCCCGTTGAAGCGGTTCAGGTCGCGCGGACGCCAGTAGGAGAAGGCAGCGTTGATGAAAAGGGCCTGCGGAAGGCCGGCGACGAACTCCGCGCTGCCGATGCCGTCCGCCCCGCGGGCCTGCGCCATGATCCGACCGCTGGTCGCGCCCTCGATCTCGGCCAGATCGTCCTCCATGTCCGCTGGCACGAGGCCCCGCAGCACCGGATCGCGGAGCCGGGCGCTGGCCACCAGCCGCACCGTCCGCTCCAGCGCGAGGCGACGCACGGGCGGCGTCATCAGAGCCCGCCGCGCAGGGCATCGACGTGACGGCGCACCTCCAGCATCAGGGGGATGCCTCCTTCGACCATGGCGTCGATGGGGGTCTGTCCGGCGAACAGCGGCCCCCGGTTCCGCAGCCGCGGCCAGCGGTCGGCCATGGTGTCCGCGAAGAGAAGGTGCAGGCCCTTGTGGAGACCGACGAGGGCCGAGACCCTGTAGAGCTGGTCCTGACTGAGATTCTGGGTCCAGGCGCCTGTCCTGATCCTGTCCCAGGTGCTTTCCGACACCCCGAGAAGGGCGGCCGCCTCCGGGCGGGACAGGGTCCAGGTTTCCGCCAGACGCCGCATGGCCTCCAGCGAGGCCGGGGTCAGGCGGGCGCGGTCCGAGGGATCGGCAAAGGTCTGCTGCCGGGGCCGCGAGGTCGGCAGGCGGTCGTCCGAGGTCTGCGCAAGCGGTGGCATCGTGCCCTCCGGTCGTGATCCCCGGGCACCACCATATCATCAGATGATGATTTCCGCTTCATCATCTGATGGCACTACCCCCGCTCCCCACCGCCCTCGTCATGGGTGAGCGGCAGGACGATCTCGCAGAGAAGGCCCTGCGGGCGCCAGTCCTGGCGCAGGGTGCCGCCGAGCTGGCCGCGAATGCTGCGGACCAGCAGGGAGGAGCCGAAGCCGCTGCGCCGGGGTGGGCCGGCGACCGGGGGGCCACCGCTCTCCTCCCAGACAAGGCGGAGCGCGCGGCCGCCGCCTGCAAGATCCCAGCGCAGATCGACCCGGCCGTCCGGGCTGGACAGGGCGCCGTGCTTGGCCGCGTTGGTCGCCAGTTCGTGCAGCGAGAGCGACACCGCCTGGATGTAGTCGGCCGGCAGATCGACCGCGGGGCCGGCCATGCGGACGCGGCCCGCATAGGGCTCCAGCTCCTCCCCCGCCAGCCCGGCGAGATCGCCGCCCAGCCAGCGGTTGGCCGCCAGCAGCGAATGCGCCCGCGCCATGGCGGAGACGCGGCCCGTCACCGCCTCCTTGAATGCCGCCACGCTGTCGGCCGAGGTCAGCCCGACCAGGGCCTGGACCACGGCGAGCGCGTTCTTGGCGCGGTGGTCCACCTCGCGCATCAGCAGGGCCCGCGCCTCCTCAAGCTGGCGGCGCTCGGTGATGTCCATGATCGACCCGATCAGGCCCAGGAAGTCGCCCCCCGCCGACAGCCGCGGCACGGCCACGTTCATGGCCCAGCGATAGCGGCCGTCCCGGTGCCGGAGGCGGTATTCCTGGCGGAAGGCCCGCTGCCCGGCAACGGCCCCCGCCAGGGCCTGCCGCGCCGTCGGCGCATCGTCGGGGTGCAGGGCGGCCAGCCAGCCGAACCCGGCGGCGGCATCCTCGTCCTGCCCCGTGGTCTCGCGCCAGCCCCGGCTCATGTAGGTGCAGGCGCCGTCGGGAGCGGCCATCCAGATGGTGACCGGGGCGCTGTCGGCGAGCACGCGGAAGCGCGCCTCGCTCTCCGCCAGCGCCTGTTCCGCCCGCTTGCGGGCCGTGATGTCGGTGGAGATGCCGCCGACTGCGACGATCCGGCCGGCCGCGTCGCGCAAGGGGAACTTGGCCGAGATGTAGGTGCGGCGGCCGTCGGCGAAGTCGGCCTCCTCCTCCGCCTCCAGCGGTTCGCCCGTCGCGGCCACCCGGCGGTCGTTCAGGGTCCAGTCCACCTCATGGCCGAACCGGTCGCGGTCAGTCAGCCCCAGCAGCGCGTCGAGGGAGGAAAAACCGAACAGGTCGAGATAGGCGCGGTTCGCCAGGATGTAACGGCCCTGGAGGTCCTTGGCGAAGATCAGGCTGGAGGAATGGTCGATGAAGCTGCGGAAGCGCGCCTCGCTCTCCACCAGATCGCGGGCGGCCGTCCTGGTGCCGGTGATGTCCACCGTGAAGCCGACGACCCGCAGGGACCCGTCCGGCAGGACGACCCCTTCCCCCGCCAAGCGCAGCCAGCGCACCCCGCCGTCGGGCAGCATCACCCGGAAATCGCACAGGCAGACGCCGCCGGGCCGGCACGCCTCGGCGAAGCGCCGCCGCACACGGGGACGGTCGCGCCGATGGATGGCATCGAGGATGTCACGGACGCTGGCGGTGGCCGGCAGGCCGAACAGCTCCAGCACGCCGGGCGGACCCGTGGCCGCCCAGGTCGCGGGGTCGATCTGCCATGCCTGAAGCCCGCCGCAGGCCTGCGCGAGCCGGACCCGGGCCGCGGTGACCGGATCGCCGGCCTCTGTGGACACGGCCTGACCCCTGCCAGCCGCAAAGGCCGGCCGATCCGCCGGGAGCGGCGGAAGCGTCCGTCTGATCATACCAAAGGACAAGGAACCCGCCTGCCGTCCGCCCCCCAGGAATCCCCCTAGTCCTATACGAGGATGCCGCCGGACCAAACTGAGACGAAGGGCATAGGGGCGTGCGGCGGACCACATGCCCGCCAGGGGTCACGGCCGTGCCGTGGCGACGGCATGCATCCGGACCGGGCGGGCCGGGGAGCCCCGGGCCGAGGTCGGTCAGGCGTCGCCCGTCAAGCGCCGGCTGTCAGGCAACGGAGAACTTGCGCTCCTCTTCCCGCTTCTTGGCCGGCTGATAGGCCATGGCGGCATGTTCGGCGCAGTAGGGCATGCCCGGCAGGGCCGTCTTGCCGCAGAAATGGAAATCGGGGTGCTTGGGATCGCCGACCGGCCATTTGCACATGCGCTCGGTCAGCGACAGGATCGTGGCGCCGCGGGTCGGCTTCTTCTTGATCGGGGAGGGACGACCGGACAGGCCGAGGCGGTGGGCCTTGCCGATCACCGCGTTCCGGGTGACGTTGCCCAGAAGCTCGGCGATCTCACTGGCGCTCATCCCCTGCCCCCAGAGCTCGCGCAGCTTCCCGATCCGCTCTTCCGTCCAACTCATGAAGGTTTCTCCCCCAAGCTCCCGCGCGGCATCGGCGCCCGGGACCGTCCGTCCCGGGGCATGACCGCGACCGCAGGCCCGGCTGCCTGCCATAGGTCACCTGTCAACACAAGAGGCTACATCTTGTGTCGCACAGTGCCCAACCGTACCAAATTTGCTTCCGGATGGGTAGGGGGCGGCTGCGATTTTTCTGTGGGAAACTCCGCAGACGCCCCCCGCGGGGGGTATGATGGCCGGCCGCCATTGCGGCCCGGGCTACTGGCCCTGGGCCAGGGAGAAGCCGGGTGCGCCGTCGAAAGTATAGAGACGCGCCGTCTGCACAATATCGAATCCTGCATCCGCCATGCGCACGATCAGCGCAGCGATGGCGTTCTGGGTCACGGCGGCGGTGCCCTCCCCCATCACCCGCAGGCGCCAGTGGTCGATGCAGAAGGTTTCCGGTGCGCCGTCGGGCCAGACCTTCTGGCCGCGGTTGGAGATGACGGACAGTTTCAGCCCGTCCTGCACCAGCGGCAGAACGCGGGCCGCCATGGCGTCGCCGTCGCCGCCGGTGTGATCGACGAAGATGTCACAGCCGACCAGCCGCTTCTTCGCATCGTTGCGGGTCTTGAGCTGAATGCCGGCGAAGCTGGCCTTGGCGCCGACCTCGTAGCTGGCCGGGGTCAGCGTCACCGGCCGCTCGCCCAGCCGGTCGATCAGATTGGCCGCGAAGTCGCGGGTGCCGACGCGGGCCTTGGAGATGCCGCGCTTGAAGATGTCCACCGTATGGATGCCGTCCTCGACCATCCGCAGCCAGGCATTGTGGATGCGCTCCGCCGCTTCGGCCTGCCCGACATGCACGAGCATCATCACCGAGGCCAGGATCAGGCCCGAGGGGTTGGCGATGCCCTTGCCGGCGATGTTCGGCGCCGAGCCGTGGATCGCCTCGAACATGGCGCACTGGTCGCCGATGTTGGAGGACCCGGCAAGCCCGACCGAGCCCGTGATCTGGGCCGCGATGTCGGAGATGATGTCGCCGTAGAGGTTCAGGGTGACGATGACGTCGAACTGCTCGGGCGTGTCCGCCAACCGGGCGGCGCCGATGTCGATGATCATCGTCTCGTGCTCGATCTCCGGATACTCGGCGGCGATCTCGTCGAAGACGCGATGGAACAGGCCATCGCTGATCTTCATGATGTTGTCCTTGACGAAGGCCGTCACCTTGCGCCGGTGGTTGGCGCGGGCATACTCGAAGGCGTAACGGATGATCTTCTCCGACCCCGGCCGGGAGATCAGCTTGACCGCCTGGGTCACGTCCTGGGTCTGCCGGTACTCGATGCCGGCATAGAGGTCCTCCTCGTTCTCGCGCACGATCACCACGTCCATCTGCGGGTGCTTCGTGTTGACGAACGGGTGGTAGCTGACGCAGGGCCGGATGTTGGCGTAGAGCCCCAGCGCGCCGCGGATCGTCACGTTCAAGGACTTGTAGCCGCCGCCCTGCGGCGTGGTGATCGGCGCCTTCAGGAACACGCGGGTGCGGCGCAGGCTGTCCCAGGCCGCCGGCTCCATGCCGTTCAGGATGCCGCGCCGGTAGACGCTCTCGCCGATCTGGATCTCCTCGTACTCCAGCGCGGCACCCGCCGCCTCCAGGATCTCCAGGGTCGCGTCCATGATCTCCGGACCGATCCCGTCGCCGCGCGCGATGGTGACCTTCGTCACGTCACTCATGCTGTCCGTCCTTTTCTGCCACTCCCCATCCATCGGGGGTATCCGGGCGCCGGGCAGACTATGCGCGGGCCGGACCCGTTTCAATCTAGCCCGATGCGCGGCCAGGGGCGGTAAACGGAGCGGCGGCCGGGGCCCCTGAAAGCCGCCGGATCAGTGGTTCAGCTCCCGCATGCCGCGGTCCAGCCCCTCCAGGGTCAGGGGGTACATGCGGCCGTCCATGAGCTGGCGGATCATGGCGATGGACTGGGTGTACCCCCAGTACTTCTCCGGCGTCGGGTTCAGCCAGATGGCATGGCGCCAGGTGTGCAGCAGCCGTTGCAGCCAGACCTGCCCGGCCTCGGCGTTCCAGTGCTCCACGCTGCCGCCGGGCTGCACGATCTCGTAGGGGCTCATGGCGGCGTCGCCGACGAAGACCAGCTTGTAGTCCGACCCGTAGGTGTGGATCACGTCCCAGGTAGACATCCGCTCGACATGGCGGCGGCGGTTGTCCTTCCAGACGCCTTCATAGACGCAGTTGTGGAAGTAGAAGTATTCGAGGTGCTTGAACTCCGTCCGGGCGGCGGAGAACAGCTCCTCGCAGACGCGCACATGGTCGTCCATGCTGCCGCCGACATCCAGGAACAGCAGCACCTTCACGGCATTGTGCCGCTCCGGCACCATCCGCAGGTCGAGCCAGCCGGCATTGCGCGCGGTGGAACGGATGGTGTCGGGCAGGTCCAGCACCTCGGCCGCGCCCTGGCGGGCGAACCGGCGCAGCCGCCGCAGCGCCACCTTGATGTTGCGGGTGCCCAGCTCCACCCGGTCGTCGAGATTGCGGAACTCCCGCCTGTCCCAGACCTTCACGGCGCGGCGGTGGCGGCTCTCCTGCTGGCCGATGCGGACGCCCTCCGGATTGTAGCCATGGGCCCCGAAGGGCGAAGTGCCGGCGGTGCCGATCCATTTCGAGCCGCCCTGGTGCCGCCCCTCCTGCTCGGCGAGGCGCTTCGCCAGAGTCTCCATCAGCCGGTCCCAGCCGCCCAGGGCCTGGATCTGGGCCTTCTCCTCCTCCGTCAGCAGCTTTTCGGCCAGCTTGCGCAGCCATTCCTCGGGGATCTGCGCGAAGATCTCCTGCGGCGTGGCGCCGGACGTCTCCAGCCCCTTGAAGACCTGGCCGAAGACCTGGTCGAAGCGGTCCAGGTTGCGCTCGTCCTTCACCAGCACGGCGCGGCAGAGATAGTAGAAGTCGTCGATGCTGTAGGCGGCGACGTGGGCCTGCATCGCCTCCATCAGCGCCAGATATTCCTTCAGGCTGACGGGCACCTGCGCCTTGCGCAGTTCGTAGAAGAAGGTGGTGAACATCGGCGCTGCCCTGCGGCGTTCCGGGACCGGAACTGTAGCAGAGGCGCCGGCCGCGGATGAAGGGCGGGCCTATTCCGCGGCCAGGGCCTCCGCACGGCGGTGATACCAGACGCCCAGTGTCTCGCGCCGGCCGCGCAGGGAGACGCTCTCCGCCGAGGAGAAGCCGTCCAGGGCCTGCGGACCGCGCACCGCCACCGCGGCCTGCACGAGATCGTCGCTGGCGACGATGTCGGCGTCGAGATCGCGGGTGATCTTCTCCAGCCGGCTGGCGACGTTGACCGTGTCGCCAATCACCGTGAACTCCACCTGCCGGTCGCCGCCGATGTCGCCCAGGATCACGGGGCCGTAATGCAGACCGATGCAGAGCCGCAGCGCCGGTTCGCCCCGCTGCCGGCGCTCCCGGTTCCAGTCCCGCAGCGCCTCTGTCATGGCGCGGGCGCAGGCCAGCGCCTCGGCCGGATCGGCGTCCGTCGCCGCCACCGTACCGAAGGTGGCCATGACGCAGTCCCCGACATACTTGTCGATGGTGCCGCCATGGGCGAAGACACAGCGCTCCATGCGCTGACGGAAACCGCGCAGCAGCTCGATCACCTCGGGCGGCGGCGTCGTCTCGCAGATCCGGGTGAAGCCCATCAGGTCCGCGAACAGCACCGCCACCGGGCGGGTCTGTGGCTGGGCGAAGGGGCTGTCCTTGGCGGCAAGGCGGTCCACCATGTCCGGCGAGAAGTAGCGGGCGAGGTTCGCCCGCTCCCGCTCCACCGCCACCGTGTCCGCCACCAGCCGGCGGGAACGCCCGACCACCACCGCCAGCACGAAGGCGACCAGCAGCAGGAGCAGCACCTGGCTGCCCCAGTTGACGACGTCCACGAACATCGGGTCGAGATAGACCGCGAGGAAATCCCCCACCGTGTTGGCGCCGCCATAGGCGAGATCGGAATGGTAGCTGCCGGGCTGGGCCATCACCCAGAGGGCCCCCACGGTCCAGACGAGGGCAGCGGACAGCCCGGCCCAGACGACGAGGCCGGGCGACTGCGCCAGCGCCGTGCCGGCGATGAAGAGGAAGAACAGCGAGAACCAGACGCTGCGCAGCATCACCGGCGGCGGCAGCACCTCCCCGCCGATGGTGGCCATGCCCAGCAGGCCGTAGCCGATCAGCAGATTGTCCAGCGCCACCAGGGGATAGAGCATCCAGGGCCGGTACCAGTCCGTCCGGGTCAGCCAGACGGAGACGAGCGACAGGCCGGAGAGGAGCCCGACGATGACATAGGGCCGCAGATTCTCCATCGCCACGTCGATGGACAGGACCCAGCCCAGGATCACCACCATGGTGATCAGCCGCGCGATCGCCAGCAGGCGCACGCCGCGGCGCTGTTCGCGCAGGAAGGCCGCATCCAGGCGCGCGACCTGCCGCTCGACCAGAGAGTCCGCCATGGCACCATCCCCCAGACACGCCCGCTCACGCACGCCCGCTCACGCCTGTTCCCTGCCGGGCAATCCCGGCGGAAACAAGGCATCCGGAAGGCGTGATCCTGCCCCTTCCGAGCGGGGGCGGAAAAGCACGGATTCCGCTCAGGCGCCGAACCAGATCAGGCGACGAGCCAGAACAGGGCGAACAGACCGTCCGGGTCGGTCCAGGTCCGTTCCGCCCGCAGCCCGGCGCGGGCCCCCAGGGCCGCGAATCCAGGCAGCGTATACTTGTAGGAGTTCTCCGTGTGGATCGTCTCTCCCGCCTGGAAGGCGAAGCTCCGTCCCGCCGCCCGGACGATCTGGTCGCGGCGGCTGACCAGATGCATCTCCACCCGGCCGCGGTCGGAATCGTAGAAGGCGCGGTGGGCGAAGGCGTCCAGATCGAAGCTGCCGCCCAGCTCGCGGTTGATGCGTGCCAGCAGGTTCAGGTTGAAGGCCGCCGTCACCCCGGCCGCGTCGTTGTAGGCGGCGTGCAGCAGGGCCGGGTCCTTGCGCAGATCCACGCCGACCAGCAGGCCCCCGGGCCGTTCATCGGCCGCCCGCGGCCCGGCCCGGCGCAGCCAGCGGCCCCAGAGGGAAAGGAAGGCCAGCGCCTCGACCGGGTCCAGGTTGCCGATGGTGGAGCCGGGAAAGAACACCACCCGCCGCCCTGGCAGCCGCGACGCCGGCGGCGGCACCGCGATCCCGGACAGGAACTCGGGATGCAGGCAGTCGGCGCACAGGGCCAGCACGTCCAGCCCCGGATAGTCCGCCGCCAGCCGGTCGCAGGCGGCGCGCAGATGCGCCCGGCTGATGTCGATGCCGACATAGCCGGCCGGGTCCTTCAGCCGGTCGAGCAGGAGCCGCACCTTGACGGAGGAGCCGCTGCCCAGCTCGATCACCTGGCAGCCCGGCCCCAGCAGGTCCGCCATCTCCGCCCCGGACTGCGCCAGAATGCCGATCTCCGTTTGCGTCGGATAGTATTCGGGCTGGTCGGTGATGCGGTCGAACAGGCGCGAGCCCTCGGCATCGTAGAAGAAGGTCGCGGACAGGGTCCGCGGCCGTGCCGACAGGCCGCGCAGCACGGCCTCGCGGAACCCCTCCTCGCGCGGGGCGAGGTCGAGGAAGCTGGCGCGCGCCGGGCCGTGGCCCGGCCCGGGTGCGGTCGTCGCGTCGCGGGACATCGGCCCCCCTCCTCCTGGCTTCCCCTCAGCGGGCCAGACGGAGGCCGCTGAACTGCCAGCGCGCGGCCGGCGGGAAGAAGTTGCGGTAGGTGGGCCGGACATGGCCGACGGGGGTGGCGCAGGAGCCGCCGCGCAGGACCATCTGTCCGCTCATGAACTTGCCGTTGTACTCGCCCACCGCCCCGGCCGCCGTGCGGAAGCCCGGATAGGGGAGATAGGCGGACGCGGTCCAGTCCCAGACCTCCCCGTACCAGGACGGACCCGACAGCGGAGCGGGGTGATAACGCCCGGCATCGGCAAAGGTGCCCGAGGGCGCGCGCAGGGCGGCCACCGTCTCCCACTCGGCTTCCGTCGGCAGCCGGCCGCCGGGACCGGCCTGGACCCCGGCGGCCCAGCGGGCGAAGGCGTCGGCCTCGTACTGGCTGACATGGGCGACCGGCTCCGCCGGGTCGGGGCGGCGCTCGCCGGAGAGGGTGAAGACCCGCCAGTCGCCGTCCCCGGCGTCGCGCCAGTAGAGCGGCGCCCGCCAGCCTTCCGCCTGCACCAGGGCCCAGCCGTCGGAGAGCCAGAGCGACGGCGTGGCATAGCCGCCGTCCGCCATGAAGGCCAGCCACTCGCCGCAGGTGACCGGCCGGTCGGCCAGCGCGAAGGGCTCCAGCCAGACGCGGTGGCGCGGGCCTTCATTGTCGTAGGCGAAGCCGGAACCGGCATGGCCGACCTCCACCAACCCGCCGGGATGCTCGACCCAGCCGAGCGGCGGCGGCACCCCCGACGCCCTGTCCTCCGTCCCAGGGCGGGCGGGCCGCAGGAGATGCCGCAGGGGGTTCTGGGCCAGCAGGTGCTTGAGGTCCGTCAGCAGCAGTTCCTGGTGCTGCTGCTCATGCGCGATGCCCAGGTCGATCAGGTCCAGGGCATCGGCCGTGGGGTCGGTTTCCAGGAAGGCGGCCAGCCGGCGGTCCACCTGCGCCCGCCACTCCAGCACCTCGGCCACGCCGGGCCGGGTGACGAGCCCGCGCCGGGACCGCGGATGCCGCTCGCCCGCGGCGACGTAATAGGAGTTGAAGAGATAGGCCCAGGCGGGATCGTGCGGCGGCTGGCCGGCATGCGGCCCCAGCACGAAGGTCTCGAAGAACCAGGTCGTGTGCGCCAGATGCCACTTCACCGGGCTGGCATCGGGCATGGACTGCACGACCATGTCCTCGGTCGACAGGCCGTCGGTCAGGGCGACGCTGCGGGCGCGGGTCGCGGCAAGGCGGGCGGCCAGCAGGGCGGCCCGGTCGGGGCAGGCATCGGGCATGGACGGCTCCGGCGGCGGGGATCATTCCGCCTCCAGGATAGAGGCATCCACCGCAGCCCCGGCCGGCAACTCCCGTCAGGTCCGGCGATTCCGCCCTAGGCCGATGGGCCGGGGACCGGCCCTCCGTCCGCCAGGGGCAGAGGACGATGCTTCTACTCCGTCCCCCGCTCCCGCCGGGTCATGAAGGCGAGGCGTTCGAACAGGTGGACGTCCTGCTCGTTCTTCAGCAGGGCGCCATGCAGCGGCGGGATCAGCTTCTTGGGATCGCGCTGGCGCAGCGTCTCGGCCGGGATGTCCTCCACCAGCAGCAGGCGCAGCCAGTCCAGCAGCTCCGACGTGCTGGGCTTCTTCTTCAGACCCGGCACCTCCCGCACCTCGTAGAACAGGGCCAGCGCGTCGCGCAGCAGTTCCTGCTTCAGGTCCGGAAAGTGGACGCCCACGATGCGGCGCATCGTGTCGGGATCGGGGAAGCGGATGTAGTGGAAGAAGCAGCGGCGCAGGAAGGCGTCCGGCAGTTCCTTCTCGTTGTTCGAGGTGATGATGACGACGGGCCGTTGCCGCGCCTTCACCGTCTCCCCCGTCTCGTAGACGTGGAACTCCATGCGGTCGAGTTCCAGCAGCAGGTCGTTGGGGAACTCGATGTCCGCCTTGTCCACCTCGTCGATCAGCAGGACGGGCGCGGGCTCGGTTTCGAACGCCTGCCACAGCCGACCCTTGCGGATGTAGTTGCGGATGTCATGGACGCGCGGATCGCCCAGCTGACTGTCGCGCAGGCGGCTGACCGCATCGTACTCGTAGAGGCCCTGCTGCGCCTTGGTCGTGGATTTGATGTGCCAGGACAGCAGCGGCCGGCCGAGCGCCCCCGCCACCTCCTGCGCCAGCACGGTCTTGCCGGTGCCGGGCTCGCCCTTCACCAGCAGCGGACGTTGCAGGGTGATGGCGGCGTTGACGGCGACGCGCAGATCGTCGGTGGCGACGTAGCTGGAGGTGCCTTCGAAACGGGTCATGCCCTGCCCTTCCTTCACCCTTTCAGGAACCGCCGCCCTTTCAGGAACCGGCGCCCGGTCAGGGCCCGAGCCCGTTCCGGAGCGGTGCCCGCCCGGGCCTGCGCGGTGCGGAGGTGGGCAGCTAACCACCCCGCCCGCCGGCTGCAAAGCGGCAATACGGGCCGGTGCCGCGGGTATCCGTCAGGCGGAACGGCGGGGCGCCCGGACGGCGGCATGGCCGTCCGGCGCCCCCGGTCCGCCAGCCCGTGCCGGCTACTCCGCCGCCGCCGCGGTGCCGGCCAGCACCGCTTCGATGGCCGCGACGGCGGCGTCGGCCTTACCGGCGTCGGGGCCGCCGGCCTGGGCCATGTCGGGACGGCCGCCGCCGCCCTTGCCGCCCATCGCCACCGACCCGGCCCGGACGAGATCGACGGCCGACAGCCGGCCGACCAGATCCTCGGTGATGCCGACGACGAGGGAACCCTTGCCGTCCGCCTGGGAGATGGCGACGACGACGCCGGAGCCGACCTGCTTCTTCAGGTCATCGGCCAGGGGCTTCAGGTCCTTCGCCGGCAGGTCGGGCAGCACGCGGGCCAGCAGCTTCACGCCGCCGACCTCCTTCACCGCGGCGCCGGCGGCAGGCCCGGCCCCGCCGCCCAGCGCCACCTGACGGCGCAGGTCGGCCAGTTCCTTCTCCAGCCGGCGACGCTCCTCGACCAGGGCCGCGACCTTGGCCGGCACCTCCGCCGGCGGGACCTTGAGCGCCGAGGCAGCCTGGATCAGCCGGCCCTCCTGCTCGTCCAGATGGGCGAGCGCGCCGCGCCCGGTCATTGCCTCGATGCGGCGGACACCGGCGGCCACCGCCCCTTCGGAGACGATCCTGAACAGGCCGATGTCGCCGGTGCGGCGGACATGGGTGCCGCCGCACAGCTCGACGGAGAACTCCTTGTTGCCGCCGGCATCGACCCCGCCCATGGAGACGACGCGCACCTCCTCGCCGTACTTCTCCCCGAACAGCGCCATGGCGCCCAGCTCGATCGCGGCATCCGGCGTCATCAGCCGGGTGGTGACCTCGGAATTGCCGAGGATGCGGCGGTTCACCTCCGCCTCCACCGCCTGCACGTCCTCGGCCGAGAGCGGCGTCGGCTGGCTGATGTCGAAGCGCAGGCGCTCCGGCGCGACCAGCGAGCCCTTCTGCGTGACATGCTCGCCCAGGCGGCGGCGCAGCGCCTCGTGCAGCAGGTGGGTGGCGGAGTGGTTGGCGCGGATGTCGGCCCGGCGCGCCCCGTCCACCCGCAGTTCCACGACGTCGCCGACCGCGAGCGTGCCGCGCGTCACCGCACCGATGTGGGCCCAGACGGCACCCAGCTTCTTCTGCGTGTCGCGCACCGCGACCTCGGCCCCGCCGGCCGAGAACAGCACGCCGCTGTCGCCGACCTGACCGCCGGATTCGCCATAGAACGGCGTCTGGTTGACGACGACGATGACCTCCTGTCCGGCCGCGGCCCGCTCCAGCCGGGTCCCGGCGGGATCGAGCAGGGCCGTGACCTTGGCCTCCGCCATCTCGGCGTCGTAGCCGAGGAACTCGGTGGCGCCGACCTCGTCCTTCAGCTCGAACCAGACCCGCTCGGTCGCCGCCTCGCCCGACCCGGCCCAGGCGGCGCGGGCCTTGCGCCGCTGCTCCTCCATGGCGGCGTTGAAGCCGTCCACGTCCACGCCGCGCTGGCGGCCGCGCAGCACGTCCTGCGTCAGGTCGAGGGGGAAGCCGTAGGTATCGTAGAGGGTGAAGGCGACCTGCCCGGGCAGCGCCTGCCCGGGCACGAGCCGGGCTTCCTCCTCGTCCAGCAGGCGCAGGCCGCGGTCGAGCGTCTGCTTGAACTTCGTCTCCTCCAGCCGCAGCGTCTCGGTGATCAGCGGCTGGGCGCGCTGCAACTCGGTGTAATGGCCGCCCATCTCCCGCACCAGCGCCGGCACCAGCCGGTACATCACCGGGTCCTTGGCGCCCAGCATGTGGGCATGGCGCATGGCCCGGCGCATGATCCGGCGCAGCACGTAGCCGCGGCCCTCGTTCGACGGCATGACGCCGTCGGCGATGAGGAAGGAGCAGGCGCGCAGATGGTCGGCGATGACGCGGTGGCTGACCGCGTGCGTCCCCTCCGGCGGGGCGCCGGTGGCATCGGCCGAGGCGACGATCAGCGCCCGCATCAGGTCGGTGTCGTAGTTGTCATGCACCCCCTGGAGCACGGCCGCCAGCCGCTCCAGCCCCATGCCGGTGTCGATCGAGGGCTTCGGCAGCGGCACCCGCTCATGGCCGCCATCCTTCGGGAACTGCTCGTACTGCATGAAGACGAGGTTCCAGATCTCGATGAAGCGGTCGCCGTCCTGCTCGGCACTGCCCGGCGGGCCACCGGCGATATGCGGGCCGTGATCGAAGAAGATCTCGGAACACGGACCGCAGGGGCCGGTGTCGCCCATCATCCAGAAATTGTCGGAGGTGTGAATGCGGATGATCTTGTCGTCGCCGAAGCCGGCGACCTTCTTCCAGAGGTCCGCCGCCTCGTCGTCGGTGTGGAAAACGGTGACGCAGAGCCGGTCCTTCGGCAGACCGTACTCCTTCGTGATCAGGGTCCAGGCCAGTTCGATCGCATCGGCCTTGAAGTAGTCGCCGAAGCTGAAATTGCCCAGCATCTCGAAGAAGGTGTGGTGCCGGGCCGTGTAGCCGACATTCTCCAGGTCGTTGTGCTTGCCGCCGGCGCGGACGCACTTCTGCGCGGTGACGGCCCGGCTGTAGGGCCGCGTCTCATTGCCGGTGAAGACGTTCTTGAACTGCACCATCCCGGCGTTGGTGAACATCAACGTCGGGTCGTTGCGCGGCACGAGCGGCGAGCTGTCCACGACGGCGTGGCCGTTCTTCTTGAAGAAATCCAGGAAGGTGGCGCGGATCTCGTTCGCGGTCTTCTTGCTCATGACGGGTACGGCCCTGCTGCTCGTCAAACGTGCCGGATGGCGCGGAACGGGGGTTTTACCGTGGGCAGATGGGGGATGTCCACGGCAAGGCACAGGGACAGGCGCAGGCACCGGAGCGACCTACCCCGGCGATGCTTCGGACGGCGGGGCCGGCCCGAAAACAGAGGGGGCGCGGGCGCCGCCGCAGGCCCTTGCGCCCCCACCGGCCGGCCACCGGAACGGGGCCGATCAGTCCGGGCTGGAGGCGTCGCCGTCGGACTCGGGCGCTCCCATCATGGCGCTGGCGACAAGACCGGCATTGGCGCGGACCTTGGTTTCGATCGCCTCCGCCACGGCGGGATTGTTGCGCAGGAAGGTCTTGGCGTTCTCCCGCCCCTGCCCGATGCGCTGGCCGTCGTAGGAGAACCAGGCGCCCGACTTCTCCACCACCCCGGCCTGGATGCCGAGGTCGAGCAGTTCGCCCACCTTGGACACGCCCTCACCGTACATGATGTCGAATTCGACCACCCGGAACGGAGGCGCCATCTTGTTCTTGACCACCTTCACGCGGGTCTGGTTGCCGACCACGTTGTCGCGGTCCTTGATCGCACCGATGCGGCGGATGTCGAGACGGATGGAGGCGTAGAACTTCAGCGCGTTGCCGCCCGTCGTCGTCTCCGGGTTGCCGAACATGACGCCGATCTTCAGACGGATCTGGTTGATGAAGATGACGAGGCAGCGCGACTTGGAGATGGAGCCGGTCAGCTTACGCAAGGCCTGGCTCATCAGCCGGGCATGCAGGCCGACATGGCTGTCGCCCATCTCCCCTTCCAGCTCTGCCCGCGGCACCAGCGCGGCCACGGAATCCACCACCAGCACGTCGATGGCGCCGGAGCGGACCAGCGTGTCCGCGATCTCCAGCGCCTGCTCGCCGGCGTCGGGCTGGGAGATCAGCAGTTCGTCCACGTCCACGCCCAGCTTGCGGGCATAGGCCGGGTCGAGGGCGTGTTCCGCGTCCACGAAGGCGCAGGTGCCGCCGGCCTTCTGCGCTTCCGCGATGGCATGGAGTGCGAGCGTCGTCTTGCCCGAACTTTCCGGCCCGTAGATCTCGACGATGCGGCCGCGGGGAAGCCCGCCGATGCCGAGCGCGATGTCGAGGCCGAGGGAGCCGGTGGAGATCGCCTCCGTCTCCGACATCGCCTCCCGCGCGCCGAGCTTCATGATGGAGCCCTTGCCGAACGCGCGTTCGATCTGGCCGAGGGCGGCGTCCAGCGCTTTCTGCTTATCCATGGGGGTGTCTACCAGACGGAGTGAAGCTGCCGACATTGGCGGTTCCTTTCCTTCTCGCACGGCGGGGAAGCGCGTTCAACCGCGGGAAAATGTACCCGTTCCGTTCCTGTCCGCCAAGCGAAAATGTTCCCCCTATGTTCACTTTTCCCGTTCACCGACAGGAGTACCCGGAACTTTCAGAACAAGACGGTATTTTTCGCGCATTAAGTGTATTAGAATTTTCTGTCATTCAGTTTTCGAATATCACATATGACGTTTTAGCCAGCAAACCATTGAAATATCAGGGAGCCGCAGAAATGCAGGGGGTACAGCGCAGGCCGGGACTAAATGAATATGCACAAGTGGTCCTGCAACTCGCGGTCTACGTTTCATTAACAGAAGACGGCTGAGAAATGCACTTATCACCAACTGAATCGTATAGTATGCATAAGAACGTCCATTTTTCTTGAGATGCTGCCACCGGTGTGGGCTGGCGGCGGGGGAGGCTTGCGCCGATGTCCAGCATCCTGAAGTCTGTTGCAGCGGCTCTCGCCTCGCGGGCCGTTACCGTCAAGCTCTATGCCATCGCCGCCGGGCTGCTTCTTCTGATTGCCGTTGTCGGCGGTCAGGCTCTGATCGAGATGCGCAAGGATCTTCTGCATAGCCGCATCGAAGCGCTGGGGGATCTGGTCGAAACAGCCCAGAGCATCGCCGCGGAACTCAACCAGGAAGTGCAGGCCGGCCAGATCAGCCGGGAGGAGGCGATCACCCGTTTCCGGGACCGGGCCCGGGCGATGCGCTACAACGGCGGCAGCGACTACATGGTCGCCTATGACATGAACGGAACCCAGCTTGTCGGGGCCGATCCCCGGCAGGAGGGAACCAACCGGCTGGACGTCCAGGATTCCAATGGCGTCTACATCGTCCGGGAATTCCTCCGGGTCGCTTCGGCCGGCGGCAGCGGCACGGTCGAGTACCATTATCCCCGCCCGGGCAACACGGAGCCGTCCCCGAAGATCACCTATGTCCACGCCTACGAGCCGTGGAACATGGTGATCGGCACCGGGGTCTACATCGACGACATCGACGCCGCCTTCCAGCGCAAGCTGGCCAGCTTCGGCATGACCATCGCCGTCATCATCGCCGGTGCCCTGTTCGTCGTCTGGCTGGTGGCCCGCGGCATCACCGGCCCGCTCTCCACCCTGGAGGGCTGCATGGGCCGACTGGCCGCCGGCGACCTGACGACCCCGATCCCGGCGGTGAAGCGGCTGGACGAGATCGGTCGCATGGTCAAGGCGGTGGAGGTCTTCAAGACGAACGCGCTCGACCGCCAGCGCCTGGAGAAGGAGCAGGTCGAGGCCAAGGCCCGGGCCGAAACCGAACGGCGCGCCTCGCTGATACGCCTCGCCAACGAGTTCGAGGCCAGCGTCGGCGAGATCGTCAACGCCGTCTCCAGCTCCGCCACCGAGACGGAAACCGCCGCCGTCGCCATGAGCAGCTCCGCCGAGCAGTCCACCCGGCAGGCCGCCGCCGTCGCCGCCGCCGCCGACCAGGCCTCGACCAACGTCAACATGGTGGCCGGCGCCACCGAGGAACTGTCCGCCTCCATCCAGGAGATCAGCCGGCAGGTGGACAGCTCGACCAAGATCGCCGGGCAGGCCGTCTCGGACGTGGAGCGGACCAACTCCATCATGTCGGCCTTGCAGGCAGCCGCCCAGCAGATCGGTGCCGTCGTCGAGCTGATCAACACCATCGCCGGCCAGACCAATCTGCTGGCGCTGAACGCCACCATCGAGGCTGCCCGCGCCGGCGAGGCCGGCAAGGGCTTCGCGGTGGTGGCGTCGGAGGTCAAGGCCCTGGCCAACCAGACGGCCAAGGCCACCGACGAGATCCAGCTCAAGGTCGCGGAGATCCGCAACGCCACCGGCGACGCCGTCGCCGCCATCCGGCAGGTCGCCGAAACCGTGACCCGCATCAACGGCATCACCACCACCGTCGCCGCCGCGGTGGAGGAACAGAGCGCCGCCACCCGTGAGATCGCCGGCAACGTGCAGCAGGCCGCCGCCGGAACCCAGGAGGTCTCCAGCAACATCGCCGGGGTCACCCAGGCCGCCGGCGAAACCGGGGCTGCCGCATCGCAGATGCTGTCCGCCGCGGCCAACCTGTCGAAGGAAGCCGCCAACCTGCGCAATCAGGTGCAGACGTTCCTGGAGACGGTCCGGCGGGGCTGAGGCAGTCCCCCGCCGGTCCACCCGCCCCGGGCATCGGAACCGGGGCTCCGTCTGGCATCCGAAGGAGAGCCGCTGATACCGGCGCAGGATGCAAGGCGATGGCCGGACAGAGGCCCGGGGTTCCGGGCCTTGTCCGGTTCTTCAACGGCTGTTCAAGCGAAAACGGTTCAAGAATAACTGTATTGTCGATCTTTATTCAGCACTCCGAGTTTTCGCCGCTTTCGCCAAGACCGCCCCGTTCCATGACAGGCCGCCACCCCAGGGTGGCGGCGAAGGGAGATCTTTGCCTATGACCGGCTTTCTCAGATCCACCGTTACCGCCCTCGCATCGCGGGCCGTCACGGCCAAGCTCTACGCCATCGCCTCTGCATTACTGGTCCTGATCGCCGTGGTCGGCGGTCAGGCCCTGATCGAAATGCGCCGGGACCTGATGGCGAGCCGTGTCGAAGCGTTGGAAGATCTCGTGGACATCGTCCACAGTCTGGCGGCCGACCTCGACAAGCCGGTGCAGGCCGGCCAGATCACCCGGGAAGAGGCCCTGGCCCGCTTCCGGGAGCAGGCCCGCGCGCTGCGCTACAACGACGGCAGCGACTACATCTTCGCCTATGACATGAACGGCGTCAGTCTGGTCCTGCCGGACCCGAAACAGGAAGGCGAGGACCGGATCGACCGTCAGGACGCGGTCGGCAACTACTTCGTCCGGGACTTCGTGCGGGCAGCATCGAGCGGCGGCGGCATCGTGGAGTACTGGTATCCGCGGGCCGGCACCACGGAACCGATCCCGAAGATCGCCTTCATCCGCGCCTACGAGCCGTGGAACATCCTGATCGGCACCGGGGTCTATACCGACGACATCGACGCCGCCTTCCAGCGCAAGCTGGCCAGCTTCGGCATGACCATCGCCGTCATCATCGCCGGTGCCCTGTTCGTTGTCTGGCTGGTGGCCCGCGGCATCTCCGGCCCGCTCTCCACCCTGGAGGGCTGCATGGGCCGGCTGGCCGCCGGCGACCTGACGACCCCGATCCCGGCGGTGAAGCGGCTGGACGAGATCGGCCGCATGGTCAAGGCCGTGGAGATCTTCAAGACCAATGCGCTCGACCGCCAGCGCCTGGAGAAGGAGCAGGTCGAGGCCAAGGCCCGGGCCGAAACCGAACGGCGCGCCTCGCTGATACGCCTCGCCAACGAGTTCGAGGCCAGCGTCGGCGAGATCGTCAACGCCGTCTCCAGCTCCGCCACCGAGACGGAAACCGCCGCCGTCGCCATGAGCAGCTCCGCCGAGCAGTCCACCCGGCAGGCTGCCGCCGTCGCCGCCGCCGCCGACCAGGCCTCGACCAACGTCAACATGGTGGCCGGCGCCACCGAGGAACTGTCCGCCTCCATCCAGGAGATCAGCCGGCAGGTGGACAGCTCGACCAAGATCGCCGGGCAGGCCGTGGCCGACGTGGAGCGGACCAGCACGATCATGACCGCCCTTCAGGCGGCAGCCCAGCAGATCGGCGCCGTCGTCGAGCTGATCAATACCATCGCCGGCCAGACCAATCTGCTGGCGCTGAATGCCACCATCGAGGCTGCCCGCGCCGGCGAGGCCGGCAAGGGCTTCGCCGTCGTCGCCTCTGAGGTCAAGGCCCTGGCAACCCAGACGGCCAAGGCCACCGACGAGATCCAGCTCAAGGTCGCGGAGATCCGCAACGCCACCGGCGACGCCGTCGCCGCCATCCGGCAGGTCGCCGAAACCGTGACCCGCATCAACGGCATCACCACCACCGTCGCCGCCGCGGTGGAGGAACAGAGCGCCGCCACCCGCGAGATCGCCGGCAACGTGCAGCAAGCCGCCGCCGGAACCCAGGAGGTCTCGAGCAACATCGCCGGGGTCACCCAGGCCGCCGGCGAAACCGGGGCTGCCGCATCGCAGATGCAGTCCGCCGCGGCCAACCTGTCGAAGGAGGCCGCCAACCTGCGCAATCAGGTGCAGACGTTCCTGGAGACGGTCCGGCGGGGCTGAGGCAGTCCCCCGCCGGTCCGCCCGCCCCGGCCCATGAGGGGGACGGACGGAACCGGAACCGGGCGGCCGACGGGAGAGCCCGCATATGGGGGCCTCCCCGGCCGGGACAAGCGGGCCCGCGGCCGCTCCGAAGGGGCAGAGCCGGGGGCCCGTCCTGCTGTCCCGGGGTTCCGGTGCAGACCGGCGGACGGAATCAGCCCTGGGCCATGACCTCCTTCACCTTGGAAGCGAGCTGCTTCAGGCTGAAGGGCTTGGGCAGGAACTCGATGCGGGTGCCGGCGTCCACCGCGTCGCGGAACCTGTCTTCGGTGTAGCCGGAGATGAAGATGACCTTGATCTCCGGCCGGAGCCGGCGCACCTCCCGGATCAGGGTGGGACCGTCCATCTGCGGCATCACCACGTCGGTGATGACGAGATCCACCTTCGGCCCGCCCTCGCGCCGGAGCTGTTCCAGCGCCACCTCACCGCTCCTGGCCTCCAGCACCAGATAGCCCTTGTTGCGCAGGGCGCGGGCCCCGAACACGCGCACCGCATCCTCGTCCTCCACGAGCAGGATGGTGCCCATGCCGGTAAGGTCGGCCGTCGCCCGCTCCTTCGGCTCGGGCGGCGGCGCGGCCGTCACCGGCTCGCTGTGCCGTGGCAGGAAGATGGAGAACTTCGCCCCCTGGCCGGGGGCGGAATCCACGAAGATGAAGCCGCCCGTCTGGCGCACGATGCCGTAGACGGTGGAGAGCCCGAGGCCCGTGCCCGATCCCACCTCCTTCGTCGAGAAGAAGGGGTCGAAGATGCGCTGGAGGTTCTCCTTCGGGATGCCGACACCCGTATCCGCCACCTCGATCACGACATAGTCGCCGGGCGGCATCTCCTCCGACTCGCGCCGCACCGGCCCCGTGGCAGAGAAGTTGCTGGTGACGATGCTGAGCCGACCGCCGCCCGTCATGGCGTCGCGGGCATTGACGGCGAGGTTGATGATGACCTGTTCGAGCTGACCCTGGTCCACCTTGACCAGCCCGAGATCGCGCCCGTGCAGCATGCGCAGCTCGATGTTCTCGCCGATCAGCCGGCGCAGCAGGTTCGACAGTTCCGCCAGCACGTCGGTGACGCTGAGCACCCGCGGCTGCAAGGTCTGCTGCCGCGAGAAGGCAAGGAGCTGGCGGACCAGATTGGCCGCCCGGTTGGCGTTCTGCTTGATCTGCATGATGTCGGAGAAGGACTGGTCCCCCGGCTTGTGGCGCAGCAGCAGCAGATCGCAGAAGCCGATCATCGCCGTCAGCAGGTTGTTGAAGTCGTGCGCCACGCCGCCGGCAAGCTGGCCGATCGCCTGCATCTTCTGCGACTGGACGATCTGGTTCTCCAGGCTCTTCTGTTCAGTCATGTCCACGACGTGGAGGACAAGGCCGCCCTCCCCGTCCAGATCGATGCGGCGGGCGAACAGGTGGACCATCGGACCGCCGGCGCCGCGCATGCTGATCTCGATGGGCGTGCTGCCGGCCACCACCTCGCGCCCGTTCAGGATGTCGAGCAGCCGCCCGACCAGTTCCGCGCGCTTCTCCCGCTGGAAGGCCATGCCGATGGGCCGGCCCTGCACCTCCTCCAGCGCCGACCCGGCCAGCGACAGGAAGGTGGCGTTGCATTCGGCCAGCCGCAGTTCCGGATCGACCAGCGCCACACCGATCGGCGCATACTCGAAGAACCGTTGGAACCGCCGCTCCGCCCGCTCCATCGCCTGCCGCCGCGGCAGGTCCGGGGAGAGATCGCAGAGCAGCAGCACGTCGCGCCGGCCGTCGGGGCCGTCCTCCACGATGCGGTAGCCGTTGGCCGGCATGGCGCTGCCGTCGGGACGCAGCAGCGCCACCTCGGACGGCAGGTCGGACGGCCGGGCCTCCGCCACGGGCAGCCCGGCCACGACCTGATCCAGGCGCAGGCCGCGGGCCGCCACGTCGCCGGGCGGAATGTCCAGCCAGCCGGCGGCGCGGGGGTTCGCCGCCAGCAGCACCCCGGCCGCGTCGGCGACGAGCACGCCCACGGGCGCCCCGTCGAGGGCGTCGGGGAAGGCATAGGCCGGCGCCGGCAGGGACGCCGCCCGCCACAGCACATGGCCCGGCCGTCCGGGCACCGGGACCGCAGACACCCGCCAGCGGGACGACCGGACGGATGGCGAGGACACCTCCAGGGCGGTCTCCCGGCCCTGCCGCGCCGCCGCGTCCATCCGGGCCAGCGCGACCGGGTCCAGATCGGGAAAGACGGAGGCCAGCGCCGCCCGGACACCGTTCCCGCCAGCGGCGGCGGTCCCGCCGCCCCCCGGGGGAAGCAGTTCCGCGAAGGAGCGGTTGATCAGCAGCAGGCGGTCGTCGGGGGCCAGCAAGGCCAGCGCGTCGGGCGCGGTGTCGAGCACGGCGCCGAGAAGCCCGCGGTCGCCCTGCCACCCGGCAACCGCCCGCTGCACCAGCCAGACCAGCCCCAAGGCACCGAATCCCAGAAGGCTGCCGACCAGCCAGACCAGCACGGTGCCATCGACGCTGGAGCCGGACACCGCCTCCAGCATGCCGCCGACGCCGATCAGGGCCAGCAGCGCCGCCCCCAGTGCTGCCACGCGCACGGGGTTTCCGGACAGGCGCTCCGACGGCGCTCGAGGCTGCGGATCGGGCGGCACGGGGCGGCTCTCCTTTCCGGAAGACGGGTGCGGCACCATAGCAGGCCACAGGCCGGAGACCAGAGCCCCCTCAGCCGGGAATCGGTTTGCGCTTCAGCTTGAAGACGTAGGAGATGACCTGGGCAACGGCTTTGTAGTGCTCGGCCGGGATTTCCTCGTCGACCTCGGCCGTGGCGAACAGGGCGCGGGCCAGCGGCGGGTTGGAGACGATGGGCACCCCGGCCTCCTCCGCCAGTTCGCGGATGCGCTTGGCGACCAGATCGGCCCCCTTGGCGACCACCCGGGGCGCCGACATGGCCGAGGCATCGTACTTCAGCGCCACGGCGAAGTGGGTCGGGTTGGTGACCACCACGTCGGCCGAAGGCACGGCCGTCATCATCCGGTTGCGGGCCCGCTGCATGCGGAGCTGCCGGATCTTGCTCTTGATCAGCGGGTCGCCCTCGGTCTGCTTGTACTCGTCCTTCACCTCCTGCTTGGTCATGCGCATCTGCTGCATGAACTGGTAACGCTGGAAGGCGTAGTCGGCCCCGGCGATGGCCCCCAGGACGATGACGACGGCCGCGATCAGCTTCGCCGCCTCATGGCGTGTCTCGACGATGACGGCGGGCAGCGGCAGGGCCAGGAAGTGCTCGATGGACGTCCACAGCGGCAGCAGCAGCACGCTGACGACGATGCCGACGAGAACCAGCTTGCCCAGCGACTTCAGGAACTCGACGAGATTCTTGAGCGAGACCTTGTTCTTCAGGCCGGTGAGCGGGTTCAGCTTGTTCAGGTCGAACTTGAACACGTTCTCGGCGGAGACCATCAGCCCGACCTGGACGATCGGCGCCGCCAGTGCCGCCAGCAGCAGCAGCACAAGCGTCGGCGCCAGCGCCAGCGCGATGTCCAGCGTGAGGTCCGTCAGCACGTCGCCCAGGGCTGCCGGCGCCATCAGGATGGCGTGCGGACGCTCCACGAACGGCATCATCGCGTCCCAGAGAATCCGCCCCGACCAGGGCAGCAGCAGCAGCACCATGACGAGCCCGGAGGCGAGGATGAACAGATGCCCGACCTCCATCGACTTGGCGACCTGCCCCTTCTCCCGGGCGTCGCGGAGTTTCTTGTCTGTCGGTTCTTCTGTTTTGGAGTCCTGGTCCTGATCCTCGGCCATCGCCGCTCCCCCCGGTCAGGGCCGCAACAGGCCGACGAGCTGATCCTCGAAATGGGTCAGCCAGAACAGCATGAGGGCGGAGAGGCTGAGGCTCAGCATCAGCGAGCCGATGGCGATCTGGATCGGCAGGCCGACGAAGAAGACCTGCACCTGCGGCACCAGCCGCGCGACCAGACCGAGCCCGAGATAGAAGAGGAAGCCGATGACGAAGAAGGGCACGGCAAGCTGCACCCCGATGGCGAAGCTGGTGTTCACGGTCTGGGCCAGATGCTCCGTCGCGTCCCCCAGCGGCAGCCCGTCCGCCGGGCTGAACAGGGTATAGCTGTCCACCACCGCCAGGATCAGCATGTGATGCAGGTCCGTGGCGAAGATGACGACCACCGCACCGATGCCCAGCAGGGCGCCGATCGGATTGCCCGGCGCCGCCAGCGCCGGGTTGAACGCCTGTGCGGCGGCGAGGCCGAGCTGGTTGGCGATGAGGAAGCCGCCCGTCTCAAGCGCGGTCAGCAGCACCCGCGCGATGGTGCCGATGAAGAGGCCGACCAGGATTTCGCTCACCACGAGCGCCGCCAGCTCGGCCGGGGCCGAGGGCTCCGGCGGCAGGTACTGGCGCACCACGGGCGTCACCACCGCCGCCACGACAAGGGCGAAGATCAGCCGGATGCGGGCGGAGATGGCCTGTTCCCCGATCGCGGGGATGATCATGAAGGCGGCGGCCAGCCGCACGAACACCAGCAGGAAGGCGAAGACCGAACCGCCGACGAACGCCGCGAGGTCCATCCCCCACCCCGCCTCAGCCGCCCGAGCCGATGGCGACGATCTTGTCCGCGATCCCTTCCATGAAGGAGCGCAGGTGCCCCAGCATGAACGGCATCAGGAAGACCATCGCCGCGAACATGATGACGATCTTCGGCACGAAGGTGATGGTCTGCTCCTGGATCTGAGTCAGCGCCTGGAACAGCGAGATCACGAGGCCGACGACGAGGCCGATCAGCATCAGCGGGCCGCCGACGATGACGACGACGAGAAGCGCCTCGCGCCCGATGGCGATGACATCCGCATCCGTCACGGCCCTGCCCCGTCCGTCAGATCGGCATCCGGAGGATTTCCTGATAGGCGGTGATGACCCGGTCGCGGACGTTCACCACCGCCTGGAGCGTGACCTCGGCATTGCTCACCGCGGTCACCACATCCGCCAGATCGGCCTTGCCGACGATGCCCTCGATGCTCTTCTGCTCGCCGGCCTTCATCGTGTCGATGGACTCCTCCGCCGCGTGGCGCAGCAGATCGCCGAAGGATTCGCCCTCCTCGGCAGGGGTCTTCATGCCGGGCTTGAGGCCCTGGACGGCGGCGTTCGCGTAGGCGGCGGCGGCACTGGTGAAGGGAACGGCCATGCTCGGTCACTCCTGCGGAAAAGCCTGCGCGCCTAGCTGCGCAGAAGCTCGATGGTACGGGTCAGCATCTGGCGCGTCGTGTCGATCACGTTGAGGTTGGCCTCATAGGACCGCTGTGCTTCGCGCATGTCCATGGATTCGACCAGCGTGTTGACGTTGGGCATCAGCACGTAGCCCTCGGCATCGGCGCTGGGGTGGCCGGGATCGTAGCGGCGCTGGAAGTCGCTGCGGTCCACGTCGATCTTCTTCACCTTCACGGTGGGCATGCCCAGCTCGCGGTTCAGCACGTTCTGGAACAGGATCACCTTGCGCCGGTAGGGCAGGTCGCCCGGCGTCGGCGCCGTGGAGTTGGCGTTGGCGAGATTCTCCGCGATCACCCGCAGCCGGGTGCCCTGCACCTTGAGGCCGGCGGCGGAGAGCGACAGGGTGTTCATCAGATCCATGGTTCAGTCTCCTGTCACGACCGTCACTGCCCGCCACGGCCGAGCGCCGTCTTCAGCATGGCGATCTGCTTGCGGTAGATGTTCGTGATGCCCTGGAACTCGATGGCGTTCTGGCCCAGCTTCGTCATCTGCTCCTCCAGCACCACCGCGTTGCCGTCGGGCGCCGTCTCGTAGGTGCCGCGCTGGCGGCCGTCCTTGAAGGGCCGGTCCCGGGGCAGGGTGCCGGCCATGTGCATCGGGTTGGTCCGCGCGATCTCCATCCGGCCGCTCTCGCGCAGCTCCTTGCGGAAATCGAAGGCCACGAGGTCCTGGGGCTTGTAGTCGGGCGTGTCGGAGTTGGCGACGTTCTGCGCCAGAACGCCCTGGCGCTGGCTGTGCCAGGCCATCTTTTCCGAGATGAGCTTGAACAGGCCGATCTTGTTCAGGTCCATGACACCCTTCCCTGCCCGATCTGGCTTCCGCCAGACCTGATTCGCACCACACTGACAAGCAAGAACCGTGCCCGGATACCGCCCCTGCCGGTTCCCGCCGGTCCGGCCGGCGGCATGACGCGGAATGCATAAAATTGAATCTATCTTTTCCTATCATACTCCACCCATAGGGTTAAGAGTTGGAAAACCGTGATCCATCCGGGGCAACCCGCAGGGTTTACCGGGGGGAAGGATTTGTTAAGCTGCGCCGCGCAGGATCGGCCCGCCACGGCGCGCGCCTGCCTGAGACCGTCGCCGTGAGCCCGCATCTGTGAGCCAGTCGCCTTGAGCCAGCCGGAGACACCGCCGCGCCGTCCCGTGGCCGTCGCCCTGAGGCACCAGCCGGGCGGCGAGTCGCTGCCGCGCATCGTCGCCAGCGGACACGGGGCCGTGGCCGAACAGATCCTGGAGATGGCCTTCGCCGCCGGGGTCAAGGTGCGCGAGGACGCCGATCTGGCGGAAATCCTGTCCGCCCTGGACCTGGACAGCGAGATCCCCCTGGAAGCGATTGCCGCCGTGGCGGAAATCCTTGCCTACGTCTACCGGGCGAACGGCACGCCGCCGGGCGCGCCGGCCCCGACCGGAAAAGCCGCGCCATGACCGATACCCTCCCCCCCGCCTCGTCCTCTCCTGCCTCGCCGGAGGAGATCGCCGCGGCGCTGACGGAGCTGCGCACCGTGCTGGAGCGCAGCGCCGGGCTGGTGCGCCAGCGCGATCTGGTGGACCTGGCCGGGCTGGAGACGGAGGCGCGGCAGCTCCTGGACGCCGCCGTAGCCCTGCCGCCGGAGCATGCCCGCCTGCTGCTGCCCTTCCTGGAGGAGGTGCTGGCGGCGCTGGAGGGCGTGCAGGCGGCCTTGACCGAGACCCACGGCGAGACGCTGGGCGGAGCCGAGCCGGCCAGCCGTCGCATGCGCGCCGCCGTCGCCTACCGCAAGCCGGAAGAAGCCTGATGCCGCGTCCCCCTTCCCGCCCGCCCGCGGGCGCCTCCGGAGCCTGAGCATGGACGCGACGAGCTATCTGCGCTTCATCGTGGCCCTGGTCTTCGTGCTGGCCCTTATCGGCGTCTTCGGCCTGCTGCTGCGCCGCTTCGGCCCCGGGGCCGGGCTGATGGCGCGGGCCCGGGGCGAGCGGCGGCTGGCCGTGGTCGAGGTCCTGCCGCTGGACGCCAAGCGCCGGCTGGTGCTGGTGCGCCGCGACGGCGTGGAGCACCTGCTGCTGCTGGGGGCCGCCACCGATCTGGTGGTCGAAGGCGGCCTGCCCGCCGCTGCTCCGCCGCCGCAGGCCGCCCCGCCCCGCCCCCCGGCACAGCCGTTCCGCGAGGCGCTGGCGCGGGTCCGGGGCGAGCCGGTGCGGACCGACGGGACGGACAGCGCAACCGCCGGCGGGGACGGGGCCTGAGCATGCGCATCCTGCCCCCGCCGAAAACGCTGCTCTGGCTGCTGCTGCCGGTCGCCATGGGCGGCCTGTTCCTGCTGCTGGCCGGTCCCGCCGCGGCCCAGAACTTCCAGCTCGACCTGGGTGAGCAGAACGGCACCGCGACCGGCCGGATCATCCAGCTTGTCGCGCTGCTGACGGTGCTGTCGCTGGCGCCCAGCATCCTGATCATGATGACCTGCTTCGTGCGCATCGTGATCGTGCTGTCGTTCCTGCGCTCGGCCATGGGCACGCAGCAGGTGCCGCCGAACCAGGTGCTGGTCAGTCTCGCCCTGTTCCTGACCTTCTTCATCATGGCGCCGGTGATGCAGGAGTCCTATGCCAACGGCATCCGGCCCCTGATCAATGAGGACATCGACGAGCTGACGGCGTTCAACCGCGCGGTGGAGCCGTTCCACGGCTTCATGATGAAGCATGTGCGCGAACGCGACCTGCAACTCTTCCTGGATATCGCCAAGACGGGGCCGGTGGCGGCCCCCAAGGACGTGCCGCTCCAGGTGGTGATCCCGGCCTTCATGCTGTCGGAGCTGAAGCGGGCCTTCGAGATCGGCTTCCTGGTCTTCGTGCCGTTCCTGGTCATCGACATGGTGGTGGCGTCGGTGCTGATGTCGATGGGCATGATGATGCTGCCCCCCACCCTGATCGCCCTGCCGTTCAAGGTGATCTTCTTCGTCCTGGTGGACGGCTGGTATCTGATCGTCGGCAGTCTGGTGCAGAGCTTCGGCACGACCTGACCGGCCCCGGCGCCGCCGCGCAGGGGCGCGACCGGGCCGGGTCAGTTCATCCCGGCCGGGGCCGGGGGCGTGTCGGCGGCGGGCGGGGTCGCGGCCTGCTGGCGGGTGCGGTAGCCGTCCAGGAAGCTGCGGAACATGTCGATCTCCGCGATGCGGGACCGGATCGTCGCCGCATCGACCAGCCCCGCCGCCTCGTCCGGGCGGGTCAGCACGCGGAAGGCCGTGGCGTCCGCCGTCTTCTCCATCGCCGGGCCGAACTGGTCGCGGATCTGGCGCAGGCCGGCATCGTCCTGGGCGAGCGCCAGGGCCACGGCCCGGTTGATGACCAGCCGCGACTGCTCGGGCGCCAGCTCCGTTCCCGCAGCGGGGGGCGGACCGATCAGATCGGCCAGGGCGGCGGCGGCGGCCGGCCACTGCTTGTCGCGCCAGGCGACGTCGATGCGCAGCAGCTTGGCCGGGCGCGACCCGTCGGCGGCGAGCAGGCCCACCGCTTCCGATCCGCGCCCAAGATCGGCCAGGGCGCGGGCGCGGAGCAGCCTGCGTTCCTCCACCAGCGCGGCGGGCAGGTCCGGCATCTCGCTGGCGTCCAGCGTCGCCAGCGCCTTGTCCGGCTTGCTGTCCAGCAGCCGGATACCGGCCGCGCGGGTGCCGACCTGCGCCTTCTCCGTTCCGGCCAGCCGGTACTGCACCTGATGTTCCAGCAGCTCCGCCGCGCGGTCCAGCAGGTCGATCTCGACCAGCCGTTCCGCCAGCCGGCGGATCACGAGGTCGCCGTCGGGGCCGGGCGGGGTCAGCTCGCGGTACTGCTCGTAGAGCGCCAGCGCCTCCAGCGGCGGCATCGACGCCGCCCCGTCCTGGACGAACAGGTTGGCGAAGATCTCCGACATCCGCTTGGCGATCTCCGCCGCCTGCGGGCTGTCGGGATAGAGGGTGATGGCGCGCTTGAGCGTGTCGAAGGCGGCCGGGTACTGCTTCGCCAGGGCGTGGACCTCCCCCAGCCGCCGCTGGATCTCCAGCTCCAGGTCGTCGCCGCGCCAGGCGAAGCGCAGCTTCTCCATCTCCTCCGCCGCCTTCTCCGGAGGCAGCTTGCCGTTGGCGAGGCGCAGGTCGATCAGGTCCTTGGTGGCACGGGTCCTGTACAGCCGGTCGTTGGAGGCGGCCGCCTTCTCCCACGCATCCTCCGCCTTGCGCTCGTCGCCCTGCTTGTGCGCCAGTTCGCCCGCGAAATAATGGAAGGCGGCGGCGCGCGGGCCGTCGTCGGCACCGCGACGGTCCAGCCGGTCGATCAGCCGTCCCGCCGTGTCGAGATCGCCCTGGCGCAGCGCCGCATCCGCGGCGAGCAGGGCGAGCCGGGAGAAGAAGGGCTCCGGATAGTCGCGCAGCAGGCGCGCCTGCCGGGCGAACAGGGTCGCTGCCCGGTCCCACTCCCCCTTCTCCGCATGCGCGGCGGCCTGCCAGAGGTCGGCATCGGGCTCGCCCACCAGACTGCGCGAGGAAAGGTCGGCGATGGCGCCGTCCGGGTCGCCCGCCAACGCCCGCGCAGCACCGCGGACGGCCAGGAACTCGGCCCGGCGGTCCAGGTCGGGCTGTTCCTCCAGGATCAGGTCGAGCAGGCCCAGCGCCTCCGCCCCCCAGCCGTTGGCGAGGTAGAAACGGGCCAGTTTCAGGCGCTCGCGGCCACGGTTGCCCGGCGGAGCGGCCACCACCTCCTGCCACAGCGCCTGACGGCGCCGGATGTAGTTCTGCGGCGGCACCTGTCCCCAGGCCGCATAGTCGTAGAGCCGCTCCGGCTCCGCCGGAGGGGGCGGCAGGGCGGCGGCGATATCCTCCGGCGGGGAGAGGCGGAGGCCGCCGGGAATGGTGATCTCCACCCCCTCGCGCACCGGCTGCACCAGGAGCTGGTCGTTGACCGGGCGGACGACGATGCCCTGCGCCGAGGAGAGAATCTGCGCGTCGGCCAGACGCAGCGGCTCGGGCATGTTCTGCCCGGCCAGCGGAAGCGGCACGACCTTGAGGGTGTCCCCGACCACGGGATCGGTGAAGTCGATCACCCGGGCGGCGTCCGGGGTCTTCAGCACCAGCCGCGGCCCGAGCGCGAAATCCGGCTCCGCATCGACGGGAATACCGTCGCCGGGGGCGGGCTGCGCCTCCGGCCGGGCCAGGACGACGCGCCAGACCGTGCCCTCCTTCTCCACCCGCGGGGTCAGGATGACGGGGTGGGTGAAGCGGAAGCCGCCGCCGTCGGCATGGGTGACGGGTTCGATGGCGCCGGTCAGCCCGGGCACCGCCGCGGGAGCCGCGGCGGGCGGCACCGGACGGTCGAACAGAATGTAGAGCCAGCCGGCCCGCTCGAACACGGCCGCCGCCGTCGGGGCCTGCGGATCGAAGGCGACGATGACGGGGGCCGCCTCGACCGCCGCCACGGGCTCGGCGGGCGACGGAGGGGCGGGTGCCGGAGGGGTGGCCGGCGGCGCTCCGGCCGGAGCCGGCGCGGGCTGGGCCGGCACAGGTTGGGCAGGTGCGGGCTGTGACGGTACGGGCTGGGTGGGCGCGGGCTGTCCCCCTGCCGGCGGGGTTCCGGCGGGCGTGCCGGCCTGGGCCGCGGCCCGCTGCTGGCTGAGCTGCCAGAGCGGTTCTCCCTCCGCCTTCCGGCGTTCCTCCTCCATCCGCGCCTCCATCCCCCGTGGACGGGCAGCGGGCGCGGCAGCCGACGGTGCCGGCTTCGGGGCTTCCCTGGCCGGCCGGGCGCCGGCGGGCTGGTCGGCCGGCGGTGTGGTCGCCGGCGGTGTGGCGGGCGGCGCAGCGGCAGGTGGCGTCTCCGCGACGGCCGGGGCAGCCGCCGCGGGCGACGGGCCGGCGATGTCCACCACGACACGGGCGCCGCTGCGGAAATCCTTCAGCGTGGCGTCGGCGGCGACAGTGAAGCGGACGGCAAGGCCGGGCGTATCGGAAACCTGGGTCAGCCCCTGCACCCGGGGGGGATTGATCCGGCGGGCCTGGGCGAAGTCGGCCCGCGCGGCACGGTCGAACCGCAGCATCACCTGCGTTCCATCCCGCTCGACGCGGTAGCCGACATCGGACGGCCAGTCGAACACCAGCCGGGTATAGCCGGGATGGATGCCGGCCCGGACAGCCACACGCGGCACGGCAGCCGGAGCCGTGGCGGGCGCCTGTTGCGCCGGAGGCTGGGCCTCCGGCCGGGCCGGCTGGGCGAACGCCTCCGTTCCGGCCAGCAGCGCGAGCACGGACGCCAGGGTCGTCAGCCGCTCGTGCAACGGGGGCCGCCGCATCACCGCGCCCCCCCGTGCTCGGCCACGATCACGTCCACCCGGCGGGCGAGGCGCATCCGCTCCGCCACCGGCAGAAACGGTGCCGTTTCCGGGAACTGGGCGTCGGCCTGTCCGCGCACGGTGATGGCGCGGAGATAGCCCGCACCGTGCAGGGCGTCCGCGACCGCCTGGGCACGGGCCAGCGACAGTTCCCAGTTCGACGGCCAGCGGCTGCCCGCGGGCCGCGGATCGGTATGCCCCACCACCTCCAGCGCGTTGCCGATGTTGCCCGCCACGCCCCCCAGCACGAACAGCGCCTTTCGCCCCGCGGGCGACAAGGCGGCGTCACCGGGAGCGAACAGCAGGTCGGCCGGCAGCGCCAGCACCAGCCGGCCGTCGCGCCGGGTGATGAGGACCTGCGCCAGCTCGGGATGGTCGGCCATCTGCGTCTCGAAGACCCGGCCGAGATAGCCGAGATCGATCGCCTTTTCCCGGTTCAGCCCATCCACGTTGAAGGCCGCCTCCGGGGCCGCCTGCCCGTCGGCCCGCACGGCACGGTCGCCATGCAGCCCGCCGGCAAGGGCGCGGTAGCGCGGGTCGGCGGGGTCTGACATGGCGTAGAGCATGACAAAGAAGGTCAGCATCAGGCAGACCAGATCCGTGAAGCTCACCAGCCAGGCCCGTCCGGACGCGGTGTTCCGCGACGGCAGCAGGGCGAGCAGACGCATCCCGCCGCTCATGGCGCCGCACCCGCACCGGCGGAGAGGCGCACGGCCGGCGCCGCAGGATCATGGATGCGGAAGAGGAAGCGCAGCTCCCCCGCCGGGCGTCCCGGCTCGATCCCGATGGAGAGCGCCGCCGCGGGCGCGCCCTGATCGACCAGCCCGCGCGCCAGCGCTCCGGCGCGGGCGACCTCTGCCGGTGCAGGGCGGCGCACCGCATCACCGGGCGCGACCAGGGCATCCGTGCGAACCTGCACGCCCGAGGGCCGCGGTGCCAGCACGTCGGCGATGCGGTGGACCAGTCCCGCCCGCTCCGGCCGGAAAGCCAGGGTGCCGGGCGTGAAGAGATCGTCCGCGCCCAGCGTCACCACCAGGGTGCTCCCGTCGGCCGGAGCCTCCACCTTGGCAAGCGGGATCTCTGCCTGGAACAGGTCGCCCAGGTCACGCAGCGCGCGCGACGCCTCCGCCAGCGCCGCCTCCCGGTCACGGTCGCCCTGGCGACCGCTGAGGCTGGTCCGCAACGAGAAGGCGCGGTCCACGCTCTCCAGCACCTGACCGGCCCGTCGCTCATCGTAGCTGGCAAGGGAGGTCAGCAGGATGAAGAAGGCGAGCAGAAGGATGAACAGGGCAAGGTAGAGCAGCATGCCGCCGCCCCCGTCGTCCTGATCCGCGGCGTGGTCGCCCCCGGACAGCATCAGCGCCGGTCCCGGTCAGTCGAACAGGCTGTCGATGAAGGACTGGTCCACGCCCTGGCCGGAGAGCTGCGGCCCGTGCAGCAGGAACTTGTCCTCGTCGTCCTTCTTCACTTCCTCGACCACGTTGGGATGGCGGCGCTGCACCTCCTCCCCGAAGGCCAGCAGCAGCGCCTCGACCTTCGCCTCGATGTGCTTGAGCGCGCGCACGACCTTGGAGATGCGCTGGCCCGTGATGTCCTGGAAGTTGCACGCCTCGTAGATGCCGGTGGTGATCATCATCAGCCGGTTCGAGACCTCGCCCGGCACCTCGCCCGACATGGCCATGATCTGGTCGCAGGCATCCATGATCCGGTTGGTCGCCTCCTCCGTGTGGCCGACGACGGCATCCAGCTCGTCCGTGGCGCGGGGGATGTGCTCCTCGTGGATGTCGGCCGGCCGGATGGCCGCGATTTCCTTCTTGGCGTTGTTGATGTAGCGCGCCAGCGCCTCCAGCTCGGAATAGAGCTTCACCTCCGTCTGGCTGATGTCGCCGCCCATGGAGGCGACGACCGAGGAGACGATCTCGGCGACCTCCTCACGGGTCAGTGGCTGGCCGGCCTGGGTACGGGCGGAGTCCAGGCGCTCCTGGAGAACTGGGTCGGAAGCACGGATCATGGATCACCTCACCCAAGCGCGGTAACGGCCCGCGCGGCCATGCGGATCATACGGATACGGGACAGAAGCCTGCGGACGCACATCGCGGTCACTCCGGCAGGCTGGGCAGTTTCTTGCGGTCGGCCAGCATGATCGTCACCTCCTGCGCCCGCTTGGGGTCCATGGAGGCGAGGATCGGTGCCGCCTTGGTTTCCTTCATGCGGCTGAGCACGTTCAGCAGCACGGTGTCGTCCAGCGCCTCGAAGATGGCGGCGGCCTCCTTCGGCTTCATCGTCTCATAGATCTTGACGATGCTGTCGAGCTGGGCCTGCTGCTCCTCGTTCACGGTCCGCAGCAGGGCCTGGATCTCCCCGCGCAGGGTCTGAAGCTCGCCGATCTTCTGGTCGAGGCGCTGCTCCGCCACCTGCAACAGCGCCTCCCGCTGGTCTAGGCCGCGCGAGCGCTGGTCGAGCTGCTCCCGCCGGTCCTGGAGGCGCTGGAGGATCTCCAGCTCCGACGGCGTGAAGGTCTGGCCCGGCGGGGCCGAGGGCGCCTCGGGGGCGGCCGGCGGGGCGGACTCCGGGGCAGCCGGCTGTGCCGCTCCCTGCCCGGCCGTCTCCGCCGGCTTCGCCTGCCCGTTGTCGGCAACCTGGGTGCGGGTCTCCCGCGGCAGGCCGCCCGCCGTGCCGGGATCGGCGACGGAGGACGCGATCTCCGGAAAGGCGGTGCCGGAGGCGACGGAGGTCCAGATGTCCACGACCCGCGCCCCCAGCAGCAGGACCGCGGCGAAGATCGTCAGCGGCAGCAGCCGGAAGCGGGAGAACAGGCTGCGCGGCGGCGGCTTCGGCGCCGCCGCCGGCTTCGCCACGCGGCGCGGCGCGGCCTTGGCGCGGGCCGGCGGCGGTGGAGCGGATGAGCGGGAGAGCGGGGCAGAGGTCATTGCCGCATGTTCTCCAGCGCCTGCAACAGCTCACGTTCCGCCTTGGAGCGCGGTTCCGTGCCGGCGGCCGGGGCCGGTGCGGGGGCGGTCGGCATCGGGGACGGCATGGCAGGGGCGGGCATCGGTTCGTCCGCCGCGGCCGACGGTGGCACCGGACGGGGCTGGGGCGGCCGGGGCTGCGCCGGACGCGGCGGCATGGCGACGGGGGCCGGCGCCGGCGCGGGGCGGACGGCCGCCGACGGCGTGGCGGCGGGGGCGATGGCCTGCCGGGCGCGGCCCGAGACCACCTCCAGCCGGTTGGCCAGCCCGTCGGCCGCCTGCACGATGATCTCCAGCTCTTCCTTCAGGGTCTGGGCGCGGTCCAGCAGGGACTGGAGCTGCTCGCCGGATTCGCCGGCGGCCTTGCGCATGCCGCGCACGCTGGCGTCGGCCTGGGCCGTCGCCTCGGCGAAGCCCTTGACCAGCCCCTCCAGCTCGGCCCGGCTGTCCTTGACGGCGGAGAGCTGTCGGTTGAGGCGGACGGCGTAGACGATGGTGGCGACCAGGAGCCCGATCACGACCACGTCCAGCAGCAGGGAAACAAGGCCAGACATCATGGCTGCTGCTCCGGCTTGGGGGCTTCACGGTCGATGCGCACGGCGATGTTGCCGCCCTTGCGGCCCATGCGGCCGAGGAACATGGGAACGTCGCCGCAGCGCAGTTCGATGGTGTCGTCCGGCGCCACGTTCAGCAGCACGCGGCTGCCGATGCGCCAGTTCAGGACGTCGTAGAGGGACAGGGTGATTTCGTCGAGCACGGCGGAAAGATGCACGTCGGTCATCCACAGCTCACTGGCGAGGTGCGTCTCCCAGATGCTGTCACGGCCGAATTTCTCACCCATGAACATCTGGAGCAGCAGCTCGCGTACCGGCTCCAGCGTCGCATAGGGGATCAGCAGTTCCAGACGGCCGCCGCGGTCCTCCATGTCGATGCGCAGCTTCACCAGCACGGCGGCGTTGGCCTGACGCGCGATGGTGGCGAAGCGGGGATTGGTCTCCAGCCGGTCGAAGCGGAAGGTGACGGGCGACAGCGGATCGAAGGCGGCGGACAGGTCGGAGAGCACGACATGGACCATGCGCTCGACCAGATTGCGCTCGATGGTCGTGTAGGGCCGCCCCTCGATGCGCATCGCCGCGGTGCCGCGCCGGCCGCCCAGGAGCACGTCCACGATCGAGTAGATCAGCGCCGAATCGATGACCATCAGGCCATAATTGTCCCACTCCTCCGCCTTGAAGACGGCCAGCATCGCAGGCAGCGGAATGGAGTTCAGGTAATCGCCGAAGCGCACCGAGCTGATCTGGTCGAGCGACACCTCCACGTTGTCGGAGGTGAAGTTGCGCAGGCTGGTGGACATCATGCGCACGAGGCGGTCGAAGACCACCTCCAGCATCGGCAGGCGTTCGTAGTTGACGAGCGCCGAGTTCACCAGCGCCATCACGCCGGTGTTGTCGCCGTCGCCGGCGCCGTCCCGGTCGAAGCCGAGCAGGCTGTCGATCTCGTCCTGGTTCAGGACGCGGGTGGCCCCGCCCCCGCCGCCCATCTCGCCGAAGCTGTCGTCGCCACCGCCGCCGCCCTCATCTGCGAGGGCGGCCCACTCGGCAGCCATACGCTCTTCTTCGCTAAGCTCCGGACCCGCCATGGTTACCCCTCGCCCCCCGGCATCACTGTACCAGAATTTCCTGGATCAGCACGTCCTGCACGCGTGTGGGGTAGGCCGCGGTGTTGACCCGCATCAGGAGTTCTTCGCGCAGACGGTAGACGCCGGCAGACCCGTTCAGGTCGTCCACCCGCAGCTCACGCAGATAGACCTGGAAGGTGTCGGTGATGCGCGGCAGCACCGCGGTCACGGCCGGCACGTCCAGGGCCGAGCACAACTCCAGCTTGATGTTGAGCTTCAGGAACTGCGGGCGCCGTTCCTTGGTGTTGAGATTGACCAGCACGTCGGGGAAATCGACGAAGGCCGGCGGTCCCTTGCATTCGGCGGGCGGGGCGGCATGCGTCTCCTCCTCCTCGGCGTGCTCGTCCTCCCCCTTGTGGAGGATGCCGGAGAAGACGACGCCGGCAGCCGCGGCGCCGATCACGAGGATCGGCAGCACGATGAAAAGGACGATCTTCTTGCCGCTGAGCTTCTTGCGCGGGAGTTCCTGTTCGGTTCCGCCGCCATCCGTTTCGATGGCCGTCATGGCGCCCTCGTCCCCTCCTGGCCCCGATACGCGCGTCCCCGCCTCCGGGGAAAATCGCGTACCACAAAAGACCGCGCACCCGCGCGGTAACCCGTTTTAATCATGGGGTGGTTAACAAGGGCTTTCAACAATTTCCGGGCCCCTGCTGCGAAGAAGTATGAGGCGGGAGACCGCCCCCGTCGCCACCGGCACCTTCCGCCCGCCATCCCTGACGCGCGGAGCATCAGCATAGGGGCCGATGGTAGCGGAACCGTTACAGTGCGGGGACGGCCACGCCGACTCCGCCGCCATTGTGCATCGCAGCTTAACCGACCCCGCCGTTGGTGGTAGGCTTCCCCGGCCCAGGGTCCCCGCGAGGGGCTGGATCATCGAGGGGGACGGGCATGGGAATCCACGTCGCGCTGAACCACCGGACGGTCTACCGGTACGACAGGCGGATTTCCCTGGGGCCGCAGATCGTGCGGCTGCGCCCGGCGCCGCACTGCCGGACGCCGATCCTCTCCTACTCGCTGAAGGTCACGCCGAAGCAGCACTTCCTGAACTGGCAGCAGGACCCGCAGTCGAACTGGCTGGCGCGCTTCGTCTTCCCGGAAAAGACGACCGAGTTCACGCTGGAAGTGGATCTGGTGGCCGACATGGCGGCCCTGAACCCGTTCGACTTCTTCCTGGAGCCGCAGGCCGAACGCTTCCCCTTCACCTACGAGCCCTGGCTGCACCGGGAGCTGCGCCCCTTCCTGGAAACGGAAGAGCCGGGGCCGCGGCTGACCCGACTGCTCGCCGGCATCGACCGGTCGAGCCAGCCGACGGTGGGCTTCCTGGTCGGGCTGAACCAGCGGCTGCAAGAGGCGATCCGCTACGTCATCCGGCTGGAGCCGGGCGTGCAGAGCTGCGAGGAGACGCTTGAGCGGGGCAAGGGCTCCTGCCGCGACAGCGCCTGGCTGCTGGTGCAGGTGCTGCGGCATCTGGGGCTGGCCGCCCGCTTCGTCTCAGGCTACCTGATCCAGCTCACCCCCGACGTGAAGCCGCTGGAGGGGCCGGAGGGACCGTCGGCCGACTTCACCGACCTGCACGCCTGGACCGAGGTCTACCTGCCCGGCGCCGGCTGGATCGGGCTGGACCCGACCTCCGGCCTGCTGGCGGGCGAAGGGCACATCCCGCTGGCGGCGACGCCGGACCCGGCCAGCGCCGCCCCCGTCGCCGGGGGGCTGGACGCCTGCGAGGTATCGTTCGAGCACCACATGCAGGTGACCCGCATCCGCGAGGAGCCGCGGGTCACGCGCCCCTACGCGCCGGAGCAGTGGGCCGCCATCGACGCGCTGGGCCGCCGGATCGACCGCGATCTGGCGGAGGGCGACGTGCGCCTGACCATGGGCGGCGAGCCGACCTTCGTCTCCATCGACGACATGGACGGGCCGGAATGGACGGTGGCGGCGCAGGGACCGACGAAGCGGCTGCTGGGCGGCGACCTGATCCGCCGGCTGAAGACCCGCTTCGGCCCCGGCGGTGTGCTGCATTTCGGCCAGGGCAAGTGGTATCCGGGCGAGAGCCTGCCGCGCTGGGCCTTGCAGCTCTGGTGGCGGCGCGACGGCGACGCGCTGTGGACCCACGCCGAGTACCAGGCCGACGAGCGCCGCGACTACGGCTTCGGCCTGGCCGAGGCCGAGCGCTTCATGGCCGCACTGGCCGCACGGCTGGGCGTCCCGGCGGACTACGCACGGGCGACCTACGAGGACCCCTGGCACTTCATCCGCCAGGAGCGGGCGCTGCCGGTGAATGTCGATCCCGCCGACTCCCGCCTGGACGATCCGGAGGAGCGGGCGCGGCTGGCGCGGGTGTTCGAGCGCGGTCTCGACACCCCCATCGGCTTCGCCCTGCCGCTGAACCGCCGGCACGAGGCGCACGGCCCTGTCTGGCTGTCCAGCCCGTGGCCGACGCGCAGCGACCGGCTGTTCCTGGTGCCCGGCGACAGCCCCGTGGGCTACCGGCTGCCGCTGGGCAGCCTGCCCTGGGTGGACCCTGACGACCGCCCCTGGTCCTGGGAGCAGGACCCGTTCGACGACCGCGGGCCGCTGCCGCCGCACGTCGATCTGGCCCAGCGCGCCGAACTGAAGGGCCGGACGGAGCCCGTCCACCGCGGCGGCCCCGGCCGCATGGCCGATGTGCGCGACGCTGACGGGCGCAACCGAGATCGGGCACCGGAGGACCGCGCCCCGGACCGGGGCGAGAGCGCCTGGTGGGTGGTGCGGACGGCCCTGTGCGTGGAGCCGCGCGACGGGCGCCTCTATGTCTTCCTGCCGCCCACCAGCGTCCTGGAGGACTGGGTCGAGCTGCTGGCCGCCGTCGAGGCGACGGCGGTGGCGCTGGACCTGCCGGTGGTGCTGGAAGGCTATCCGCCGCCGAAGGACCCGCGCCTGAACGGCATCGCCGTGACGCCGGACCCCGGCGTCATCGAGGTCAACATCCACCCCGCCCACGACTGGGACGAGCTGGCCCGGACCACGACGGCGCTCTACGAGGATGCGCGGCAGAGCCGGCTGGGCACGGAGAAGTTCGCCCTGGACGGCCGGCATGTCGGCACCGGCGGCGGCAACCATGTCGTCGTCGGCGGGGCGACGCCGGCGGACAGCCCGTTCCTGCGCCGGCCGGACCTGCTGCGCTCGCTGCTGACCTACTGGCAGAACCACCCCGCCCTGTCCTACCTGTTCTCCGGCCTGTTCATCGGGCCGACCAGCCAGCATCCGCGGGTGGACGAGGCCCGGCACGACAGCCTGTACGAGCTGGAGATCGCCTTCGGCGTGCTGGACGGGGCCGGGCCGGGCTGCCCGCCCTGGCTGGTGGACCGGGCACTGCGGCACCTGCTGGTGGACGTGCAGGGCAACACCCACCGCACCGAGTTCTGCATCGACAAGCTCTATTCGCCGGACAGTTCCAGCGGCCGGCTGGGCCTGCTGGAGCTGCGCAGCTTCGAGATGCCGCCGCACGCGCAGATGAGCCTGGTGCAGCAGTTGCTGCTGCGCGCGCTGATCGCCTGGTTCTGGCGCGAGCCCTGGCGGGCCCGGCTGGTGCGCTGGGGCACGGAGCTGAACGACCGCTGGATGCTGCCGCATTTCGTGATCCAGGACATGCAGGACGTGGTGGCCGACCTGCGCGCCGCCGGCTACGGCTTCGAGGAATCCTGGTTCGCGCCGCACACCACCTTCCGCTTCCCGGTGATCGGGCAGGTCAGCCACCGCGGCCTGACGCTGGAACTGCGCACGGCGCTGGAGCCCTGGCATGTCCTGGGCGAGGAGCCGGGCGGCGGCGGCACCGTGCGCTATGTGGACAGCTCGCTGGAACGGGTGCAGGTACGCCTGACCGGAGCCCCGGGCGAGCGCTACACCGTCGCCTGCAACGGCCGCCGGGTGCCGCTGCGCCCCACCGGCACGGAGGGCGAGGCCGTGGCCGGCGTGCGCTTCCGCGCCTGGCAGCCGCCCAACTGCCTGCACCCGACGATCGGGGTCCATGCCCCCCTGGTCTTCGATATCCTGGACACCTGGACGGGCCGGTCGATCGGCGGCTGCACCTACCATGTGGCGCATCCGGGGGGACGCAACTTCACCACCTTCCCGGTCAACGCCAACGAGGCGGAGGGACGGCGGCTGGCGAGATTCTTCCCGTTCGGGCACACGCCGGGGCCGATGAGCGTTCCCACCGGGACGCCGAACCCCGACTTCCCCCTGACACTGGATCTCCGCCTTGGCTGATCCCGCCGCGATGCCGCCCCAGGTCGCCGTCTCCCGCCCGGAGGCGCAGCCGTCGCTGTTCGGGGAGGCCGACGCGCTGGGCTACGAGGGCTGCGGCCCCGTCTGGGACGAGATGGTCACCGGCACCGGCCGGCTGCGTCCGCACTGGCAGGGTTTCTTCTCCGCGCACGGCCCGTTCGCGCCGGAGGTGATGGGGCAGCGCTGGGAGGCGGCGCGGCGGCTGCTGTTCCAGAACGGCGTGACCTACAACCTGTACGGCGATGGCGGCGACGCCCAGGGGCACGAACGGCCCTGGCCGCTGGACCCGATCCCGTTGCTGCTGCCGGCGGAGGAGTGGCGCGCCATCGCCGCCGGCGTGGTGCAGCGCGCCCGCCTGCTGGAAGCCGTGCTGGCCGACCATTACGGCGGCCAGTCCCTGGTGCGCGATGGCATCATCCCGGCCGCCCTGCTGCATGCCGATCCCGGATTCCTGCGCGCCTGCCACGGGGTGGAACCGCCCGGCGGGGTTCGGCTGGCGCTCTATGCCGCCGATCTGGTGCGCGGCGGCGACGGCGTCTGGCGCGTTCTGGCCAGCCGCACCCAGTCGCCCACCGGAGCCGGCTACGCGCTGGAGAACCGGGTCATCCTGAGCCAGACGCTGCCGGACGCCTTCCGCGCCTGCAACGTGGACCGGCTGGCCCCCTTCTTCGAGGCGCTGCGCGACACGCTGGTGCAGATCGCCCCCCGCGCCTCCGGCCCCGACGGGACGCCGCGGGCCGTGCTGCTGACCCCCGGCCCCCTGAACGAAGCCTATTTCGAGCACGCCTACCTGGCCCGCCACCTGGGCCTGACCCTGGCCGAAGGCGCGGACCTGACGGTGCGCGACCAGGCCGTCTACCTGAAGACCCTGTCCGGGCTGGAACGGGTGGACGTGATCCTGCGCCGGGTGGATGACGGCTTCTGCGATCCGCTGGAACTGCGCGCCGACAGCGCGCTGGGCGTGCCGGGACTGCTGGAGGCGGTGCGGGCCGGCAGCGTGGCCGTGGCCAACGCGCTGGGCTCGGGCCTGACGGACAGCCCCGCCCTGATCCCCTGGATGCCGGCCCTGTGCCGGCATCTGCTGGGCGAGGATCTCAGCCTGCCGGACGTGCCGACGCTCTGGGCCGGGGAGCCGGGGCAGCGCCGCGAGATGCTGGAGACGCTGGAGCGGCTGTCGCTCCGCCCCGCCTTCTCCGCCCTGCCCGGCCGCCCGGTGCTGGGCAGCGAGCTGGACCGGACCCGGCGCGCGGCACTGGCCGGCCGTATCGATGCCTGCCCCGTCCGCTGGGTCGGGCAGGCCATCGCCCCGCCCTCGACAGTGCCGGTCTGGCGCGACGGCAAGGTGGAGGCGCAGCCGCTGGTGCTGCGCGTCTTCGCCTGCGCCACCGGCGCGGACTGGACCGTGATGCGCGGCGGGCTGGTGCGCATCTCCGCCGATCCCCGCCACCCCTCCGTCTCCTTGCAGGAGGGCGCCGGCGCCAAGGACGCCTGGGTCGTCGGCTCCGGCCCGGATACGGGCGGTCGCCGCCGCAACCAGGTGCCGGAGGCCGGGCAGCGGGAACCGGCGCCCGTCTCCGGTAGCCTGCCCAGCCGCGCGGCCGACCACCTGTTCTGGCTGGGCCGCTATGCCGAGCGGGCCGATGCCCGGGTGCGGGTGCTGCGCGCGGCGGCGGCCCGGCTGGTGGATGAGGACCGGCCCGGCGCCACGGAGGAGCTGCTGCCGCTGCTGCGCCTGATGGGCTGGATCGGGCTGGTGCCGACGGCGATCGCCGCCCTGCCGCCGGCGGACAGCGCCCGCGGCATCCGCCAGTCCATCGAGATCGCCTTCGACCCGGCCAACCCCGGCGGGCTGCGCGCGGCGCTGGACCGGCTGCGCCGCGCCGCCGTCGGCGTGCGCGACCGGCTGCCGCCGGAACTGTCGCGCGTGCTGGCCCAGCTCGACACGCTGACGGCCGACGCCCCCGGCGGCGGGCTGGCCGCCGCCATGCTGCGGCTGGACGATCTGGCGACGGCGATGGCGGCGCTGGCCGGGCTGGAGCAGGACGGCATGGTGCGCAGCCCCGGCTGGCGCTTCCTGGTGCTGGGCCGCCGGCTGGAAAGGGCGATCGGCATCGCCGCGGGGTTGCGCGGCACCGGGCTCCTGACCGGAAGCACGGCCCCGCACCCGGCCCTGGCCGTGCTGCTGGAACTGGCGGCCTCGGGCGGGGAATACCGCGCCCGCTTCCCCGCCGGGCTGCGGGTGGCGCCGGCCCTGTCGCTGCTGCTGGCCGAGTCCGACCATCCGCGCTCGCTGCTCTACCAGCTCGACGCCGTGGCGGCGCAGCTGGTCTCCCTGCCCCGCGCGGAGACGGAGCAGGAGGGCCGGCCGCCGGTGGAAACCGCGCTGGGCCTGCTGCACGACCTGCTGTTCCAGGCGATGCGCGAGGACGCCGGCCGCGACCCGGCCGTGCTGCTGCATCTGGTGGAGCGGCTGGACACCGCCCTGCCGCAGATCTCCGACCTGATCTCCCAGGCCTATTTCAGCCATGCCTTCGCCCGTGCCACCTGACGCGCCCGCCCCGGGCGCCGCTGCCGCTGCCGTGCGCTACCGCTGCCGGCACGTCACCCGCTACGCCTATGGCGAGCCGGTGACCTCCTCCCAGCTCCTGGCGCATCTGGCCCCCCGGCCGCATCCGCGGCAGACGGTGCAGGGCGCGGCCCTGGTCCTGGCGCCGCAGCCGGCCGTGGCCGTGGAGCGGCTGGACTGGTTCGGCAACCCGGTGACCTATGCCGCCGTGCAGACGCCGCACCGGGACCTGACCGTCACCGCCGAGCTGGAGGTGGAGGTGCGCGTCCCCGCCCCGTCCGACCCGGCCCTGACCCCGGCCTGGGAGGTGGTGCGCGACGCCGCCCCAGCCCTGCCGGAGACGGCGGAGTACCTCTATGCCAGCCCGCGCGTGCCGGCCCCGGACGAAGCGCTGGCCGGCTTCGCCCTGCCGAGCTTCCCTGAGGCGCGGCCGGTCGCCCTGGCCTGCCTGGACCTGATGCACCGGATCAACGCCGACTTCGCCTTCGACCCGACGGCGACGACGGTCAGCACGCCGGTGCGGCAGGTGCTGGCGCAGCGCCGCGGCGTCTGCCAGGACTTCGCGCATCTGATGATCGGCGCCCTGCGCGCCCTGGGGCTGCCGGCCCGCTATGTCAGCGGCTATCTGCGCACCGACCCGCCGCAGGGGGCGCCGTCCTGGCGCGGGGCTGCGGCGGGCCATGCCTGGGTGCAGGCGTGGTGCGGAACCGCTGACGGCTGGCTGGACCTGGACCCGACCAACGACGTCACCGCCGGGCTGGACCATGTCACGCTGGGCTGGGGCCGCGACTATGACGATGTCTGCCCGCTGCGCGGCGTCATCCTGGGCGGCGGGATGCACACGCTGACGGTGGAGGTGCGGGTGGAGCCGCTCTCAGCCGCCGGCTGACGCCGTCCCGGCCAAGCTCCCGGCCCAGCCGGCGAGCGCGTCGCGCACCCCGACCCTGCCGAACCCCGCCATGTAGGCCGCCGTCGCCGGCAGATAGACGGCCTTGTGCCGCGCCCGCCACGCCGCGAACGACCAGGCTTCCGCCTCGATCCGCAGTGTATCGGCGCTGGTGCAGACCAGAGCGGTGACCGGGCCGTCGCGCCGGCAGCGCACGGTGTGGTCGCGCAGGATCTGGTGCAGCCCCTCGAAATACTGCACCCGCTCGCACTCCCCGGCCGAGCGGAGCGGCAGCAACAGGCCCGCCACCGCTCCGCCCGGATCGGGAACGACAGCCGGATAGACCTCTCCCGCCACGCGCACGCGCCGATGGTCCGGCAGGACGGCCGGCCGCGCCTCCGCGTCCGGGCTCGCGCGCCCGAGCACGAGCGCGCGCACCTCCGCATCCATCAATGTCCCGAAGGCGAAGAGCAGCATGAGGGGAAGCGTAGCAGGTGCTGCCTCCGCCGGGGAAGGTCCGCCCGTCTGCACAGCCCCGAAAGGCTATATGATTGATACGATCTATCGGTTGTGTTATCCGGAAGAGGCAAACTCACCCCACAACCGACCGAGGGAGCGACGCATGCCCTATGTTCTGGCACCGGGGGCGAATGCCCAGGCCATCGCGGAACGGGAGTACGCCTCCGATCCGCAACAGGTGATGTTCACCGCCTTCACCTCCTGCATCGGGGTGCTGTCGCTGCGCAACGGGCAGGTGACGGGCGTCCACCTCTCCATCTCGGCGCCGGACGGGTCGCTCTTCGACAATGCCGCCGCCGACCAGGTGGTGGCCGCGGTCGGCGCCTGGCAGCAGATCAAGGTGATCGGGCAGATCGCCTTCTGGGAGAACCCGGCCAACGGGGTCAGCGCGGCCTTCGCCTACCTGATCCAGCAGCTCAACGTGCCGCAGGACGATCTCTATCCGCTGGCCGACGGCACCTATGGCGGGGAGAACGACAACGGCACGCTGGAGCTGACCTACTGATGCGCTTCCGCGGCCGGCGCCGCCGCCTCACGCCGCCTTGAGGCGGTCGACGAAGGCGGCGACGGCGGCGCGGAGCTGGGCCACCTCGTCGGCCAGTTCACCGGCGGCGCCGACGACCTGCCCGACATGCCCGCCGGTATCCCGCGCCGCGGCGGCCACCTCGGAGATGGTGGCGGACACGGCGCGGGTGCCGTTGGAGGCATCGGTGACGTTGCGGGCGATCTCCCGCGTTGCCGCATCCTGCTGTTCCACCGCGGCGGCGACGCCGGCCGCGATCTCGTTCAGCCGGTCCATGGTGCCGCTGATCTGGCCGATGGCAGTGGCGGCTTCCGTCGCCACGGCCTGGATGGCGGCGATCTGCTGGGTGATCTCCTCCGTCGCGCGGGAGGTCTGGTTGGCGAGGCTCTTGACCTCGCCGGCCACCACCGCGAAGCCCTTGCCCGCCTCCCCGGCCCGCGCCGCCTCGATCGTCGCGTTAAGCGCCAGCAGGTTCGTCTGCGAGGCGATGGAGCCGATCAGGTTCACCACCTCCCCGATGCGGCTGGCGGCATCGTTCAGGCCGGCCACGGTCCGGTTGGTGCGCCGGGCGTCCTCCGTGGCGACCTCCGCCATGCGGCTGCTCTCCGCGACGCGGGCGGTCAGCTCGCGGATGGTGGCGGCAAGCTGCTCGGCGGCGGCGGCCACGCTCTCCACCCCGGCGGCGGCCTGCCCGGCGGACTGCGAGACGGCCTCCGTGCGGGAGCCGGTCCGGCGCACGAGATCGCCCATGGCGGTGGCACTGTCCCGCATGCCCTGGGCCGATCCGGCCACCCGGTCGATCAGGCCGCCGACCTCCGACTGGAAGCGGTTGCCGACGCCGGCGAGGGCCGTGCGCCGCTCCTGGCTGGCGCGCGCGTCCGCCTCGGCCTGGCGGCTGGACAGCTCGGCCATGCGGCGGGTGTTCTCCTCGGCCTTGGCGATGGCCTCGTCAGACTGGTGCAGCAGCCGGCGCAGCGTCCGGGTCACCCAGATCAGCATGCCGCATTCCAGCACCACGATCAGGGCATGCAGCAGGACGCGGGACAGCCGGGCGCCGTCGGGGAAGACGGCGTAGGGCATCACGAAATTCAGGGTCAGATGGTGAACCGCCGTGACCGCCGCCGCCACCAGGATCACCCGCCAGTCGCAGTAGACGGCCAGCATGGCGAAGACGGCGAAGAAGTACATGTGCAGGTCGATCTGCCAGGGGCCGGCCGCCTTCGCCACCAGGAGCGCGACCATGCCCACCATGCCGACGGCCACCATGAAGCTGGTCGCCTCCCCGTCGCGGTCGCGCAGCAGGGTCAGCGTCACCGCGGCGGCGATCAGGGCCGCCAGCGCCTCATGCCCCCAGCCGCCGGTGCCGTTCAGCCAGCCGACCAGCATCAGGACCGGCAGATGCGCCCAGAGGGCGCCCGTGAAGAGGCGGTTGCCGATCCGGCGGAGCCGGAGAAATTCGGTGTCGGTGGCCATCAGGCGTCCCATCCCTCGGTTCAAGCTTGCTCCGCCGCCCGGCATCCGCCGGCGGCGATCGGGTCCAGCAGTAGAAGAAGACCGGCCGCATGCAGCCGCGCGGCCAGTCCCGGCCGGTCGGAGCGCACCACCCAGATGAAGGGGGCGCCGCCCGCGCGGACGGCCACGGCATCCGCCGCTTCCAGCGCCGCGAACCGGCCTGCGGCCGTGCTCCACGGGCTGAAGACGACCGCGACTTCCGCCGCGTCGGGTGCAGGACCCGCCGATACGAGCGCGATCGCAGGCCAGGTGCAGAGAAGAAGCGCCAGGGCGGGAAGGAATGTTCGCACGATCGCGGGGTCACATGCCGATGCCGGGTTCAACCATCCGGGTTGAAATGACACCGCCCCCACGGAAGGAAAGCAGCACCATGCCTGACCAAATGGATAGGGCATGGTCCGCCGGTTCTATTGAAATTCTCCTAATGAAAACCCCCGGATCGGCCGATCCGGGGGCGGGTAAACTTTGAAAGGGCAGTTTGAAAGATCATGCCGCCTGGGTGGTAACAAGACGGTTCTGTTCGCGGGTCTTCATGAAACGGATCTCGGGGAAATCCTCCTGCGCCCGGTTGAGCTGCCAGCCGTTACGGGCGAGGTAGACCAGCGCCCCGTCATGGTCCTCGGCCAGATCGGCGCGGCGGCTGTCCACGAAGGACTTCAGCTTCACCGGATCGTCGCATTCCACCCAACGGGCGCTGTCGTAGCCGGCCGTCTCGAACCGGGCCTTCAGGTCGTATTCCGCGTGGAGCCGGGCGGCCAGCACCTCGAACTGCAACGGGCCGACGACGCCGACCACCCAGTCCGCCCCGACCAGCGGCTTGAAGACCTGGGACGCCCCCTCCTCCGCGAAGTGCTCCAGCGCCTTGCGCAGGTGCTTCACCTTCATGGGATCGTCCAGGCGCACGCGCTGCAACAGTTCGGGCGCGAAGCTGGGAACGCCGGTGTAGCGCAGCTCCTCCCCCTCGGTCAGGGTGTCGCCGATGCGCAGCGTGCCGTGGTTGGGGATGCCGATGATGTCGCCGGGGAAGGCGTCCTCGGCCAGTTCGCGGTCGCGGGCCAGGAACAGCACGGCGTTGTTCACCGCCAGCAGCTTGCCCGAGCGCATGTGTTTGAGCTTCGTGCCGCGCCGGAAATGGCCCGAGCAGAGGCGGAAGAAGGCGATGCGGTCGCGGTGGTTGGGGTCCATGTTGGCCTGGACCTTGAAGACGAAGCCGGTGACCTTGCCCTCTTCCGGATCGACGGCGCGGCCGTCGGCCTTCTGCGGCCGCGGCGGCGGCGCATACTCGGCCAGCCCCAGCAGCAGCTCGCGCACGCCGAAATTGTTGATGGCGGAGCCGAAGAAGACCGGCGTCTGGTGACCGGCGCGGTAGGTCTCCAGGTCGAAGGGCGGGCAGAGGCCGCGGATCATCTCCACGTCCTCGCGCAGCTTCGCCGCCAGATCGGCGGGGACCAGCTCGTCGATCCTGGGATCGTCCACGCCCGTGCAGACGATGCCTTCGGAGGCGACGTCGCCCTGCCGCCGGTCCATCAGGATCAGCCGGTCGCGGATCAGGTCGTAGCAGCCCTTGAACTCCGAGCCCGAGCCGATCGGCCAGGAGGCGGGCGTCACCTCAAGCTGGAGGTCGCTCTCGATCTCGTCCATCAGCTCGAACGGGTCGCGCGCCTCACGGTCCATCTTGTTGACGAAGGTGGCGATAGGCACGTCGCGCAGGCGGCAGACCTCGAACAGCTTGCGGGTCTGGCTCTCGATGCCCTTGGCCGCGTCGATCACCATGACCGCGCTGTCCACGGCCGTCAGCGTCCGGTAGGTGTCCTCGGAGAAGTCCTCGTGGCCCGGCGTGTCCACCAGATTGAAGGTACGGCCGGCATAGTCGAAGTTCATCACCGAGGCGGTGACGGAGATGCCGCGCTCCCGCTCCACCTTCATCCAGTCCGAGCGCGCGCGCCGCTGCTCGCCGCGCGCCTTCACGGCGCCCGCCATCTGGATGGCGCCGCCGAACAGCAGCAGCTTCTCGGTCAGGGTGGTCTTGCCGGCGTCCGGGTGCGCGATGATCGCGAACGTGCGGCGCTTGCGGACCTCTTCCTCAAGGATGTTGGCGGGCATGGGGACGCTCTGGGTCGGTTCTCATGGCGCGGATACCGCGCAGTGATCTAGCCGATGCGTCCGGAAATTCGAAGCCCCGGAACGCTGGGACTCCGGAAATCCGGACCCGCACCGCCGGCCGGGGGGCGACGGGGGCGGCACGGGCCGCCCCCGGAACGCGCCTGCGTCAGGCCGGGCGACGGCGGCTCAGCGGCGCCGAGCCGGCATCCTGGCGGAAGCTCCGGGCCGGACGGTCGCTGTGGCCGCGTTCCCCGTGGGGGCGGTGCTCGCCATGCGGACGGTCACCCCGCGGCCGGTCGTTGCGGAACCGCTCGCCCTGGGGACGGTCGCCATGGGGACGCTCCCCGAAGGAGCGCTCGCCGTGGGGCCGGTCACCCTGGGGACGGTCGCCGCGCGGCCGATCCCCGAAGGCGCGGTCCCCGTGCGGACGGTCGCCCTGCGGGCGATCCCCGAACGGACGGTCCCCGAAGGGTCGGTCACCCTGGGGACGGTCGCCGTCGCGGCGCTCGCCCCAGGGGCGGTTGCCGCGGTAGCCACCGCCCCCGCCATTGCCGCCGCCGAAGCCGCGACCCTTGAAGCCCGGCTTGCCGCCACCCGGCCGGCCCTTGTTGAAGCCGCCCGGCCGGCGCTCCGGCTCGGGCATCGGCTCCAGGCCCGGCAGGACATGCATGTCGGCTGCCTTGTTGGTGTAGGCCTCGATGGCGCGGACCTGCCGCCACTCCATGCGGGTGAACAGGCTGTAGCTGACGCCGCTGGCCCCCGCCCGGCCGGTGCGGCCGATGCGGTGGACATAGTCCTCGGCCTGCTTCGGCAGGTCGAAATTGATGACATGGGTCAGGTCGGCGATGTCGATGCCGCGGGCGGCCACGTCCGTCGCCACGATGACGTTGATGCGCCCGTCGCGCAGCCACTGGACGACGCGGTTACGGTCGCGCTGCTGCATGTCGCCGTGCAGCGGCATCGCCTTGTGGCCCTTCTCCGACAGGGTATCGGCCAGCCGGTCGGCGTCCAGCTTGGTGGCGATGAAGACGATGCCCTTGCCGAACTCCTCCCCGGACAGCAGGTTCTCAAGCAGCTTGTGCTTGTGCTCCAGCCCGTCGGCGCGCAGCCAGCGCTGCTCCACCTGGGCGGTGACGACGGCCTTGCCGGCCACGTCGATGCGCACCGGGTCGCGGGTCAGGGTCTGGGCCAGCCGTTCCGCCGTGCGGTCCAGCGTGGCGGTGAACAGCAGGGTCTGCCGCTCCGCCGGGCAGGCGGCGGCGATGAACTCCACGGCCTCGCGGAAGCCCATGTCGAGCATCCGGTCGGCCTCGTCCAGCACCAGGACCTCCACGCCCGACAGGTCCAGCCGGCCGCGCTCCATGTGGTCCATCAGGCGACCGGGGGTGGCGACGATCAGGTCCACGCGCCGGCGCAGCATCTCAAGCTGCTGCCGGTAGGGCATGCCGCCCAGGATCGTGCCGGTCTGGATGCGGCCGAACTTGGAGAGGTTGCGCACGCTCTCCAGCACCTGTGAGGCCAGCTCGCGGGTCGGGGTCAGGACCAGGACGCGCGGCCCCCACGCCGCCTCGGCCCGGGCCGTGGTGGCGATGCGCTGCAAGGACGGCAGCACGAAAGCCGCGGTCTTGCCGGTGCCGGTGTTGGCGGAGGCGACAACATCACGGCCGGTCAGTGCCGCCGGCAGCGCCTGCTGCTGGATCGGCGTCGGCGTGGTGAAGCCAAGCTCCTCCACCGCCTTCAGGAGATGGGGAAGCAGACCGAGATCGGAAAAGGAAACGGAACCAGTCACGTCAACCATACCTTTCGAACAAGCGCCACCCCACCCGGACCAGGGACCCGGATGCGACGGCGCAGGACGGCGCCCGGCCGGATCCTACCGGACAGGTGCGCCGCGATTGCGCAAAGAGCGGCTCGGCTTGTTCGGAGAGCGAGGGACACGCCGCGCGGTGGCGGCGGACAGGCACGACCCGAAAATCTCGACGGGGCGATGCGGTGGCGCCGGTTACGGAAACGGAACGGCGCCGGGGCCCCTCAGCCACTCGGTGACGGCTTCATATGGCCCAAGCCGGCGGAGGATTCCAGTATTTTCCGCATACCGCGCCGGGTCGGACCGCGCAGGGCTGCATGTCGCCGGGCGCAGACGGCCCGCGCGACGCGGTTGCCGACAAGAACAGAACGAGTACAATCGGGCGCCTGGAACCGGAGACATGCGGAGAACGGGGATGTCCAGGCCGAGGGGGGACGCGCCGGAAAGCGATGCCGGCGCCGTGGTGACGGCGCTGTGGGAGGGCATGGCCAGCCACCGCTGGGACGCCGTGCGCCGGCTGGTGGCCGAGGAACTGGTGGTGGAATGGCCGCAGACGCGGGAGCGAATCCGCGGCGCCGACGCCTTCGTCGCGCTCAACCGCCGCGCGGCCGGCGGCCGGCGGGTCCAGCTCGGTGAGGTGGTCGCCAGCGGCGACCGCGCCGCGGCACGGGTCCGCATCACGACGGGGCGGGCGGTCCTGCTGTGCAGCGGCTTCTACCGGCTGCGCGGCGGCCTGATCGCGGAAGCCGTGGAAACCTTCGCCGAGTCCGTCAGCCCGCCGGGCGACCGTATCCATCTGGCGGAGCGGTATTAGGGAGCCCGCGGCCGCGCTTCCCGTCCCGCCCCGGGACGGCCAGAATGGCCGCCCCGCCCGGACCGCAGACAGGCCCCCGCGAAGAGGGCAACCGGGCGGCAGAACGACCAGGGAGCTTCCATGTCCACTGTCATGTCCGCTGTTCCGTCGCCCGTCCCCGCCGCCCCGCCGCGCCGGCGGTTCCGCGGCAGCCGCCTGCTGGCGGGGGCCGCGCTGGCCGGGCTGCTCGCCCTTGCCGGCACGCCATCCGCGCTGGCGCAGACCACCGCGCCACAGACCACCGCGCCACAGAGCACCGGGCCACAGCCGCCCCCTGCCCTGTCGGGGCCGGTGACCCTGATCCATGCCGGCACCCTGCTGGCCGTGCCGGGAGAGAAGCCGGTGACGCAGCAGACCATCGTCGTGCGCGACGGCAAGGTGGCGGAGATCCGCGCCGGATTCGCCCAGCCGGCGGACATCCAGACGCCGGACGCGCAGGTGGTGGACCTGCGCGATGCCTTCGTCCTGCCCGGGCTGATCGACAGCCATGTCCACATCATCTTCGAGCTGGGACCCGACAGCCAGCTCCGCAGCGTCACCGACGATCCGGAGCGGTCGATCCTGGACGGCACGGTGTTCGCCGAGCGTACCCTGATGGCCGGGTTCACCACCGTGCGCGATGTCGGCTCCAGCGCCCGCACGGGCGTGGCGCTGCGTGACGCCATTGCCGCCGGCAAGGTGCGCGGCCCCACCCTGCTGGTCGCCGGCCAGGGGCTGGCGGTCACCGCCGGGCACGGCGACATCAACGGCTTCAACGAGAAGGTGACGGAAGCGCTGTCCGACAGCCGCATCAATGTCTGCGACGGCAGCGACACCTGCCGCCAGGCCGTGCGCGAACAGGTGCGGCGCGGGGCCGATCTGATCAAGCTGTCCGCCACGGGCGGCGTGCTGAGCCAGATCGCGGCCGGCACCGGTCAGCAGATGTTCGATGACGAGCTGCGCTCCATCGTGGAGACGGCGCACCTGATGGGGCGCAAGGTCGCCGCCCACGCCCATGCGGCCGACGGCATCAACGCCGCCCTGCGCGCCGGCGTGGACAGCGTGGAGCACGGCAGCTACCTGGACGACGAATCGATCAGGCTGTTCCGCCAGACCGGCGCCTATCTGGTGCCCACGCTGCTGGCGGGAAAGACGGTGGTGGACATGGCGAACCGGCCCGGCGTCATGTCGCCGGCCGTCAAGCGCAAGGCCCTGACCGTGGGGCCGATGATGCAGCGGAACTTCGCCCGTGCCGCCAAGGCCGAGGTGAAGATCGCCTTCGGCACCGACAGCGGCGTCAGCGCCCACGGCATCAATGCGCAGGAGTTCAAGCTGATGGTGGAGGCCGGCCTGTCCCCGATGGACGCCATCCGGGCGGCGACGGTGAACGCCGCGGACCTGCTGGGCATCGCCGACCGCGCCGGCAGCCTGGAGCCCGGCAAGGATGCCGACATCATCGCCGTGTCCGGCAGCCCGCTGGAGAATGTGACAGCACTGGAAACGGTGGACTTCGTGATGCGCCGCGGCGCCGTCCACAAGATGGACGGCCGCCGCACCCCGTTCGAGCCGAAGGGCTGAGCGGGTCGGAAACGGCGCGCCTGTCCGCGGCGGCAGGCGCGCCGGCGACCGCTACTCCGCGGCCTCCAGCCCGCCGTCATCCTGGGACGCGCCCCCCGGGGAACCGTCTTCCCGGGAGCCCGGACGCGGACCGTCCGCCATGGCCGCTCCCGCCGGCGCCTCCGCCGGCTCGGCGCTGCCGGGCAGAACCGGCGTCACGCCCCAGATCTCGCTCGCATATTCCTTGACCGTGCGGTCGGCGGAGAACCAGCCCACCGAGGCGGTGTTCAGGATCGCCCGGCGCGTCCACCCGGTACGGTCGCGGTACAGCTCCACGGCGGCGGCGTGGGTGTTGCAGTACTCCTCGAAATCCGCCGTCACCAGGAAGTGGTCGGTGTTGTAGAGGCTCTCCACGATCGGCCGGAACCGCTGCGGATCGTCGGGCGAGAAGACGCCGGAGGCGATCATGTCCAGGGCCCGCTTCAGCCGCGGGTTGGTGGCGATCACCTCGCGCGGGTGGAAGGCCCCGCCCTGGCGCAGTTCGCGCACTTCATCCGCCGTCAGGCCGAAGATGAAGATGTTGTCCGCCCCGACATGCTCGCGGATTTCGACATTGGCGCCGTCCAGCGTGCCGATGGTCAGCGCGCCGTTCAGCGCCAGCTTCATGTTGCCGGTGCCCGACGCCTCCATCCCCGCCGTGGAGATCTGCTCCGACAGGTCGGCGGCGGGCATGATGACCTCCGCCTGGGTGACGTTGTAGTTGGGCAGCATCACCACCTTGAGCGCGCCGCGCACAACCGGGTCCTGGTTGATGACGGCGGCGACGTCGTTGATCAGCTTGATGATCAGCTTCGCCATCTGGTAGCTGGGCGCCGCCTTGCCGGCGAAGATCTTGGTGACGGGCACCCATTCCTTCGTCGGGTTGTCCCGGATGTCGTTATAGAGTGCGACCGTCTGGAGAAGGTTCAGGAGCTGGCGCTTGTATTCGTGGATGCGCTTGACCTGCACGTCGAACAGGCTGTCCACGTTCACATCCACCTGGACATGGCGGGCGATGTAGGCGGCCAGCCGCTTCTTGTTCTGCCGCTTGGCCCGGCGGAACTCCTCCTGGAAGGTCTCGTCGTCGGCCTTGGGCCTGAGATCCGCCAGCAGCTCAAGATCGGTGATCCAGCTCTGCCCGATGCGGCTGCTGATGAGCCGGGCGAGCGGCGGGTTGGACTGATGCAGCCAGCGCCGCGGCGTGATGCCGTTCGTCTTGTTGACGATGCGGTCGGGGAATTCCTGGTGGAAGTCCGCGAACACCGTCTGCTTCATCAGATCCGTGTGCAGGGCCGAGACGCCGTTGACCTTGTGGCTGCCCAGGAACGCCATGTTGCCCATGCGCACGCGGCGGTCGCCATGCTCGTCGATCAGGGACAGGCGCTGGATGCGCGCCAGATCGCCCGAGGACCGCTTGGCCCGTTGCAGGAAGCGCGCGTTGACCTCGTAGATGATCTGCATGTGGCGCGGCAGCACCCGCTCCACCAGCCGCACGGGCCACGCCTCCAGCGCCTCCGGCAGCAGGGTGTGATTGGTGTAGCTGAAGGTCCGGGTGGTGATGTCCCAGGCGTGTTCCCACTCCAGCCCGTGCTGATCCACCAGCAGGCGCATCAGCTCGGCGATGCCGATGGCCGGATGCGTGTCGTTGAGCTGGATCGCCGCCTTCTCCGGCAACTGGTCGAAGCTGCTGTGGTACTGGCCGTAGCGGCGCAGCACGTCCTGGATGGAGGCGCTGGTGAAGAAATACTCCTGCTTGAAGCGCAGTTCGCGCCCCACCTCCGTCGCGTCGTTGGGGTAGAGCACCCGCGACAGGTTCTCCGACAGCACCTTCTGCTCGACCGCCTTCAGATAGTCGCCCTCGTTGAAGTGGCCGAAGTTGAAATCGCTGGTCGCCCGCGCGGACCAGAGGCGCAGCGTGTTGATGGTCTGCCCGCCGAAGCCCACCACCGGCGTGTCGAACGCCATGGCGAAGACCTTGTCGGTATCGGCCCAGCGGTAGGATTTGCGCCCGCTGCCGTCGCGCACCTCCTCCACCCGGCCGTAGAACTGGATCGGGTAGAGCACCTCCGGCCGCGGGAACTCCCAGGGGTTGCCGAAGCGCAGCCAGTTGTCCGGGTACTCGACCTGCCAGCCATGCTCGAAGCGCTGCTCGAACAGGCCGTATTCGTAGCGGATGCCATAGCCGAAGCCCGGCAGGTGATGCGTGGCCATGCTGTCCAGAAAACAGGCCGCCAGCCGGCCGAGGCCGCCGTTGCCCAGGGCCGGGTCCGGCTCGACCTCGATCACGTCGTCCAGGCGCACGCCGATACCGTCCATGGCAACCCGGCAGGCATCCATGATGCCGAGATTGGCAAGGCCGTTGGTCAGCAGGCGACCGACCAGGAACTCCATGCTGAGATAGTAGACCCGCTTGGCATCCTGGGCGTAGACGGTGCGGGTCGTGTCCATCCAGCGATCGACGACGCGGTCCCTCACGGCCAGGGCTGCCGTGGCGAACCAGTCCCGTCGGGTCGCGGAGCGCAGGTCCTTCCCGACCGAGTAGACCAGCCATTCGACGAAGGAGCGCTTCAGCGCTTCGACATCCAGAGACTTGCGACCGATCTCGCGCGGCTTGGTTCGAACATCCATGGGCGTCGACTCTTCCTTGTCAGCAGTCCGTTCCACCGGTCACGGCAACGCAGGGTGCGGGACGGCGGAACCATGCTTGGCGACGATAGGGTTAAAGCTCCATTGACCGAACAGCCAGCAGGCCCCCGATACCCCATTGCGCACCGGTCCAGGTTCGTTGGCAACACAATTCGGGCGTGGTGGACGCCCCGCCGCCGCTCCTTCCGATAAACCCTGACCGTTCGCCCGGGGGGGTCCGGCGCCCCGCTCGCCTTCCGGAGGATTAACTAAGGAACTTACGGAAGTTCAAGACACTGAAGCCGATTCTTGCAACGAGAACGGAACATCGCCGAACGCCTTCCGTTACCCTGCCGACGACGCCAAGCGCCGTAGCACTTCTGAGACCTGCGAGGTTCCGTCTGCGCGGACCGAAGTGACCGGGAGGCAACAATGTCACCCAAGGCCGGAAGAGCCCCAGTCCTTTCCTTCCTGTCACATCCCGCCCTTGCGGCACCGCGGCGGCACGACCGCCCGGGCCGTCCGGGCTCCTGACGCCCGACGGGCGCACCGGCAACGGACCACCCGACATCGTGACAGTTCCCGGACGACGGCCGCAGGCGCGGCCGCGGCGGGACAGCCGCGACTGCCGGCGCCCGCTCCGGACGCGCAACGGATCTTCGACCGCGACGCCACCACGACGATCGAAAAGACGGAGCCGAACGATGGCCTACTCCTTCACCGATGAACTGGTGAGTTGCATTCCGGCCCTGCATCGATACGCCTGCAAGCTGACGCGCGATGCCAATGCCGCGGAGGACCTGACACAGGACTGCATCGCCCGGGCGCTCTCCCGGTCGCACCGGTTCGAGCCTGGGACCAACATGCAGGCCTGGCTGACGACGATGCTCAAGAACCTGCACTTCAACAATCTTCAGCGCGAAAAGCACATGACGAAGGTGGAGCTGTGGGACCATGCCGCCTCGGTCGAGGCGACGCAGCTCTCGCGGCTGGTCTGCCGCGACGTGGACCGGGCCTTCCGGACGCTGACCCCGTGCCAGCGCAAGGTGGTGAAGCTGGTCGCCATCGAGGGCCGGCCCTATCAGGAGGCGGCGGAGAAGCTGAACGTCTCCATCGGCACCATCCGGTCCCGCCTGTGCCGGGCGCGCGAACGGCTGAACACCATGATGGCGGCCTGACGCCGTAAGCGGCCCCAGGACGGAAGCGGCCAGGGCGGGATGCGGGAGGCCGACGGACCTCCCGCATCCACCATGACCGGTCGCACAGGCACGACCGGGGCGTCCCGCCGCAGGCACGACCGGGAGCGTCCCGCCGGCGGATCAGCTCTCCACCGGCTCGCCGCCGTTGGGGTGCAGAACCTGCCCGCTGATGTAGGCGCTGTCGGCCGAGGCGAGGAAGACATAGGAGGGCGCCACGTCGGCGGGCTGTCCGGGCCGACCCAGCGGTTCATCGCCACCGAACTGCCCCACCGTCTCCTCCGGGAAGCTGGCCGGGATCAGCGGGGTCCAGATCGGCCCCGGCGCGACGCCGTTGACGCGGATACCGTCGGGTGCGAGCTGGGCCGCCAGCGAGCGCACGAAGGTGACGATGGCGCCCTTGGTCGCGGAATAGTCCAGCAGCTTGGGATTGCCGCGATAGGCGGTGACAGAGGTGGTGCAGATGACCGCGGCCCCCTTGCGCAGATGCGGCAGGCAGGCCTTCGTCAGATAGAACTGGGCGAAAATGTTGGTGCGGAAGGTGCGTTCGAGCTGCTCGGCGGAGATGTCCGTCAGGCTCTCGCGGACATGCTGTTCGCCCGCATTGTTGACCAGCACGTCCAGCCGGCCGAAACGGTCCATCACCTGACCGACAAGGTCGCGGCAGACGTCCTCGCTTCCGAGATCGCCGCGGAAGGTCAGGCACCCCCTGCCTTCCGCCTCCACCAGGCGCTTCGTCTCCCCGGCGTCCTCATCCTCCTCCAGATAGGCGATGGCGACGTCCGCCCCCTCCCGGGCGAAGTGAACGGCGACAGCGCGGCCGATGCCGCTGTCGCCACCGGTTACGAGCGCCACCTTGCCGTCCAGCTTGCCGCTGCCACGATACTCCTCCCGGATGAAGACCGGGCGGGGCGACATCTCGTGCTCGCGTCCCGGTTGCCTTTCCTGGTGCTGTGCCGGCTGGCCTTGCGGCATTTCCCGTTGCTGATCGGGGGGCATGGGTCCTCTCCGTTGATCGTGTCCCCGGCTCAACAGGACCCGGAGCGCCCCGTTCCGGGAACAAGGTCCGGATCGCGATGTTGACTGTCTGGCCGCTGCGGCGACATTTTCTGCCTCGATCCTTCGGGGGAGCGGCAGAGGGTGGTCCGGACGATGTTGATGAAGAAACTGACCATGACCGACATCAACGCCTACCTCGACGGCGCACTCAGCGAGGATGAGCAGCGCGAGATCGAGGCGGCGATCGAACACGATCCGACCGCCCGCAGTCTGCTGGACCGCTATCGCCAGCAGGCGGACGAGCTGCACCGTCTGTACGACCCGGTGCTGGAGGAACCCGTCCCGGCAAGCATGCTGGCGCTGTTGCGCGGGCGGGGTCCTGCGCACGGGTGACGGCACGGCATCTTCCGGCGCCGCGCTCCAGCGGCGGCCACCCGTCACAGCATGACAGTCCGTCCGCCGCAGCCGCCGTCTCCCCCGGGTCCGTTCCCATGATGCCCTGTCCTCCCGGTCACCGGCCGGAGGCCGCGCGGCCCGTCCGGTCGAAGCCGCGCCGCCCGCCCCGTCCCGAATTGCGGCTCGGTCCCGTCCTGCTGGCGCGCGGCACGCAGGGCGGCCGCTGGCGCGTGTCCTGCTGCATGCTGTTCCGCGGCGACGCGGAACCGGCCGACCTGCGGGTTGAGGGCGTCTCGCTGCCCGTGCCGCCGCGGTTCCTGGCCGAGTGGAGCCTGGACGGCGGCGCCACCGAACGGCTCTGGCGCTACGATTTCGCGGTCCCGCGGGGGGTGCAGGACGGTCGCGCCGGATACGGGCTGGACGGCGACGAACGGCGCTGGCACTTCGCCCTGCCCGGTACGCTGGTGCCGCCGCGGATCGCCTTCGCCTCCTGCGGCGGCTGCGAGGACGAGGCGGCGATCCCCGCTGCCGGCCTGTCGCGCAACGCCCGCTGGGGCCACCTGCTGGGCCGCCACCGGGCGGAACCGTTCCACCTGCTGCTGCTGGGCGGTGACCAGGTCTATGCCGACGGGCTGTGGCAGGGGGTTGACGGGCTGGCCGCCGCGACCGCCGCCCGCCGCGGCTCCGCCCCCTTGCCGCCCGACCTGCCCGCCCGGCTGGACCGCTGGTATCTGGAGGTCTACCGGCACGGCTGGTCGCAGCCGGAGACGGCGGCCGTGCTGGCGTCGGTCCCGGCGCTGTGCATGTGGGACGATCACGACATCCTGGACGGCTGGGGTTCCCATCCCGACGCGGTGCTGGAGTCGGCCCCCTACCGCGCCGTCTTCGCCGCGGCGCGCAAGGCGTTCCGGCTGTTCCAGCTCGGCATGGCGGACGACCCGCCGGAGACCCTGCTGGCCGATCCCGGCACCGGCGTGCTGAGCCAGGGCCTGACCCTGAACGGGGTCGGGGTGCTGGCGCTGGACCTGCGCAGCGAGCGGCGGCCGGACCGGGTGATGTCGGAGACGACGTGGAAGGCGCTGCCCGGCTGGCTGGACCGCTACCGCGGCACCCGCCATCTGCTGCTGATGTCGGGCGTGCCGGTGCTGTTCCCCGGCCTGGGACTGGCCGAGCGCATCCTGAACCTGATCCCCGGGCGGCAGCGGCTGGAGGACGATCTGCGCGACCAGTGGCGCAGCCCCGCCCACCGCGAGGAATGGACCCGCCTGCTGCGGCTACTGGCCGGGTTCGTGCGGGAGACGCGGTGCCGCGTGACCGTGGTGTCCGGCGAGGTGCATCTGGGCGGCGTCGGGGTGCTGCGCGGGCTGGACCTGGAGATCTGGCAGCTCATCAGTTCGGGCATCGTGCATCCGCCGCCGGCCGGCTTCGCGGTCGATGTGCTGGAGCGGCTGGCCGGCCGGCGCGAGCCCCTGGCCGACGGGCTGACGCTGGAGTTCCCCGGCTTCGCCGAGACCGGGCGCCGGCTGCTGCCGGCCCGCAACTGGCTGTCCCTGACGGGCCGGCCGGACGGCGCGCTGGAGGCGGAATGGCATGCCGAAGGCGCCCCCGCCCTGCTGCGGTTGACCCTGCCCACGCTGTTCTGAGGGGGCCGGCGGCTTGACCCCGGCCGCGCGCGGGCGCATGCCGTGGACCCGCCACATCGTCCGGGTTCCGGAGGGATCAACCCGCCATGGTTTCCGCCATCGCCGTGCTGCTGACCTGCCAGTTGGCGGGGGAGCTGGCCGCCCACGCCCTTGGCCTGCCGGTGCCGGGCCCGGTGCTGGGCACGCTGCTGCTGTTCGCCTGGCTCTTGCGCCGGCATGGACCCGACCCGGCCCTGGAAGGGCTGGCCAAGGGCCTGCTGGGCAACCTGTCGCTGCTGTTCGTGCCGGCCGGCGTGGGGATCATGCTGCACGCCGGCCGGATCGGCGCCGAATGGCCGGCCATCCTGGGCGCGCTGCTGGTCAGCACGGTGCTGACCCTGGCCGTCACCGGCGCCGTCTTCCGCCTGCTGGCCGGGCGCGGGGAGGACCCGGCCGGGGGAACCGATGCCGGCAGCGGGAGGGCCGGGGAATGAACGGGCTGGCCGACATCTGGGTCTATCTGAAGGCCAGCCCCCTGCTCTGGCTCACGGCCACCGTGCTGGCCTATCTGGTCGGGGTCCGGCTGTTCGAGTGGGCCGGCCGGCGGCCCTGGATGAACCCGGTGGCGCTGGCCGTGGCGCTGCTGATCGCCGTGCTGGTCACGACCGGAACCGATTACCAGACCTATTTCGACGGGGCGCAGTTCGTGCATTTCCTGCTGGGCCCCGCCACGGTGGCGCTGGCCGTGCCGCTCTGGCAGCACCGGGCGGAGGTGCGGCGCAGCGCCCTGCCGCTGGCGGCGGCGCTGCTGGCGGGATCGGTGACGGCCGTGCTCTCCGCCGAGCTGACGGCGCGGCTGCTGGGGGCGACGCCGCAGGTCGCGTCCTCGATCGCGCCGAAGTCCGTCACCACCCCCATCGCCATGGGCATCGCGGAGAAGATCGGCGGCCTGCCGTCGCTGACGGCGGCACTGGTGATCTGCACCGGCATCCTGGGGGCCGTGCTGGGCGGCAGCGTGCTGCGGCTGCTGCGGGTGCGCGATCCCCGGGCCGTGGGCACGGCCATGGGCACTGCCGCGCACGGGATCGGCACGGCTGCCGCCTTCCAGGCGCATCCCCTGGCCGGCACCTTCGCCGGCATCGCCATGGCCCTGAACGGGCTGCTGACGGCGCTGCTGGTGCCGGTGCTGCTGTCCCTGTTCCGCTGACGGAACGATGCCGCCGGTCAGACCGGCTTCGTAACGACACCGAGAAAGCCGGGGACCGGCCGGCCCTTCTCCCAACGCGGCTGGTGCTCCTCCAGCAGCTCCAGGGTCAACCCGGCCGCCGCTACGGCGGCGTGCAGATGGGGCAGCGAATGGGCATAGCGGCGCCCCTCATGCAGGCGGAAACCGTCGCCGTCGATCACTTCCCCGGTGAAGGCGAACCGCCCGCCCGGCGCCAGGGCCGCCGCGGCCGCGGCCATCACCGGATGCAGGTCGCCGAGATAGACCAGCACGTCCGCCGCCACGACCAGATCCCAGGCCCCCGGCCGGGCGGCGAGGCCGGCCGTCAGTTCCGCCACCCACACCTCGTCATAGAGGCCGCGGGCGCGGGCCTTCTCCACCATCCGCGGCGACAGGTCGAAACCGGCGAGGCTGCCGGCCAGGGACCGGAGTTCCGCCCCGGCCAGTCCGGTGCCGCAGCCGGCATCCAGCATCCGCAACGCAGCGCCGTCCACAAGCCCCAGGCGCAGGAGCGCGGCCCGGATCGCCTGCGGCGCGACATAGTGCAGGCGGCCCACCAGATCGGTGTCGAACCGGTCAGCATACCGGTCGAACAGGGCACGCACATAGGCGGGGGCGAGGCTGCCGCGTGCGGCGCCGTCCAGATCGGCAAGCAGGGCGGCGGCACGGGCGCCGGCATCCCCCCCGCCCTCCAGCACCTCGGCCAGCAGACGTTGCGCCTTCTCCGCCTCCGACAGGGCGATCCAGGCGCGGCCGAGCAAGAGCCGCGCGGCCGGCAGGCCGGGACCGTCGGGATCGGCGCGGCGCAGGGCCGGCTCCAGCATCTCGGCCGCGGTGAGCGGCTCCCCGGCGGTGACGAAGACTTCCGCCAGATCGGTGAGCCCGGCGAGATCCGCCGGCCGGTCCGGCGCCAGGAAGCGCGCCTCCCGCGCATGCTCCAGCGCGGTCTCCGGCTCCCCCAGGCGGAGCAGCAGACGGGCGAGACGTCGGTGCGTGGCGGCATCGTCCGGCCGCCGTCCGAGGATCTCCCGGCAGGTGGAGGCCGCCTCGGCGTCGTGACCCGCTGCCTCCAGGGCGGCAGCAAGATCACGCTGCCAGGAGAGAGGGCCGGTCCCGTCCGCCAGGGCCACGCGATAGTGCGCCGCCGCCGCTTCGAAGCGGGAACGGCCGGTCAGGATCTCCGCGATCAGGGCATTGGCTTCCGGCGACGCCGGGTCGATCTCCAGGGCCATCCGGGCGGAGGATTCGGCCGCGGCGGTATCCCCGCGCTCCAGCCCGGCATAGGCGGCGATCAGCGCCTCCTCCAAGGCTGCGGCGGGCACGGCCGCAAGGGGCAGCGACACGGCAGGCACAGCGGTGGCGTCGGCGCACCGGCAGGCGGAACACTCGGAGAGCGGCAGGGCCACGGTCGGGTCTGGGTCCGGAAAGGGAATCGGCGCCGTCCGTGGGGACAGCGCCGATGGGAAAGAATGCCCGTTTCCGGTGCGGGACGCAATGTCGCGCCCGCGGTCGGAGGAGGATCAGGCCTCCGCCGCCTTCATCATCGCGTACAGTTCGTCCTTCAGGTGGAGCCGATGGCGCTTCATCGCCTCCATGCGCTCGTCGCAGGCAGGTTCGATGTTGTCGACCATGCGATGGATGGACTGGTCAACCTCGTGGTACTCGTCGAACAGACGAGCAAAATGGTTGTTGGTAGCTTTCAGTTCATGAATACGGTCCCGATGCTCGGGAAATTCATGAAGAAGGTCGTGCCGGTCGCTCATGGACGGTCTCCTGATCCCGGCGTCTCTTCCAGCGAGGCCGCCTTGGTCGATCATCATCCAGGTCGATCAGGCCCGGGACATTGACCCAGGTCAACCCGGAGGGAGGGGCCGCGCACATCAATTGTTGACCTGCTGCGATTCTTCTGGGATGGGTATGCGGCCGACGCATGGTGCGCCGGACACAGTCAAGGGAGCGGTCACTGCATTCGGTAGCGGTGGCCTGATCGGAATGCCCGCAGGAGCGGGCCATAACGCCCCGCGGAGCGCGGGGCCGCAACAAAGGAGCGGCCAATGATGGAGCGGATGCGCCGGCGGAGAACCGAGCTTCCTCGCCCTGAGTCCGTTCCCGATGTGGCCGATCCCGATATCTCCCCCGTCCGGCGCCCGCGGCTGGCGCGTTTTCTCGCCGCCTCCGCCGTCTGCCTGCTGGCCGCTGCCGGAACGGCCCGCGCCGACAGTTGCGTCGATCATATCCTGAAGGCGGAGAAGGAACACGGCATCCCGCGCGGCCTGATGCTGGCCGTGGCGCTGGTGGAAAGCGGTCAGGACGGCCTGCCCTCCCCCTTCGCCGTGAATGTCAAGGGCCGCGCCGTCTACGCCCGGTCGGAGACAGAGGCCGCAAGCTATCTGCGTGACGGGCGCGGTCAGGTCCGCGGCGCCGTCACCGCCGGCTGCATGCAGATCTCCCTGGCGCATCACAGCGCCGCTTTCCGACCGGTCGAGAAGATCGTCGATCCTCAGCACAATGTCGGCTACGCCGCCCGGTATCTGGTCCGGCTGCGGAACGAGACCGGGAGCTGGGCCAAGGCCGTGGCTCGCTACAACGGCAGTGCCGGCAAGACGGCCCGCACCTACCAGTGCAAGGTTCAGCGCCAGCTTGCCGCTCTGGGCGTGACCGAGGTGGCCCTGGTGGACGCGACCAACTGCGGCAAGCGCCAGGAAGCGTCGATCGCCCCGCGCACCCGCCGCGCCTTCCAGCAGGCCGCCCTGGACCCCGTGAGCTGATCCCCCGCGCCGAGACGCCCCAGGGCTGATATTTCCCTCTACTGACACCCGTGCAGCCCTCGGCCCGCACGGGCTTGCCGCAGTTCCCCTGCACCCCGGAACAGTGCCTTCCGGAAGCCCCCGGGTGGACCCTGCCATGCTCAGGCAGGACTTGGCGCAGACGCGCCGGGAGGCCCATCCTCCGGGTCGCCCCCGCACCGCCCCCGCGACCCCATGCCGCTTCTCCCGGCGCAGGCCGACTCCCCCACCGTCTCCATCGCCTCCGCCGTCGGCAGCATGGCCCTGGCGATCTTTCTGTTCGCCAGCATGAATGCGATGGTGAAGGCGCTGGGCGACACCTATCCGCTGAGTCAGATCGTCTTCTTCCGCGCCTTCTTCGCGCTGATCTCGATCTGGCCGATGGTGCGGGCCGCCGGCGGCCTGCACAGCCTGCGCACGGAACATCCCTGGGGACATGCCTGGCGCTGCGGCGCGGGCGTCACGGCCATGGCCTGCGGCTTCGCGGCGATCATGCTGCTGCCGCTGGCGAACGCGGCGGCGCTGAGCTTCACCGCACCGCTGTTCACCACCGTCCTGGCCGTCCTGATCCTGGGCGAGCGGGTGCGTTGGCGCCGTACCCTGGCCCTGGTCCTGGGCTTCTGTGGCGTGCTGGTGATGCTGAGCCCGAAGCTGGGCCTGACCGGCGATGCACCGGCCACCGCCACCACGGAAGGCATGGTGCTGGGCAGCGTGCTGGCCCTGGCGGGGGCTGCCTCCGCCGCGCTGGCCATGATCTCCATCCGCCGCCTGTCGGCGACGGAACCGAGCACCACCATCGTCTTCTGGTTCATGGTCACGGCCTGCGTGGCGAGCGGCATCCTGCTGCCCTTCCAGTTCGTGGTGCCGGACCTGAAGGGGCTGGTGCTGCTGGTGACGATCGGCCTGTTCGGCGGGGTAGCGCAGCTCCTGCTGACCCGCGCCTACCGCTCCGCTCCGGTGGCGGTGGTCGCGCCGTTCGACTATACCGCGATGCTGTGGGCGACGCTGTACGGCTACCTGATCTGGGACGAGGTTCCGGAGACCGCCGTCTGGATCGGGGCGGCCATCGTGATCGGCAGCGGCGTCTACATCACCCTGCGCGAGATCAGGCTGGGCGTCAGCAAGACCCCGCCCGCCCGTCTCCGTGGCGAGTTGCCCTAGGACCAGAGCCGCGATGAACTACCGCCACGCCTTCCATGCCGGCAATGCTGCCGACGTCATGAAGCACGCCGTCCTGGCCCTGCTGCTGGAGCGGCTGCGGGCAAAGCCGGCCCCTTTCTGCGTGCTGGACAGCCATGCCGGGATCGGCCGCTACGATCTGGACGGCGAGGAGGCGCGGCGCACCCGCGAAGCCGACGAGGGCATCCGCCGCCTGCTGGCGAGCGCCCTGCCCCTGCCGGACGAGCTGTCGCCCTATCTTGACGCCGTGCGCGCCCTGAACGGGGACGCCGGCCCCCGGGATACCAGCACGCGCTGGTATCCCGGATCGCCGCGGCTGGCGCGGTCCTTCCTGCGCGAGGGCGACCGGCTGATCCTGGCCGAGCTGCACCCCGAGGATGTCGCCACCCTGAAGGCGGAATTCCAGGGCGACCGGCAGGTGGCCGTCCATCACATGGACGGCTGGCTGGCGCTGAAGGCCCATCTGCCGCCGAAGGAGAAGCGTGGGCTGGTGCTGATCGATCCGCCCTTCGAGGCGGAGGACGAATCCGTGCGTCTGGTCGAGGGGCTGAAGCTGGCCTGGCGTCGCTGGTCCACGGGCGTCTACGCGCTCTGGTATCCGGTGAAGGACCGGGCCGCCGTCTGGCGCCTGCACCAGGCGCTGGAGGATACCGGCATTCCCCGGGTCCTGGCGGCCGAACTGGTCTGGGGCAGCGACGACCGGCACGACCGGCTGAACGGTTCGGGCATGATCCTGGTGAATCCGCCCTGGCAGACGGACACGGCGCTGGAGCGCGTCCTGCCGGCCCTGCACGCGGCCCTGGGCTTCCGCGAGGGCGGCGGCAGGACGGAGTGGATCAGGGGCGAGTGAGGGTGGACAGGGAAAGGGCGCCACGGCCAGACCGGGCGCCCTTTGACCGTCAGCGCCGGGTCACGCCGCCCGGCGCTCGTCGTCCTGGGGCCGGTTCCCGGTACGAAGCTGCCGCATGGCGGCATCGGTGGACTGCGAGGCCAGCTCCGACAGGCGGATCGACCGCCGGACCATGTGCTCCATCTCCACCCGGACGATGTCCGACTGGGCGGCGATGACGTCCTGCATGGTGCGGGCCCGCAGCAGGTTCTGCATCTGGTCGGCCCAGCGCTGCACCGAGCCCTGGGTGTAGTCCATCCACTCCTTCCAGAAGGTCTGGACGCCGTCCGCCATGATGCTCTGCATCTGCACCATGGTCTCGACGCTGCGGACGGTCCTGTCGGCCGCTTCCCGCCCGACCCGGGCGGTCTGGTCCCGGGCGGCATCGGCAGCGTTGCGGGCGACCACTGCGGTCCGCCCGGCCGTATCGGCACCGGCGGAGAGCAGCTCGCCCGCCGTCCGCTCGACCGCTGCGGCTGTCCCGTGGGCGGCCTCCCCGGCCGTGCCCGCCGCCTCCCGGACGGTATCGCGCACGGTCTCCTCCTTGCTGCCGGTGTCCTTGCCGGTGGTGTCCTTGGCGGCTTCCCGCTCACCGGTCCGCCGGGGCGTCGCCTCGCGGGCCGATGCCTCACGGGTCGCCGCCTCCTTGCCAGCAGTCTCGCGGGCGGCCGTCTCGCGCCCGGAAGCCGTATCCTTCTCGTTCGCCATGGGTTCCTCCAGAGAATGGGCAGTGTCTGGTGCGGTGGTCTGTCCGGCCTGAAATCCGGCCGCGGGCATGTTCCGGGCCTCTCCCGCACAACGGGAGCGCGGGAAGACCGTCGTTCATGCTGCGCCGCATTATTAGCATGCCCGCATCCGGAGGTGGCGCGGAAACGGCCTTGGCCGCTGCGCGCCCGGCCATTACTCCGGATTACCTCCAAGGTCGTATCCCCGGGACCGCAGCCCGGGGATGTCCACTCAGCGGCGGGGAGCGCCGTCGGAGCTTTCCGCGGTATAGGCGGGCGGATCGCTGGCGGGGAAGGACATCTCCGATGCCTGCTCCACCAGGTCTTCCTCCTCCAGCCAGGTGCGTGTCGGCCGGGCCTCCCCGCCGGGGCGGCGCAGCACCTCCGCCACGCCGTTGTCCGGAGTCCGGGGATAGGCAGGATTGTCACGGCCGGCCCGCGGCAGATCGGGTGCCAGCCCGCCGCCAGCCCTCCCCTGCGACTGCCGCGACGGGCCGGCCTGCATCCGGTCCGCCTGCCCGTCCCCGGTGATGCCCATGGCCCGGTAGGCGGGACAGTGGCCGGTGACGGCCCGGGTCAGCAGCAGGCCGCCGGCCAGCACCGCCAGAGTGCCGCCCGGACCTCCGCGGCCGAGCCCCCCCAGCAGCAGGACGCCCCCGAGACCGGCCGTCACCATCCGCTCGGCAGGGCCGACATTGACGGGACCGAACGGCAGGGTGCTGGAGATGAACGTCTGGGACCTGTTCACGATCGACCGCTCCGCTTGTTGCGTGGGCACGGTTGCGCCCTCCGCCCCGGAACAGCCACGGACCCGGGGCGTTCCCCGGTCCGCTCCGCAAGCCCGCCGTTACGGCAGCAGCGCCCCCAGCAGCGCCGCCTGGGTCCGGTTATGGACGTCCAGCTTCTGGAGTATGGTCCGGACGTGCACCTTCACGGTGCCCTCCCGCATGCCGAGCAGCCGCGCCATCTCCTTGTTGGAACGGCCCTCCCGGAGCAGATCGTAGATCTCCCGCTGGCGGGCGGTGAGGCGCTTCAGCCGATCCGTCGGTGACAGCCCGATCCCGTCCACGCGACCGCGCGGAAGGCGCGGCAGGGGCACCAGATCGACCCCTGTCAGAACCAGGGCGATCGCGTGCTCCAGCGCCTCCGGTCCGGCCGATTTCGGCAGCAGGCCCCGGGCCCCGGTGGAAACGGCCGCGCGCACGGCGCCGGGGCCGGCATCCGCAGCCAGCAGCAGCACGGGCACAGGGGCGACGTCCCGGACCAGTGCCGCCAGCACCGACGCATCGGGCGGCACGATGGCATCCAGATCGAGCAGCAGCAGGTCGGCACCGAAGGCACGGCAGAGGTCGCGGGCATGGCCCAACGACAGCGCTTCCACCGCCGCGGCGCCCGGGACGGCCCGGGCCAGCAGGGCTTCCGCCCCCCCGTCCGCCGGCGGCATATCCCCGACCACGACGATGCGGCGGACACCCGGGCGCGGAACGCCCCCCGGCGCCCGGACCGACGTCATCATCCCTGCCGGAAAAGCCTGAACCGGCATCGTTTCGCTGAACAGGATAGACATGGCCGCCTCCCCACCCGGATCAGCGCACCGGTAGACAAGATGACAGCGCATCGCGCGCGCATCGTGGCGCCAGTACAGCTTTCCATGAGACGCTAGCATTGCTGCGCGCTTTAGTCTAGTCTGCACCACTTGCGGTATCTATTCAAAAAATGCGGATTTATTAACCATTCAATTTCTTGATGCTCCTAATATTTAATGAAAACTTTTGCTAAAATTGAATCTATTCCCGGGAATTCTCGATCTTGAGGCGGAGGCCGGCATGCGGACGATCATGTTGATCGACCACGATCTTCTGTTCGGTGCGGGACTCAGCGCCCTGCTTGCGGAAACCGGACTGCTGGTGGCGCCGGTGGTGGCGAGCCTTGCCGCCGCCCTGACCGAACTGGAAGCCGGCTCCGCACCGGCGGCCATCGTGCTGGACCCGGCCGGCATCTCCGATCCGCTTCCCGTGGCGGACCAGATCGCCCAGCTCCGTCAGGCGGCCCCCGGCGCGGGGCTGGTGGTGCTGACCGGGGGGCTGGACAGCGATATCCTGCGCGCCTGCCAGCAGGGCGCGGCCGACGCCTGCCTGTCCAAGGCGATGCCCCTGGAAGCGGTTCGGCGGACCTTGCATCTGGTCATGCTGGGGCAGCGCGTGCTGCCGGGCGCGGCCCTGGCGGCCAGCGCTGCGGAGGCCCCGCCGCCGCCGGACGAGCCGGGCCGCGCCATCGACCTGCTGACGGTGCGGGAGCGGGAGATTCTCGGCTGCCTGCTGGCCGGCGGTTCCAACAAGGCCATCGCCAGCCGTCTGAATGTCGCGGAATCCACGGTGAAGATGCACTTCAAGGCGCTGCTGCGGAAACTGCATGTGCAGAACCGCACCCAGGCCGCGATGTGGGCACTGTCCAACGGGATCGAACCCCGCCCCTGAGACCGCCGCAGGCGGAAGGCCCGGCCCCGAAGAAAGGGGCCGAGCATGCCCCCTTCCCCGGGTGGTACACACCGGCCGGCTACAGGAAGATCCTGCTACGGGAAGATGATGACGGAGCGGCGGTTCGACGGTTCACGCACACCGTCCGCGGTCGGAACCAGCGGATCGGTCTCGCCACGGCCTTCGATGACGATCTGACCGGCCGGGATGCCCTGGGCGACCAGGAAGTCGCGCACCGCTTCCGCCCGGCGCATGGACAGGCGCTGATTGTAGTCGGCCGGGCCGGAGGTGTCGGCATGGCCGGTCACCTGGACCGCGGAGATGTTGCCGGTGCGGGCGTCCCCGGCGACCGAGCGGAGCACCTGCTGGGCATCGGCGGTCAGGTCGGACCTGTCCCAGTCGAAGAAGACCGTGAAATTGCGGGTAATGGCCGGCGGGGGCGGCGGTGGGGCCGGCGGCACCACGGGCGCCGGAGCCGGCTCCGGTGCCGGGGGCGGCGCCGGAGCGGCGCCGAAGGTCCAGCGCAGGCCGACAAGCGCCGTATGGCTCTGGTAGTCGAAGTCGGTGGGAGCCGATCCGACGCCCGCGCCTGCCGCCCGGATCTTCACCGTGCCGGTGTCCAGGAAGCGGTAGCCCAGGGTCAGATCGAGAGTCGGTGTGAGCGCATAGGCCACGCCGGCTGCGAGCTGCCAGGCGACGGCGCGGTCGTCCTCGTCAACGATCAGGCCGGGCGCGAACAGCTCACCGGCGTCGTTCAGCCCGACCGTGGCCATGCCGGCACCGATGCCGACATAGGGCCGGAAGGCGCCCATCTCCGTGACCTCGTAGTAGAGCACGCCCATGAAGGTCCAGGCGCTGACGTCGCCCGCGCCACCGGCCCGGCCCGGCAGGCCGCCCGCGATGTCGCCGATCGTGTTCTCGCTCCGGCCGATCTCGACACCCGCCCGGAGTCCGTTCCCGAGACGGTAACCGCCTTCGACCAGCAGCGTGTAGCCGTCCTTCAGCTCGATGTCGTTGCGGACCGTCGACAGGCTCGCCTCGATGTCCTTCGCCCAGGTATAGCCCCCCTGGACACCGAGATAGGGACCCTCGACGGTCCGGGCGGCCAGACCCTGCGGCAGGACAAGGACCGCCACGCCCCCGAGCAGCGCATTGCGAAGTTTCATCCTTCTTCCTCCTTTTTGCGGCTCGCCGCTCCGGCAGCCGTCCGAGGACGGCGTCTGCGGGAAGGCAGACGCAACTCCACCGCAAAAAAAGCCCCAAGCGAAAGAATACTTCACGGATGGCGACGAATTGGAGCGGGCGTGACCTTCATGCAACTATACCGACAGGACAGGAGGCCGACTTCGGGAGCCCTGTCGATATCCCCGAACGAAAAAGGGGCGCCCCGGAGGGCGCCCCTTTCCCGACGTGAATCGGACTTTCCGCTCAGGGGAAGATGATGACCCCGCGGCGGTTGGACGGCTCGCGCACACCGTCCGCGGTCGGGACCAGCGGATCGGTTTCGCCACGGCCTTCGATCGCAATCTCGCCCGCGGGGATGCCCTGGGCGATCAGGTAGTCCCGAACGGCCTCGGCCCGGCGCATGGACAGGCGCTGGTTGTAGTCGGCCGGGCCGGACGTGTCGGCGTGGCCGGTGACCTGCAACGCGGCGATACCGCCGGTGCGGGCGTCGGCGGCGACCGACTGCAACACCTTCTCCGCGTCCGGGGTCAGGGTAGCCTTGTCCCAGTCGAAGAAGACGGTGAAGTTGCGGGTGATCGCCGGCGCCGGCGGCGGCGGCGGCGGGGCCGGCTGGGCCACGGGAGCAGGCGCAGGCTCGGGCGCGGGCGTCGGCGCCGGGGCGGCACCGAAGGTCCAGCGGACGCCGACCAGCACGGAGTGGCTCTGGTAGTCGGTGTCGAACTGGGTGCCGCCGGTCGGGCGGATGTCCAGATCCTCGCTGCCCAGGAAGCGGTAGCCCAGGGTCAGGTCCAGGTTCGGCGACACGGCATAGGCCACGCCCGCCGCGACCTGATAGGCCAGGGCGCTGTCGCTGTCGGAGACCCGGTTGCCGGGGGCGAAGACATCGGCGGCACCATCGACCTTGGCGCGGATCACACCGCCGCCGAGGCCGATATAGGGCCGGAAGGCGGTGCCGGTGTCGATGTCGTAATAGGCGGTCGCCATGAAGGTCCAGGCGTTGATATCGCCCGCACCGCCGGCGCGGCCGGCCGCACCGCCCTTGATCTGGTCGATGGTGTGGTCGGTGTAGCCGACCTCGGCGCCGAAGCGGAAGCCGTTACCGAGACGGTAACCGCCCTCGATCACGCCGGTCCAGGCGCCGTCGAAGGTGGCCGTGTTGCGGATGGCACCGTCGAACTCGGTATCCTGGAGCCAGTTGATACCGGTCTGGGCACCGACATAGAAGCCCTCGCCCGTGGCCTGCTGGGCCGACGCGGCGGCCGGCACGACCAAGGCGATGGCCGAGCCCAAGAGCATGTGGCGAAGTTTCATTCTGTTTGTCCTTCTCCTTATGGGCCTTACGGCCTCTCCCTTCGGTTCTCCACCGAAGCGCACAGCGCTTTGTCCCGTGAAAGGGACCCAGGCGCCAGAGCCTCGGCAGAGGTACCGCAACCTTGATGACGCCTCAAGGCGGCGAGACTGTGGCGGAGCTTACCCCTCCGGAAGGGGTAAGCCCGACAGCCCGGGCTCGCCCCGGGTGGTCAGGCGGCACGCCCCATCGCCACCGAGGCCGCGCGCGTCGCCTGCTGCGGATCATCGAAACTGCGCCCGTGCAGCGCCTGTGCCTTGGGATGGACCGCATGGAAGATCACGCCGGACCGCCGGTCGTCGTTCGTCGGAATGACAAGGCCGACGGCCTCGTCTTCGATCTCAATGACATAGCTGAAGCGAGCGGACATCTGTGACCCCTGTCACACTTCGGGGCCCGACGGCCCCGGACTGAGGGCGGGGCTGGCAGGTGAAGCGGTCATATCAGGGCAGCCGACGGCCTTTCCATCTCGCTTCGGTGACAAAGCCCTCGGCCAACCGGCCGCCTCCTCTCCCGCGGAAGAAGTAGCCGCCGGGCGGACAGGCCGATCTTGACGCTTTGCCGCAGGCATCCAGCCGCTAAGGTCGGAGCCCCTCCCCGCCGGCGGCGGAATGCCGCGACCGCTGTCCGGACCGTCCCCAGCCGTAATGACCGGCGCAGCCGGTCCGGACCGGCGGGGGCCCGACGACCACGGAGATGCGACAGTGACCGCTCCCGCGACGACCGTTCCCGCGACCGCAGCGGCAGGAACCGCCCCCGGCCTGTCCTACCCGTTCCCCGCGGTTCCCGCGGAAGGCGCCGTGCTGGACGTGGCCGACGGGATATCCTGGGTGCGGATGCCCCTGCCCTTCGCCCTGGACCACATCAATCTGTGGCTGCTGCGCGACGGCGACGGCTGGGTGGTGGTGGACTGTGGCGTCGCCAGCAACCGCACCCGCGCCGCCTGGGAAGCGGTGTTCGACACCGCACTGGCAGGGCGGCCGGTGACGCGGGTGATCGTGACCCACTTCCACCCCGACCATATGGGCCTGGGGGCCTGGATCTGTGAACGGTTCGGCGCCGAGCTGCTGATGACCCAGACCGAGTGGCTGTACGCCCGGCTGCTGAGCCAGGACCGCAGCGCCTCGATGGCGGAGTCGTCCCGGCAGTTCTACGCTCTGGCCGGACTGGACGGGGAGCGGCTGGCCGCCATGGCACAGCGGGGCAACCCCTATCCGCACGGGGTCCCGGAGGTGCCGGCCACCTACCGCCGGCTGCGCCACGGCACGCGGCTGGGCATCGGCGGACGGACGTGGCAGGTGATCGTCGGTGGCGGCCATTCGCCCGAGCATGCCTGCCTGTGGTGTGCGGAGGCCGGCATTCTGATTTCCGGCGACCAGGTGCTGCCCCGGATCAGCCCGAATGTCAGCGTCTGGCCGGCAGAACCGGATGCCGACCCGATCATGGACTTCCTGGACGCGCTGGCGCGGCTGGAGACCCTGCCGGAGGAAACGCTGGTGCTGCCCTCGCACGGGCTGCCGTTCCATGGCCTCCGCCCCCGCTGCCGCCAGCTCACGGAGCACCACCGGGAGCGGTTCGAGGAGACGCTCGCCGCCTGCGCCGAAGCACCGCGGACGGTGATGGACCTGACGGCGATCCTGTTCCGCCGACCGCTGGACACCCATCAGTTGAGCTTCGCCGTGGGGGAGGCGCTGGCGCACCTGAACCACCTGCTGGTCCAGGGCACGCTGCGGCGCGAGCTGGACCGCGCGGGCATCCTGCGCTTCCGCACGGTCGGCTGACCCGCCCGGCGGCGTCACGCCGGCAGTGTCACTCCGGCAGTGTCACTCCGGCAGCGGTTCGAACTGCCGGGGGTCGAGCAGGACGGAGACGGCCAGCGTCTTCACCGAACTGGGATCATCCTCCCGGCGCAGGCGCGCATGCATCTTGCCGACACCGTCGGTCTGGATGGCGATGACCTCCCAGATGCCCAGGCCGACCCCGATCCTGCGATACCGCTGCCCTTCCGCGACCTGCGCCCGACGTCGCCGCATGCCGCCCCCGCCTTCCGTTCCGGAAATCCGCTTCTGTCCCCGCCAACGCGCGGAGCGCCCGCCGGTTCCCATGCTGCGTTGCGGGAAGCGCCGGAACGGATCGACCGGCCGACCGTTATCGCGCCATGACACACGATCCGGAAATCCTGATCTTCGCCCGCCGTCTGGTCCAGGAACTGGGCGGCGACGCCATCACCCTGAGCCGGGTGAAACTGGTCGAACTCACGGCCGCGAACCATGTGCGCGGCGCCCGCTTCTGGCGCGGCGTGATGCAGGCCTGCCAGCACGAGCTGAAGGAGCGGGAGGAACCGGCCGCTGCCCTGACGGCGACGCGCCCTCCGGAACCGGTCGCGCCGACGGAACCGCTCTTCAGCTCCGCAGCCTGTTGAGTCAGCCCCCGGCCACCATCAGCAGCAGCGCCCCGACTCCGGCCGCCAGCCCGAGCAGGAGACTCCGCCGGGTCAGGAAAAAGATGGCCAGCGCGATGCCGGAGGCGGACAGCCGGACCGTCAGCGGGACTTCCGCCAGGGGACCGATGGGCAGCAGGATCATGCGGGCGATCAAGCCGGCCAGGAGCGCATAGGCGACGCAGCCGACCCAGTCGAAGAGCGGACTGGCCGGGTCGATCCGCCCGGCGAACAGCACGCCCAGCCCACGCGAGGCATAGGTGACCAGGGCGGCCCCCAGCACGGCCGCCCAGACCATCCAGGAGTCGCCCAGGAAACCTGCCGCCTCAACCACGCCCGGCCTCCCGCGCCTTCAGATGGCGTTCAGCCAGGAAGGCCAGGGTGCCGGCGACAAGACCCGTCGCCAGCAGGCCCCAGTCCGGGTGGACCAGATGGAACAGCGGCCCCAGCACCGCCCCGAAGACGAGCGCCAGCGACTTCGCCCGCTGGCGCAGGTCGGCCGCGAAGATCAGCATGAAATAGACGGGGTTCAGGAAGACGAGCGCCAGCGTCACCGCCTGCGGCACCACCCCGGCCAGGAAATAGCCGGCCGCCGTGGTCACCAGCGTCACCGCCCACAGGCTGACGGCGAAGGTGCCGAACCAGGCCAGCCGGTACTCCTGCGGCAGGGTCGGGCAGATCCGCATGGCGTTCGCCCAGCTTGTCACCGCGATCAGGTGGGCGGCGGCGTAGTAGCGCCAGGCCGGCGTGCCCGGCCGGCGCAGCCAGGGCATCAGCGCCACCGTCATGGGCATCAGCCGGGCATTGGTCAGCGCCACCGCCATGCAGACGAGCAGGAGCGGCGTGCCCACGGCCATGAGCTCGACCATGGCGATCTGCCCCGGCAGGGCCCAGCCCGTGGCCGTGGCCGCCAGCGCCATCCAGAGGCCGTAGCCGCTCTCCCGCACCAGCGAGCCGAAGCCGAGGAAGCTGGCCCCCAGCACCAGACCCGGAACGCCGCAGGCCTCCAGCAGGGCGGACCGGACGACGGCGCGCCGCCCGGCGCGGCCCTCGGGCGCGTCGGTCATGGGAGAACCGGACCGGGATCAGCGCGCGCTGGCGGCGGCCGGGCTCACGCCGGAAGACGCGACCTGGATGGTTCCCGACCCCGCCCCGCCCGCGGCGGCGACACGGGCCGCCGCCGGCTTGGCCGGGGCGTCGCAGCGCGGCACCACGGCCAGCCGCATCGGCCGGTCGGCCTTGAGGGACTCCATCAGATCCTGCCGCGACATCGCCAGCGCCTTGACCACCGCCGGCACATAGGCCTGACAGAACACGGGGTTGGAGAGGGCGATGGCGCGCTGCGAGGTCTCGTTGGCGAGGCGGGTGCGGAAGCTGTCGAACTCGCGCGTGGCGTTGCCACCGCGGGACCGCTTGAAGTGCCCGATCAGGGCCTTCTCCCAGCTCACGATGTCGTTGCGGTGCTGAAGCGTGAACTGCTTGTACTGGGCGAACAGGCTGGGGCCGCCGGCCTGGCTCATCTCCCCGCAGGTAAGGCCGACGACCATCAGCTCGGTATGCAGGCGGATGGCCTGCTCCGCCTCGAACTCCGCCTGCGTGTAACAGGGGGCCTTGGCGTGGGCGCTCCCGCTCACGAAGACGGACCCGCCGGCAAGGGCGACGGCGGTGGCCAGAGCGGCAAGACGGCGGAGACGCGGCATCGGGGGCTTCCCTGGGTTGCGTACCGGACGAAGGTCGAAAGGCGGTGGAAAATGCGGGCCGGATCGGCGGAAACCGCTGGAATCCGGAGGTTTCCGGGGCCGGATTGTGCCGGAGCCGGAAGCGCCCAGCAAGTGCCCGCTGACGCCGGGACGCAGGAAGTCTAAAGTGTGGCTCCCTTTCCACACCCCTTTCTGTCCCATGATCCGGATCGGCATCGACCTCGGCGGCACCAAGATCGAAGGCATCGTCCTGGCGGAAGACGGGCGCCAGATGGCCCGCCGCCGCGTGGCGACCCCGCGCGGCGACTATGACGGCACCGTGGCCGCGATCGTCGGTCTGGTCCGCGACCTCGACCGCGAAGCCGGCGACCGCGGCACCGTGGGCGTCGGCATCCCGGGCGTGATCTCCCCGCGCACGGGGCTGGTGAAGAACGCCAACTCCACCTGGCTGATCGGCCATCCCCTGGACAAGGACCTTGAGCGCGCCCTGGACCGCCCGGTGCGGCTGGAGAACGACGCCAACTGTTTCGCCGTATCGGAAGCGACGGACGGCGCGGCTGCCGGGGCCGCCACCGTGTTCGGGGTCATCATCGGCACCGGCGTGGGCGGCGGCATCGTCGTCCACGGCCGGCCGCTGACGGGCCGCCACGCCATCGCCGGAGAGTGGGGGCACAATCCGCTGCCCTGGCCGACGGCGGCGGAATGGCCGGGGCCGGACTGTTTCTGCGGGCGCCGGGGCTGCCTGGAACGCTGGGTATCCGGCCCGGCCTTCGCCCAGGACCACGAGCGGAGCACGGGAGAGGCCCTGGCAACGGCGGAGATCGTGGCCCGGGCCGCGGCCGGCGACGGCGCAGCCGCGGCCAGCCTGGACCGCTATGCCGACCGGCTGGCCCGCGGGCTGGCCGGTATCGTCAACGTGCTGGACCCGGACGTGATCGTGCTGGGCGGCGGCATGTCGAACGTGGCGCGCCTGTACGAGGCGCTGCCGCGTCTGCTTGGCGACTACTGTTTCTCCGACGGTGTGGACACACCGATCCGCCCCGCGCGCCATGGCGATTCGAGCGGCGTGCGCGGGGCGGCCTGGCTGTGGCAGCCCGGTGACGTCTGAACGGGCCGTGCCGGGCGGTCGCCGTTTTTGAAAGCGTGCGGCCGTGGATTTTGAAAATCGGCGGGGTGTGCCCGATGGATACGGGGACGCTGCCCGATTCCCGTGGACGGAATTTTGAAAATGCCGCCCTATGTCCTGCCCGCCCCCGCTCCCGGCGACGGAAAGCCTGCGTTTCAGGACACGACGCCGCGGCCAGGGGAGCGGAATTCACCGACTGTCCACTTTTTCAAAGGCCGGCGCATTGTTTCACTGGCAATTCGTTGCGGCATGTCCAATATGAGGGTTGTTATTCCTGTCATCCTCCGGCACCAGATGGCCGCCGCCCTATGCGGGGACGATGCCTGTGCGGAGCTTGGCTTCCGACCAACCGGCCTTGAAATCGTGAACGCGCCTCATGACGCAAGAGCCTCTCTGGCAACCGAGTGACATCTTGAAAGCCGAATCCGACACCGACGCCGATACCCCCAAGCGCCGTGGACGTATCCCGCAGTCCGCGTGGCCGCGAATCCTGGAGATGTACAGGTCGGGCGCCACCCTGACGGCGATCGCACGGGAGTTCGACTGCACGCCCAGCGCGATCTCCTACATCGTGCGCAAGGCCGAGGCCGCCGGCACCCGGGAAGAGCAGGAAACCGGGACTGAGACCGCCGCGGTGGTCGAGGCTCCGGCCGAGCCGGTCCGCGAGACCGTGGCTCCGGTGGATGACGCACCGCGCCAGCCGCGGCTGGAGATGCCGGCCCAGGAAGCCCGCCCGGAACGGCCGCAGGGCGACCGCCCGCCGCGGGCCGAACGGTCCACGGACCGGACGGCCGAACGGAGTGCCGAACGGACGACCGACCGTTCCGAAGGCCAGGACCGGAACCCGGCCGAGCGGATGAACGCCGAGCGGGTGAACGGCGAACGCTCCTACGGGGACCGCCAGCAGGGTGAGCGGTCGCAGGTTGAGCGCCCGCGCGACCGGCAGCCGCGGGAGGCGCGCTTCCAGGGCGGCGACCGCCAGGGGGGGGAGCGCCAGGGCGGCGACCGGAACCAGGGCCAGGGAGGCGACCAGCGCCGCACCATGCAGCTCCAGGGCCGTGACCGGAACCAGGGTCGCAACCAGGGCGAACGCTTCGACCGCGACCGCAATCAGGGCCGGAACCAGGGAGAGCGGGGCCAGGGCGAGCGCGGTCAGGGCGAGCGCGGTCAGGGTGACCGGAACCAGGCGCCGCGCGGTTTCGCGGACCGGGGACAGGTCGAGAGCTTCGATCCGGATGTGCAGATCGGGGAATTCATCGACCGCGAGCGGCCCTACCCGTACCACCGGCAGCAGCGCAACGCCGCCCGGATCGAGGCGCAGGAAACCCCGGCCGAACCGGCTGATACGCGCATGGCGACCGCCGCGCAGACCTGTGCCGAACTGTACCGGACCTGGAAGGCGAACCCGGCGGAAGCCGGTATCCAGGGACTGGACGATGCGTTGCACGAGCTGCGCCGTGTCATTGCCCGCATGGAGATCGAGATGTCCGCCAGCCGCCGCGAGGAGCAGCGGCCGATCCCGATCCCGTCCTACCGCACGAACCAGCCGTCCCCGCAACAGCCGCGCGGTTGACCGGAGCCCCGGCGTTTCCCCAGGGAAACATGCCGGGGAAAGCTGCCCGGGAAGAGAATTTTGAATGGAAACGGCCCCGTCTGGCGCAGGCGGGGCCGTTTCCGTACCGGGCCGGCGGCCGCACCCGGGGTCAGTAGCGCAGGAGGGCGGCGTTTCCGCCAGATCCAGCAGCTCACTGTCATCTCACGCCGTTCCGGATGCGGTACGGCGCAGGCGGCGCCAGACGCATCCGCACGGCCTTGCTCCCGGAAGCGGCAGCGGCGATCGAGCCTGTCCGCCCCTTCCTGCCAATCTTCCCGACCGGCCACCGGTTCCGCCGGAACGGAGGATCAGGCCGACAGGGCAGACCCGAGGACGAACCAGCCGTAGAGCATGCCGAACAGCAAGGTGACAGCGACGAAGTCGCGGACATATCCCAGGGTCCTGCGGGACAGGATCGTCGGCCGACCCGTCAGCGCCGGCCTCAAGGAACCGGGGGCGGGGAAGCCTTCGGCACGGAGGCGCCCGGCATGGCCGTGCCCGGCACAGGGGCTGCCTGGGAAGGGGCTGCGGGCGATTAGGATCGGGTTCACGCGTCGCCTCCGTCGTCTGGCGCCCCGGCCGGGGCGGGTGGGCGGGTCCGGATCGGCGGGGCCTTCCCCTGCGCGTCGAACCTGCATCGAGCATGAACGAACGAACCATGAACATCAAGCGGAATGTTCTGCGTCCGTTCTATCGCCTCGAGAGTGAACGGGGCGGGTAGAACGGTGGCGGGAACCGGCAGGACGGATGCGGATACCGGGCCGTGCCCGCCGGTTTCCCGGCGGGCTCCGGAACCGGATCGTCAGCGGCTGGCGGCCTGCGGGGCCGCGCCGCTGTCGCGGGCAAGATAGTCGCGGGTGACGGACGGGACGTTCTCGTCCAGCCACTGGATCATCGCCTCCTCCTCCTTGAGGATCTCGTTGGCGATGCGGGCGACCTCGGGCTCGCCGGCGATCTCGGCGGTGGTTGCCAGGATCTTGTAGTTGACCGCTTCGTAGTTCTCGAACGCGTAGTTGGAGATCATGTCCTTCATGATCTCGTCACTGGCGAACATGTTCATCATCGCCTGGAGGTTCGAGCCGAGCTTGGCGACCCCCGTCTTCACGGCGGAGGTGTCGCTGCCCAGCCGTTGCAGGCAGGTTTCCAGCCGCTCGGCCTGGCTCTCCGTCTCGGTCCGGTGCTGCTGCAACCGCTGCTGCACCGACGGATAGTTGGCCACCCGCTCAAGCTGGCGGTCGATGACGCTCAGCGCCTGCTGCTCCATGGCATAGGCATCGCGCAGATAGTCGATCAGGGTGTCGCGGGGCGTGGGCATGGTCATGTCTCCCGTTGTCTCCGGCCCCGTTGTCGCCGGGGCACCCGGAAGAACAGTCGGGCGGCCCACCTGTCACGCCCTCCCCCTCACGCCCGCCCCAGACCCGGCCCCCATACCTGGTCCCACGCCCGCGGCGACACGCCGGCCGGTCAGGCCGGCAGGCGTGCGTGGACGGCCCAGAACCGGTGCGGAACCCGGAGCGGCTGCTGCGGGAAACGGTCGCGCAGCAGCATCCGCAGCAGGTCCTCCAGGCGGCGCAGCTTCTCCCCGGCCATGATGCCGGAGGCCATGCGCTGCCCGGTGAGGGCGACCCAGGCGGCGTGGCCGTAGCTCTCCACCGTGTCGAAGGAGAAGGTCTCGATCCCCGTCAGCCCGGCTTCGCCGATCTCGCGCAGCCAGCCCGGGAAGGTGCCGCTGCCGCCATGACCCCGCCAGGCCGGGGTGAAGGAGCGGATCAGATGCTCCGTGCAGTCCACGACATTGTCGTTCAACGGCAGCCGGTCGTATTCCAGGATCAGCAGCCCCCCGCCGGGGCGGAGCAGCCGCTTCGCCTCCGTCAGCGCCAGCCGCCGGTCGAACCAGCCCCAGGCGCGGGCCGCCACGACCAGATCGAAGGACTGTTCCGGCAGGCCGGTGCCTTCGGCCCGCGCCTCGGCATGCCGGATCTCCAGGCCCGCCGCAGCCGCCAGCCGGCAGGCCTCCGCCAGCGCCTCCGGCGCGGGATCGACGGCCGTGACGGTGCAGCCCTGCGCCGCCAGGGTGCGGGCCAGCCCGCCCGTGCCGGTCCCGAGGTCCAGCACCGCCTGCCCCGCCCGCACGAACCCTGCCGCGGACAGCCGTGCCCAGGTTCCCTCCGGCAGGGCGGGGTCCTCGGGCAGGGGCAGGGCGGAGAGCCTGGAGGTCATGGTCGGTTCCGGAGACCGCCACCGCATCCGCGGACGGCGGCGGAACGGGCGGCATCAAGGGCGGGGACGGGCAAGAGCGGGGACGGGCAAGAGCGGGAATGGAGAGCGTTTTAGCCAATTCCTGCCGACCGCGACAGCGGATACCGGCGGAAGCGGCGCACAGACGGGGCCGCGCCGGAAGACTGGCATCCCCGTCCGCCATACGGACAGGGAGCGACGATCATATTGCGCGCAATGTTTTTGTTCGCAATATTACGGCCACCCATCCCCCCGTCCCCGGAGCCCCCATGAGCACGCTCTATTCCACCACCGTCACCGCCGTCGGCGGCCGCAACGGCAGCGCCCGCAGCGAGGACGGGCTGATCGACCTCCGCCTCTCCCTGCCCGGCAGCCTGGGCGGCAAGGGCGGCGCGACCAACCCCGAACAGCTTTTCGCCGCGGGCTATGCCGCCTGCTTCGGCAACGCCATCCTGCATGCGAGCCGCAGCGGCGGCCCGCGCCTGCGCGACGGCGATGTCGCGGTGGCGGCCACGGTCGGGCTGTCGCCCACCCCGTCGGGCGGCTTCGGCCTGTCGGTGGCGCTGGCCGTCACCCTGGCCGGCATCGACCAGAGCGCGGCGGAGGCGCTGGTCGCGGCCGCCCACCGGATCTGTCCCTATTCCAATGCGGTCAGGGGGAACATCGATGTGGCACTATCGGTCACGACCCGGTAAGCCCGGCCGGCCGCCGGCCCTTCCGGGCCGGCATGATGTGACCGTTACGGAAGGTGGCGATGATCGACCCGGAAAAGGACCCCCTGCGTCTCGACCGCCAGGTCTGTTTTCCGCTCTACGCCGCCTCCAACCTACTGACGCGGCTGTACCGGCCGGTGCTGTCCAGGCTGGGGCTGACCTATCCCCAGTATCTGGTGATGCTGGTGCTGTGGGAAGAGACGCCCCACAGCGTCGGCTCCCTGGGCGAGGCGCTCTACCTGGACAGCGGCACCCTGACCCCGCTGCTGAAGCGGATGGAGCAGGCGGGCCTCATCAGCCGCAGCCGCGATCCCCTGGACGAGCGGCGGGTGCTGATCGACCTGACGCCAGAGGGACGCGCCCTGCGCGCCGCAGCCGAGCATGTGCCGGCCACGCTGATGGCCGGCTTCGGCCCGGCGCCGGACGGGCTGGACACCCTGCGCGACAGCGTGCGCGCCCTGGTCGCGGCCCTGAACGCCCATGTCGCCGCCCGGCCGGACGCCCCCCTCCCGGACAGGGAAGCGCCGGACAGGCAGGCGCCGGACAGGCAGGCCGGGTAAGGCGCGCGGCGCGCGCGGCCGCCGCCGGTCCCGTGCTGTCAGCGCAGCAGCGGGCGCGCGGGGTTGCCGACGACGGTGAGGTCCGCCGGAACGTCGTCGACGACGACGGCGCCGGCCCCGACCACGGCCCCGCGGCCGATGCACAGCCCGGGCAGGACGACGGCGCCGGTGCCGAGGAAGACATCCTCCCCGCAGCGCACCCGGCCCGCTAGCCGGACCCCGGGGCCGACCTGCACCCCGTCCAGCAGCACGCCGTCATGGTCCACCGAACAGGCGGTGTTCAGGATGCAGAAGCGGCCGACGCGCGCGCCCGGTTGCAGGATGGCCCCCGCCGCCAGGATGGACCCGTCGCCGACCGTCGCGCTGGGAGACACCACGGCGGCCGGGTGGACAAGGGTGGCGAGCGTCCCGCCGGCGTGCAGGACGGACAGCGCGAAGGAGCGGCGGGCCGCCTGGTCCCCGAGGGCGATGAACAGGTCCGCCCCGTCGGCAAGGCCGGCGGTCAGTCCGCTGCCGCCGAGCACCCGGACACCATCGACAGCGGTGCCCGGCGCCATGGTGTCGTCGAGGAATCCCTGGACGGTGCGGCCGGCCAGACGGGCCGTGTCAAGCGCGACGCGGCCATGACCACCCGCACCGACGATGACAAGGGGACGCCGGACCATGGAACCCGCACCTCGCGCAGCCGTGAACGCGCCCGTCGGAACGCCCCCCTGCATAGCACGGCCGCCCCCTGCCCCGCCTGCCCGATCTGGCACCGGCCCGCCGGTGCGGAAGGCGCTTGACCTGCCCGCCGCGCCATGGCTGCCTGCCGCCGCCGGACGGCGTGCCGGGCGGCGCGGACCAGCAGCGGACAGAGGACGGGAGCGGACATGACAGAGGCCGGCAGCCATCGTGTGCGCGCGGCGCTGGAGGAGACGGCGGCGAACTTCCTGGCGCTGACGGCACAGGCGGAGGAGATCGCCCGCGCCGCGGCCCGCATCGCCGCCTGCATCCGGGCCGGGGGCAAGATCATGTTCTGCGGCAATGGCGGGTCCGCCGCGGACAGCCAGCACATCGCCGCCGAACTGAGCGGCCGCTTCCTGGCGGAGCGGCGCGCCCTGCCCGGACTGGCGCTGACGGTGGACACCTCGGCCCTGACGGCGATCGGCAACGATTACGGTTTCGAGCGCATCTTCGCCCGGCAGGTGGAGGCGCTGGGCCGGCCCGGCGACGTGCTGGTGGCGCTGAGCACCAGCGGCAACAGCCCGAACGTCCTGGCAGCCGTGGCCGCGGCGCGGCGCCTGGGGATCGTCTGCATCGGCATGACCGGGGCGCGGGGCGGCGCCCTGCGCGCCGCCTGCGACCTCTGCCTCTGCGTCCCGTCCGAGGCGACACCGCGCATCCAGGAGATGCACATCGCCATCGGGCACGCCCTCTGCGACCTGCTGGACAGCGACCTGAGCGGGGGCGACCTGAGCGGGGGCGCCTTCTGAGCGGGGGGGCCGACGGCGGTCCCGCACGGGCCGGCGCCCGTGCGGGGGTGAGCGGTAGCGGCACCGCCGCGGGCGGTCAGGCGATCTGCAAGGCCCGCAGGAGCGGCAGACGCCGGTCCGCGAAGGTCCGCGCCTGGGCCGTCAGTTCGGCCATGTTCTCTTCCGCCGTCTCCAGGGGCTTGCCCTCCTTGACCAGTTTCTGGCCCTGGACCGAGAGCGTCTGCCAGACATGGGCGGCCCAGTCCGCGGGCTGCTTGCCCCCCTGGCTGATGGCGGCCAGGAAAAGCTGCTGGATGCGATCGACCACGACACCGCCGCCGGTCACCGGGCTGGCGAGAAAGGCGATGTCGCCCCCGCTGCGGGCCTTGCCGCAGAGATGGGCGTTGAGCCTGTCGGTCTGCCGGCGGACCTTGGCGGCGACGTTGTCCTCCTGCACCGCGCAGAGATGGCCCGCCCCGGTGAGCACCAGACAGGCTTCGACGATCTGGGCGAAGCTGATCCCCTTGCCCCGCAAGGACTGCTCGATCTGCCCCAGCGAGCGCGGCCGGAGATCGGCCAGCAGGTCCAGAACCGGACCATAGACGGCATCGTTCAGGCTGGCCTCTCCCAGCGCGCCGGAGATCTTCATCGACACCTGGTCGCGGACGTTGGCCAGCATGACCCGGCGGGAGCGCAGCGCCTCGGCCCGTTCCAGCGCGCTCAACCGGCGCGCCCCCTTGACCCAGTAGTCGCGGCGGAACTGCTGGTTGACCATGAAGTCGCGGACCGTCTCCCGGAACATCGGGTCCGGCACCTCGGCCAGGAAGCTCTGCTGCGCCGGCGTCAGGTTCACCGCGTCGAGATGGTCCAGGTAATGGGCGGAGCAGGCATAGTCCAGCTTCGCCCCGTCCAGCCAGTCGGCCATGGTGGCGAAGTGCATGGGATGCCAGTCCCGGTTGAAGTATTCGTGCGCCAGATAATGGCGGTTCTGTTCCTTCATCTTCTTCAGCCGTTCGCCCACCAGGGGGTTGGCGCGGCTGAACAGGGGATTGGTCGCCAGCAGCTTCTCCGCGAAGTCAACGGCGCCATCGACGCGGTTGACGATGCCGCGCCCTTCCGCCCCCAGCAGGTCGGCATGTTCGGTCATCAGATGCCGCATCGGGGCGAAGGCGGCCCAGCCCGGCAGGGTGTTGTAGCTGATGTAGAGCACCCCGCCCACCTTCAGCCGGCGGCGGACGAAATCCACGATCACGGCCCGGTTCGCATCGGAAATCCAGCTCCAGATGCCGTGCAGCCCGATGAAGTCGAAATCGGGCAGGTCGGGCCGGGCGCAGAATTCGGCGAAGGCGTCATCCCGGAGCCGGGCATCTGCGCCCGACGCGGCGACCAGATCGCGGGCGAAGGCCGCCTGGGAGGGGTTGAAGTCGGTGCCGTGCCAGCCGGCCGTGGAGCCGGCGGCATGGATGGCCACGGAAAGGCCCTGGCCGAAGCCCAGTTCGCAGGCCGTCGTCACCTCCGGGAACACCAGCCCCCGGTTCAGGAAGGCCAGCCCGATCCGCTGCGGATTCAGTTCCGAATAATAGCCGTAGGTATACCCGATGTCGGTCATGTAACCGGCGGTCCAGTCGCTCATTCCCTTTTCCCCCGGGCCGTTCCGGCCCCCCTGCTGACCCACGCATGCCCTGCCCGCTGCCGACCTGCCGGTCCCTGCCGGGTCCTGCGGTCGCCGCCGGGCTGATGCGGTCCATTCTTCCACGCCCGATGAAATCTTTCACGCCCAATAAAAAACCCCACCCCCTTGTCGGGGGTGGGGTCGAAGGCTGTCAGCTCAGGTCCCGGCGGACCGGAACCTGTCTCCCGGAAGGGAGATCAGACGTCCAAGCCAGTGAAGGCGGCCTCGGTGATGGTGGTGACGCCGGTCAGCTTGATGACCGAGTCGACCACGCCGTCCTGGTTGAAGTCCATGTACAGCAGGTTGGTGCTGCTATCCAGGGCGAAGCCGGTGAGATCACCAGCCGCGTTGCCGGTGTTCTGGATGAAGGTCTGGGCGTCGGCAGCGTTGCTGGCGACGAAAACCTTGATCCCATCGGCGCCGTCGGCCAACAGGCCGTTCAGGTCGATCACGTCGCCGTCGCGGTCGGCGAGGGCAGCGGCACCCTCGGAGGCATCGTCCTCATCGGCCAGCACGGTGTTGGCCTTGAAGTCGAGGATGGTGTCGTACTTCGCCAGGACCGAGTGGGCGGTGTCGACCAGAACGTAGGTGTCGTTCCCGTCGCCCAGCGTGATGGTGTCCGCACCGGCGCTGGAGTTGACCTTGTCGTTGCCGGCCCCGGCGTTGATCACGTCGTTCCCCTGGGAACCCGTGATGGTGTCGTTGCCGGTGCCGGTGTCGATCGTGGCGCCCTTGGTGTTGCTGGCGACGATGATCGTGTCGTTGCCGTTGCCGGTCTTGACGGTCAGGGCCTTGTCCGTGACGGACGACGTGAAGGTCACCGTACCGGCCGTGGCCGCCGCCGCCGCCGTGGCGCCGGTGCCGACGACACCGGAGGCATCCAGATCGACGAGCTTCGTCAGGGTGGAGCCGGTGAAGTTCACACCATGATTGCCGGTGAGGACGATCTTGGTGGTCCCAGCCGCATCCAGGTTGATCGTGGACGCAGCGGCCGGATTGCTGGCCGCGGTGGTGTCGGTCGTCACGATGTTGATCGTCTCGACGCCGGCGACGACGACCTTGCCGGTGTTGACGATGTTGCTGGCGCCGTTCAGCGTGACGTTCAGCACATCGGCGGTGCCGGTGGCGTCCTTCAGGCTCACGGTGGCCGTGCCGGTGACCGCGCCGGTCAGCTCGAACGTGCCGCCATTGGCCATGTTGGTGACGGTCAGGACCGACCCCGGGGTGCCGTTGGTCGGCGTGTTCGACGTCACGGTCGGGGCAGGAGTACCGGCGACGGTCGGAACCAGATTGGGAACGTCCGTGTTATCGGTGGTGCTGGTGAACGTAACCGTGGCACCGGCGGCGGGAGCCGCAGTCCAGTCAGCCAACGCCCCAGTGACCTGAATGGTGCCAGCGCTGCCGCCGGCAACCGCAGCCGCGACCTGAGCCGCCGTCGCCGCGCCAGTGACCGCCGAGATGGTCAGCCCGGCAACCGTGACGCTCTGGCCGATGGCCAGATCCGTGAAGGTGACAGCAGCGGTTTCATCGCTCGCGCCGGTGCCATTGGTCGTGGCAACGGACGGTACAACCGGGGCCGCGACACCCGTGAAGGTCGGGGTCAGATCGGTGACGTTGCCGGAGTTCGAGCTGGTGAAGGTGACCTGGCTGGCGCCGGTAACGGCACCGGCCGTCCAGTCGGTCAGCGTGCCCGTCACGGTCAGAGCGCCGGCCGACGTGCCGGTGCTGAAAGCCGTAGCAACCTGAGCACCGGTGGCGTTACCGCCGGTCGCCGTCACGGTGCGACCCGCGATGGTGATGCTCGCGCCGGCAGACAGCGTCGTGAAGACGATCGCCGCGGTCTCGGCGACACCAGCGGCGCCGGTGCCGGCGGAAACCACATGGCTGATGTTGCCCAGGTTCGTCAGGTTGACGGTATTCGTGGTGTCGGCAGCCACGGCGCCCAGGCTCACCTTCTCGAAGCCTTCGATGGCCTTCGAGAACGCGGTCGAGCCGGTGAGGGTCTGCGCCAGGGCAGACGTCATGACCAGCGTATCGGTGCCTTCGCCGCCGACCAGCTTACCGCCCTCACCCAGCGCGGCCGTCACGGTGAGCGTGTCGTTGCCGGCGCCCAGGTCGATCGTCTTGGTGGACGCGCCGATGGTCAGGCTGTCCTTGCCGGCGCCGCCGGTGAAGGTCACGTCCGTGTCGAGGGCGTTGTTGACCAGCGTCACGCCAGCGGTGTTGCTGGAGGTGATCACGAGGTTGGCAGCCTGAGCGGCCGCGTTGCCGATATCGACGGAGATGCTCTCGCTGCCGGCGAACTCGATCGCCTTGGCCTTGGCCGCCGCGAGGGTGATGCCTTCGGAGGCGTCGCCGGTGGCGGTGACCTTCAGGCCGGTCGCCTCGGCGTCGGTGATCGTGCCGGCGGTAAGCCCGTTGATGGTCAGGTCAAGGGTGCGGGTGCCCGCCGCCGCGGTGACCGTGGCGCCGCCGTCGGACTCGATCAGGGTCAGCTTGGTCAGCACATCGGAGGCGACGGTGATCGCGCCGGTGGCATCCTGGACGGTGACGGACGCCAGCGTGTCCTTCTTGGCAGCGCCGCTGTCGGTCACGGCCACGGTGGTGCCGCCCGTGACGCTCACGCCCGTGGCGTTGCCCTTGGTCGTGACGGCGACGGCGTCGTTGTCCTTCTGGTCAACGGTGATGGTCTGCAGGCCTTCCCAGCCCGAAACGTCGGCCGTGATGGCGTTGTCCGCGCTGATCAGCTCGAGCTTCTCGATGCTCTTCACCGTGACCGAGGTGGCCAGGGTCATCGTGCCGACTTCGTTGGTCAGGCGCATCGTGTCGGTGCCCGCACCGCCATCGACCACGTCCAGGCCGCCGAAGGTCTGGGTGACCGGCTGGCCGGCGCCGACCGTGATCGAGGTCACGCCGTCCGCCACACCGATGAAGGTGTCATTGGCGGCCGTGCCGGTGAGGGTGTCCGTCCCCGTGGTCAGGGCGATGGTGTTGCCGACCGGCTCATCGACCTGGGTGCCGTCCGTGCTGAAGGCCGGGCGGGACTCGGCGCGGCCGTAGGCCAGGTAGTGCTCGAGGGCGGACTTGAAGTAACCGGCATCGACGGCCGCCTTCACGTCCAGGTTGTCGGCGAGGTACTTGGCGGAGTCGAAGGTAGCCAGCTCGGCATTCGGGGCGACGCCCGTCTTCACACCGGTATTCACGTACCAGTCGAACACGTCCTTGGCGGCGCCGCTCTGGATCGCCGCGAGCACCGTGTCGGCGTTCTCGGTCAGGATGTAGGTCAGATTGACCACCGCGTTCGGATTACGCAGCTCCTTGACACCGAACTGCTCGAAGTGGGCGCGGGCGCTCGGAAAGCCACCGTTCAGCACCGCCTGGAGAACGTCCGGATTGTTCTTCAGGTAAGCGGTGCTGTCGAAAGCCAGAAAATTCGACATGTCTTTCCCCCTCAAGGGTTGCTGATCAGCCATTCAAACCATCCGACCAGGCGGGACTGGTGCGCCCGCGTACCGCGACGGATGCCGGAGCCGCCTCCCGATTCGGGGAAGCGGTTCCGGGATCGGTCCCGGGACCAGTCGTCTGCTTCGCTACCACGCCAATGTTTAACCCATTGTTACAGAAGGCGCTTTTCACCAACACCCGGAGCGGACGGCGGCAGGCCGGCGCATCGGAGCCTGGGATTTTGAAGTAATCCCGACTTCCAGTGACCATGGAAGCGTGCAGTTGTCACGGATTTTCTCCGAACAGCAGCCGGTAGGTCACCGGCTCGTAGTAGCGGAGCATCAGTCTGGCGAAATCCTGATGCGGCACGCCCAGGGCGTCGGCATAGGACTGGTAGCGGTCGGGCGGCAGACGACCGCGCCCACCCTCGATCTGCGCAATGAAGGTGTAATAGTCGAACCCGACCCGGTTCGCCAACTCACGCTGGGTCAGGCCGCATTGCTCCCGCAGACGCTTCAGCTCCGCCCCGCCCTCCCGCCGGAGGCGGTCGGTTTCTGATTTGCCGAGTTTTACGTCTGCCTGCGCCATGGTGGTGCCCCCGCCCGGAAACCACCCCTTTGTAGCCCCGTTCAGTGAACCACGCAACAGCAATTCGCTTATCTAGCGGGCATGCGTTCAGCCGAACGGAGAATGTCCCGGGAATATCCCCGGAATGTCTCCTGAACGCCACGGCCCGGTCCGCCGAGGGGGACCGGGCCGTGGGCCGTGGGCCGCGGGCCGTGGGAAGGAACGGGAAGCGGGTGGGGAAGAAGGGGCGGCGGCCTATTCCGCCGCGGCCCGGTCCGGGGGAGCGGCCACCGGAACGCCGAGGTCGGCAAGCAGGCGCGCGATGCGCCGGCCATTCACCGGAAGGCCGAACTCGCGCCGGCAGAAGGCCGCCCCCTCCTCCGCCAGCCGCCGCCACAGCGCGTCGTCGCGGTGCAGGCGGATCACCGCATCGGCGAAGCCGGCCGGATCGTCGGCGACCAGCACGGCCTCGTCCGGGTCCAGGACCATGCCCTCCACCGCCACCGGCGTGGCCACCGCCGGCAGGCCGTGCATGAAGCTGGTGGCGAGCTTGCCCTTCAGGCCCGCGCCGTAGCGCAGCGGGGCGACGGAGACGAGCGCCCGCTCCATCAGCGGCGCGATGTCCGGCACGAAACCGACCACCTCCACCCCGTTGCCGGCCAGCGCCGCGACCTCGGGCGGCACGTTGCTGCCGACGATGCGGAAGACGGCATCGGGCAGCGCACGCCGGACCCGCGGCCAGACCTCGGCCACGAACCAGCACACCGCATCGACATTGGGATCGTGCCGGAAACCGCCGACGAAGATGACGCCCGCGCGCCCCTCACGCGGCGGCATGCGGTCGGGAACCTCGCGGATCAGCGGCAGGATGGACACGCGCTCCCCCACGCCCTGCGCGTCCAGCAGGCGCTTCTCCTCGATGCTGCGGACCAGGGTGGCGTCGCTGCGGCGGATCATGTCCAGCTCCAGCGTCCGCAGCCGGGCCGCCTCCGCCCGCAGGGCCGGATCGCCGGTCAGCTCCGCCCGCCGGTCGACGCGCAGGAAGTGCAGGTCCACCGTGTCGAAGATCACCGGCGCCTGCGGGCAGTGGCGCCGCACCTCGTCGATGTGCCGCGCCGCATGCGGCCCGCGCGCCATCAGCACGACATCGAACTCCGCCCCCCGCGCCCGCAGGAAATCGTGCATGGTGCGGAAGAACGGCGCATGGATGCACTCCACCCCGGCGCCCTGAAGCTCCTCGGTATAGCGCCCGGCATGGGCGAAGTTGTCCTCCGGGACGAAGGTCACCCGGCCGCCGAGATCCGACACGATGCGCAGCAGGTTGACCATGTCCACCGAGCCGGAATCCTGGTCGGGCGTCGGGGTCGTGGCGTCCACCACCAGCATGCGGAAGGCCGGCCGCCGGTCGGCCGCCGCCGGCAGGTCCGCCGGGCTGCCGTGCCGCGCCAGATCGGCCTGCCACTTCTCCAGGAAACGGGGCCGGTTCAGGGTCTGGTGACGCTTGATGCCGGCCCCCAGATCGGTGCCCGAGGTCACGCCCTCGTAATGCACCACCCGCGACAGGGGCTGATAGAGCACGCGGAAACCCAGCGACCGGATGCCGAACGCCAGATCGGTATCCTCGTAATAGGCCGGCGCGTAGCGGGTGTCGAAGCCGCCCAGCCGGCGGAACAGATCCGCCCGCACCAGGATGGCCGCGCCGGAGCAGTAGTCCACGTCGCGCAGATAGTTCACGGCGGGATCGTCAGGGCTGCCCAGCCGCCCCCAGTTCCACCCCGAGGCGTCGGCGAAGACGATCCCGCCCGCCTCCTGAAGCCGGCCGTCGGGATAGATCAGCTTCGACCCGACCAGACCCGCCTCCGGATGCTGCTCCAGCGTCTCCACCAGCCGGTCGAGCCAGCCCGGCTCGACGGTCGTGTCGTTGTTGAGGAACATCAGCAGCCGCCCCCGGGCCTCCGCCGCGCCGCGGTTGCAGGCGCCGATGAACCCCAGATTCTCCGGGTTGCGCAGGTAGCGGATATCGTCACGCCCGGCGAGTTCGGACGCGGTCGCGTCGCTGGAGGCGTCGTCCACGACGATGACCTCGAACGGCACCCGCGGCAGTGCGCGGGCGATGCTGTCCAGGCAGGCCAGGGTGTAGGGGATCTGGTTGAACACCGGGATGATGACCGACACCTCCGGCGCGGCGGCGGCCAGGGTGGCGATCCGCAGCCGTTGCGCGGCCGGCGGCGGCGGCCGCCCGGGACGGGGCGCGGACAGGGCCGGCGGCTCGGCCGGCGCCGCGGCGGGCAGGGCGGACGTCGCCTCGCCCCCCACCCGCCCCAGCAGCATCCGGAGCCGGCGCAGCAGCCGGCCGATCACCCGGACCGGCGCGGTCAGACGCCAGGACCGGGAGGCGAAGATCTCGCGCAACCTGAGCTCGCGGTCCGCCAGCTCCTGACGGGAAACGGTCAGCTCCGCCGTGACTCGGCCAAGCTCCTGGTCCGATGCCAGCAACTGCTGCTCCAGCCGCGCCGCGGCAAGCCCGGCCGCCTCCAGCTCCCGCCGGAGGGCGGCGGCGTCGATCCGCCCGCTTCCCTGGTCGGCAGGCGTCCGGGGCGCCTCAAGCAGCCGTAGACAGGCATCGAGACGGACCAGCAGGTCGCCCCGGGGGGCATCGCCCCGCACGGGAGGGGTCGGAGCGGAACTGGTGGACAGCGGTTCGGCGGGAACGTTCATCAGGGACAGCGTTTCGTTGCGGAGAAGAGCGGTCGCGCCGGATTGACCGACCGGGTCCTGGAACGGCGGCATATCTATCACCGAGCCCTACCGCCGCCAACGTCGCGGAGGGCGTGGAGCAGCCGCCCCACGGCACGCACGGGTCGGCTGAACGCCCAGGAGGTCGATGAATAGATCGCAGCCAGACGGGCCTCATAGTAGGCGCGGGTGGCCTCGGCATTCTCCCGTTCGGCCTGGAGCGCCTGCCGGAGCCCGTCGGCCTCCAGCGCAGCCGCGGCGCGTTCCGTTTCCAGGACACGGGCGAACCACTCCCGTTCCTGCGCCCGCTCGGCGCCCAGACGGTCGATCTCCGTCCGGTAACCGTGGTGCACCTGGACCAGCTCGGCGTCCAGGGCGTCGATCCGGGTCCGGTAACCGGCATGCAGCCGATCCAGGTCGGCCCGGTGAGCCGCGTGGACACGGTCCAGCTCGGCCCGGTATCCGGCGTGAACCTCGGCCAGTTCGGCCTCGTGCGCCGCGACGGTCCGGCCGACCGCCTGGGCGGCGGCGGTGCGGCGGGCATCGCGCCCGAACTCCCGCATGCGGGCGATGCCGGGGGCCCACTCCGGCAACCGCCGGAGCAGCGCCCGCCGCAGCAGCAGCTCGATCTCGAAGCTGCTGCGCAGGCCCGCCCCGGAGATCGTGTTGGCGCCGTGCAGGCGGTAGCTGAACAGCGCCTCGTCCGGCAACCAGCCGGCCCGCGCCGGGGCGGCGGCGATGGCCCGCAAGGCCCAGTCCCAGTCCAGCACGTAGCGGTAATGGGCGAACGGTCCGATCCGGCGCCAGAGGTCGCGGCTGAAGAAGAAATTGGAGGTGGAAACCGTGAAGTTGCCAAAAAGGATGCCCGGCCAGACTCCGTGGCTCCGGGCGTAGTTCAGCACCGGATCCGTGCGACGTCTCAACCAGTGGTCGGGCGCGTCGATGGGTGCCCCCTCGCCATCGATCAGATCGAAGCCGCTGACGGCGAAGTCCCACCTGTTGGACCGGCAGGAGGCGAGCATCCGCGCCAGACGGTCCGGATGGAAGAGGTCGTCCGAATTGAGAATGGCAACCCAGGGCGCCCGGGCCAGGGCGACACCCCGGTTGATCGCCGCATGCGATCCCGCATTCGCCTGCCGCTCCAGCCGGACCCGCGGGTCGCCCAGGTAGGCTTCGACCCGCTCCGCGGTCGCATCCCGCGACCCGTCATCGATGACGATGAGCTCGACCGCCTCCAGGCTCTGGCAGAGAACGCTCTCGATCGCCGCACCGACATAGGGGGCGTGGTTGTAGGCCGGGATGACGACGCTGACCGCAGGGTTGGACATCTCAGCGCCCGCCATCCAGGGGCAGGTCCTGACCACCCACCAGCCGGTGGAACTCTGCGCAGGTCGGGCCTCCCGGGCCGGCCGTGCCGGTCGGTCCCAACGCCCTGTAGAGCTGATCCAGGGCGAAGGACCGGTGCGCCGGCAGGCAGCCCTTGAGCGCCAGCCGCGCCAGAGCGACCGGACGGGCCGCATCCGACGGCACCCCGAGGTCACGCAGGTCCTCGCGGAAGGCCTCCCGGAACACCGCCTCGTCGAGATCGAGAAAGCGCTCCAGAATCCGGCCCCTCTCCCAGGCGTCGCGGGCCAGCACGTCGGGCCGCGCAGCGCTGGCGTTGCGCTGCCCGGAGAGGATGCGGAATTCGACCATCTCCTGCTCCATGACATGGATCTCGTGGTGCGCACAGATACGCACCCACATGTCCAGATCCGGCAGTTGCGCGAGACGCGGGTCGTACCCCCCCACCTCGGCGTAGACGGACCGGCGCACCATCGCCGTCGGATGGCAAAGGCAGTTTCCCCAGAAGAAGAAATGCCGGAGCCAGCCGCTCCGGGGCCTGTTCGCCTGCCGGAAGACCGAAAAGTCCTTGTGGCTTGAATCGGTGAAGGTCGCCCCTGTCTCCGTGATGAACCGGGGCAATCCGAAGACGGCGGCCGTGCCCGGATTCGCATCGAGAAAGTCTGCCTGATTCTCCAGCCGCCGCGGAAGGCTGCGGTCATCCGAGTTCAGAACGGCCACATAGTCTCCGCGCGCCCGGGAGATGGCATCGTTCATGGCGATGCAGGCGCCGCGGTTGCTTTCGAAGAGGTTCAGCCGGAGTCGCGGCTCCGCCCTGGCGACAGCCCTCAACCTCTCGGCGGTGCCGTCCGCGGACCCGTCATCGGTGACCACGACCTCCAGAGGAAACGCAGCCTGTCCCAGGACGCTGTCGATGGCCTCCACGACGAAGTCGGCATGATTGTAGGCGGCGATGACGACGCTGACTTTCGGGGTATCCATGATTCAGCCGGCGAGAAGATGATCGAGGATGTCACAGATCCGTGCGGCACCGTCCGTCCCGAGAGCGCTGAAGAGAGGGAGGGACAGAACCTCCCGAGCGGCGCGATGCGCCTGGGGCAGGTTCTCCGGCGCGGCACTCGGCAGGGACCGGTAACAGTTATATTCTGAGCAGAGCGGGTAGAAGTATTTGCGCGGAAAGACATTGAAATCACGCATACGCTCATAAAGTTCGTCGCGCGTCAATCTTGCCACCGCCGCATCAACCCGGATCACGAAATACTGATGGCTGTCGCGGACGTTCTCCGGAACGGCGACGCAACGCACACCGGAAAGCCGCGACAATCTCTCACGATAGACGGCAGCGATGCGGGATCGCTCCCTTCTCTCTTCCTCCACCATCTTCAGCGTCAGCAATCCCAAGGCGGCCTGAAGCTCATTCATCTTTCCGTTTATACCAGGGAGAATGACTTCTTCTTCATTTTTGATTCCAAAATTTTTCAGAAGATCTATTCTTTTCTTCAGTTTCTCGTCCCTGACCGCGAGAGCCCCCCCCTCCGCGGTATGGAACAGCTTCGTGGCGTGGAACGAGAGCATCGTGATGTCGCCGAAATCCGTGATCGGCTGCCCGTCGATCTCGCTTCCGAAGGCATGCGCACCGTCGTAGATCACCTTGAGGCCATAGGTGTCCGCGACCTGCTGGATGGCCTCGACCGCGCACGGAATCCCATAGACATGCACCGCCAGGATGGCACTGGTCCGCCCCGTGACCAGACGCTCGATCCGCGATGCATCGATGCAGAGGGTTTCCGGATCGACGTCGCAGAAGACCGGCGTCACGTTGTTCCAGGACAGGACATGGGGGGTCGCCGGGAAGGTGAAGGGCGTGGTGATCACTTCACCCGAGACGCCCAGGGCCTGGCAGGCGACGATCAGCGCGATCGTGCCGTTATTGAACAGGCTCAGATGGGGAGCCCGGAGATAGGCGGACAGCGCCCGCTCCAGTTCCTGATGTTGCCGGCCTCCGTTGGTGAGCCAACCCGAATCCCATACCGTCTCCAGCAGGGAATTGTAGTCTGCCAGAGGAGGCAGCATGGGCCGGGTGACATAGATCGGGTCCGAAAACGGCTGCGGAGTTCTCGCCATGACGACTCTGCCTGGATCGCGGAGATGCGCGACTTTGCCGGATGGGACCCCCGCCGCGCCAGGGGTCGGGATACAGATCAGGCCGTTGACCTTAGGGTCAACGGCTCCTCGTCCGCTTCCGCTCTGTCCGTCGGTGCCGCGCCGGTGACCCTGATCACCGCCGGAAGACGTGCACAGCCATAAAGCGGGGATCCCGGACGGCGTCCCACCTCGATCTGGGCCGCGATCGGAACGTAGTCACAGAAATCGACCACGGAGTTTTCCAGATCGACCGGTTCCGAGGCCACGGCCGTGATGGTGTAGCGTCCCTCCGCCAGGTCGGCGGGAAACTCCCAGTCCACCACCAGTTCCTGACCGGGAACCAGGTTCTTGATCGGAATCCCTTCGACGATCGTGTCGGTGTAGAGCACGTCGAGGCCGGTGGTGTTCCGCACATGCGCGCCCAGCAGGAGTTCAGGGATCTCCGCCCGGGCGACCAGCCACATGCGCAGGATGATCCGGCTGCCATAACCGGCGAAGGCGACGGGCCGGTCAGCATCGTCGAACAGCCCGATGCAGATGAAATCCGCCCGGCCGTTGCTGACCCGATTGTACGCGGCAAGCCTCTCGAATTCCGCCTGCACCCCGGGAGGCGGGCAGGCCTGTGGCCCCCCGGCCGAATCCGAGGAGGCATCCACCACGTCAGACGGACTTGCCGGTGCTCCCTGCACCAGACCGGTGCGCCCCGCCAGTCCCGCCTGCCGCTCCGTGAAGAGGTCATTGACGTAGCATTCGACCACGTCATCAATCGGCCCCGCCGCGCGGATCCGCCCCCTCTCCAGATAAAGCCCACGGCTACAGACCGACTTTACGGCGCTCAGGTCATGGCTGACGAAGATCACGGTCAGGCCGGACTCGATCATGTCGCGCATCCTGGCCATGCACTTCGCCTGGAAGAACGCATCCCCTACGGAAAGCGCCTCGTCGACAATCAGGATGTCCGGGTCCGTATGCACAGCGACGGCAAACGCCAGACGGACGAACATGCCGCTCGAATAGGTCTTCACGGGCCGGTCGAGGAAGTCGCCGATCTCGGCAAAGGCGGCGATCTCTTCGAAGCGATCAAGCGCCTGTTGTCGCGTCAGCCCGAGCAGCTGGGCATTCAACAAGGCATTCTCACGCCCTGTGAAATCCGGGTTGAAACCTGCGCCCAGTTCGAGCAGCGCCGCGATCCGTCCACGAACCTCCAGAAGACCCGCTGTCGGGGTCAAGGTCCCGCACAGAAGTTGCAGGAGCGTGGATTTCCCGGCTCCATTCCGACCGATGATGGCGAGTTGCTCCCCCCGCCCGATTTCGAAGGAGACATCATCCAATGCGCTGAAATGGCTGGACGGCCCGCGGCCGCCGAACAGTTCGCGCAGACGATCCCATGGCCGGTCATAGTGCGGATACCGCTTGCACAGACCGCTCGCTCGGATGACCGGTTCAGAGGACATCGGCGAACCCCCGACGCGACCGGCGGAACAGCGTCAGTCCGCCCAGCGCAGTCAGCAGCGCGGCAACCGAGTAGATGCCGAGACTTCCCCAGTCCGGAGCCCGTCCCTGTAGCAGCACCTCGCGGGTCGCCTCGATCGGCGCGGCCAGAGGCCCCAGCGCGACAACGCTCCGTAATCCCTCGGGCGCGGCTGCAAGCGGGAAGAAGACGGGGGAAAGGAACATCAGGAGCGTAGACAGGAAACTGCTCAACTGACCGATGTCTCGGATGTAGACGGCAAGAGCGGCCAGCGCCCAGGAAATACCGCAGCACAGGAGCACAAGCGGCGCGACGGTAAAAGGCAACAGCAGCATGGTCGCCTGGAATCCCCCGGTCCCCAGCATCCCCGCGGCCAGCACCAGAATGACCAGTCCCAGGGCCAGATGAACGGTGGCGCTGCCGACCTGCACCAAGGGCAGCAGGCCAAGCGGGAAGACCACCTTCTTCACGAAATTGGAATTGCTCACGATGCAGGCCGGGGCCTGCGTCAGGCTGTCGGCCAGAAGACCATGGAGGAGGACCCCGGAGTACAGCATGAGCGCGAAGTCCGCGAGCCGATCAGGATGTGCTCCGGTGGCGACCCGGGGGGAGAACAGCACGCCGAAGACCAGCACGTAGGCGCCGAGCAGAAGCAACGGCGCGATCCAGGCCCAGGCGAGCCCCAACCATGTCTCGCGGTACCGTTCCGCGATCCGACGGCGAAGCAGGGACAGGAACAGGCTGGAATGGCGCGACAGAAGACGAGGAAGCGTCTGTGGATTCCGAAGAAGGGCAATGACCATCTGCTACTGCTTTGTGGTTACGCCCCGTTGGAGGCCGTCTCCGGATACCGGTCAGACCACCTGCCAACGGGCAACGTCCGTTCCGACGCCCCGTGGAACGTATGCCAGCCCCTCATCCGCCCGGGGTTATGGAGCAACACCCCGGCCGCTTCAAGCCCGTTCTCCGCCTCCGCTCGACCCGGTTGCACCAGGGTGCCGATTCGGTGGAGAACGCATACGGACATGATAGCCGGGTGCGGGGAGATCAAGAGGAATGACGGGAACCAGGAGCCCGCTGCGGGAAACGCTGCGGGCGGCGGCTTTTCTCGATCGGGATGGCGTGCTGAACGTCGACCACGGCTATGTTCACCGGATCGAGGATGTGGAGTGGATCGACGGAGCGATCAAGGCCGTCAGGATTCTCAACGATCAGGGCTACCTTGTTTTCGTCGTAACCAACCAATCGGGGGTCGCCCGGGGTCTCTACGCCGAAGACGAGGTCAAGAAGCTGCACCGCTGGATGCAGACTGAAATGGCGCGGCAGGGGGCGAGGATCGATGACTTCCGGTATTGCCCCCATCACCCGGACGGAACCGTCCAGGCCTACCGCACAGCCTGCCGCTGCCGCAAACCGGAACCGGGAATGCTGCTCGACCTGTGCGCGTGCTGGCCGGTTGACAGGGCGCGGAGCTTCCTGATCGGGGACCACCTGCGCGACGTTCACGCGGCAGAGGCGGCCGGCATCCGCGGCCATCTCTTCACCGGCGGCGATCTGTCGGAGTTCGTCGGCGCGCTGCTTGGCCGGGAAACCGGGGACGGGCCTACAGCATCCCCTCCGCCACCCGCATGAGGAAACGGCCGTACTCGTTCTTGAGGAGCGGCCGGGCCAGTTCGACCAGATGGTCTGCCGTGATCAGGCCGCGTTCAAAGGCGATCTGCTCGATACAGGCAACCTTGACGCCCTGCCGCTTCTCCAGGGTCTGCACGAACTGCGATGCGTCCAGGAGGCTCTCATGGGTGCCCGTGTCCAGCCAGGCGAACCCCGTTCCCATCCGCTCGACCTTCAATGCCCCCATTTCAAGATAGCAACGGTTGACGTCGGTGATCTCCAACTCGCCCCGCGCCGACGGCCGGATACCGGCAGCAATATCGAGCACCCGGTTATCGTAGAAATAGAGTCCGGTGACGGCGTAGTTGGATTTCGGAACAGCCGGTTTCTCTTCGATCGCCAGAACCCGGCCCGACTCGTCGAAATCGACCACGCCGTAGCGCTCGGGGTCGCTGACATGATAGGCGAAGACCACGGCACCGTCCGTCGTGGCCGCCGCCCTTTGCAGCATCGGCGCCAACCCCTGGCCGAAGAAGATGTTGTCGCCCAGGACAAGGCAGACGCTGTCCTGGCCGACGAAATCCCGCCCGATCACGAACGCCTGGGCCAGCCCTTCCGGCCTTGGCTGCTCGGCGTAGCTGATCTGGATGCCCCATTGGCTGCCGTCTTGCAGCAGAGCCCTGAACAACCCCGCATCCTGCGGCGTCGTGATGACCAGGATCTCCGTGATCCCGGCCATCAGCAGCACGGAAAGCGGATAATAGATCAGCGGCTTGTCATAGACAGGCAGGAGCTGCTTGGACACCACCTGGGTCACCGGATAGAGCCGGGTCCCCGAACCGCCCGCCAGGATGATTCCCTTCACGGCATTTTCTCCTGCACTTCACCCGCGGGGGCGGTCGCTCCGGCAAGGCCGAGCCGCTGGCCGGCATAGCGGCGATCCAGGATGGGCCGCCACCACGCTTCGTTCGCCAGATACCATTCCACCGTGGCGCGCAATCCGGTTTCAAAGGTCTCCTGCGGGCTCCACCCCAGATCACGACGGATCCTGGACGCATCTATGGCGTAGCGCAGATCGTGGCCGGGCCTGTCGGAGACATGGGTGATCAGCCGCCGCCTGGACCCCTGCGGATCGGGCACCAGATCATCCAGCAGGTCGCAGATGGCGTGAACCACGTCGATGTTCCGCCGCTCGGCGTTGCCGCCGATGTTGTAGGACTCGCCGGGCCGCCCCCGGGTCAGCACCTGCCAGAGCGCCCGGGCGTGATCCTCCACATGCAGCCAGTCCCGCACATTCAACCCCCTGCCGTAGACCGGCAGCGGACGACCGGCGATCCCGTTCAGGATCATCAGGGGGATCAGCTTCTCCGGAAACTGGAAGGGGCCATAGTTGTTGGAGCAGTTGGATACCAGCACCGGCAGGCCGTAGGTGTGGAACCACGCCCTTGCCAGATGGTCCGATCCCGCCTTGCTGGCAGAATAGGGAGAGTTCGGCGCATAGGGCGTCGTCTCCGTGAAGGCCCCGACATCGCCCAGGCTTCCGTAGACCTCGTCGGTGGAAACATGGTGGAAACGGAAGGATGCGCGGCGCGCGTCAGGCAGCCCACGCCAGTAGGCGGTCGATGCGGCGAGAAGCGCGTAGGTGCCCACAAGGTTGGTCATGATGAAGGCCGCGGGATCGTCGATCGAGCGATCCACATGCGACTCGGCAGCCAGATGCATCACCGCATCCGGCTGCTCGCGCTCGAAAAGCGCGGCCAGTCCGGGACCATCGCAGATGTCCAGCTGCTCGAAACGGTAACGCGGACTGCCTGACACCTCGGCCAGGGCTTCAGGGCTGGCCGCATAGGTCAGCTTGTCCACGTTACAAATCGATATCTCGGTCGTCCGGATCAGGGTCCGGATCACGCAGGAGCCTATGAACCCGGCCCCTCCGGTGACGATCAGCTTCACGATCTGACTCATCCCGAAAAAGACCCGACCGCTGGGCCGGGCCGAAGGAAGGTCCCGATTGCCTCATCGGCCGTCGATGGTCAAGGCGGAAGCCGCACAGGGCCTGAGCCCGGCTGGGGGGCCGTGGCGCGGCCGGCCCGTTTCCGGTGCCGGCCGCAGCGTCCCGCGGACTGCGTTTAATCAGGCTGCCTCAATGGTGCCCGTGATGGTCCCCGTCATGATCGTCGTGGTCCCCGTCGGCATCCCTGTCTGGATCGGCCAGCCCCTCCGGCCGGGTGGACAGGTCGTAGCGGGCCTGGACGGCGCCCTTGCCGGCCAGCCGGATGGAGGCGACCAGCTTGGCGTCGGTGGTCGGCTCGACCTCCAGGGTGCCGCGGAAGCTGTTGCCGCCGGCCGGCGCCAGCACGACCTTCTCGGTCCGGCCGCCGGCCAGCAGGGTCACCGCGACCTCCCCGCCGTCGGTTGGGATCGGCTCGTCCTGCATCGTGTACATGTTGAGGGTCACCTCGCGGCCCTGGAGCAGCAGTTCGGCATGCATCGGGCCGGCATGCACCTGCCGGCCGCCCTGCGGACCGATGGGCGAGCCGTGCGCCAGGGCCTGAAGCGGCAGGGCCGCGACCGTGAGCAGAAGGGCGGCAGCGGCCAGCTGCCGGGGAAAACGCCGGGGACGGATGGACATGGTCGTGTCTCCTTCGATCAAGGAAAGCGTGGAAACGGACGGAGCGGAAAGGGTCAGTAGGCTTCGGCCGTGCGCGTGGCATCCCGGTCCGCCAGCAGGCGGTCCAGGGCCGTGCGCCCGAAGCGGTGGAAGAGGACGGGGGTCAGGGCGGCGTCCAGCAGGGTGGCGCTGATCAGGCCGCCGAAGATGGCGACCGCGACCGGGTGCAGGATCTCCTTGCCCGGCGCATCGGCCCCGACCAGGAGCGGCAGCAGCGCCAGCCCGGCGGACAACGCCGTCATCAGCACCGGCACCAGCCGTTCCTGGCTGCCGCGCAGGATCATGCGCCGGCCGAAATCCTCGCCCTCGTGCAGGACCAGGTTGATGTAGTGGCTGATCTTCAGGATGCCGTTGCGGGTGGTGATGCCGGTCAGGGTGATGAAGCCCACCATGCTGGCCACCGAGAGCGGCTGACCGGCCAGCCAGAGCGCCGTGACGCTGCCGACCAGCGCCAGCGGCACATTGCCCATGATGATCAGGGCCAGCGCCGCCGAGCGGTAGCGGCTGTAGAGCACGAGGAAGATCAGCGAGAGCGAGACGGCGGAGAGCAGCGCGATGGTCCGCGTCGCCTCCTCCTGCGAGCGGAAGGTGCCCTCCAGGCTGGTGAAGGTGCCGGGCGGCAGCGCTGTCTGCGCCACCACCGACCGGATGGCGGCGACGATGGCGGCGGTGTCCGTCTCGCCGTCCGTGTTCGCCAGCACGGCGATGCGGCGCTTGCCGTTCTCCCGCTGGATCTCGTTGGGACCGTCGGTCTCCTCGATGCGGGCCACGGCGGACAGCGGCACCGGACCCGAAGGCGAGTCCAGCAGCAGCCGGCGCAGCCCCTCGGCCGTCCGCTGCTCCTCCGGCAGGCGCAGCACCAGGGAAAAGCGGCGGCTGCCGTCCACGATCTCCGACAGCACGCTGCCGCCTGAGAGCAGTTCCACCGCGTCGGTGACGGCACCGGGCGTCAGGCCGTAGAAGGCGGCCCGCTCATGGTCCACCTCCACCCGCACCTGCGGAATGCGGACCTGCCGTTCGACCTGGAGATCGACGAGGCCGGGAATGCCGGCGAGCCGGGCCTCCAGATCCGCCGCGGTGCTGCGCAGCGTGTCCAGGTCCTCGCCATAGATCTTGAGCGCGATCTGCGCCCGCACGCCCGAGAGCATGTGCTCCAGCCGGTGCGAGATCGGCTGGCCGACATTGACCGAAACCGGAAGCGCCGCAAGCTGGGCCCGGATGTCGGCCAGGATCTCAGCCCGTGGGCGGACGGAATCGTCCAGGTCGGCGTCCAGTTCCGTGACGTTCACGCCCAGGGCATGCTCGTCCAGTTCGGCCCGCCCGGTGCGCCGGCCGACGGAGCGCACCTCCGGCACCTGGAGGACCAGCTTCTCGGCCAGCGCCCCCAGCCGGCTGGACTCGGCAAGCGAGATGCCGGGGTTCAGGGTCAGGGCGATGGTCACCGTCCCCTCGTTGAGGGGCGGCAGGAAGGTGCGGGGCAGCAGCGGCACCGAGGCGGCGGCCGCCGCCACGGCGACCAGGGCCGCTCCCGCGAGCAGCCGCGGATGGCCGAAGGACCAGCCCAGCAGGCGCGCATTGGCCCGCTTCAACCGGCGCACCAGCCAGCCTTCGTGCGCCTCCAGCCGCTTCATCCGGGGCAGCAGGTAGTAGGACAGCACCGGCGTCAGCGTAACGGCGGTGACCAGGCTGGCCAGGATGGAGACGATGTAGGCGATGCCCAGCGGCGCGAAGAAGCGCCCCTCGATCCCTGTCAGCGCGAACAGGGGGACGAAGACCAGGATGATGATGAGGGTGGCGTAGACGATGCCGGAGCGGACCTCGGCACTGGCGTCCAGCACCACCTGGAGCGGCGGCCGGGGGCTGCCGGCGGCGCGGTTCTCCCGCAGCCGGCGGAAGATGTTCTCCACGTCCACCACGGCGTCGTCCACCAGCTCGCCGATGGCGATGGCGAGACCGCCCAGCGTCATGGTGTTGATGGTGAGCCCGAGGGCGTCGAACACCAGCACCGTGATCAGGATGGAGACGGGAATGGCGGACAGGCTGATGACCGTGGTCCGCACGTTCAGCAGGAAGAGGAACAGGACCACGGTGACCACCGCCGCCGCCTCGACCAGCACGCGCTCGACATTGGCGATGGAGGTCTCGATGAAATCGGCCTGGCGGAACAGGATCGTGTCCGCCGTGATGCCGGGCGGCAGGGTCGGGGCCAGCTCGGCCAGGGCCGCCTCGATCTCCCGCGAGAGCGACACCGTGTCGGCGCCCGGCTGCTTCATGACGGAGACGATCACCGCCGGGGCGCCGTTCATGCCGGCGTCGCCGCGCTTGAGCCGCGGGGCGAAATCCACCGCGGCCACCTGCGACAGCGGCACCGGCAGCCCGTTGCGGACATCCACGGTCAGGGCGCGCAGATCCTCCAGGTCGGTGCTGCGGCCGATACCGCGGATCAGGTACTCGGACTGCCGCTGATCCACGAAGCCGCCGCCGCCGTTGCTGCCGAAGCGGCGCAGCGCGGCCACGATCCGGTCGGCGCCGATCTCCAGGAGGGCCATGCGGTCAGGGTCGGGGGCGACGCGGTATTCCCGCACCTCCCCGCCGATGGGGATGACCTGGCTGACGCCGGGGACGGCCAGCAGGCGCGGCCGGACGATCCAGTCCGCCGTCTCGCGCACCTGCATCGGGCTGGCGCTGCCGTCCGGCGAAACCATCGCCACCTGGATGATCTCGCCCATCATGGAGCTGATCGGCCCCATCTGCGGCACCACCCCTTCGGGAAGCTGCGACGCGACGAGGGTCAGCCGCTCCGCCACCTGCTGGCGGTTGCGGAAGACGTCCGAGCCCCAGTCGAAATCGACATAGACCACGGACAGGCCGACGCCGGAGACGGAGCGCACCCGGGTCACCCCCGGCATGCCGTTCAGCGTGGTCTCCAGCGGAAAGGTGACGAGCTGCTCCACCTCCTCCGGGGCAAGGCCCGGCGCCTCCGTCATCAGCGTGACGGTCTGGGGATTGACGTCGGGCAGCACGTCCACCGGGAGCGTGCGCAGGGTGAACGCCCCGAACAGGATCAGCAGGGCAGCGGCGGCCAGCACGAAGACGCGGTTGCGCAGGCTGGTGGCGACGATGGTCGTGAACATGATCCGCCCTCACCGCACCTGGGTCAGAAGGGCGGCGCCCGCCGTGACGATGCGGCTGCCGGGCTCCAGCCCCGCTTCGACCAGCACGCTGGCGCCGTCCAGCGGACGGTAGCGGACGGTGCGCGGCTCGAACCGCTGCGGCGAGACATGCTCCCAGACGACCGGCAGGCCGGCCGGGCCGCGCACCACCGCCTCACGCGGCAGCACGATGCCCTCCACCTGCGCGGTGCCGGAGACCTGGACGCGCACCGGGGCACCGGGATGCCTCCCTTCCCCGCCGGCCTCCACCCGGAACAGCAGGGGTACGGCCTGGCCGCGGCGGGCCGGACCGGTGCCGAGCAGGCCGAGTTTCAGCACCGCGCCGTCGTCGCCCGTGGCGGTGGCGGCGACGATGTCCTGCGCCGCCGCAGGATCGAAGGCGACCGCCTCGACGAGCAGCCGGCCGGGATCGACGATCTCGAACAGCACCGTCTGGTCGCGGTCGTCGATCACCTGTCCCGGCACGGCATCCGCCGCGGCGATGATGCCGGAAACGGGCGCGCGCAGGGGTTCGCGCACCTCCAGTACCGGCGACAGGGCCTTGCGCTGGCGCTGGAGGCCGGCCAGCACCGCCTTGGCGTCGTCGATCTCCTTCTGGGCGACGGTGCCCTTCAGGCGGCTGAGACGGTCGAGCTGCTGGCGGGCGACGACGATCTCCTTGTCGATGGAGGCCATCTGCTCGCTCAGCGTGCCCCGCTCCCCCGCCGCGATGGCCGGAACGATGTAGGCCAGGACCTGCCCGGCCTCGACCTTCTGGCCGACATAGGGCAGCCCGTCCTCCGGCGCCTCCACCCGGCCGACCTCGCTGGCCTGGACCCGGCCGGAGGCGTTGGGATCGGCGATGATCCGGCCGACCAGGGAATGGCTGCTGCGGGCGCGGGTGATCTCCGCCGGCAGGGTGCGGACGCCGAGCAGGCGCTGCGTGCGCTTGGGCACGAACAGGCTGCCGTCGGGCAGGCGCCTCGGCTGGTCGGGCAGCGCCTGGACCGGGCCCTCGTCACCATGGTCGTGGCCCTCATGCGCTGCGGCCGGGAGGGATGCCGTCAGAACGACGCCCAGCAGGAGGACGGCGGCCAGACCGGCCGACCGGCGGCGGCCGGCGAGCACCGCCAGCAGGACCGTGGCAGCCACCCCGGCGGCGAAGGCCGCCAGCAGCAGGGGCCAGCCCGGCAGAACCGGCGCATCATGGTCGTCGTCTGCATCGGCCGCTTCCGGCACGGCCAGGGAACCGATCAGCAGGTCGGAGACGTCTCCGGCGGCGACCGTCACCACCAGTTCGTGGGTCGGGCCGTGCAGCTCCTCCGCCTCCAGCAGGTAGGAACCGTCGGGCAGCGCCTCGGGCCGGACCTCGGCGCCGCCGTCGATGCTGACGCTCACGTCGGCACCGATGACCGGCTCGTTGGTCGCGTAGCGGTCGAGATAGAGGATCAGATGGCCGGCCTTGAGCACGGCGACGAGTTCGACGTCGCTGCCCGTCGCCTCCAGGGTCGGCACCGGCGCGGGGCCGGCTGCCGGGGGCGGGGCATCGTCATGGCCCTCATGGGCCGCAACGACGGCGGGCAGGGCGAGAAGGGACAGCAGGAAGCAGGCGCGGAAGACGCGCCGGAAAGATCGCAGCATGGGGAAACCGTTCCGTCCGCAGCACGGGGACAGCCGGGACGCGCAAAGGGGTCCCGACGCGGAGGCGGACAGCAGAACCCCAGGTTGTGACCCGGGGCAGCCGCCAGCTCAGGCAGCGTGGAGCGGCGGCGGGCAGGGCGGGGTATGGCCGATGCCGGCGTGGCCGAGATCTGCCGCGGGACGCAGCGGCATCGCCCGGACGCTCGGCCCGGCAAGGACAGCCAGCACCGGCATGCCCGTCATGTGCGAGGCGATGCAGTGCGCAAGGCAGCACGGGGCCGAGGGATCGTGCCCGTCCGGGCAGGCCGGCGCGGACGCCGGCGAACCGGCGGCATGGCCCGGATCGCATGGCACCGCAGCAGTTGCTGCCGGCTGGTCATGGCCGGCCGGCCGGACCGCCTCCCCCGCATCGACCGCGGGCAGGGAAGCGGTAGCCCCATGGAGGTGGTGATCCTGCACCCGGAGATGACCCCCGGCTTCCGCATGGGCGTGGCCGATATGGGCAAGGGCCGGGATCGGGGCGAGCAGCAGCAGCGCAGCCAGGGCAAGAAGCCCCCCGCCTGCCAGCAGCCGTGCCAGTCCGTTCCTAAGCCTCATCCCGCGGTCGTTCCGATCATGCGTCACAAGGGTGCGCAGATTGGACCGGTCAGACCTTCCTGGCAAGCCCCGTGTCGGCCGGCACGATGCATCCGGCGCGGAGTGAGTACCCCGGGAGCCCTCCCCCACCCGGGTCCTGTACGATGCCGCCCGCGGGCGCGATCCTCCTTGAGGTACGCTGTTGCAGAACCGTCAGGCCGTGCAGGTCCGGACGAGAGACCGCACCGTCACGGCAGGACATGCGACCACCGCCCCTCATGGATATGGAGGCCCGTCATGTTCATGCCCGCCCAGTACCGCCAGGGCGACGTTCTCCTGGTTGCGGTCAACTCGCTGCCCACGTCCGTGAAGCCCGCCGCCCTGGATGGCGGGCGCGTCGTCCTGGCCTATGGCGAGGTCACCGGCCACGCCCATGCGATGCCCGGCAGCCGGGTCCACTATTTCCGCGAGGACGGATCGGGCCGCGGCTTCATCCAGGTCCATGGCGGTGATCCCGTCGCCCTGTCGCACGAGGAGCATGATGCCATCCCGGTGCCGCCGGGCACCTATGAGGTGGTGCGCCAGCGTGAGTACCAGCCAAGGGCCCTGCCCCGCGCGATCGCGGACTGACCCGGCAGCGGCCGGCACGATGTCCGACGCGCAGCACCGCCAGGAAGCCCTTGCCGAGTGGAAACGGCGGCTGACCTGGCAGATCCCCCTCGACCGCGACGCGGCGGAGAGAGCCATCGCCGACGCCTACTGTGTCTCCGGCCTGCCGCCCCCCGGACGCATCGTCTGGGCCCGGGGTCCCCGGGACGCCCAGGCGATCCTCGCCCGGATCGGGTGGCGTCGGTGGTGGCCCTGGGGACTGGTGGCGGCAGCGCTCCTGCTGCCGTTCACCCTGTCCACACTGCCGGCCCTGCCGACGGACGGGCGGGAGGTGCTGTCGGGTCTGCCGGCCGTCGCCCTGGTGCTCTGCCTCAGCGCCCTGTGGGCGCATACGATCCTGCTTCTGGGCTCCCCCGGTCCGCGGGCCGCCGCGGACTGGAAGATGCGTGTGCTGCCGGCCATCGCCCTGGTGGTCGCCCTGGCGGCGCTCGCCTTCCACGATCAGGGAGACGGAATGCCGCTCTCGTGGTTTCTGGCCGGCTTCATCGCCCTGCCCGGCATCGTCGCACTGGGGATGCGGCCGCCACGACCGTCGGTGGCCGTATCGACGCGCAGCGGCCGGACGGTCGGACCGAAGCTCAGCCGCGCCTTCCAGCGCGCCCTGAACGAGGGGGGCGGCCGGCCGCGCACCTGGTTCCCCCTGGGCGAAGCAGGAGAACGGCTGCCCGACCATGTGCGGGTAATGGCGATGGCCGCCCCGCCCAGCTTCGTCGCCCCGCTCATCTACTACGGTCTGGACCGTCTGCTGCGGAACCAGATAACCGAGCCGGAGGAGACGGCGGGACCGGGCCGACCGCGCGGCCGGCTGGCCACCTTCGCCGCCCTCGTCCGCCATGTGGACTGCGTCTGGACTTTCGAGCGCCTTGCCGTAGCGCTGGAGCCCCCGGTGGAGGTGCATCTGGACGACCGCGGGCGCTTCCATCGTATGGACGGGCCGGCTGTGGTCTGGCGCGACGGTTGCGCCCTGTTCGCCGTGGAAGGGCGCTTCGCCGGCGATCCGGCCATTCTGTTCGCGCCCGAAACCCTCACGCTGGCCCAGATCCGCGACGAACCCGATCCGGGCGTGCGGCGGGCGCTGCTGGCCCGGTACGGACCCGAACGGGTGATGGAGCAGGCCGGACACATGGTCTGCCGCGATTCCTATGGCGAGCTGTGGCGCGCCGAGCAGTTCGACGGTGAGCCCCTGACCATGGTCCGGGTCATCAACAGCACGCCCGAGCCGGACGGCAGCCACAAGGTGTACTGGCTGCGGGTGCCGCCGCACACCCGCTATCCGCGGGAGGGCGTGGCCTGGACCTTCGGGCTGGCGCCGGCCTTCTATGCGCCGTCGGTGGAGACGTGAGCAGGCTTTGCGCTTGAGCCAGGGCCGCACTCCCCCATATCGCTGGGGCCGGACTCCCCGGGGTCCTGTCGCTATGGAGGATGAGCATCATGGGCCTGTTCAGGTCCCCCAGCCAGAACCTGCCGACCGCTGCCGATGCCCTGCCCGGACGGGCCGAGCCCCTGCCGGTGGGCAATGTCCACGCCGTCAACGGCCATCCGCTGAAGCCGCCCTTCCCCGCCGGCCTGGAGACGGCGGTGTTCGGCATGGGCTGCTTCTGGGGCGTGGAGCGGAAGTTCTGGCAGGTTCCGGGCGTCTACAGCACCGCCGCGGGCTATGCCGGCGGCCCCACCCCGAACCCGACCTATGAGGAGGTCTGCACCGGCCGCACCGGCCATGCCGAGGTGGTGCTGGTGGTCTACGACCCCGCGGCGGTCAGCTACGCCGAGCTGCTGAAGGTGTTCTGGGAGAACCACGACCCGACGCAGGGCATGCGCCAGGGCAACGATGTCGGCACGCAGTACCGCTCCGCCATCTACGCCACCACGCCGGAACAGCTCCGGCTGGCGGCGGCGTCGCGTGACAGCTACGCCGGCCGGCTGACGGCCCAGGGATACGGCGCGGTGACGACGGAAATCCGCGAGGCCCCGACCTTCTACTATGCCGAGGACTACCACCAGCAGTACCTGCACAAGAAGCCCTGGGGCTACTGCGGCCTGGGCGGTACGGGCGTGAGCTGCCCGCTGCCGACCGGCGTGGCCGCCGACTGACGGCGGACGGGCAGCGGCGGGTTCCGCCTGCCCTGCCCGCCCTGCCCCGGCGTCAGCGTCCCCGGCCTCAGCGCCGGCGCAGCGCCTCCAGCGCCGCGGTGTCGGTGAAGTCGAAGCCCAGCGGGGTCAGCGACACGGCGCAGCGACGCAGGGCGGCGATGTCGCTGTCCTCCGGCTGGTCGCAGACGGCACGGCGGAAGGCAAGCCAGCGGTAGTCGATGCCGCGGGTATCGGTCCGCCGTTCCGTGTCGATGGCGACGATGTTCCCCTGCGCCTGCCGGGTGAACTCGAAGCCCGTCACCTCCTCCGGTTCGACATCGGGGAAGTTCACGTTCAGCACCGCTTCCGGCAGGCCGCCGCGCCCGTCCAGCACCTCGAACACCCGCGGGATCATCGCCATGGCCGTATGCCAGCGGACCTGCTCGCGGTCCCGGAACGCCTGGCTGAAGGCAATGCCCGGCACGCCCAGCAGCTTCGCGGTCAGGGCCGCGCTGACCGTACCGGAATAGGCGACCTCCTGGCCCAGATTGGCGCCGCGGTTGATGCCGGAGATCACGATGTCGGGCGGGGTGGCGGCCAGCACCTCGCGCAGGCCGACGATCACGCTGTCGCCCGGCGTGCCGGTGACGGCGAAGCGGCGCTCCCCCTTCGCCAGCAGGCGCAGCGGATCGTGCAGGCTGATGGCGCGGGACATGCCGCTCTGGTCGTGCTCCGGCGCCACGATCCAGACCTCCTCCGCCAGTTCCTGGGCGACACGGGCCAGGGCCGCCATGCCCGGTGCGTCGATGCCGTCGTCGTTGGTCAGGAGCGCGCGGGCGAAGCGGCGGGCGGAGCGGGCTTGCATCAACGGTGCCTCTCGTGCTGTCTGCGGACGGTTGCCAGGAAAGCCGATCCGGCACCGGGAGTCGAGGCTTGGGAGCATCCCCGTGAGCGAACGCCTGAATACCGCCCTCTGGGTCCAGGCCCATCTCTGGCGGTGCAGCGCCGAGGGCATCCCGGCCTATGTGGTCCGCAAGGGCGAGCCGGAAAGCGGGATGGTCGTGCTGAAGCTCGCCCTGCCGGGCCGGCGCGCCAAGGTGTTCAGCCAGAGCCGCGACCTGGACGGCCGGCTGGGCTGGCTGGCCGGGCTGAACGGTGCGGAGGTGGACGAGCACGAGGCGGACGAGTATGTCGCCCGCCAGATCAGGCGCGACCCGGACCTCTGGGTGGTCGAGGTGGAGAGCCGGACGGGCGAGCATCCCTTCGAGGGCCACACGTTCTGAGACCTGACCTTTCTGCCCCTTGATTCGCGGCCAGGATGGCGTAAACCCGCGCATCCCGCGACCGTGCCGATGCCATGCCGAACCGTTCCCGCTCCCTCACAGGGGCGGCCCTCGCCGCCCTTGCCTTGCTCGCCCTGCCCCGTTCCGCGCCGGCCGAGCCGTCGCCGCTGGACGAGATCGTCGTCACCGCCACACGGCGGCCGGCAGCGCTGCGCGACGTGCCGGCCAGTGTCTCCACCCTCGACCGCACTACATTCGAGAGGCAGCAGACCCGCTTCATCGGGGAGGAACTGCGCGGCCTGCCGGGCGTCGTGCTGCGGAGCAACGACCAGGGCACCTATACCGACCTCGTGATCCGCGGCGTGCCGAACCGCGTCCACAATGACACGCTGGTCGTGATGATGGACGGCGTTCCCTTCGTCACCGGCGATGACGAGGGCGACCTGGAGCAGCTCCCCTTCGCCGCCATCGGCCGGGTCGATCTGGTCCGCGGCCCGATGTCGGCGCTGTACGGCCGCGGCGCCATCGCCGGCACGCTGAACTACATCACCCGCGAGGTCGGGACGGAGGACCGCGCCGAGACCGAGGCCGGGTTCGGCAGCCATGGCTGGCGGCAGGTCGGAGCACTGGTGCAGACGCCCACCCTGGACCGGGGCGCGCTGCTGCTGACCGGGGAGGTGCAGCGCGGCGACGGCTGGCGCGACCGCACCGGCAGGCGTCAGGACAGCCTGTTCGCCAAGCACCGGCTGGATCTGGCGGAGTGGGGCCGGCTGTCGCTGACCGCCACCTGGGTCGATCAGGCGCAGCGGCTGGCGGGCGAGCTGCCGGTGACGGCGGACGGTGCCCTGGTACCGCTGCCCGGTGGGCGCAAGGGCAACTGGAACGAGGACGACGCCGGCTTCTACAAGCGCATGCTGACCGGCACCGCGATCCTGGAGGCGGAGGCGGCCCCCGGCCTGTCCCTGACCACCCGGCTGCACGCGCGCCGCAGCCTGACCAGCGCCTTGCAGGGCTTCTTCAAGCGGTTCGAACCCGGCGACGATGCGGTGACCTTCACCGGTTTCCGGGTGGACAACAGAACCCGCACAGCCTTCGCGGAACAGTCCTTCGACTGGCAGCGCGGGCCGCTGCGGCTGCTGGGCGGGGCGAGCGCCGAACAGGTGGACAGCCGGCCGGTGGAGACCTGGAGCGGCAGCTTCGACTTCGCCGACCTGTTCTACGCCCAGCGCCGCCTGATCCTGACCGGCCGTCCCGTGGATCCGGAGGCGTGGCGCAGCGACACCCTGCTGAACGCCGACGCGCGCAGCAGCACCTACGGCGCCTATCTCCAGGGCGAATGGACCCTGGGTCCCGTGACGCTGGCCGGCGGCGGCCGCTTCGACCGCTTCTCCCGCCGGGTCCATTACGGCCCGGGCGGCAGCGGCTACGGACCCGATCCGGTGGAGACGGTGCGCGACGCGGACCAGCGGGTCAGCCCCAAGGCGTCCGTCACCTGGGCCGTCGGCACCGATCTCAGCGTCTATGCCGCCTACGGCGCCGGCTTCTCCCCCGGCTTCGGGCCGGTCTGGTCCTTCCGCAGCCGCGACACCGGCCTGGCGCCGGAACTGGCGGACAACGTCGAGGCCGGGATCAAGGGCGCCCTGCTGGACGGGCGTCTGGTGGCGACCATGACCGCCTACCGGCTGAAGCGCCGGGACCTGTTGCAGCTTCTGCCCGTGGACGGCACGGCGCGGACCATCAATACCGGCCGGCAGCGCAGCCGCGGGCTGGAGGTCGAGGTGCTGGCCGACCTGTCCGACGCGGTAGAGGGGCTGTCCCTGGACCTGACCTACGGCCTGACGGACGCGGTCTGGACCGAGAACCGTTATCTGGAACCGGATACCGGCCGGCCCTTCGACTTCAGCGGCAAGGACGTGGCCGGCGTACCGCGGCATGCCGGCCGGGTGGCACTGACCCAGGCAATCGAGAGCCTGGGGCTGGAGGCGCGGGCCTGGGTGGACCTGTCCGGCGACTATGCCTATGACAGCGCCAACAGCGTGCGTTCCGGCGGCTACGCCCTGTGGAACGCGGCGCTGACCTGGACGCCGCTGCCGGCGCTGGAGCTGACGCTGACCGTGCGCAACCTGTTCGACCGGGAGGTCAATCTGGTGGTGGCGGACAATGACGGCCCCTATGCCGCCTTCCCGCAGCCGCCGCGGGAGGTCTTCCTCAGCGGGAAAGTCCGCTTCTGAGGTCCGGCCCGGTCAGCGCGGATGGAAGGGGCTGACGGCGACCCGGCCGCCCTCGGCCGTCAGGAAGCTGCCTTCCGGCACCTCGGTCCAGTGTGCCGCATCCTCGTCCAGCGGTTCGGACAGCACGATCGTGCAGCCGCCGCCGTCACCGAACTCGACCATCGCTCCCTTGCAGTCGATGCGGCCGCCATTGCCGTGGAACAGCGTCGGGCTGCGTCCGTCGCTGGACCAGCGCACGGCATGGATGCGGCGGCCATCCGTCACGGCCGCGGTCATGCGGAACGGGTCCGCCACCCCCTCCGCCCGCATGATGTCCGTCACCTGCCGGACCGTGCGGGCGAAGGCGCGTTCCGGGTCTTCGGCCAACCCGTTGCCCAACAGCAGGTAGAAGAACGCCTCGCTGTCGGTCGAGCCCTCGCGGTAGCGGTACAGCTCCTTGCGGATGCTGCGTTCGATCTCCTGCCGCACCTCGGCCCAGCCGCCGATCTGGCCGTTGTGCATGAACAGGTAGCGGCCGTAGCGGAAGGGATGGCAGTTCAGCCGCGCCGTCGCCGGGCCGGTGGAGGCGCGGACATGCGCGAAGAACAGGGGCGAGCGGATCTGCTCGGCCAGCGAGCGCAGGTTGGCGTCGTTCCAGGCCGGCATGGTGTCGCGGTAGAGGCCCGGCTTCTCGATGGCGCCGTACCAGCCCAGGCCGAACCCGTCGCCGTTCGTCGGCGCCGGCGCCCGCTGGGCATACAGGCTCTGCCGGATCAGGGAGTTGCACGGCCTGAACAGCAACGTGTCCATGGCGATCGGGTCGCCCCCGTAGGCGAGCCATCGGCACATGATGATCCCCTGCTCCCGACACCGGGTCCCGGACGGCACCCGCCCGCGGAGGTTAGACAGCCGATCCTGTCGGAACAAGGGCAACGGCGATGATCTTTTAGGACGGCGTGGCGATCCTGATGGATCGTTGCGCGGAGATGCCCTGTGAAGATGCCATCCCAGCCCTGCGCGGGGCCATGGGGCGGTAGCCGTGGGGGATGCCCTGAAAGAAAGTGCCGGCCCCGGGAACCGGGACCGGCACCTGACGGGTGCGGCGGCGCGGCGGAGGGTCGCCGCGCCCCCGACCTTACGGCTGCGGCGCGGACGCCGGCGTCACCGCCGCCGCCTGCTCGGCCTTCTCCTGCTCGGCAAGCTGGGCCTTCTCCACATGGGTGAGCCACTGCCGGGCCGTCCGGGCCGTGCTGGAGAACTCCGCCGCCCGGGTGAAGGCACGCTCGGCCTTGTCGAGGTCCTTCAGGTTGAAGCTGGCGACACCTTCCAGCAGGAAGGCGCTGCCCTGGTTCTTCAGCCCGCCCTTGGCGATGCCCTTCTCCAGAGCATCCACCGCACTCTTCCAGTCCTCCCGTTCCAGGTAGGCCTGGGCCAGACGGATGAAGCCCTCACCGTCGTTCGACAGTTCGGCGGCACGACGCAGCGGATCGATGGACTTGGGAATCTCCCGCGACGCGATCCACGCGTTGGCGAGAAGCTCCCAGTTCTCCTTCGTCCCCTTGATCCGGCCTTTCTCCATGTTCGTCTGGAGCAGCAGGGCGCCCCGGTAGGGAACGTCGTGATACATCCAGAGCTGGGCGAGCTGCACCAGCTCCTCGCTCTTGTCCAGATGACCGGCCTTGTAGGCCAGCTCCATGACAGCCAGCGTCTCCTTCTCCTTCTTGATCTCGGAGTAGATGCCGGCGAGCTGGATGTAGTAGCGCTTCTCCTTCGGATACCTGGAGATCAGCAGTTCCAGGGTGTCGGCCACCTTGGTGAACTGCTTGGTTTCGAAGTAGAGCCCCAGGATGAAATCGTACCATTCCTTCTTCGGATTGGGCGACATGGAGATCGCCTTTTCCATGAGGGGAATGGCACTGCGCATGTCCTCAAGCTGGGCGTAGACGTTGGCGTAGGCCACATACGCTTCAGCCTGGGGGTTCTGCGCGACGGCGAACCACTCCTTGAACTTCTGGAGCGACTTCTGGAACTGGTCCGTCGCCATGTAGAGCTGGGCGAGGTTGTAGAGCAGGCTGTGCTGCTGGGCCTCGGGCAGGATCTTGAGGGCAAGAGCCTGCTCGAAAATCTCCGCGGCACGGCGGTAGTTGTCCTGCTCCGTGAACACGTAGCCCATGGTCTGGAGGACGATCGCCCGCTCATACGGCTGAAGCTCACCCTTCAGCAGGCCGTCGAGGATCTGCTGCGCCTGAGCGTAGCGCTTCTCCTCGATGGCCTTCTGGGCCTCCGTCACCTGCTTGAACGTCCGCTCGGTCAGGACCTGACCCTTCTTCGCGGCGTCTTCCTGCTCCGTCTTCTGATCGTCGCCGGCCGCACGCTGCGCATAGGCCGTGCCGGACACGCCGGCAACGGCCACGGGCAGGCCGAGCAGCAGAGCCGCAAGCCAGCGGCGGCGGCGGGAGGAAGCGTGCCTGTGATCCATCGTCATGCTTCCCCTCTCCCTACTTCTGCAATTCGAAGGTCAGCTTGTTCTGGACGCCGTGGCGCTTCACGGGCTTCCCGTCGACGATCTTCGGCTTGTACTTCCACTTCTCCATGGCCTTCACGGCCGACCGCTCGAAATAACCGGGCGGGTTGGCCTCGATGACCTTGATGTTCTCCACACCGCCCGTCTCGTTGATGGTGAACTCCATCACGACGTAGCCTTCGATGCCGCGGGACGCGGCACGCTCGGGATACTGCGGGGCCATGCGGAAGAGCGGAATGGCTTCCGCATCCGCCACGGCCATCGCCCCGGGCCCGGCGATGTCGAGACCGGTGTTCAGTGCACCGGGATCGATGTTGACCGCGTTGCCGCTGGGAGCGGCCGTCGGATCGGCCGACATCTTCGGCGGCTCCGGCGGCGTTTCCGGCGGCGGCGGCCGGTCAGGTGGTTTGCGCTCCTTCGTCTCCGTCTGCGTGTCGCGTTGCAGACGGACGAAGTCGATAAGCTTGACGCGTGCCGACTCGTCCAACTTCGCCGTCTGGCCGATGATCAGGTACTGCATCAGCCAGAACAGGGCGAGGGTAACGAGGATCGCGGCAAGCAGCGCAGTAGCGTAGCGCGCTATCATGGCCTTGCCCTCCTCCGCGAACCCGGGATCACTTCTGGTCCGCGGCGATCGAGACGTTGTAGACGCCCGCCTGACGGGCCTGATCCATCACCTCGACCATCAGGCCGACATCGGCCTTCTCGTCGGCGGTGATGACGACGGCACCCTGGGGATTCTCGGCGTGCAGACGCTCGATGTTGGCCCGGATCGCGCGCCGGTCGATCTGACGGCGGTTGATCCACACCTCCCCGCTCTCGGTGACGGCAACCACGATGTTGGCTCGTTCCTGGACCACGGCGGTCACCGCGTCCGGGCGGGAGACGTCGATGCCCGCTTCCTTGATGAACGACGCCGTCACGATGAAGAAGATCAGCATGATGAAGACGACGTCGAGCATCGGGGTCAGGTCGATCTCCGGCTCTTCCCCACCCGCATGGCGCTTTGCTCGCATGGACTCACTCCTGAACCAAAGTGTCGGAGAGGCGTTCGACCTCGCGGTCGGCCCGCCGCCTCAGCATGAAGCTGAAGTAGAGGCCGGAGATCGCAACCACCATGCCCGACATCGTGGGGATCGTTGCCTTGGACACGCCGGAAGCCATGGCCCGCGCGTTGCCGGAACCGAGCACGGCCATCACGTCGAAAACCTCGACCATGCCCGTCACGGTTCCCAGCAATCCGAGCAGCGGCGCCATCGCCACCAGCGTCTTGATCATCGAGACATTCGCTTCGATCTGCGCCTTCGCCTGCGAGATCAGCATCGTCCGGTACTGGGAGGCGTACCAGGACTTCTTGTCCTGGCGGGCCTCCCACTTGGCGACCGTATCGTTGAACAGTTTCCGATGCTGGAACAGGTTGAAGTAGAAGCGCTCGAGGATCAGCAGCCACAAGGCAAAGGTGACGAACATGATCAGCAGGAGGACGTCACCGCCGGTCTCCAGGAAGATCCCGATCGCCCTCTGTGCCTCAAGCAGCTCGGTCACGGAAATGCTCCTCGTCTGCGCGTTGCGCGATCAGGCCGGCGCTCTGTTCCTCCAGCACCTCGATCACGCTCTTCGCGCGACCGGCGCAGAGGCTGTAGAGCAGCACCATCGGAATGGCGACGACCAGACCCAGCACGGTGGTGACCAGCGCCTCGGAGATGCCGCCGGCCATCAGCTTCGGATCGCCGGTGCCGAACAGCGTGATCGCCTGGAAGGTCTTGATCATGCCGGTGACGGTGCCGAGCAGACCCAGCAGCGGGGCGATGGCGGCGAACACCTTGATGGTGCTGATGCCACGCTCCAGCTTCGGGATCTCCTTCAGGATCGCCTCGTCGAGCTTCAGCTCCAGCGTCTCCACGTCGGCGTGCTGGTTCTCGTCGTAGACGGCGAGGACACGGCCGAGCGGATTGTTCTTGCGGATCTCGCGGGCCTTCATCTGGCCGCGGACCTTGGCGCCGGTGATGGAGAGGTTGATCATCCGCTCCAGCGCCAGCAGGACGCCGATGATGCCGATGCCGATGATCACGTAGCCGACGACACCACCCTGGTCCACGCGCTCGCTGAGCGTCGGCTCCTGGATCAGCAGCGACAGGAGCTGGCCGCGCGACGGGTCGATGCCGACATCGACCAGACCGCTCTGGGCCTCAAGCGCCGGACCGGTCAGGCGGACCAGACGGTCGGCGGGCTGACGGCCCAGCTCGACGAACTTGGCCTGGCCCGGCTCGAAGCGCAGATAGGCGCCCTCGGTGAAGGCCACGAACGGGCCGACACGGACGACCGGAGCCTGGAGCTGCTCGCCGTCGGTGTTGATGATGGTGGTGTCGAACTTGGCGACACGACCGGTCTCGGTCATCTCCTGCTGAAGCAGGAACCACAGTTCCTGGAGCTGCTGGATGCTCGGCAGCTCCTTGCTCTGGGCGAGCTGATCCAACGGCTTCGAGCGGCCCGGGAACTGGCCGGTGATCAGGGACTCGTCCAGCACGCCACGGGTGTCGCCGGCGACCTGACGGACGACGCCGAACAGCTCGCCCAGGGTGCCCATGCGCTCCTGGAGCTGCGCGGTCAGCTCGCCGAGCTGCTGCTCGCCCTTGGCGAACTCCTGCTCAAGCTGCTGCGAGCGCGACAGCTCCTGGTTCAGGGCCGCCTTGGCCTTCTCCAGAATGGCCGCCTGCTCGTTGCGGGCGGCGCGGAACTCGGCCTCGCGCTGCTTGTTGCGCTCCGCGGCCTCCTGGCTGCCGCGGCGGACCTGCTGCAAGAGCTGGTCCAGGGTCTGGGGGGCGGAGGCGTCCTGCGCCACCGCCGGCACGCCGGTGAACAGGCTGGCGACGGCACCGGCGATCAGAAGACCGCGGATCTTCGGGGTGAAGCGGATCATTGGGCGGCCTCCGGCGCCGGAACGGGGAGAACGATCAGGTCGGGGGCGGCCTGCCTGCGCGCGACGGCCAGACCCTGGCGGATGGCGCCGCGGTAGCTTTCGGGCAGCACCACCCACTGGCGCTGTCGCTGGTCCCACATCCCCTGTTCCTTGCCGTCCAGGGTCTGGTAGGCCAGCAGCACGCGGCCGAAGCGCAGGAACGACACCTGGCGGACGCGGCCGTCCTGCTCCAGCGGGCCGTCATAGGCCTCGATGGTGCGGCCGTACTCGTTCTCGATCTGGTAGGCTTCCATCAGGCGGCGGTACTTCTCCGAGGTGGAGACGTCCGCACGGGCCATCAGGGTGCGCAGGCTCTGGACCCGGTCCTGCCGCTCCTGGCTGAGGAAGGGCACGTCCAGGTTCACGAACTGCTCCAGCGTGCCGATCATGCGCTGCATCAGCGGAACGATCTCACGCTCGACGGCGCTGACATTCTCGATCTGAGTCGCCAGCGACTGCCGCTCGGTCCCCTGGGCCTTCACGAGGTCCTGGAGCTGAGCGTTGTAGACCTTGATATTGTCGATCTGCGTCATGACCGTCCGGTACTCCTGGAGGAGCCGGTCGGTTTCGTCCGCGATCTTGTCCACGTTGGCCTGGCTCTGCGCACCGGCCTGGGCGACCTGCTTCTCCAGGTCGATGAGCTGCTCGATCTGCTGGGCCTGGGCGGTTCCGGCACCGGCTAGCAGGAATGCGGTCACGGCCACGACGGCCGCATACCGCGCGCGGTTCGACTGGGTCATGTAGTCTCCAACTGCCCTAGGGCGCCTAGTTTGGCGCCTTGATGCACATTATCTGTGCTGATGTCCGGTGAATCAGTTTGCTGAACGTATCATTTACTATACACCATGGCGCTGTCCCCTGGCCCTCCTGCCTTGCTCCGGTACGCAGCCTTGATGTTCTTGATGATCCGGACAGCCTGTTCGCGGGTCCCGCCCGCTTCGACACGTCCGCCGGACTGGTTCGGCAGCTTAACCGTCGCTATGGCTTTTTTCAGCCACTTTCTGTCCGCCGCATCGCCATGCACAATGGGTAGAGGGCGAATGTGTCAGACGCATATCCGACACGTTCCGCCCTGTCAATTGAGCATGGAATTTGGAAGAGCGCCACCGGCGTGAAAGAGTCTGTCCTGAAGTCGGGGGGCGAGCATTCCGGGCAGTCAGACCGGGAACGGCGAAGGGAGCGGAGTCCATGGCCGAGCGCTATGCGGGCAGGAGCGGTGTCGTCGGCGGCGTGCAGGAAGCCTTCATCGGTGTGCGCGACCCGGTTGCCGCCATCCGCCACTGGGAGCGGTTCGGCTACCGGGTCGGACCGGCCGGCCAGCTCGCCGCGGACGCCGCCCGCACCCTCTACGGGGTGGACAGTCCCCTGCACTCCGTCCGCCTGCTGCACCAGGATGCCGACCAGGGCCTCCTGCGCCTGATGGTATGGGACCGGCCGGCCGGTCCCGGCCTGGGAACCGGTCCCTGGCGGGTGCAGGGGAACCGCTGGCTGGCGTGCCTGACCGACGACATCCTGAACATCGCCAACCATGCCGAGGTTCTGCGCGCCCAGGGGGGCCCCATCGGCTTCGTGGACCCTGTCCATGTACCGCCGCAGCGTCCGGAGGCGGCGCTACGCCCGTTCGACCAGCCGGTGCCGGCGACGCGCCAGATGACCCTGACGCAGCCGCTGTGGCGGCTGCTCTGCGTCCAGGTCTTCGGCGGCAGCGGCCGGGCGCAGCCGACGATCAACCCGGCCTGCCTGATGCGGACGGGACCGGCCATGCATTTCGGCATGGTGATCCAGGATGACCGGCCGGAGATCCTGGAATTCTACGACCGCACCCTCGGGTTGCTGCGCGCCACCGACCAGTCCCTGCCCTACGATCCGTCCCGGGGCGCTCCCCGCCTGCTGGATCTGCGGGAGGGCGAATGGCACGGGCTGGTGGATTTCGACGCGGCGGTGGCCGCGACCGATCCCGCCCCGGTCCGGGCGGCGCGTCTGCGCGTTCTGCGCTTCCGCAGCGCCAGCGCCCTGCCCGACGCCCGCCGGGAGAGCCGGCCCGGACAGCTTGGTCTGTCCGGCTACTGCCTGCGGGTCCACGGGCTGGCCGCGTTGCGGGACCGGATCGCGGCGGCGGGAGCCGGCGAGGTGACCCCGGTGGTCGAAGATGAGTTCGGCCGCCCGGCCTGCGCCTTCGTCGCCCCCGACGGCTATCACTGGACGGCGTTCGAGGCCTGAGCGACCGGCTGCGTGACGTTTTCCCGATCCGGCTGTTCACCCCATGCTCGCGCCGCGATGGCGCCCAGCGAAGGGAAAACCGGACATGACGAACAAGGACAAGGTCTCCGGCAAGGTCGGGGAGATCAAGGGCGACGTCAAGGAGACGGCCGGCGACGCCCTCGGCGACAAGGACCTTCAGCGGGAAGGCAAGGCCGACCGCGTCGAAGGCCGTGCGCAGCAGGTCAAGGGCGACGTCAAGCAGACCGCCAAGGACATCACCCGCTAGACGCCACGCTTCTGGCATGACGCTGACGGGAACATCCCCGCGTTTCCAACCGGACGCCCGGGCGCCACAGGCCGACAGCCTGCTGCGCCCGGGCGAAACCTGCTGGCAGGTCGCCAGGGCGGACCGGATCGCGCCGATCGTGGACGCGGCCGACTATTTCGCGGTCCTGAAACAGGCGCTGCTCAAGGCGCGCCACCAGGTTCTGCTGATCGCCTGGGACTTCGATACCCGGATCCGCCTGGAACCGCCCCGCCGTGAAGCCGGACAGCCGCAGAAGCTTGGGCGCCTGCTGTCCGCGCTGGTGCGGTCGCGCCCCGACCTGCGGGTGCATGTGCTGAAATGGCGGCTGAGCGTCTTCCAGGCCGCGGCACGCGGGATGGTGCCGCTGTTCCTGCTGGATCTGCGCTCGGGCGACCGGTTGCAGTACCGGCTGGCGTCCGATCATCCCGTCGGGGCCTGCCACCACCAGAAGATCGTCGTCATCGACGACGCCCTGGCCTTCTGCGGCGGCATCGACGTGACGGCGGACCGCTGGGACACCCGCGCCCACCACGATTTCGAGCATTTCAGACGCCGTCCCGGCGGCGCCCGCTATGCCCCTTTCCATGATGTCACCATGGCCGTGGACGGTGAAGCCGCCCGGGCGCTGGGCCAGCTTGCCCGCGACCGCTGGGAGTCCGCCACGGGCGACCGGCTGCCGGCGCCGCCCGCCGGGTGCGATCCCTGGCCGGCGGATCTCGTGCCCCTGCTCCGCGACCTGCCCGTCGGCATCGCCCGCACGCAGCCGGCCTACGGCGACCAGCCCGCGGCGCACGAGGTGGAGGCCCTCTGGCTGGCGGCGATCCGCAGTGCCCGCCGCTGCCTCTACATCGAAGCGCAGTACCTCGCCGGCCGGAGCATCGCCGAGGCCCTGGCGGAACGCCTGAGCGAGCCGGACGGGCCGGAGATCGTCGTCATCAACCCGACCGAAGCCCCCGGCTGGCTGGAGGAGCAAGCCATGGGCATGGCCCGCGACCATATCCTGGCGGCCCTGCGCGGGCTGGACCCCGGCGGTCGTTTCGGCATCTACACGCCGGTGACCGCCCGGGGCCGCGGGATCTTCGTGCATTCAAAGGTGCTGGTGGTGGATGACCGGCTGCTGCGCATCGGCTCCTCCAACATCAACAACCGCTCCATGGGCTTCGATACCGAGTGCGACCTCGCCGTCGAGGTGCCCCCCGGCGGGCCGGACAGCGATGCCCGACGCGGCGCGCTGCTGGATTTCCGCGACGGGCTGGCGGCCGAACATCTGGGCTGCACCGTCGCCGATCTGCGCCGCGCCATGGCCGCGGCCGGCGGCTCCCTGCTGGCCGCCATCGAGGCGCTGCGCCAGCGGCCCGGCCGGACCCTGGTGCCGCTGAAGGCGGGCGAGGTCGGGACGGCCGAGAGCTTCTTCGTCGAGAACGAACTGCTGGACCCGGAACGGCCGCGCTGGCCGTTGCAGACTCTGCTGCACCGGATCGACTGGAGCTGGCTGAACCGCCGGCGGCGGCGCGCCTCGAAGCCCGGATAAGAACCGGGCCGCCCGGCCGCCGCGCCTCCCCGTACCCCCTCCCCGCCCGCGCCCATCAATGCAGAATGCAAGGCCCTCGGCGACGCTGAAGGCCATGTTCCCTGTTGCATGATCGTCGCACCTCTTCCAAATTGGGCAAAATTTGCCCAGTGGCTTAATCCCCCATTCACCGAATGTTCGCATCCTGCCTCGAAATGGGTGATGGGCCTGTGTAGAATCAGGACAGACCGGCCGTCGCCCAGCCGCGTCGGATCCTTGTGGGAGCGGTGCCCGTGGACTCCTTCCTCCAGACCCTGCGGAATCTCGGCGCCGTGCGCCTTGCGGCCATCGGCGGTGCCACGCTGGTGATCGTCGGCCTGTTCGTCTACATGATGTCGCAATGGTCCTCCCCGGGGATGTCGCTGCTCTACAGCGACCTTACCCCGGCCGACGGTGGCGCCATCGTCCAGCAGCTCGAACAGCAGCAGATCCCCTACAAGGCCAGCGCCGACGGCACCCGCATCGAGGTCCCGTCCGATCAGGTCGGCCGTGTCCGCATGCTGATGGCGCAGCAGGGCCTGCCCAGCGGCGGCAATGTCGGGTACGAGCTGTTCAACCAGCCCGAAGGGCTGGGCACCACCAGCTTCATGCAGAACATCCAGCAGCTCCGCGCGCTTGAGGGTGAGCTGTCGCGCACGGTGCAGACCCTGCAACCGGTGCAGGCGGCGCGCATCCATCTGGTGCTGCCCAAGCGGGAGCTGTTCTCCCGCCAGAACCAGACCGCCACCGCCAGCGTCTTCGTCCGCCTGCGCCCTGGCGCCAGCCTGGGCAAGGAGCAGGTGCTGGCGATCCAGACCCTGGTCGCCGCCGCCGTGCCGCAGCTCGAACCCGACATGGTCGCCATCGTGGACGACAAGGGCAACGTGCTGGCGCGTGGCATGGGCTCGGACTCCCAGGAGGCGATGCTCGCCACCGCGGAGGAGAAGAAGCTGGCCTATGAACAGCGCCTGACCCAGACGGTGGAGGACCTGCTGTCCCGCACCGTCGGCTTCGGCCGCGTCCGGGCCCAGGTGTCGGCCGAGCTGGATTTCGACCGCATCACGACGAACAGCGAGATCTACGACCCCGACAGCCAGGTCGTCCGCAGCACGCAGACGGTGAATGAGCAGTCCGAGGACCAGAACCGCGACGGCATCGACCCGGTGACCGTGGCGAACAACCTGCCGACCGCGGACGCCACCAACACGGCCTCCGGCCTCTCCTCCTCCAAGACCAGCCGGGCCGAGGAGTCGATCAACTACGAGATCAACCGCACCGTGAAGGTGCATGAGCGGGAGACGGGCCAGATCCGCCGGCTGTCCGTCGCGGTGCTGGTGGACGGCACCTACACGGCGGCGGAGGACGGCACCTCCACCTACCAGCCCCGCCCGGAGGCGGAGCTGGACCAGCTCCGCCGGCTGGTGGAATCCGCCATCGGCTTCGATGCCGCCCGCGGCGACACGGTGGAGGTGGTGAACATGCGCTTCGCCACCCCGGACGATCTGGCCGGACTGGGCGAGGAGACGATCTTCGGCCTGCCGAAGGAGGATGTCTTCCGCATCGCCCAGACCATCGTCCTGGCGATCGTGGCGATCCTCGTGATCCTGCTGGTCATCAAGCCCCTGGTCGCGCGCGCGCTGGACCGCACGCCGCAGCTTGAGGACGAGCCTGACCTGCTGACCGGCGGCGACGGCGTGCCGCAGCTCGCCGGGCCGGGCGGCGGCGCGCTGGCCCGCGAACTGGCGCTGGAGGCGGCCCAGGCCAACGAGGAACTGGAACAGATGATCGACATCAACCGGGTGGACGGCCGCGTCCGCGCCTCCTCGCTGCGCAAGGTGGGCGAGATCGTGGAGAAGCACCCGGAGGAGGCCGTCTCCATCATCCGCAACTGGCTCTACCAGGAAAGCTGAGCGGCCCCCGCTCAGGACGTGACGCCCGGCCATGCCGACGATCCAGAAGTTCCAGTTCGACATCTCCTTCGACGAGTTCGGACGGCAGATCATGCCGGAGCCCGAACCCGAGCCGGAGGCCGAGCCCGCCCCCCCGCCGGAGCCGACCGTCACGCTGACGGAAGCCGAGCTGGCGGCGAAGCTGGCCGCCGCCCGCGACCAGGGCTACGCGGCAGGGCATGAGGCCGGCACGGCCGCCGGCCGGGAAGCGGCGGAGACGGCTGCACAGCAGGCCCTGACCGAAGCGCTGGGCCGGGTCGACGAGGTGCTGCGCCGGCTGCTGGCGGCGGAGCCGGAGGCGCGGCACCGGCAGACGGAACAGGCGCGGGAGCTGGCGCTCGCCATCGTCCGCAAGCTGTTCCCGGCGCTCGCCCGCCAGCACGGGCTGGCGGAGGTGGAGACGACCACAGCCGCCTTCCTGCTGGAACTGGCGGAGGAGCCGAAGCTGGTGCTGCGGGTGCATGAGAGCCGGCTGGAGGCGCTGCGCCCGCATCTGGAGGAGATGGCCGTCCGGGCCGGGTTCGGCGGCACCCTGTCGCTTCTGGCCGATCCCCGGATGGGCGAGCTGGACGTGCGGGCCGACTGGGGCGATGGCGCGGCGGAGCGCGACGTCACCCACCTGTGGACCGAGATCGAACGCATTGCCGGCGGTCTGCCGGCCGGGATTCCGGGCGGTCCCGCGGCGACTGCCGCGACCGCCCGTCCCTGATCCGCTGAGGGAGCCTGACGAATGGCCGCCAAGGATGAAATGGGCCTGAACGAGTTCGACGGCGCCGGCCGCTCCGAGATGGACGCCGACGCCGTGATGGTCGTGAAGGACCTGGAATCCGTCTACGACATCCCGGTCCAGATCTCCGCCGTGCTGGGCAAATGCACCATGCAGGTCAGTTCGCTGATGAAGCTGGGCCGTGGCGCCGTCGTGGAGCTGGACCGCAAGGTCGGCGAAGCGATCGACATCTATGTCAACAACCGGCTGGTGGCCCGCGGGGAGGTCGTCGTCGTCGAGGACCGGCTGGGCGTGACCATGACCGAGATCATCAAGTCCGACAGGGGATGAGGGCGATGACCGACACCAGACAGCCCGGTCCCGTTCTCGCCCAGGCCCGCGCCCGGTCGCAGGCCCTGGCGCAGCAGCCCCCCGTCGCGGCCGACGCCGGGCGCGGCGGAGCCCTGCCGCGCCCGCTGCGGCCGAAGGGCGGCATCGATCTGGCGACGGTTCTCGGTCTGGTCGGCGGCTTCGGGCTGGTCGGGGCGGCGCTGGCGCTGGGCGGCAGCCTGGGCGCCTTCTTCAATCTGCCCTCGGTCGCCATCGTGCTGGGCGGCACCGTGGCGGTGACCGCCGTCTCCTTCTCCATGCGGGACGTGGCGTCCGCCGGCCGCCTGCTGCTCGGCGCCGTGACCCGCACGGTGCACGACCCGCAGGCGGTGGCGCGCTACGTGCTCCAGCTCGCCGACATCGCCCGGCGCAACGGCCCCCTGGCCTTGCAGCCGCTGGCGCCGTCGCTGGCCGCGGAGCCGGTGCTGCAACGCTCCATCGAGATGATCGTGGACGGGCTGCCGGCCGACGACGTGGAGCGCATCCTGCGCACCGAGATCGAGGCCGACCAGGCCCGCGCCCGCGCCGGCGCCGCCGTGCTGCGCCGCGCCGCCGAGGTCGCCCCCGCCATGGGGCTGATCGGCACCCTGGTCGGTCTTGTCCAGATGCTGGACAACCTCCAGGACCCGGCCAGCATCGGCCCGGCCATGGCGGTGGCGCTGCTGACCACCTTCTACGGCGCGGTGCTGGGCAGCATGGTGCTGTCCCCCCTCGCCGGAAAGGTGGAGCGCAACGCCGAGGTGCAGGCGCTGGTGAGCAGCCTCTACATGCTGGGCGCCGGCTCCGTCGCGCGGCAGGAGAATCCGCGCCGGCTGGAGATTCTGATCAACACCGTGCTGCCGCCGGAACTCCGGCTCAGCACCTTCGACTGAAGGCGGATGCCATGCACGGCCCGCTCCCGACCCGACCGACCGAACCGACCATGCCCCCGATGACCCGGAGAGGGTTGCCCCGATGCGCCTGCTGATCGTTGGAACGCTGGAAGGCTACATCACCGCGGCCGGCAAGATCGCCCTCCAGCGGGGCGCCAAGGTCGCCCACACGGAGAGCATCGACGGCGCGCTCACGGCCCTGCGCAGCGGCCAGGGCGCCGACCTGGTGATGGTGGACGTCAAGCTGGACGTGGGCCTGCTGATCGACGGGCTGAAGGCCGAGCGCTTCGCCGTGCCCGTCGTCGCCTGCGGCGTCGGCACCGACGCGCAGGCCGCGGTCAAGGCGATCCGGGCCGGGGCGAAGGAATACATCCCCCTGCCCCCCGATGCCCAGCTCATCGGCGCCGTGCTGGAGGCCATCGCGGAGGAGAGCCATGCCATCGTCAGCCACGACCCGGCCATGGCGGCCGTGCTGCGGCTGGCCGAGCAGATCGCGCCGTCCGACGCCTCGGTCCTGATCACCGGCGAGTCCGGCACCGGCAAGGAGCTGATGGCCCGGCACATCCACCGCAAGTCGCGGCGGGCGAACGGTCCCTTCATCTCCGTCAACTGCGCCGCGATCCCGGAGAACCTGCTGGAAAGCGAGCTGTTCGGGCACGAGAAGGGCGCCTTCACCGGCGCCGTCGCCCGCCGCATCGGCAAGTTCGAGGAGGCGAACGGCGGCACCCTGCTGCTGGACGAAATCTCGGAGATGGACCTGCGCCTCCAGGCCAAGCTGCTGCGCGCCATCCAGGAGCGGGTGATCGACCGCGTCGGCGGCAGCCAGCCGGTGAAGGTGGACATCCGCATCCTGGCCACCAGCAACCGCGACATGCTGGCCGAGGCCAAGGCCGGACGCTTCCGCGAGGACCTCTATTTCCGCCTCAACGTCGTCAACCTGACCCTGCCGCCGCTGCGCGCACGTCCGGCCGACGTGGCGCTGCTGGCACAGCACTTCGCCCGCAAGTACGCCGAGGCCAACGGCCTGCCGGACCGCACCATCGGCCGGGAGGCGATGGCGATGCTCCAGGCCCACCACTGGCGCGGCAACGTGCGCGAGCTGGAGAACACCCTGCACCGGGCGGTGCTGCTGTCGTCCACGGCGGAGATCGGGCCCGAGGCCATCCTGCTGACGGGGGCTGACCCGGTGGCGGCGCCGAAGCCGGCGGAGCCCGCGGCCCCGCTCGCCTCCCGCGCCGCCGCCGCGGCCAACGCCTACGGCGGGGCTTCCGGTGGCTTCGCCGGGGCCGCGGCCGCCTATGGCGGGCAGCCGCCCGGCAGCCCGACCCAGGCGCTGGTGGGCCGGACCGTGGCGGAGGTGGAGCGCGACCTGATCCTGGACACGCTGTCCCACACGCTGGGCAACCGGACGCACGCGGCGACCATCCTGGGCATCTCGATCCGGACCCTGCGCAACAAGCTCAAGCAGTATTCCGAGGAGGGGATCGCCGTTCCGCCGCCCGCGGGATCGGACGCGGACGAACGGGCGACGGCATGAGCGTCATGGCGCCTAAGCAGACATACCCCGGACGGGGAGGTCGCGGATGACCGACGAGACCGGCCGCAGCCCGTTGCAGGCGCTGAACCTGCCGGCCATCTGGCAGTCGATGAAGCGGAGCGAAGTCGCCTTCGCCCTCGCCATCGTCGCGCTGATCGTCGTCCTCATCCTGCCGATGCCCACCTGGCTGCTGGACATCGGCCTGACGATTTCCTTCAGCTTCTCGATCCTGATCCTGATGGTCGTGCTGTCGATCCAGAAGCCTCTGGATTTCAGCAGCTTCCCCACCATCCTGCTGATCTCGACGATGCTGCGGCTGGCGCTGAACATGGCGTCGACACGCCTGATCCTGGCGGAGGGCCACAAAGGCTCCGACGCCGCCGGCAATGTCATCGAGACCTTCGCCTCCTTCGTCATGGGGGGGAATTTCATCATCGGCATCACGGTCTTCGCGATCCTGACGCTGGTGAACTTCATGGTCATCACCAAGGGTGCCGGCCGCATCGCCGAGGTGGCGGCGCGCTTCACCCTGGATGCCATGCCCGGCAAGCAGATGGCGATCGATGCCGACCTGTCGGCCGGCCTGATCGACGAGGCGTCCGCCCGCGCCCGCCGCAAGGAGCTTGAGGACGAGAGCCAGTTCTTCGGCTCCATGGACGGTGCCTCGAAATTCGTCCGCGGCGATGCCATCGCCGGCCTGATCATCACCTTCGTCAACGTCATCGTCGGCATGATCATCGGCATCGGGCAGGAGGACATGACCTTCGCCGCCGCCGCCGATGCCTATACCAAGCTGACCATCGGCGACGGGCTGGTCTCCCAGATCCCGGCCCTGCTGGTGTCGCTGGCCGCCGGCCTCATGGTGTCGAAGTCCGGCACGCCGGGATCGACCGACAAGGCGGTGGTGGGCCAGCTCACCTTCTACCCGGTGGCGCTGGGGCTGACCTCGGTGCTGGTGGGCGTGCTGGGTTTCCTGCCGGGGATGCCCTGGTTCATCTTCCTGCCGGCCGCGGCGGCCCTGGGCTTCGCCGCCTACTACCTGCCGCGGGTGCGGGAGAAGGAGGCGGAGGAAAGGGCCCGCGAGGAGATCGCCGCGACCCCGCCGCCGCCGGTGCCGGAGGAGCCGATCTCCTCCGCCCTCGCCATCGACCTGATCCGGCTGGAGCTGGGCTACGGCCTGCTGGCCCTGATCAACAGCCCGGCCGGCCAGCGCCTGACCGACCAGATCCGCGGCCTGCGCCGGCAGCTCGCCGGGGAGATCGGCGTGATCCTGCCGTCGGTCCGCATCCAGGACAACCTGCAACTCCCGCCCAACACCTACGTCATCCGGATCAAGGAGATCGAGGCGGGCAAGGGCGACATCCGCCCGAACATGCTGCTCTGCATGGACCCGCGCGGCGAGCCCATCGGCCTGCCGGGCGAGACGACGACGGAGCCCACCTTCGGCCTGCCGGCCATGTGGATCGAAACGGCCTACCGCGAGGAGGCCATGTTCAAGGGGCTGACGGTGGTCGATCCGCCCACCGTCATCACCACCCACCTGACCGAGGTGGTGAAGGACAACATGGCCGATCTGCTGTCCTACGCCGAGACGCAGAAGCTGCTGGACGAGCTGGGCAAGGAGCACCAGAAGCTGGTCGCCGACGTGGTGCCCGGCCAGATCAGCGTCGGCGGGCTGCAACGGGTGCTCCAGAACCTCCTGTCGGAGCGGGTCTCGGTCCGCGATCTGCCGACCATCCTGGAGGGCATCGCCGAGGCCACGGCCTATACCCGCGCCATCACCCAGATCACCGAGCATGTGCGCGTCAGGCTGGCGCGGCAGATCTCGGATGCCAACACCAACCATATGGGGTACATCCCCCTGGTCACCCTGTCTCCGGACTGGGAGCAGTCGTTCGCGGAAGCCATCGTGGGGGACGGCGAGGACCGCCAGCTCGCCATGGCGCCGTCGCGGCTGCAACAGTTCATCACGGTGGTGCGCCAGACCTTCGAGCGCTTCGCCATGCAGGGTGAGGCGCCGGTGCTGCTGACGAGTCCGGGCGTCAGGCCCTATGTCCGCTCCATCATCGAGCGGTTCCGTCCGGCGACGGTGGTGATGTCTCAGAACGAGATCCACCCCAAGGCCAAGATCAAGACGCTGGGGCAGATCTGATGCGGGGAACGGGGAGACGACGAGGACACGGGGATGGCTGAACGAAGAGACCTGCCATGCGGCTGAAGTCCTTTCACGCCCCGACCATGGCCGATGCCATGCGGCTGGTCCGCGAGGTGCTGGGCGACGATGCCATCATCGTCGCCACGCGCGAGGAGGAGGGCGTCGGCGTCCGCGTCACGGCGGCGATCGAGGAGGACGAGATGCTGGGCGGCCTGGGCGCCGCCCCCCTGCGGCTGGCCGCCCCGCTCGGTCCGGACGTGCAGGACCAGGTGTCCGACGTGCTGCTGCGCCACGGGGTGCCGCAGGAGCTGAGCGCGCAGATGCTGGACAGCATCGCCGACCTCAACGCCCGCGACCCGCTGACAGCGCTCTCGGCCGCGCTGGACGCCGTCTTCACCTTCTCCCCCCTGCCGGAGACACGGGCACCGCGGCCGATCATGCTGGTCGGCCCGCCCGGCTGCGGCAAGACCCTGACCATCGCCAAGCTCTGTGCCCGTTCCGCCCTGCGCGGCCGGCCGGTCGGTGTGATCTCCACCGACACGGTGCGCGCCGGCGGCATCGAACAGCTCCAGGCCTTCACCCGCGTGCTGAAGCTGCGCCTGATCACGGTGGAGGACCCGCCCGCCCTGGCCGGTGCGCTGGAGGTGCAGCGCGGGATCGAACAGGTCGTGATCGACAGCGCCGGCCGCAACCCCTACAGCGCCGCCGACATGCGCGACCTGCGCGAGTATCTCGCCGCCGCCGACGTGGACCCGGTGCTGGTGATGCCCGCCGGGCTGGACGCGGTGGAAGCCGCGGAGACGGCCCGCGCCTTCGCCGATGTCGGGGTCACCCGCCTGCTGCCCACCCGGCTGGATCTGGCCCGACGGCTGGGCAGCCTGCTCGCCGCCGCGCACGAGGGGGGCCTTGCCCTCACCGATGCCAGCACCACCCCGAAGGTGGCGGAAGGGCTGACCCCGCTTTCGCCCACCCAGCTCGCCCGACTGATGATGCCTGAAGCCGAGGCCGGCCAGCGCCGTGCCAAGCAGACAGGGACGCATTCATGACCGAACTCGCCTTTCCCGCAGCATCGGCCGCGCGCCGGAACGTCATCGCCATCGCCAGCGGCAAGGGTGGCGTGGGCAAGACATTCTTCTCCATCACCCTGGCCCATGCGCTGGCCGGGATCGGCCGTCGCACCCTGCTGTTCGACGGCGATCTGGGCCTCGCCAACGTGGATATCCAGCTCGGGCTGATGCCCAAGCGCGACCTCGGTCAGGTGATCGAGGGCCAGGTCAATCTGGCCGGCGCCGTCACCCGCTTCGGCGACGGCGGCTTCGACATCATCGCCGGCCGCTCGGGCTCGGGCAGCCTCGCCAACCTGCCGCCGCAGCGCTTGCAGCAGCTCCGCACGGACCTGCTGGACCTGTCGCGCAGCTACGACACCGTGGTGATCGACCTGGGTGCCGGCGTGGACCGCAATGTCCGCACCTTCGCCGGGCCGGCCCGCACCACGCTGGTGGTGACGACGGACGAGCCGACCTCCATCACCGACGCCTATGCCTTCCTGAAGCTGGGCTACCAGTCGAATCCGGGGGCGGACCTGCGGGTCGTCGTGAACATGGCGGAAACGCGCGGCCAGGGAGAGAAGACCTACGACACCCTGCTGTCGGCCTGCCGCCGCTTCCTGAAGAAGGAGCCGCCGCTGGCCGGCATCGTCCGCCGAGACCAGAAGGTGCGCGAGGCGATCCGGTCGCAGACGCCGCTGCTGATGCGCTCGCCGGGCAGCGACGCGGCCCAGGACGTGGAGGCCATCGCCCAGCGCCTCGCCGCCCTGCCCTGAAAGCCGGGCGGCCGCCGTGACCACCGCCGTCCCGCCCGGTTCCGGCAGCACCGGCCTTCCCCAGGCCGGGCAGATGCTGCTGCCGTTGGGGGAGGTGACGATCGAGCGGTTGCCCGACCGGCTGGCCGGGCTGAACCGCTCGGTGATGCTGACCGGTCAGGTCGTGGCTCAGGAGGGCGGCAGCGCCACGCTGCGCACCTCCGCCGGCGATGTCGTGGTGCGGACGGCGCAGCCGCTGCCGACGGACCGGCCCGTCTCCCTCCAGATCGTCGCCCCTCCGCCGACCGCTGCCGGAACGGCCGCGGCCCTGCTGCGCGCCGTCGCGCTTGCCCCTGCGACTCCGACCGCCACGCCGGCGCCGCGGGTCCCCGCGCCGGCCACTCCCCCGACGGCTGCCCCCCCCGCCGCGGGGCAGGCACAGCCCCCCGCGACGGCCAGGACCGGGCCCCCGGCCGCTCCCGTGCCTTCGCCGACGGGAACGCCACCGCTGCTCCAGCCCGGGGCGGTGGTGACGGCGGTCGTCATCGCCTCCCCGGTCCGGCCGGGCCAGGACCTCCGATCGGCGGCAACCGGCCAGGGCTCGGCCGCCTCGTCCGCGCCGACGGGCAGCGCCGGCACCCCACCGGCGCCGGCTGCCCCGGGGCTGGGCCTGATCCTGCCGGGGAGCGCCGGCGGCCAGACCGCCCTGCCGCTGCCGGCCGAGGCCCTGACGGCCGCCGCCGGATCGTCGCCGGCCCCGGCGGGTCAGGGCCAGGCCGCCGCATCCCCGCCGACCTCGGCCCCGCCCCCGCAGGGGACGTCGGGCACCCCCCAGGGCACGGCACCGGCCGGCGGGCCGCCTGCACCGGCGCTTTCCCCCGCTCCCGGCCAGCCGACGGCGCCGGGACAGATCCAGGCGCCGACCGTGGCAGGAGCCCCCCCGGCAGGGGGACCCGGCACAGCACTCCCGATGGTGGGGCTCCCGATGGCGGGACTGCCTGTGGCCGGGGGCATGACGGCAGCCGGCATGGCGGCAGGGTTTCCCGCGGTCACCGCCCTCCCCCCGTTGCCCGTCGTCCCCCTTCCGACCGTACCGTTGCCGCCGGTCCCGGCCCTGCCGACGTTTCCCGTCCTTCCGGTCATCCCCGGGGTGGTGCCGTTCCCGGCGCCGGCGGGCGGAGCCTCTCCGGAGGGGGGAGACGGGCCGCCCTTGCCCCGCCTCGCCCCGCCCTCCGCCGGACCGACCCTCTCCGGTCCGGCAGCGGCGGCTTCCCTGGGAGGAACCGGCGCTCCCGCCGGGACGCCCGTACCATCGCACAGTGCGGCAGTCCCGGGCGCGGCAGTCCCGGGTGCGGCAGTCCCTGGCCCGGCAGCATCCGGAGCGCCCCTCGACCGTCTCACCGTCCCGCCGGAGCCGGAGCCGGAGCCGGAGGGCAGCGGAACACAAGGCCCCGCGGCACCGGCCCGTCCCCTGACCGCAACGCCCGGCGGGCCGCCGGGGGCCGCTCCGGAGGCTGCCGGGCCGCCACGTCCGTCCGCGGCGGCACCCCCGGCGGGCACCCCCCCGGTTCCGGCCGAGGCAGAGGGAATGACGGAGACGCCCGGGGCGCCGGCCGCCCCGCCGCCGCAGCCGGCGCCCCCGCAGCGGCTGATGCCGGGACAGAGCCTGCTGGTCCGTATCCTGGCGACCGACACGGCCGCCGCCGCACCCCCCGCTCCCTCCGGTCCCGCTCCCGGCCCCGCCGGTCCGCTCCCTGCCGAGACGAGCATCCCTGCGGACACCGGGCCGGCTCCCCGGCCGCCGGGCGGGATCGCCGGAACGCTGACGGGCAGCACCGCCGGCGGGCTGGCGGTCGTCACCACGCCGCACGGGACGCTGCTGTTGCAGGCGCGCACGGACCTGCCCGCCGGATCGGGGCTGCTGCTGTCCGTCGAGGCACCGGCCGCCCGGTCCGCGCCCCCGGCGCGCCTGGACCCGGCCGCCGGACACGACTGGCCGGCCCTGCGCGAGGTGATGGAGACGCTGGCCGCCAGCGACCCGACCCTGGCCCGCGCCGTGGCCGCGGCGGTGCTGCCCCAGCCGAACCGCCGGCTGGCGGCCAACCTGCTGTTCTTCCTCTCCGCCATCCGGGGCGGCGATGCCGCCGGCTGGCTCGGGGATGCCGCCGTCTCGGCCCTGGAAGGCAGCGGCCGCGGCGAGCTGCTGCACCGTCTGACAGAGGATTTCCGGACCCTGTCGCGGCAGGCGCAGGAGCCGCTGCCGGACGGCTGGCGTGCCTGGACGGTGCCCTTCGGGGAGGCGGACCGGCCGGGCCGCCTCCAGCTCTATCTCCGCCAGGGAGAGGACGGCCCGGCGGCGCCGGGGGGGCGCGGGCGGACCGGCGCCACCCGCTTCCTGCTGGAGGTGGAGTTCAGCCGCTTCGGCCCGATGCAGCTCGACGGGCTGGTGCGCCCGCGCCAGCTCGACCTCATGGTCCGGACCCGCGAGCTGCTGCCGGCCGCCATGACCCGCGACCTGAACGCTCTGTTCCGGGAGAGCCTGGAGCTGTTCGGCTATGCCGGCAGCCTCGGCTTCCAGACCGGCGCACACGGCTGGGTCGCCATCCGCCGCGGCGGCGGGGCCGGCGGGACCGTGCGCGCCTGACCGGGCCTGCTCAGAACAGGCTGCCGAGCGGCAGGCAGGGCACCATGTCGCCCTCGGCCACCGCCGTCACCGCCTCGTCCAGCTCGACCAGCCCGTCGGCCTCGACCATGGCGGAGAGGACGGCCGATCCGTCCCGGGACAACCGGCGGGCCTCCAGCGTCCCGTCGGCCGCCCGGGTCAGCGTCACCCGCAGATAGTCCCGCCGGTCCGGCTTCTTGGTGTAGGCGAAGGCGGCACGCACGGGGAACGGCGGCGGGTCCGCCGCTTCGCAGCCCTGCAACCGGTGGACCAGGGGCCGCACCAGCGTCAGGAAGGCGATCATCGCCGCCACCGGGCTGCCGGGCAGCCCGACCACCGGCGTCTCCCCGATCCGGCCCAGGGCGACCGGCCGGCCGGGCTTGATCGCCAGCCGCCAGAAATCCAGATGGCCCGCGGCCTGGAGGGCGGCCCGGACATGGTCCTCCTCCCCCTCCGAGACGCCGCCGCTGCTCACCACCAGGTCGTGGCGGCGGGCCGCGGCGGTCAGCGCCTCGCGCATGGCGGGCGCCGCATCCGGCACGATGCCCAGGTCGGTCACGTCGCAGCCCAGACGGCGCAGCAGGGCCGTGACCGTGTAGCGGTTGCTGTCGAAGACCGCGGCCGGCGGCAACGGCCGGCCGGCAAGGGAGGCCGGGTCCACGATCTCGTCCCCGGTGGACAGCACGGCCACGCGCAGCGGGCTGCGCACGGCGAGCCGCGTCGCCCCGACGGAAGCGGCGAGCCCGATGTCCTGCGGACGCAGCCGGCGCCCGGGCCGCAGGATGGCCGTTCCCTTGCGCACATCCTCCCCGGCCCGGCGGCGGTTGGCGCCCGGCTCGATCCCGGCGGGCAGCACGACGCTGGCGCCCTCGGCCCGCGCGTCCTCCTGCATCACCACGGTGTCGAACCCCGCCGGCAGGCGGGCGCCGGTGAAGATCCGCACGGCCCCCTTCTCCCCGGCCGCCGCGGCCGGATGCCCGGCGGCGATCCGCGCGACCAGCGGCAGCGTGGTCCCGGCATCCGGTTCCAGGTCGGCGTGACGGACGGCATAGCCGTCCACGGCCGCGCTGTCCTGCGGGGGAACGTCCAGGGCGGCGACGACCTCCTCCGCCAGCACGCGGTCGAGCGCGGCCGGCAGCGGCACGCGCTCGATCGGCGCCACGGGAGCGAACCGGTCGCGCAGCAGTTCCTCCGCCCTGGCGACAGGCAGAATCGGCCCGGCGGAAGCGGGGCGGTCGTCGGGAAGCGGAGCCAAGGGGCACCTCGTGGCAAAGCTCGGAAACGGCCCGGCCCCGTCGACGGGGCGGGCGGCATCGCAGATGGCAGACTTGGGCGGCAGACTTGGGCGGCGGGCCGCGGAAGTCGATGGCGCATTCGGCGAAACCGGCGCCATCCTCTCCGGCAGGGCCGCCGCTGCCAATCGGACAGATCGACATGCCGGCTCTGCCGGAACGGCAACCGCGGATCTGCACCAGGGTCCTTTCTAAGGGGTTGAATCGACCTATCTAAAGGTGCGGCTTCCCCCGGCCGGCACGGACACCGGGGCACCGGCCCGGGGGGAGCGTTGACAGCCCGCCGTCCTGTTCCGATCGACGCCCCCGCCCGCAGGAGACCCGCATGGACGTTCAGGTCCAGCCCGTGGCGCAGCACCATCCCCAGCGCCGCCGCCTCAACGACGAGGTACATGCCCGGCCGAGCCTCTATGTCCGCACACCGTCGCGGGTAACCCACCTCGCCATCCTGACGGGAGAGCCCGCGTCGCTGGAACGGGAGATGGTGGCGGAGCTGTGCCGCTGTCATGGTGTCCCCCCGCCGGGGCCGGGCGACCGCCACATGCTGGCGCGGATCGGCACCCGCCAGCTCAAATGGGAACGGCATACGGAATTCACCTCCATCACCGTGGCGGCGGACGGGCTGGCGGGCGACGATGACTGGTCGGCCCTGGGCCCGGAGCTGGAGGCCTGGGCCGCCCGGCTGCCGGGAGAGCGGCTGGTCGCCGTGCATGTCCGGGTGGAACCGGGGGCGGGTCAGGCCCACTGGCAGGAGCGCATCTCGATCCTGTTCCCCAGCGGAGAGGCGGTCGGCTCCTCCGTCTATGCCGGCGATGCACTGGCCTGGACGGACTTCCGCATCCGCCCCGACGGTTTCAGCCGGATGCTGCTGCGCGATGTCCGGCTGCTGACGCCGGACCGCACGGGCCGGCTGGTGCAGCGACTGGTGGAGCTGGAGACCTACCGCATGATGGCGCTGCTCTCCCTGCCGCTGGCGCAGGAGGTTGGCGGTCAGCTCTCCGCCATGGAGCACCGCCTGTCCGAGATCGTCAGCAGCACCGCCAGAGCGCTGACGCCCGATGCCGAACAAGGGCTGCTGAACGAGCTGACCCTGCTGGCGGCCGAGGCGGAGGCACTCGCCTCGCGCACCCGCTACCGCTTCAGCGCCACCACCGCCTATGCCGAGCTGATCTCCCGCCGGCTGGACGAGCTGCGGGAGGAGCGGATCGGCGGCTTGCAGCGGATCGGCTCCTTCCTCTCCCGCCGCTTCTTCCCGGCCGTGCGCACCTGCGAGGCGGTCGGCCGCCGGCAGTCCGAGCTGGGCGAAGGTCTCGCCCGCGCCAGCGGCATGCTGCGTACCCGCGTGGACGTGCGGCTGGCGGAGCAGAATGCCGGCGTGCTGCGCTCCATGGACCGGCGGACGAAGGCGCAGCTCCGCATCCAGCAGACGGTGGAGGGGCTGTCCGTCTTCGCCATCAGCTATTACGCCGTGGGGCTCCTGAAGTACGTGGTGGACGGGCTGCCGGCGCTGGGCATCCCCGTCTCCAAGGAGCTGTTCGCCGCCATCGCCGCCCCCGTCGTGGTCGGCGCGGTCTGGCTGGCGGTCCGTCGCCTGAAAGAGGCGCTGATGGCGAAAGGATGACGCACCGGAGGATAACCTCCCGGCTCTGTTGTTCTTTGACGGTTGACATCGGCGCAGCCATGCCTAACTCTGGTGCCTGGATCCCATGGGGGGTCCAGGCATGGCCCGGTATCAGGGCCCGCGGGCATTTGATCGAAGCAGCTTGCGCCGCGTCACCAAACGCTAAAGCGCCACGAAGTCCCTTCGTGGCTCTCGATGGAGAGAAAGGAAGGGCACCATGGTCGCCATGGCCATCGCCTCCCCGCATCCCCTTTTCCCGGATTTTTCCCGTGGCCCCGTGCGTTTGCGCACACGGGTCCTGAAAGGCGCCGGTCGGGCCATGCCCGCTTCCCGGGTGTCCCTGGATCCCCCGGGCATGGACACCACGGGCATGGTCCCGATGGCCATGGCCGCGATGACCATGGCCATGATGCCCATGGCGCGCAGGTCGTCATGTCGCAGCCGAATGCCGGCCTGCTGACCTGTTGAGGCCCACGACCCGGACGCCGCGACCGCGGCGCTGACGGGTCTCCCGAACGATAGAACGTCTGATACGCGGGCAGCGCCGCTGCCCGCGGGAGGTATTTTTCATGTCCAGTACCGCCTTTGTGATCGAAACCGCGACCACCACCGCCGGCATCGCTGTCGCCGATGGCGACGGTTACCGCTTCTTCGCTTCCCACCCGTGCTACGGCACGCTGGAAGGCCGCCGCTTCACCAGCATCGCCGCCGCCGAACGGGCCGCCCGTCAGCGCGAAGCGGCGCTGGCCGGCAACGGTGGCCGCCGCCAGGACAGCCGGGGCGAGGTGTTCCGCAGCTTCGGTGCCTGCTGCGGGATGGTGGCCTGAAGACGTCCGCGGCGCGGACCGGTACGGGACCGGCGGGCGGCGTCAGGGCTTCCGGTCCGGTCCCGACGCGGGATGCCTGCCGGGACCGCTGTCCGCCTCCGCGGCGGACAGTTCGAAATACTGTTCCTCGAACTCGCGGATCAGCTCCGCCGCCTCCGCAACCATGGCGCGCACGATGCGCCGGTCGGGCTCGGTACACAGGGTCTCGTTGACCGCCTTGCCCAGCGCGGCCTGCGCCTGGGCGAGGAGTTTCACCGCCAGCCTGTCCTCAAGCTTCATGACCTTCCCCTGCGATGGCTCCCCAGATGTAGCGCACCGGGCCCGTCCGGGCCAACCATCCACAAGGCACCGGCAGACGCAGAAAGGCCGCCCGGGTCATCCCGGACGGCCTTTTGCTTTGCCCGATCTGTCTGACGCTCCCCGGCCTACTTGATGCGCGGCAGCGTCTCGAACTGGTGGAAGGGCGGCGGGCTGGAGAGCGTCCATTCCAGGGTCGTGCCCCCCGTCTCCCAGTAGTCGGAACCGACGCGCCGGCCGGCGAAGATCGTGTAGAGGATCGTGACGACGAAGACGGCGTGCCCGGCGAAGGACAGATAGCCGCCCCACGACGCCAGCGCGTTCCAGCCGGCATAGGCGTCCGGATAGTCGGGAATGCGCCGCGGCATGCCCGCCGTGCCCAGGAAGTGCATGGGGAAGAACAGCAGGTTGGCGCCGATGAAGACCAGCCAGAAATGGATCTTCCCCAGGATCTCCGGATACTGGCGGCCGCTCATCTTGCCGATCCAGTAGTAGATCCCCGCATAGATCGAGAACAGCGCCCCCAGGCTGAGCACGTAGTGGAAGTGCGCCACCACGTAATAGGTGTCGTGCAGCGTGATGTCGATGGAGCCGTTGGCGAGCACTACCCCAGACACACCGCCCACCGTGAACAGGAAGATGAAGCCCAGCGCGAACAGCATCGGCGTCTTCAGGCTGAGGGAGCCGCCCCACATGGTGGCGATCCAGGAGAAGATCTTGATGCCCGTCGGCACGGCGATGATCATCGTCGCCGCGGTGAAATAGGCCTTCGTGTCCACGTCCAGACCGACCGCGAACATGTGGTGGGCCCAGACGACGAAGCCGACCACGCCGATCGCCACCATGGCGTAGGCCATGCCGAGATAGCCGAAGATCGGCTTGCGGCTGAAGGTGGAAACGACGTGGCTGATGATCCCGAAGCCGGGCAGGATCATGATGTAGACTTCGGGGTGCCCGAAGAACCAGAACAGGTGCTGGAACAGCACCGGGTCGCCGCCGCCGGCCGGTTCGAAGAAGTGGGTGCCGAAGTTGCGGTCGGTCAGCAGCATGGTGATGGCGCCGCCCAGCACCGGCACGGCCAGCAGCAGCAGGAACGCCGTCACCAGCATGCCCCAGGCGAACAGCGGCATCCTGTGCAGCGTCATGCCCGGCGCGCGCATGTTGAAGATCGTCGTGATGAAGTTGATCGCGCCCAGGATGGAACTGGCGCCGGCCAGATGCAGGGCGAAGATCGCCATGTCCACCGCCGGCCCCGGATGGCCCAGATTGCTCGACAGGGGCGGGTAGAGCGTCCAGCCGGTGCCGGCGCCGAGATCGACGAAGGCCGAGCCGAGCAGCAGCAGGAAGGCGGGGACCAGCAACCAGAAGCTGATGTTGTTCAGGCGTGGGAACGCCATGTCCGGGGCGCCGATCATGATCGGCAGGAACCAGTTGCCGAAGCCGCCGATCAGCGCCGGCATGATGGCGAAGAACACCATGATCAGGCCGTGTGCCGTGACGATGACGTTCCAGAGCTGCCCGTCCTCCACCACTTGCAGGCCGGGACTGTGCAGCTCAAGCCGCATGATGATGGAGAAGACGGCTCCGATCAGCCCCGCGACCGCGGCGAAGATCAGGTAGAGCGTGCCGATGTCCTTGTGGTTGGTGGAGAACAGCCAGCGCCGGACAAAGCCCGGCCGGTGATCCCCGTGCCCCTCCGGGGAGTGGCTGCCGGCCCCGTCGGAGCGCGGCGTGCCGGTGTGGTTCACTTCGACCATGATGTCACTCCTGGCCGGACGCCGGCCCGGCGGGCTGGGCGGAAGGTCCGACGGTTGCAACGTCGGGGGCGGGCGGAATGACGGGCGGGTCCGCCGCCGCCATGCCGCTGGCGATGCCGTCGGGTACGTCAGCCCGCGCGTCCTCCTGCGCCGCTTCGTCCGACGGAGCATCCTCCGAGGAAGCGGCAAGCGGCGCGAAGGCGACCTGGGCCGTCATCGGCTCCAGCCCGGCCTCCGCCCGGCGCTCGTTGATCCAGGCGGCGAAGCGTTCCGGCTCCACCGCCTCGATCACCATGGGCATGAAGGCGTGGTTGGTGCCGCAGATCTCGGAGCACTGGCCGCGAAAGACGCCCGGCCGGTCGATCCGCATCCAGGATTCGTTCAGCCGGCCGGGAATGGCGTCGCGCTTGATGGCGAGCGAGGGCATCGCCATGGAATGCAGCACGTCGCCCGCCGTGATCAGCAGGCGGATGTTGGCACCCACGGGAACGACGGCGCGGTTGTCCACCTCCAGCAACCGGAGGCCGTCCTCCGGCAGGTCGTCATCGGTGACGATGAAGCTGGAGAACTGGAGCCCGCCATGGTCGGGATACTCGAAGTCCCAGTACCATTGCCGGCCGGTGATCTTGATCGTCATGTCCACCTGCGCCGGCTCCCGGTCCATGTAGTAGAGGGACTGGAACGACGGGATGGCGATGGCGATCAGGATCACGACCGGGATGACGGTCCAGGCCACCTCCAGCACGGTGTTGTGGCTGGTCCGACTGGGGGTCGGGTTGCGCTTCTCGTTGAAGCGCACGACGACATAGGCAAGCAGGGCGACCACCAGCAGGCAGATCAGCACCATGATGCCCAGCAGCATCCAGTGGAAATCCTCCAGCCGCTGCATGACCGGCGTCGCCGGCACCTGATGCCACATCTGCCAGTCGACGGGCTGGCCCAGCGGCTCCTGGGCCCATGCGCCGCCGCACAGCAGCGCCGCCAGCGCGAACGGCACGCCCGTCCGGCGCTTCGGCCAAATCCTCATGCATCCTACTCCCTGGCTGCGGGCTCCCTGACTGCGGGGAGCACGCCCGGCCTGAGCCGCCGGGCTCCGCAGGGAGAACACCGCCGCACGGGAATATGCCCGGACAGGGGACGGGCTATTTCGGGGAGGAGAGATCCGGCAGGGCTGCCGCGGTCAGCCCGCCAGCACCCGGGCGAAAAGGGCCGAGTCCACATTGCCGCCGGAGAGCACGACCGCCACGGTGCGCCCCGCGACCGGCAGGCGTCCGCTCAGCAGGGCGGCCAGCGCCACGGCCCCGCCCGGCTCCACCACCAGCTTCAGATGGTCGAAGGCGAAGCGCATGGCGGCGAACGCCTCGTCGTCGCTGACCGCCAGCCCCGGCGCCAGCTCCCGGCGGGCCAGCGCCAGGGTGATGTCGCCCGGCGTCTGCACCATCAGCGCGTCGCAGGCCGAACCGGTGCTGCGGTCGTTGCGCTCCTTGCGGCCGCTGGCGAGCGACCGGGCGAAATCGTCGAAGCCCGCGGGCTCCACCGTGTGGACACGGGCGCCAGGGTGGCTGAGATGCAGGCCCAGCGCCGTGCCGGTGGCGAGCCCCCCGCCCGAGCAGCAGACGAGGCAGTGATCCACCGCCGCGACACCCAGCTCGCGCGCCTGCCGCCCGATCTCAAGGCCGACCGTGCCCTGCCCCGCGATGATGTGGACATCGTCGAACGGCGGCACGATGGTCGCCCCCCGTTCCGCCGCGATGCGACCGCCGATCTCCTCCCGGCTCTCCGTCGCGCGATCGTAGAGGACGACCGCGGCGCCGAGCGCGCGGGTGTTGGCGATCTTCCGCGCCGGCGCGTCGGCCGGCATCACGATGGTGGCCGGCATGCCCAGCCGTCGCGCGGCCTCCGCCACGCCCTGGGCATGGTTGCCGGAGGACCAGGCGACGACGCCGCGCGCCCGCTCCGCCGCCGGAATGCGCGACAGCCGGTTGAAGGCGCCCCGGAACTTGAAGGAGCCGGTGACCTGCAACACCTCCGGCTTCACCAGCACGGTGGCCCCGGTCAGGCGGTCCAGCTCCGCATGGCGCAGCAGCGGCGTAACGACCGCCTGCCCGGCCAGCCGGCGGGCGGCCTCCTCCACGTCGGCGGCGGTGGGAAGCGTCGGCAGGGCAGCGGCATCCATGGCGGGCTCGTCGGCAGCGGGCCCGGTCCGGGCCGCAGGTCTGGGGCGCCCTTGTTGCCCCAGGGCCGGACCGGGCGCAAGGACCGCCGCGTCGCGCGGCTCAGACCGGCGGGCAGCCCGCCGCCGTCGCCCCGGGCACAGGCCAGCTCAGCCGGTAGACGACCAGGTATCCGTCATGGTCGGAGAGCAGACGGCCACGCAGGGCGGCCGGTTCGTCGGAAGTGTCGGGAACCGGCTCGTCGAACAGGGCGGCGACCCGGACGGGACGGACGGCGACGCAGGCACCATCGTCGAAGCCCTGGAGATCCTGGGTCGCCAGCCAGGGTTCGTCACCGTCCCAGGACATCCGGACGTCGCAGTCGTTGGCGGTAACCGTGCAGTAATAGCGGACGAAGGGATAGGGTCGCCTGGACATGGCATAGTCGAGACGTTCCCGCGCCCCCCGCATGTTGAAATCGCCGCCGAAGATCAGCGGATTCCGGGGATCGCGGTGAGTGTCGAGGAAGTCGTCGATCTCGTCGATCTGGCGGTTGTGGGCATAGAGGGCCCGCTTCAGCGAGACGCCCGAGGCGCGCTGCGCGTTGAGGTGCGTCGTCATGATGTCCACCGGCACCGGCACGCCGGGCACCTGCACCCGCACCAGCAGCACTCCCTTGTTCGCCAGGCAGTCATAGCCGGCGCATTCGTACTGCTTGAACGGCCGCTCCGCCTTCTCCACGATCGGATAGTTGCTGAGCGCGTAGAGGCCGCTGGAGACGACCTTGCCCGCCCGCTCGCCCTTCAGGAAACGGCGGTTCTCCAGGAACTCCGGGTCGATGTCGGGCGAGGCCGGCGGCGACGGATCGCGGCGGCGGGGACCCCGCACCCGGTTGGGATAGCCGGCGCGCTCACCGATCCGTGCGGCCCGGGGAATGAAGGCCTCCTGGAGCAGCACGATGTCGGGCTCCTGCCCGGCCGCACGCATCCCGGCCAGTTCCTCCCCGATACGGTCGAGCGCCTGCCCCGGAGTCCGCCGGAACGGCCAGGGCAGACCGTGGACATTGTAGATCAGCACGCTCAGCTCGACGCTGCGCTCGCCGCTGACCGGGTCGGTCCCGATCGCCGGCTCCCGGGCCACGGCCGTCTGCGGCAACGGGGGTTCCTGCGGGTGCGGTCCGGCGCAACCTCCAAGCAGAAGGCCGGCAAGCAGAAGGCCGGCAAGCAGGTGGAAGGCCGCCAGCGGCAGGCCAGCCGGCCAGCGGAACGGCTTGGAAGGCGTCATGACGGTAAAGAACGCCCGGCGCGCCGTTCCCATCCCGGAGCAGAGACCTTTCCGGCACCACGGCGCGGACGGAGCAACTCAGGGCCCCTGCCCCCTGTTGTGCGCTCCGTCCCGCCGGTACTGCCGGCCGGACCGGCGATGCAGGCGGGGGACGGACGATGACAGCGGACACGGGGTCGCGCACGAGCAGGCCCGGCGGCCCCGACAGGCCCGGACACCCTGTGCGCCGTCTGCCGCAGGGGGCCGAGGTGCAGCCGGGCGGCGGCGTGCATTTCCGCCTCTGGGCGCCGGACCACGACCGCGTCACCCTGGTGCTGGAGGACGGTCCCGCCGTCGATCTGGACGCCGCCGGCAGCGGCTGGTTCGAGGGGCTGGTGCCGGAGGCCGCGGCGGGCAGCCGTTACCGCTACCGCCTGGACGGCGACGAGACCCTGCTTCCCGACCCCGCCTCGCGCTTCCAGCCCGAAGGCGTCCACGGCTGGTCGGAGGTGGTGGACCCCGGCAGCTTCCGCTGGAGCGACGGGGCATGGCGGGGCGTCGAGCGGCGCGGCCTCGTGCTCTATGAGATGCATATCGGCACCTTCACCGGCCCCGGCACCTGGGAGGCCGCCATCGGGCACCTGCCGGCCCTGGCCGAGACGGGCATCACCTGCATCGAGCTGATGCCCGTGGCGGAGTTCGCCGGCCGCTTCGGCTGGGGCTATGACGGGGTGGACATCTATGCCCCCACCCGCCTCTACGGCCGGCCGGACGACATGCGCCGCTTCGTCGATGCCGCGCATGGCCTGGGGCTCGGCGTCATCCTGGATGTCGTCTACAACCATCTGGGACCCGACGGGAACTATCTGGGCCGCTTCGCCAGGGGCTACTTCACCGACCGCTACGAGAACGAATGGGGCCGGCCCCTGAACTTCGACGGCACGCCGGCGGACGACGGCGACAGCGGCCCGGTGCGGGAGTTCTTCGTGGCGAACGCCGCCTGCTGGATCGACGAATTCCACCTGGACGGGTTGCGGCTGGACGCGACGCAGCAGATGTTCGATGCGGGCCGCCCGCACATCATCGCGGAGATCGCCCGCGCCGCCCGCGCGGCGGCACCGGACCGCCGCCTCTTCATCGTCGCGGAGAACGAGCCGCAGGACTGCGCCCTGCTGCGGCCGGAGGAGCAGGGCGGCTGCGGCCTGGACGCGCTCTGGAACGACGACTTCCACCATGCCGCCATCGTCGCCCTGACCGGCCGGCGCGAAGCCTACTACACGGACTACCGCGGCACGCCGCAGGAGCTGGTGTCGTCGGCACGGCACGGCTTCCTCTACCAGGGCCAGTACTATGTCTGGCAGGACCAGCGCCGCGGCTCCTCCTGCCTGGGGCTGCCGGCCGAGGCGCTGGTGAGCTACCTCCAGAACCACGACCAGATCGCCAATTCGGCCCGCGGCTGGCGCATCGACCGGCTGGCGGAACTGGGCCGGGTGCGGGCGCTGACCGCTTACATGCTGTTGATTCCGGCGACGCCCATGCTGTTCCAGGGGCAGGAGTTCCGCGCCAGCACCCCCTTCCTCTATTTCGCCGACCATGGGCCTGAACTGGCCGGCACCGTCGCCCGCGGCCGGCTGGAGTTCCTCTCGCAGTTCCAGTCCATCGCCCACAGCGACGTGCGGGAGGACATCCCCGAACCGCACGACCCGGCGACCTTCGCCGCCTGCAAGCTGGACCATGGGGAGCGGGAGAGGAATGCCGACTGGGTCCGGCTGCACCGCGACCTCTTGCGGCTGCGGCGCGAGGACCCGACCTTCCGCCGCCAGGATGCGGCGCGCCTGGAAGGAGCCGTGCTGGGGCCGGAATCCTTCGTTCTGCGCTTCCTGGGGGACAAGCCGGGAGAGGACCGGCTGCTGCTCGTGAACCTGGGCAACGACCAGGAACTGCGCCCGGCGCCGGAACCCCTGCTGGCCCCGCCCGACCGGGCCGGCTGGCGCATCCTCTGGTCCAGCGAGGACCCGGCCTATGGCGGCCTCGGCCAGCCGCCGGTGGAACAGGAGGACGGCTGGTATCTGCCCGCCCGTGCTGCCATCGTGCTGGCTCCCGCCTCGGGAACGGAGGACGGGGCGGAGGACGGGACAGAGAGCGGAACGGAGAGCGGGATGGAACGCTGACGCCCCCTCTGCCCGTTATCCGGACTGACCCCAGCCTCGGAGGGCGCGCTTCCATGGACATCCAGGGCGACAGCATCGGCCAGGACGGCACCGTCACCACCGCCGCGGGGGCGCCGCCCGGCCCGGCCCGGCCCGGCGGATCGGGCGCCGGTCCCGGCGGCGGGCCGGTCGTCCGCCGGATCGACAGGGAGAATGCGGATGCCGACCGGCTGCTGGACGGCGAATGGGTGGTGGCGAACGGCCTGGGCGGCTATGCCTCGGCCACCCTGTCGGGCGCCCTGACCCGGCGCTACCACGGCCTGCTGATCGCCGCCCTGCCGGCGCCGCTGGGGCGGATGGTGCTGCTCTCCCACCTGATGGAGCAGGTGGTGATGCCGGACGGCACGACGGTGCCGTTGGCGCAGATCGACGGTGCCGATGCTCCCGCGGGCAACGGTACCCTGAGCACCTTCCTGATGGAGGACGGGCTGCCGGTCTGGCGCTACCGGATCGGCGGGGTGGAGATCGAGAAGCGGCTGAGCATGCCGCACCGGCAGAACATCGTGCATGTCAGCTACCGGCTGGCGGCCGGCAGCCCGGCGGTACGGCTGCGCCTGCGCCCGTCGGTCGGATTCCGACCGATCGAGGGGTCCGTCGCGTCGGGCGGTGGGCGCGAGTACCGGCTGATCGTGGAGGGGGAGCGCTTCGAGATCTCCGCCGGACCGGAGCTGCCGACGCTGCGCCTGAAGCTGTCCGGGGAGCAGGTCAGCTTCACCCTGGACGGCGAGCGCCGGCGCGAGGTGCGCTTCCGCCTGGAGGCCGAGCGCGGCTACGACAGCCGCGGCACGCTCTGGAGCCCCGGCGGATTCGAGGCACGGCTGGAGCCGGGCGCCGCCCTGACCGTGACGGCGGGGTCGGAGGAATGGCGCGTGCTGGACGCGCTGGAGCCGGAGGATGTCCGCGCCTGGGAGCAGGAGCGCCGCCGGCATCTGGTCGCCATCGCCCCGCCCTGCGCCCGCCAGGGACCGGCGGCGGAGCTGGTGCTGGCGGCCGACAGCTTCCTGATGACGCCGGCCGGCCGCGTCGCCGACATCATCCACGCCTATGCCACGGGCGACGAGGTGCGTAGCGTGATCGCCGGCTATCACTGGTTCACCGACTGGGGCCGGGACACCATGATCTCGCTGGAGGGGCTGACCCTCTGCACCGGCCGGCCTGTGGAGGCCGGCTGGATTCTGCGCACCTTCGCCAAGCACATCCACCGCGGCCTGATCCCCAACCTGTTCCCGGAGGGGGGCAACCGCGGCCTTTATCACACGGCGGACGCCACGCTCTGGTTCTTCCACGCGCTGAACCGCTATCTCTCTCACACGGGCGACCGCGACACGCTGCGCCGGCTCCTGCCGCGGCTGCTGGAGATCGTTGAGTTCCACCGCCGCGGCACGGAATTCGGCATCCGCGTCGATCCCGACGACGGCCTGCTGATGCAGGGCGAGGCCGGCTACCAGCTCACCTGGATGGATGCGAAGGTGGACGACTGGGTCGTCACCCCGCGCCGGGGCAAGGCGGTGGAGATCAACGCGCTCTGGTACAACGCCCTGTCCCTGACCGCCGGCTGGCTGGCGGAGGAGCGGGACGCGGCGGCGGCCCGGCCGGTCCACGAGCTTGCCGCGCTCTGCCGCGACAGCTTCAACCGGCGCTTCTGGAATCCGACGACCGGCCACCTGTTCGACGTGGTGGACGGCGAACACGGCGACGACCCGGCCTGCCGGCCGAACCAGATCTTCGCCGTCTCGCTCGACCATCCCGTGCTGGCACGGGAACGCTGGCAGCCGGTGCTGGACACGGTGCGGGAGCGGCTGCTGACGCCGGTCGGGCTGCGGTCGCTGGCGCCGGGGCACCGCGACTACAAGGAGCGCTACTTCGGCGATCTGCGCGCCCGCGACGCCGCCTACCATCAGGGCACGGTCTGGGGCTGGCTGATCGGTCCCTACGTGGACGCGCACCTGAAGCTGAACCCCGACGACAAGGCGGGCGCCCGCGCCCTGCTGGAGGGGTTCTGGCCGCACCTGTCCGACGCCGGGGTCGGCACCATCAGCGAGATCTTCGACGCCGAGCCGCCCTTCACCCCGCGCGGCTGCATCGCCCAGGCCTGGAGCGTGGCGGAGGTGCTGCGCTGCTGGGTGAAGACGGCATAGAAGGAAGATCCCTCATGCCCCGACCCGGGCCGCCATGACCGGCTCCCAGCGGTCGAAATTCCCGTTCTGGCAGTCGCTGGCCGGCCGGCCGTACCAGTCCCAGGGCAGGTTGCGGGCGTTCAGCCCGACGAAATGGGCGCCGTCCGTCCCCAGTTCGGGCCGCTTCGGCCAGAAGGGGGAGCAGATCGACACCTCCCCCACCCCGACGACCACGGGATCGGCGGCCGCCTGCATCGCCGCGACCTGGAGCCCCTGTTCGTCCAGCTCGCTGCGCAGCGGTACCGGATGCCGGGCCAGCACCGCCAGCAGCGCTTCCTCCAGGTCGTAGCCCGGCGGGAAGCCGCGGATGCCGGTGTTCAGCGCCAGCGGACCGCACAGCCCGTCGAAGGCACCCAGCGCCCGCTCCACGTCCGCGGCCAGGACGCAGCGGCCGGGATCGCCCGCCGCCAGCCAGCCGCGCAGGGAGTCCGGCAGCGACCAGAGAATCAGATCGTTGTCGAAGGCCAGTTCCCAGCGGTCGGGGAAGAGGCGCAGGGGCGCCAGCTTCCAGGCCACGCCTTCGGCCATGCCGGCGTCGAGATGGCCCCGCAGCCCCTCCGGCAGATCGCCGGCCGGCAGCCAGCGCACCCCGGCCGGCGCGTCGCCGGTGCGTCGCTGCGCCTCTTCCGGCGGAAGCGAGTTGACGACGACGGCAAGGTCGGCCGCGGGGCCGAAGACCCGCCGGGCGCCGAGCAGCGACAGGCGCAGCGCCCGGAACCCGCGCGGGCTGACATCGCCCACGGTCCAGCGCAGGCCCAGGGGGGGCAGTGGGATCATGGGCGGTCTCCCCGGTATCCGTCGCGGACGAAGCGGCGGGTGCGGCAGGGCCGGTCCACGGCCCCCCAGCCGTACTTGTAGGGCTCGCGGCCGCGCAGGAAGTCGAACAGGGTACAGCCTTCCGCCGTCGCGGCGCCGATCGCCTCCCCGACCAGGAGCGTGCCCGGCCCGGCCTCGGCCAGCGCCGGATCGAAGCCGCCGAGATAGTAGTGGAAGCACCCCTTGGCCTGGAGCCCGTAGAGCACGGCCACCGGACGGCCGTCGAGGTCGAGCGACAGCAGCCGCAGCAGCCCCGCCGCCTCCAGCGCGGGCAGGGCCAGCCGGTGGAACGCCGCCACCTCCGGGTCGGCCAGCACGCCCGCCTCCCCCCGCTCCCGCCAGCGCGCCGCGTGCAGGGAAGCGAGCGCGTCGAACGTCGCCGCCACCTCCCCGCCCCGCACCTGCCGCACGATCGGCAGGCCGAGCCGCCGCAGCCGGTTCCAGCCGGTGCGCAGGTTCTGGCGCCGGCCGCGGGAGAGGGGGGCAGGCAGAGCCAGCGCCGGCGCCGGTTCCCCCTCCCCGTCCTCACCCGGCCAGGGCGCGGCGGCCCCGGCGAGCGGGGAGCCCGGCGGCAGCCGGTCGGCCTCGCACGAGCACCAGTCCGGGTCGCGCTCCAGCAGCGCGAACAGCGGCGCCAGATCGGCCCCCGTCAGGCCCGGCGCTGCCACGGGCCCCAGCCAGTCCGTCGTGCCGCAGCCCAGCGGCAGCAGCCGGTCCCCCAGAAGGAACAGCGGCCAGAGCGCCAGCAGCCGCCCGCCGTCGCGCAGCGTCAGGGTACGGCAGCGGTCCGGCTGGAAGATCCGCGCCCAGGGCACCAGCCAGGCCGGGTGGTGGAAGGGCGTGGCCGCGGGATCGTCCCGCCAGAGGCGCTCCCAGGCGGGAGCGAGTGCCGCCAGGGCCTCGGCGCCCCGGACCTCCTCCGCCAGCCGCACCGCTCAGCCGGCCATGGCGCGGGACCAGTCCGCGCCGTCCCGGCGGGACCGCAGCGCCGTCCGGTAGCGGGCAAGATAGCCCTCCACCATGGCGTCCAGGCCGAAACGGGCGCGGGCCGCGGCGCGGCAGGCGTCGGGGTCGATGAAGCGCGCGCCCTGCATGGCCTCCGCCATGCAGTCCACGTCCGGCACCAGGAATCCCGTGACGCCCTCCGTCACCACTTCCGGCAGGGCGCCGCGCGGGAAGGCCACCACGGGCGTGCCGCAGGCCATCGCCTCGATGGCGACGAGCGAGCTTGTCTCGTCGCACAGGCTGGGCACGGCCACGCACTGCGCCAGCGACAGCAGGTGCCGCTTGGCCCGGAAGCCCAGCGGCCCCAGCCAGCGGTGCGGGCGCACCAGACGCGGCCGCAGCACGTCCTCGAAGTAGCGCCGGTGCGCCTCGTAGGCATAGACCTGCCCCGCCAGCAGCAGCGGCATCCGGGCCAGGGTCGCGGCCTCCAGGGCATGCTCGAAGCCCTTCTCCGGGCAGATGCGGCCCAGGGCGGCGGCGACCGGACGGCGGCGGGCGACGCGCCCGAACGCCTCCACCGGCACGCCGTTCAGCACCGGGGGCAGCAGGGCCGCGGTCCCCCGCGGGCAGGCGTGCGCCTGCGTCTCGGAGACGGGCACCAGCCAGGTGTCCGGCCGCTCCAGCCGCCAGAGCAGATCGGGATACCAGCCCGGCGGCAGGTGCAGGGTCAGCAGCGCGGGCACGCCCGACGGCGGCAGATAGGCCATCGCATCCACCCCGTGCAGGTGGACGAGATCGACCGGATGGCGGTCGAGGACGGCCCGGATCGCGTCACGCACCCGCGCCTGGGCGCGCTGCCGGGCCGGCTCGTCCAGCACGCCCGTCTCGGCCGGGATCGCCAGCAGCTCGCCGGCGACGGTCGAGCCCTCGCTGGCGATCACCAGCGAGCGGTGGCCGCGGTCGACCAGACCGCGGTCGAGCCAGGCCAGGATCTGTTCCGCCCCGCCCACGGCGTCGGCACTCACGGGGGCCAGCGGGTAAGCGACCTGCAACACGGTCAGCGCCATGGCGGAGCCTCCAGTTCCAGCGCGCCGATCGCCCCGGCCGCCAAGGCACGCCAGCCCGCACCGTCCAGCCCGCCCCAGCGGAAATTCTCATACCAGGGCGGCCCCTCATGGGGCGGACTCAGGAAGTCGTAGGCGGGCGCGGGGCGCAGCCGCTCGCAGTCGAGGTGGAACTGCGCCAGGACCGCCTGCTGAGTGTGGTGGCATTCGAGAAGGCGTCTCTTCAGGATGCGCGCCTCCTCGTCGAGAGGCAATTCCACCTCCGGACAGTCCGGCCGCCATAGGAAGCGGTTGGTCACCAGATTGCCGTCCGGCCCGGCGTGATAGCTCGCCATCTCCAGAACGGCGGGGGCGGGTCTGCCCTGGCGGGCCAGCAGACGCGCGGCCGCATGGACGGCGAAGCAGGCGGCGTCGTGGTCGGGGTGTCCGCCCTCGTAGGGATGGGTGATGGCCAGGGCCACGCCCTGCGCATCGAACAGATCGGCCAGCCGGCGTGCCAGCCCCGCCATGACAAGGCTGGCCTCCTGGTCGGCCACGCCCAGGCCGACCAGCCGCACCGGCGGGATGCCGGCCACGGCCATGGCCGTCTCCAGCTCCTCCCGCCGGGCGGCGGCATAGTCCTCCCGGCTGGCGAAGCCGTGCTCGCGGGCGTCGCGCATGTCGGCGGGGGCGCCATCGGTGATGTGGACGATGCGCAGGCCGGCCAGCCGGGGAAGCTGCGCCCCCAGCCCCACCGTCTCGTCGTCGGGATGGGCGGCGACCAGGGCGATGCGGCGGGCATCCAGGACCGTCACCTCCGGCCGGCGCAGCTCCCGCAGGAACGCCTGCACGACCGGCGCCCCCCGCGCCTGCCCCCGCAGCGCCCTGCCGAACGGCCCGGGTCCGCCGGGGCTCACGCCCCGGCCGGCGCCAGCCGCTGGTCGGCCCGCACCGCTCCCGTCTGGCCGGAATAGCGGCGGGTCATCTCGACGCAGAACTGCGCGAATTCCTCCGCCGCCTGCGGCGGGCTCGTGTGGTGCGGCTGGACGCCCTTGTGCTCCGGGGTGAAGCAGTAGGTGACGGTGACGTCGAAATCCCGGAGCGCCTCCATCTGCCGGTCGAACCAGTCGAGCGCCCCGGGCCGGAAGGAGTCGGCCCAGGAAAGGCCGGTGCGGAGATAGGTGACGCCGAGATCCTTCATCAGGCGCACGGCATCGTCCAGCCGGTGGTCCTCGAAGTGGAACCACTGGCAGAACCCCATCTCCGGGGTGTAGCGGGCGAAGTCGTGGAAGGCCCGCTTGGGCGTTCCGTCCTCGCGCACCAGCCCCATGTAGAAGTGGCGGTAGTAGCTCGACCCTTCCGCCTCGCGGTGGCGGGTCGTGGCGGGCCAGGCCTTGGGCAGGTCGAACAGGCTGTACCAGTGGATGCGGGGGACCCGGCCGATCAGCAGCTCGGCCGTGCGGTTCAGGCCGAACTCCTGCACCTCCTCCGCCCCGAAGGTGGAGATGCCGACCTCCGACACCCAGAGATCCTTGGAGGTGACCTGTCGGATCTCCTCCAGCTTGTCCGGCCACTCGTCGATCTGCCAGTGGTTCCAGTCCAGCGGGAAGCCGTGGACGGCGACCGCGTCCACCTCGTCCAGCACGCCACGGCCCTGCATGTTGCGCAGGAATCCAGGGTCGATGGGCGAGATGCCGCCCAGCACCCGCGGCACGCCGGGGCATTCTTCGCGCAGGGCCTTCCCGGTCAGCCGCGCCATCGCGGCGAACAGCGCCCAGTCGCTGTCGAGCTCGATGTCCCAGTGGGACTTGTTGTTCGGCTCGTTCCAGATCATGACGCTGTCGAGCATGCGTCCTCCCCTCCCCTTGCAAGCGGTGCGGCCGGCCTCAGCCGGGGCCGCGGGCCGGATAGGCCGCCAGATCGCCCGGCGGCCGGGGACCGCGGCGGCAGACGAAGACTTCCTGTTCCGGATTGGCCAGGATCTCGAAGCCAGCACTTCTCAGCATGGCCTCGGCGCAGGCCCTGTTGGGAACCCACCAGTTGGTATGGTCGTCGGCATAGCGCCGCTCTATGAAGTGCAGCCGCGGATAGCCCGGCCGGTCGAAGGGCGCCGTCTCCGCGAAGGGGTAGTTCTCCGCCACGGGCTCGATCTCGGGGCTGCCGCGCTGCATCGACTGGAAGACCAGCAGATCGCCGGCGACATGCTCGTGGATCAGGTCCAACGCCAGCAGCGGGTGGCGCAGGTGGTAGAGCACCCCCATGAACAGCACGAGGTCGAAGCGGCGGCCCAGCCGCGCCACGTCGTAGACGGACAGCTCGCGGAACTCGATGTCGCGCAGGCCCAGCACCTCGGCGGCGAAGCGGGCCTGACCCAGATAGCGGGGGTCGCTGTCGATGCCCAGGACATGGGCGGCCCCCCGGCGCTTCATCTCGATGGCGTAGAAGCCGGCGTTGCAGCCGATATCCAGCACGCTGCGGCCATCCAGGTCGGCCGGCAGGGCGTCCGCGAAGGAGCGCCATTTCACCGCCGGATAGTCGCCCAGGAAGTGCTCCGGCGCCGTCCGCACCCCGCACAGGTCCATGTTGTGGAACCAGGGACCCAGCGCCTCCGCGCGGCGGCGGATCGCATCCGCGTCCGCCGGTCCCGCCCTGTCCGTCACATCCGTCATTCCGCCTCCGTCCGTTCGACCGGTGGCAGGCCGGGGTCCCGTCCGCCGACCTGCCCGGCCAGCAGGCCGATGGCGGCACGGTAGCCGTGGACGGTGCCGACATCGACATACGCCTCCCCGGCCTTGACCCCCACGGCGCGGCCGCCACGGGCGATCCAGGCGTTGACCAGGGTGCCGACATACTCGTCGCGGCGGTCGCGCTCCCGCCAGAGCTGGTGCAGCTCGCGGAAGACGCGGCCCGGCATCCTGAAGGCGCCCCAGATCCAGCGGCTGGCGGGATCGGGGCGCTTCACCTGGATCTCCTGCACCACGCCCTCGGGGGACAGCACCACGGCATCGAACAGCTCCGGCCTGTCCACCGGAAACAGCAGGAACGAGAGTTCGTCCTCCGGCAGCGCGCGCAGGGCATGCTCGGGGAACCAGACCGTGTCCGGCAGGCCGACGATCACCGGCTCGTCCGGCCCGACCAGGGGCAGCGCCCGGAACAGGGCGTCGCACAGCCCCCCCGGGCGCGGCTGCACGACATAGGCGATGGCGGCCGTGCCGTAGCTGCCGCCGTAATATTCCAGGATGTCGGACTTGCCGGGGGAGATCACCAGGCAGAGCTTGTCCGCCCCGCCCAGCACCATCCGCTCCAGCAGGTATTCGCTGACCGCCCGCGGGCGTTCCGTCTCCCCGTCCAGGCGGCTGCCGACGGGCAGCAGCTCCTTGGAAAAGGCCAGCGGCTGGATGCGGGTGCCGTTCCCCGCGGCCGGCACGATGCCCCACATGGCGCCCCTCCTCCGCTTCCTCAGGTCCCGGCCCGCGCCGGGCGGCGGGCCTGCTCCAGAAGGGCCAGCAGCTCCGCCGCCCGGCGCTCGGCCGTGTGCTCGGCCAGCACGCGCTCCCGCGCGGCGGCGGCGATGCGGCCCAGCTCGGCGTCCTCCCGGTCGATGGCCGCCACCGCCTCCTCCGTCGTGCCGGCGACCAGAATCTCCCGGCCCGGCGCGAAGAAGGCCTCCAGCCCCTCCCAGCGGTCCGACAGGATCGGCGTGCCGCAGGCCGCCGCCTCGAACAGCCGGCCCGACGGGCACCAGCCCATGGCGGCCATGGCCGCGCGCGTCACGTTGAGCGTCAGGCGGGACGCGGCGAAGAAGGCCGGATGCTCCGGCGGCGGCAGGTGGCGGACGAACCAGATGTTCTCCGTCCAGGGAAAATCCGCCGGGTACTGCGCCCCGCCGATCACGAAACGGCGCCGCGGCAGCCGACGCGCCGGCTCGACCAGCAGCGTCTCCAGCGCCGCCTGCCGGTCGGCGGCATAGGTGCCCAGGTAGGACAGGTCGGCACGGTACCGGGGCTGCGGCGGCACCGGGCGGTGGACGGCCGGATCGACATGGCCGTAGAGCGGCGCCACCCGTTCCGCGCCCAGCCGGGTCCGCAGCGCCTCCAGGGCGAGCCCGCCGGTGTAGCTCAGCACCAGATCGAAGCCGCGCAGCCCCCGCGGGCCGACATAGGCCAGCGTCTCCCCGGCCTCCAGCCGGGCCAACGTGACCGGCGTGTCCAGATCGTAGAAGAGGCGCAGGCCCCGCGCCTCCTGAAGCACCAGATCGGTGGCGGCGATGCCGTCGGGGCAGTAGCTGGTGACCATGGCGGCGTCGGCCTCCGCCAGCGCCGCGCGGGCGCGTGGCAGCACGTCCGCCCAGTCGCGGTAGAGCACCAGCCCGCCGCCGGGAACCTCCCGGTAGTCGCGCGTCTCCGCGTACCAGTCCTGGTCCCGCTCGAAGAAGGTGACGTGGTGCCCGGCCCGGGCCAGCGCGGCGCACAGGCCGCGCCAGAGCGTGGCATGGCCGTTCCCCCAGGAAGACGAGATGGTGAGACCGAAGACGACCAGCCTCATCCGTCCACCCCCGGCCGCGGCGTCTCGTTGACCGACAGGACCCGCGGTCCCCAGGGGGACAGTTCCACCCGGCTGACGGAGGCGGGATCGACCTCCAGCCGGTGCGCGAGGTCCAGCGGGATGCCCAGCCAGAAGGCCAGCACGGCGCGGATCGGATCGCCGTGGGAGACGAGGGCGACGGTGCCGTCGGGCCACCGCATCCGCGCCGTCTCCAGGTGCCGCAGCAGACGGACCTGGACCTCCGCCATCGTCTCGCCCCCGGACGTCTCTCCCCCGGACGTCTCTCCCCCGGGCGGGCGGGAGCCGGTGCGCCAAGCATTCCAGGAGCGCCAGCCGGGATCGGGCTCCAGGGCGTCGAACGCCTGCCCGGTCCAGGCGCCGAAGTCGATCTCGTCCAGCTCCGCCGCCGTCTCCACCGCCAACCCGTGGCGCCCGGCGATGGCGGCGGCGGTGGCACGGGTGCGCGCCCGCGGGCTGGACTGCACCGCAGCCAGCGGCTCTCCCGCCAGCCGGTCGGCCAGAGACGCGGCCAGCCGCGTCCCCTCGTCGGACAGGGGCACGTCGCTACGGCCCACCAGCGTCCGGCCCTGGAGGGCGTGCGGCGCGTGCCGGACCAGCAGGAACCGGGTCATGCCACCCCGCCGGTCCCGGGGTCCCTGCCGTCGATGAAGTCGCGCGTGCGCTGCCGCGCCTCGGCATCGGTCCACTGGTGCGGCGGCGACTTCATGAAGTAGCTGCTGGGGCCGTCGAGCGCCCCGCCGATGCCGCGGTCCAGCGCCAGCTTGGCGCAGCGCACCGCGTCGATCACCACGCCGGCGGAGTTGGGGCTGTCCCAGACCTCCAGCTTCAGCTCCAGGTTCAGGGGCACGTCGCCGAAGGCGGTCCCCTCCATCCGGATGTAGCACCATTTGCGGTCGGTCAGCCACGGCACGAAGTCGCTCGGCCCGACATGGGCATCGTCGTTCGCCAGCGGGCGGTCGAGCTGGCTGACCACCGACTGGGTCTTCGACTGCTTCTTCGATTCCAGCCGCTCCCGTTCCAGCATGTTCAGGAAATCGGCATTGCCCCCGAAATTGAGCTGGTAGGTCCGGTCCAGCCGGACGCCGCGCTCGCGGAACAGGTTGGCGAGCATGCGGTGGACGATGGTGGCGCCGACCTGGGACTTGATGTCGTCACCGATCAGGGGGAGCCCCGCATCCTCGAAGCGACGGCGCCATCCCGGCCGGCTGGCGATGAAGACCGGGATGCAGTTGACGAAGGCGCAGCCCGCCTTCAGCGCCTGTTCGGCGTAGTATTCCGTCGCCCGCTGCGATCCGACCGGCAGGTAGGAGACCAGGACGTCCGTGCCGGTGTCGCGCAGCACGGCGGCGACGTCCACCGGCGCCGCCTCGGACTCCGGCACGCGGTCGCGGAGGTAGCTGCCCAGCCCGTCCAGGGTGGGGCCACGGCGGACCGGCACGCCCAGCGGGGGCACCTCCGCGAATCGCTGGGTGTTGTTCGGCGGGGCGAAGGCCGCCTGCGCGACGTCCAGGCCGACCTTGGCGTGGGCGACATCGAAGGCCGCCGCGACCTCCACATCCCCGACATGGTAGCCGCCCAGGCGGACATTCATCAGGCCAGGCACGGAATCGTTGTCCCCGGCGGCGCGGTAGAACTCGATGCCCTGGATCAGCGACGAAGCGCAGTTGCCCACACCCGCCAGCGCGATCCGGACCCTGGGTTCCGTCTTGACCGCCCGTGCCACCACGATCCGCTCCGCCCCGTCCCGCCGGGGCACGACCGGCCGCGCCCCGCCTACCCTGGGCTCAACGACCGCCGGCCCCGCTTGTTCCCATTCACGTTCGTTCGGGGCAGCGGCGATCGGACCGGCGGCGGGGTGGAAGGGCGGGATCAGGCGCCGGAGCGATGGTCGTCGCAGGACCGGAGCGGCAGGAAGGGCAGGCCCGCCATCTCCATGGCCCGGTCGATCTCCTCCTCGCTCTTGCCGTCGAAGAGCTGCATCAGCAGTTCGTCCACCGCATGCTCCTCGATATGGCCGCACTCGGCATGGACGCGGGCCAGCACGGCAAGCTGGAAAGCGCGCCGGTCCGCCGCGCCGCCCTCGTAGCCGGTCTCCCGCACGACCTTGAGGGCGGAGCGGAAGGGCGGCGTCAGGTGCGGATGGATCTGCGCCCGCTCGAACAGCGACCGGACCCCCAGCGGACCATCGTCGGCCAGCAGGATGCGGGCATTGGCGACGGCGATCCCGGCGCGCACCGCCATGCCGGCCGTGAACAGCGCCAGATCGCCGGCACACAGCGCCCGGAACAGCAGGGTCGGGGTAAGGCGGCCGTTGACGTGCAGGTGCCGGGCCAGCAGCTCGACATCCGTGCCGTCGCGCGTCAGCGGCGCCAGCAGCAGCATGGTCGCCGCCTCGCGCCCGCGCCCGACCAGATCGGCCACCACGGATGGAGTCAGGTGGTAGCGCTCGACCAGGGTCCGGCGCAGATCCTCCGAGACGCGGTGGATCAGCTTCTCCACCACCGTCGGCGGCAGTTCCGGCCGGTCGGCCAGCGGCTCCGCCACCATCGCCACGTCGCCGTAGCGGTCCGCCACCCGTTCCAGGGTCGGGGTGGGGATCTCCGCCCCGTCGTTGCGCAGCAGCGTCCCGATGGCCGGCAGGTTCGCCGTCTCCACGATGGCGTCGGCCACGGCGGGGGAGATCCGGGCGCTGCCGGCGATGGCGACATGCTTCTCCGCATCCCGGCCGCTCAGCACCTCCAGCAGGAAGTCGTCCGCCAGCCTGGCGAAGCGCAACACCGGGAAGGCCACACGGCCGACATCCTCGGCCAGAGTGCGCGCCAGATCGTCGGTCAGGAGCGGGCTGTTGTGGATCTGCCAGGCGACCGCCTCCCGCACCGCCACCTCGGCATCGCGGGCGAAGCGCAGCAGCACCTCCCGCGCCAGCTCGGCCTCCCGCGGCTCCAGCCGGTCATCGGACAGTTCGGCGACGACCTTCGACATGGTGTCGATCCGCGCCTGGGCCGAGCGGTCGGCCAACAGCTTCTTGACGTCAACGGCAGACAGGGCGCGCGTGCCCGGGCGGGGCGTCTCGGCGGTCGGGGTCCTGCTCATGGCGATCGGCTCCGGGGTTGCGGACCGGCGGAACGGGTCGGGTCAGGTCGGGAAGCGTCGGAGCGGATGCCATCGGTCCAGGCCCGCACCTCCCCCGTCGGGGAGGCGCTGGTCGATATGGCCACCCCATGGAATAATCCGGCCACCATTCCCGACATTTCGCTTCAAATTTTCAGACAATTCAGCGTGAATTCAAGAACAGGCCGAAGCGTTTCTTGTGTCTTCTTGCGGAAGATACCAAGATCAGTCGGAGAATTCCATATTCATGCGGGATTCATATGGGGGATGACGCGAATGGGGGATGACGCGAAGACATCCCAGTTCGCGCGTCACCTTTTCCCGTTCAGGTCCGGCATAGCCCCACGGCACACGCACAGCGGCGCTGCCGCGTTCCACATCGGAACACAGGGGAACGCGATGAAACCGGCAGGTCCGGGGATCAGCGCCCCGCGCCGGCGGCATAGCCGGCGAGGACGGGCCGCAGCGGCTCCAGGTCGTAACCGGCGCGGGCCGCGCGGGCGGTCACCTCGTCCGGGGTGAAGCGGCCGTCCCGCGTCGCCGCCATGGCCCAGAGATGGGTGGACCGGGTGCCGGTGCGGCAATGCAGCAGCACGGGCCCCTCCACTTCGGCGAGGGCGCGGGCGAAGGCATCCACCACGGCCGGCCCCATGGTCCGGGCATCCACCGGGACATAGGCGTAGGCGAGACCGTTCCGTGCCGCGGCCGCGGCCGCCCGCTCATGGTCGAGCTGGCCCGGTTCCTCGCCGTCGGGGCGGTTGTTGATGATCGCCTTGAAGCCCTGCCGGGCGGCCTCGGCGATATCGTCCTCGCTGATCTGCGGGGCGGTGAAGACAGTGTCTTCCAACTGGCGGGCCTTGAGGTCCATCGCGTCGCCTCCGGACTGCGGATCGGACACTCAGCCTATCCCACGGTCCGGCCCCGCGCCAGGGGGCAGCCCGTCGCCCGGTCGGGCTGCGGAAGCGCCCTTTCTAGGAGGCCTGCTTCAGGGCCGGGGCCACATGGTCGGCGGCCCGGGCGCGCTGGCGCAGGGTCAGCAGCGTGTGCAGCAGACGCTCGCGCTCCGTCGGGCTGAGATCGGCCAGCAGCATGTCGTTCACCGACTGGCGCAGCGGCTGCAACCGGCGCAGCACGGCCAGACCCTGGCCGGTCACGGACAGCAGCTTGCGGCGGCGGTCCTGCGGATCATCGTCCTGGCGGATCAGGCCCTTGCGGATCAGTTCCGTCACGGTGGCGCTGATGTGCGGCCGCGACAGGCCGCGTGCGGCCGCGATCTCCGACGAGAAGATGCTGCCGGTCATCTTCGTCTCGTCATGGAAATTGGCGTCGCCGGCCACGTTCAGGAGAACGGTCCACTGCGGCGCGGTGAGGCCGGCCTGCTCCAGGATGGCTTCGCTCTGCCGCGACAGGGCGTTCGCGACATCGACGAGGCACAGGGCGACGGCATCCTCCGCCCTGAAGCGAAACAGGCTGTCCGGCATGGGGTGACCCACCTGAAGGAGAGAAAACGAACTGTAACGATCCTGCATGGGGCAGCGGCCGGCGACATTGACCTTGATCAATAAAGGTTGGGACGGCGAAAGGTCGTTCCGCCGCATCAGGGCTGCCATATCAGGGCCGCCGCATCACGCCTGTCCGGAACGCTTCCCCGGAACGCCCGCCCGGAACGCCGCTTGCCCCCGCCTGTTCGCCCTTCCGGAGACCGATGACGGGGGCCGCCGGCCATGAGCAAGCGCACCATCCTAGGCCGCGAGGTCGAGACCGACGTGCCGACACGGGACGACGGCAGCGTCGTCGAGCCGCCCGGCGGCTTCTACAGCGACGATCCACCCGGCGGTCCGCAGGAGGCGGGCCAGGATACCCTGGCCCGGATCGCCGCGGCCCTGGAGGGGATCGGGACGGAACTCGCGGAATTGCGTAAGGTGCTGGAACGGTCCGTCGGAACCGCCGCGCCCGCAGCGCCGGCCAAGTCCCCGGCAGACCGGACCGGATGACCCGATCGCGGACGGCGCATGTTCCAGCTCACCTTCCTCGGCACCGGGGCAACCGTGCCTTCGGCCCGGCGCGGCCTCTCCGCCCTTCTGGTGGAGCATGAGAGCGACCGCTTCCTGGTGGATTGCGGCGAGGGCACGCTGCGGCAGATCCGCCGGGGCGGCGTCGGCGTCCGCCGGCTGGACAGGATCCTGCTGACCCACGGGCATCTGGACCACATCCTCGGCCTCGCCTCCCTGGTCGGCACGCTGGACCTCTGGGACCAGGCCGACCGGCTGACGCTCTACGGCTCGGAAGAGGCGCTGCACATCGCCCGGGTCCTGCTGGACCAGGTGGTCTGGCCCGACGACCATCCCGGACTGGACGTGACCTACGCCGCCCTGAAGCCCGGCCGCTTCTGCGAGACGGGCGGGGTCGTCGTCACTGCCTTCCCGGTCCGCCATCACGAGACGCAGAGCTTCGGGTTCCGCTTCGAGGAGACGGAGCACCGGCCGCTGGACGGCGACCGCCTGGACGCGCTGGGCGTTCCGGAGGGCCGCGAACGGCATGAACTGGCCCATGCCGGCGCCGTCACGCTGGCGGATGGCCGCACCGTCCGGCGGGAGGACGCGCTGGGTCCGGCCGAGCGGGGCACCAGTCTGGCCGTGGTGGGCGACTGCGGCGACGCCGACGCCCTGGTGGAGTCGGTGCGCGGGGTGGACCTGCTGGTGATCGAGGCGACCTACCGCACCGCCGACGAAGCGACGGCACGCAGCCGCAGCCACCTGACGGTGGCGGACGCCTGCCGGCTGGCACAGGCGGCGGGCGTCGGCCGACTGGTGCTGACGCACCAGTCCGACCGCTACGACCCGGCCGAGGTGGAGGCGGAGGCCCGCGCCCACTTCGAACCGGTCATGGTGGCGAAGGATTTCGACCGGGTGGAGGTGCGGCCGGCCGGCGCCCGGAGGTGACGGCCTGCCGATCCCCCGCCCTGGGGGTTTCTCCGCCCTGGGGTCGTCAGGCCCCGATCGCCGTCCTGGCGGGCACCACATCGCCGAGATGCGCCAGACCCGGATGGGTCAGCCGGCCCTCGAACACGTTGAGGCCGTTCAGCAGGTGGACATCGTCCGTCAGCGCCTGGCGCCAGCCCTTGTCCGCCAGAGCCAGCACGAAGGGCGCCGTGGCGTTGTTCAGGGCGAAGGTGCTGGTGCGGGCGACCGCACCGGGCATGTTGGCGACGCAGTAGTGGATCACGCCGTCCACCACATAGGTCGGGTTGTCGTGGGTGGTGGCGTGCGAGGTCTCGAAGCAGCCGCCCTGGTCGATGGCGACGTCCACCAGGACGGAGCCGGGCTTCATCCGCCGCACCATCTCGCGGCTGACGACCTTGGGGGCCGAGGCGCCGGGCACCAGCACGGCACCGATCACGAGATCGGCCTCCAGCACCGCCTGCTCCACCGTCTCGTCGTTGGAATAGACGGTGTTCAGGCGGCGGCCGAACTGCATGTCGAGCTGGCGCAGCCGGTCCAGCGACTTGTCCAGCACCGTCACATAGGCTTCCAGCCCGATGGCCATGCGGGCGGCATTGGTGCCGACGACGCCGCCGCCGATGACGGCGACCTTGGCCGGCGGGGTGCCGGGCACGCCACCCAGCAGGATGCCGATGCCGCCGTAGCTCTTTTCCAGGCAGTGGGCGCCGGCCTGGATGGACATGCGACCGGCGACCTCGCTCATCGGCGCCAGCAGCGGCAGGCCGCCGTTGCGGTCGGTCACCGTCTCATAGGCGATGCAGACGGCGCCGGACTGCTGCAACAGCCGGGTCTGCTCCGGATCGGGGGCGAGATGCAGGTAGGTGAACAGGATCTGGCCGGGGCGCAGCATGCAGCATTCGTGCGGCTGCGGCTCCTTGACCTTCACGATCATCTCGGCGCGGGCGAAGATCTCCTGCGGCTCGTCCACCAGGGTGGCCCCGGCCGCGGTGTACAGCTCGTCGGTCAGACCGATGGCGGTGCCGGCGCCGCGCTGGACGATGACCTGATGGCCGTGCGCCACGAGCTGGCGCACATTGCCCGGGGTCAGGCCGACCCGGTACTCGTGATTCTTGATCTCCTTCGGCACGCCGACGAGCATGACATCCTCCCTGTCCGGAACGGTCGCGGATGATAGTCGGGCCGGGCCCGGAATGTCCTTGCAAAGGGGGCTGGCGCCGTGGCTCCTATGCGCAGGATCGTGCGCGCAATCCCATCCGGCGCGCAGATCCTTCGGCCCACGATGCTGCAATGCGCAAGATCGACCTCGACACGATGGATCGCCGCATCCTGGACACGGTCCAGGCCGACGGGCGGATCAGCAACGCCGACCTCGCCGACCGGGTCGGCCTCTCGCCCTCGGCCTGCCACCGGCGTCTGCGCCGGCTGGAGGAGGAGGGCGTGGTGGAGGGCTATGTCGCGCTGCTGAACGGCGGCGTCCTGGGCCGCGGCATGTCCGTCTTCGTCTCGATCACGCTGGACCGGCAGCAGGAACAGGACCTCGCCGCCTTCGAGGCGAAGGTCCGGGACTGCCCCGAGGTGATGGAGTGCTACCTGATGGCGGGCGACAGCGACTATCTGCTGCGCGTGCTGGTGCAGGACGGCGCCGACTATGAGCGGCTGCATACCCAGATGCTGACCCGTCTGCCCGGCGTGGCGCGGGTGCGCTCCAGCTTCACCCTGCGCACGGTCGCCAAGCGCACGGCGATCCCGACGGATTAGGCCGCGCGCAGCAGCCGCTCGGCCAGGACAAGGTCGGCGGCCTTGTCCACATCCACCGCCGCCTCACCCCAGGGCATCTCGACGAAGGCACCGCGCACGCCGGAGAGTTTCTCCAGCCGGGCCAGCGCCTCCGCCGAGGACAGACGGCCCAGGGCGAAGCGGGCGACGGCGACGGGGCCGAGCAGGCCGATCAGCTTCAGCGGGTTCTTGCGCTCGGCCTCCACCGTCCGCCACAGATCGGCCACCCGGGCCGAGGCCGGGGTGCGGAAGGCGAACAGGTTGCAGCCGGAATAGGCCGCATCGGAGAAGCGGATCCAGGTCCGCTGCGTCTCCGGCACGGCGGCCAGCACCGTCTCCGAGCGGGCGAGCCCGACGGCAACGTCCGCGTCGGCCGGCAGGTGCGTCCAGAAATGCGCGACCCAGTCCGGGCGCAGCAGCGGATGGTCGCCCGTCGTCACCAGCAGCGGGGTGCCCAGGTGCTCCAGCGCCTCTCCCACCGTGCGGGCGGGCGACGGGGCCGTCCCCAGCACCTCCAGCCGACCGCTGTCCGCCAGGGCGGCCAGTTCCGGCTCCGCCCGCACGACCCCGGCATCCTCGATCGCCACGGCGATGCGCCCGACGAAGGGCACCGCCAGCAGCGTGCGGACGACGCGGACCAGCATCGGCACGCCCGCCACCGGGGCCATCGCCTTGTGGCTGACGCCGGCGGCCAGCGCCACCGGATCGCCCGGCCCGCGGGAGCCGGCAAGCACCAGGGCCGTCACCCGACCGGCGGCCGGCAGTGTCGCAGCATCGCTCACAGCGGCTTCCCGTAGATGCGGTAGGTCTTGTAGATGCGGGCGTTGATGTTCTCCAGCATCCGCCGCATGGCGCCGTTCTCCTCCAGAATCCAGCCCAGCTCGAAGGCCTGGATGCCGCGCTTCAGGCAGGATCTGCGGCAGGCGTCGATCAGCAGCCAGGAGAACTGGCCGCCCGAGAGTCCCTTGGCGAACTTGCGCTTGACGCCCATCAACGGCACCCGGGCCGTCTTCAGGCCGCGCACCTTCAGCCGCCACAGCAGCTTGGCCCAGCCGAAGGGCAGCAGCTTCCCGTCCAGGTCCGTGATGGCCTCGTTCAGATTGGGCAGAACGACGATGAAGGCCGCGGGCTCTCCCCCGATCTCGATGAACCAGACGAGGTCCTTCTCGATCAGCGGGCGGATCGAACTGGCGAGATAGTCGGTGTCCGTGGGGGTCAGGGGGGCGAAACCCCAGTTGTCGAACCAGGCCTCGTTGAAGATCTCCGTCAGCGACCGGATCTCTTCCAGGAAGCGGGACATGTCCACGGGGCGCAGCACGGTGCCGGGCGGCAGCGGCCGGTCCAGCATACGGCGGACGGCCTTCGGGAACTCGTCGCGGATATCGTAATAATAGGCGTAGACGTCCTTCTCCTTGCCGTAGCCCAGCGCTTCCAGCCGCGGAGCGACATAAGGGAAGTCGTGCGCCATCAGCAGCATGGGCGGCGTGTCGAAGCCATCGACCAGCAGGCCCATCTGCTCGTTGATGGACAGGTCGAAGGGGCCCATGACATGGGTCATGCCGTGCCGGCGCAGCCAGTCCTCGGCGGCGGCGGTCAGCGCGGCGAAGATGGCCGGGTCGTCCTCCCCGTCGATCAGGCCGAAATGGCCGACCCCGTCCGGCCGCAGCGACAGGCGCTGACGGTCCACCTGCGCGCTGATGCGGCCGACATCCCGCCCGTCGCGCACGGCCAGGAAGAAGGCGACCTCGGCGTACTGGAAGAACGGGTTCTTCTTGCGGTCCAGCGTCTCCCGCCGTTCCAGCAGCAGCGGCGGCACCCAGTTGGCATGGTTCGCGTGCAGCCGGTACGGCAGGCGGATGAAGCGGTCCATCTCCGCCGGCGTCGTCACCGGCACGATCTCCACCCCCGCCCCGGCGGGCTCCAGCAGTTCGGCCGCGCTCACGGCGCCACCTTCGTGTCCGCCGGCGTCTCGCCGCCGCGCCGCCCCGCCCCGTCCGGCCGGTCCCGCGGCGGTGCGCCGGTCAGCTCCATGACCCAGGGATAGCGCCTCGCCTCCTCCAGGTCGTAGCCCAGGTTGAAGACGTGCCGCGACCGCGGCCGTTGCCGCGCCTCCGCATAGTAGGTGCCGAACAGCCTGTCGGGCAGGAAGCTCACGATGCCGTAATTCCCGTCTTCATCATGAAAGTGGTGGGCCAGATGGAGCTGCTTGATCCGCGCCACCCAGGCCCAGCGGGGTTTGTAGTTCAGATGCTGGATGCAGTGGAAGAACTCGTAGACGCAGGTGGTGACCAGCCCTGTCGCCAGCGCCGCCGCCGCCCCGGCCCGACCGTCGATGGCCCAGCCGACCGGCAGCGTCACCAGGGCGATGGTGGGCAGCGTGTTGGCGAGACTGCCGAACAGCACCTCCAGCCGGTGCGGGTCCTGATGATGGTCGAAATGGATGCGCTTCCAGAGCGCCGCCGTCCACGGCATCCGGTAGAGCCAGCGGCCGTGCAGGATGAAGCGGTGGATCGCGTACCACGCCAGCGGATAGACGGCGGACGCCACCAGCACGGTCAGCACGAGGGCGGCCCAGTCGCCGGCCCAGGCGAGGGCCATCCCGGCGCTGACCAGCGCCAGGGCCGTGTAGACCTGGATCGCCGGATAGGTCCAGTAGGCGACCGCGAGATCCCGCAGAGTCATGCGCCCGAGATCGTAGCTCCGTCCCCGCCAGGCTTCGCCCCACATGCGCGATCTCCTGTTCCTCCACCGAGCCGCCGGGAAGGTAGGACCGCCGGTGGGCGGCATCAAGCGACCGCCGTCACACCAGGGCCGTGGAAAGACGCCCTGCTGCCCGGATGCGTGCCTACCCCTCCACATGCACCAGGATGGCACCGCCCACCGCGGCGAAGAAGACCGTCGGCGCCCAGGCGGCGATGACGGCCGGCATGGCACCCGCCTCCCCCAGCGCCGCCAGCATGCCGTCCGCCAGCAGGTAGGTCAGCCCGATGCCGATCCCCAGGGCCATGCTGCCGCCCACGGCTCCGCTGCGGCGCATGCCGTGCGCCACCGGCGCCGCCAGCAGCACCATGATCAGGGTGGCGAGCGGCCCGGCATAGGTTTCGTGCAGGCGCGTCTCGTAATAAGCCGGACTCTGCCGTCCGGCCCAGTCGCCGCGCAGGATGCTGCGCAGACGCAGCAGCGGGATGTTCTCCGTCGGCTGCAACACCTCGACCACGTTGGCGGGATGCAGCCGCACCGGCCAGGGCGCCCGCACGAACGGCTCGGCTTTGAAATCGCCCCGGGTCAGGTCGAGCCGGGTGCCGTCCAGCAGGGTCCAGTTCCCCTCACCGTAGATGGCCGCCGCAGCCCGGATCCGCTCCGTCACGCGGCCCTGGTCGTCGCGGGGATAGAGGCTGACCTGCTCCAGCCGGGCGCCGCGCTCAAGCACCCGTTCGGCGGCGACGATGGTGTTCCCGACCCGCAGCCAGAGCTTCTTCTCCGCCAGGGGGAGGTCGTCGTCCGTCGGCGGTTCCGTCTCCGCCCACCAGGTGAGGAAGGCGCGTTCCGCCCGCGGCGCGATCTGATCGGAGAGGATCAGATGGAAGACCGCGATGGCGACGGCCGCCGGCATCAGCGTCGCCAGCAACTGGTAGGGCGTCAGCCCGGCCGACCGCATGGCGACGATCTCGTTGTTCTGGACCAGCCCGTAGAGCGTCGTCAGCGAGCCGACCAGCACCGCCAGCGGCACCAGCCGCTCGACGATGGAGGGCAGCCGCAGCAGGGCATAGGTGCCGAGATCCCCCAGAGCGCCCCCCCGCTCCAGCACGCGGCTGGCGGCGTCCAGCAGGTCCAGGAGCTGGAGCAGCGCCGTCAGCGCCACCAGCACGGCGAGGCTGCGCACCAGGAACTGGCGCGACAGATAGCGGGCGAGGGTTCCGGTCATGGCCGCTCCTTGCGGCGACGGGGCAGCAGCCGGATGACGCCGTGCAGCACGGCATCCAGGCGGTCGAAGGCATGCGCGAACGGGTTCTCGCCCGGCCGGTCCTGGGTGCGGTAGAACAGCCAGCCGCACAGCAGCGCGAAGACCACGAACGGCACCCAGATCCCCAGGGCGGCAGGCACGCGCCCGATATCGGCCAGGCTTTCGCCCATCTGGATGGAATGGTGGTAGAGGACGAGGATCGCCGCGGCCAGGGCGATGCCCAGCCCGCGCCGCGCCCGTTTCGCCGCCATGCCCATCGGCAGCGCCAGCAGCGGCATCAGCGGCAGCGATACCGCGCGGACGAGCCGAGCATGGAATTCCGCCTCCAGCGTGGCGCGCGGGACCAGGGTGATGGGCTGGTGCATCTCCTGCCACAGCTCCAGCAGGGTCAGCTCGCGCTCGCTGCCGCCGCGCGGGCGGAAGGGCGGCGCCTCCAGCGTGAATTCGCGGTCCAGCGTCAGCCGGCCGAAGCGCACGACCTCGACGGTGGCGTCCGGCCGGGTCCGCACCTGGACCCCGTTGTCGAGCGTCAGGAGAATGCGCTTGCGGTCGTCGCTGACGCCCAGCCGGCCGGATTCGGCCGTCGTCACCCATTCCTCCCCGTCGCGGAGCTGCTGCACGAAGACCCGCTCCAGGTTGCGGCCGGTGGGATCGACCATGTCGGCCGTGATCGTCACCCCCTGCCCCGCATCGACGAAGGCGGACTGGGGCACGGTCGCGTCCCAGGCGGCGTTGACGACGGCGTAGTGGATCGCCTGATAGGCGTAGCGGCTGTAGGGCTGGATGAAGCCGAACAGGAGCACGCTGAACACCATCAGCCCGGTCCCCAGCCAGAGGAAGGGCCGGGTGATCCGCGGCACGGACAGGCCGCTGGACTGGAGCGCGTCCAGCTCATTCTCGTCCCCGAATCTGGCGACGACGACGAACATGCTGATGAAGAAGGCGGCCGGCAGCGCGAGGCCGAGATAGTGCGGCACCAGATTGGCCGCCATGCGCAGGACGAGCTGGAACGGCCCGCCATGGTTCGCCAGCAGGTCGAACAGGCGCAGGATGCGCTCCAGCAACAGGGCCAGCATGACGACGACCAGCGACAGGGCCAGCGGCTTCGCCGTCTCGGTCAGGATGTAGCGGTCGATCAGCCGGGTTCCGAAGGGAATCCGGGTCCGGTCCATTCCCGCGGCGCTGTTGGCGACCTCGGTCACGCGCCGGTTCCCGTCGCCCGGGCATCCCAGGCGGCGCGCAGCCGGGCGACCAGCCGGTCCAGCACGGCCGGATCGGGATCGACCGCATCGCCCAGGGCGGGCGGTCCCGGCCAGCCGGGATCGGGGAACGTCACCCCTTCGAACTCCCGCGTGCCGTCATAGCGGGGAATGACATGGAAATGCACGTCGGGGTCCACCATCATCAGCATCAGGTGGTTGATGCGCTCGTATCCCACGACGTCGCGCAGCACCGCCTCCACCCGGGCCACCACCGGCTGCAAGCCGGCGAAGGCGTCCACGCCGAGCTGACCGAACGCGCTGGCCGGCTGCCGGGCGGCCACGACCAGCGATCCCAGCGTCGGCTGCTTCGGACGGACCAGCACCGCCCAGTGCGGTGTCTCCGCCACCAGCGTGCGCGGATAGCCGAACTTCGTCATGGTCGCGGTGGGAACGGCGGACATCTGGGAATCCCTGCACGGCGGAGTGACGGCGGGCACAGCGCCTCGGCGATGGGCGCGTACTCTAGTGATGGATCGCCGCGGGCGCAAACCGTCACTGGGCAGCCGTCACCGGTCCTGCCCGTCCGGGACCCGCTGTTGTTCTCAGGCGGCCCGCTCGGCCACCCCCTCCTCCTTCGCGCCCGTCTGCGCGGGCATCAGCAGGTCGTAATGGCCCAGGGTCCCGAAGGCTCCCGCCGACGCCTCCCAGCCGCGCACCGTGACCGCGGTGCGCCAGCCGTCGGGCGTGCGCCGGACCGCGACCAGGGACCAGCGCGCCGCATCGTAGCGGCCATGGGCGACGGCGGACGCGCTGGGTGCCGTCAGCGACGGGATCGGGCCGAGCGGTCCCGGCAACGCCGCGAAGCGGGCGCAGTGGGCATGCCCGTGCAGCACCAGTTCGGCCCCGGCGCGGGCCAGCACGGCGCGCACGGCGGCCCGGTCGGTCAGGGCCTTGCGGGCGCGGACGGTCCCGTCGGCCAGCGGATGATGCAGCAGCACGACACGGTAGCGCCCGGCAGCACCCTGATCCCGCAGCAGCGCCTCCAGGCGCCGGAGCTGAGGGTGGCCGACGCGGCCGGTGGCCAGCAGGGGCGCGGTCGGCACGGCCGAGCTGAGACCGATGAAGGCGACGGCGCCACGCACCCGCAGCGAGGGGAACAGCCCCCCCTCCCCGGGGGCGCCCTCCGGTTCGGTGCCGGGATCGCCTCGCATCCACGGCTCCCACAGCCCCAGGCCCCGCGCCCAGGGAACGGGCACCAGGGCATCGTGATTGCCGGGGACGAGCGTCAGGTCCTGCGGGGCCGCGGTGGCCTCCAGCCAGACCCGGGCCCGCTCGAACTCCTCCGGCAGGGAGATGTTCGCAAGATCCCCCGTGCAGACGAGGTGGTCGGGACCCTGCGCCCGGATATCGGCCAGCAGGGCGGCCAGCACCTCCGGCCGGTGGATGCGGTGCCGGCGGCGGCGCCAGGACAGATAGCCGAACAGGCGCTTGGACATCAGTTCCGTCCAGCCCGGGCCGTCCGGCGGCAGCGGCAGATGCGGGTCGGTGAAATGCGCGAAACGAAGGGCAAACATGCAACACCCGCTGAAGAAATCCGTCACATCACCGCCAAATCAGGCGTTGCGGCCAGTCGGTGCGTAGGCAGCGCCCGCCCGAACAGCTATCTAACCCGAAACATTGCGTTAAGAAGCATTGATGACAATGACTGATTCCCTGAACGACACTGTGACGCCCGGCGCTGCGACCTCCGCTGCGGACACTCCCGATGCCTCGCCTGGGGAGAGCCAGGCCATCGAGAACCGGACCGTCCCGGCCCTGCCGCAGGCAGCGATCATCGGCGACAGCCCGGCCGACATCTGGGGCATGTCCTCCGTCGAGCGCCTCCGCCGCCAGCTCGTGCGGGCCGGCGTGACCGCCGTGCGCTCCTGGTCGGAGGCACCCGATCCGGGAACGGCCCCGCAGATCCTGCTGCGCGCCGACTTCGTCTTCGACGAGGTGCTGGTGCGCGATCTCGTCCGCGCGCCCGGCACGCTGCTGCTCGATCCGGCCTCGGGCGAGGCGGTGGCCGCCCATGTCGATGCGGATAACGCCCCGGCCGTGGCTTTAGTCCTTCTCTCGGGGCAGGCGCTGCCGGACGGTCAGTTCCCGGCCCTGCGCACCGTCCGGCCGGGAGAGCTGTCCTCCGACTACAATAATGCCCTGCGCAAGAAGGAGCCGCCCTTCCTGCTGCGGCTGACGCCGGGGACGGTCCCTGCCATCGAGCGGCGGACCTTCGACGGCTCCTACAAGGGCGTCACCGATCTGGTGACCAAGTATGTCTGGCCGCGCCCGGCCCAGGCCGCCACCAAGTGGTGCGCCCTGAACGCGGTGACGCCGAACCAGGTGACGACCGCGTCGGCCGCGCTGGTGGTGCTGGCGTTCATCTCGTTCTGGATGGGCTGGTTCGTGATCGGCCTGCTGTTCGCCTGGGGGATGACCTTCCTCGACACGGTGGACGGCAAGCTGGCGCGGGTGACGCTCACCTCGTCGAAGTGGGGCAACGTCTTCGACCACGGTATCGACCTCGTGCATCCGCCCTTCTGGTGGTGGGCCTGGGTCGTCGGCCTGGGGGCCGCGGGCATGCCGCTGGGGAACGAGGCGCTGGTGCTGGCCATCGTCGTCGGCGGCTACGTCGCGCAGCGCCTCCAGGAGGGTCTGTTCCTCGCCCTGTTCAAGATCGAGATCCACATCTGGCGCCGCTTCGACAGCCAGTTCCGGCTGGTCACGGCGCGGCGCAACCCGAACCTGCTGCTGCTGACGGCCTTCACCCTCTTCGGCCGCCCGGACCTGGGCATGCTGGCCGTGACCATCTGGACGGCGGCGAGCTTCCTGGTCCACACGGCGCAGATCCTCCAGGCCTTCGAGGCCAAGCGGCACGGTCCGGTGCGGTCCTGGCTGGCCCCATGATCCGCCTGGGCCTGATCCGCAATCCGAGGAGTCAGCGCAACCGCTCCAGCCACGGCGACGTGGCCGGCCGGGCGGCGGAGATGCTGGGCCTGTTCTATGCCGAGCCCGCCACCCCGGCCGAGCTGACGGAGGTGCTGGCCGACTTCGCCCGGAACGAGGTCGGCATCATCGTCGTGGACGGCGGCGACGGCACGGTGCGGGAGGTCCTGACCGCCCTGCCCGAGGCCTATGGCGACCAGCAGCCCATGCTGTCCATCCTGGCCTCGGGCAAGACCAACCTGATCGCCGCCGACGTCGGCACCACCGGCCACGGCACCCGCGCCTTCTGCCGGCTGGTGGAGGAGGCGCGGCGCGGCTACCTGGGCAGCCATATCCAGCGCCGCCCGATCCTGGAGGCGACCTGGGCCGACGGCTCGCGGCCGCCGGTGCGCGGCATGTTCATGGGCACCGCCGCCTTCACCCGCGGCACGGCGCTGGCGCAGGAGAAGGTGCATGCCCGCGGCCTGTACCAGGGGCCGGCGGTGGCGCTGACCATCGCCGGCGCCCTGGCGCGGGCCCTGCGCGGCAAGGACGGCTGGCTGGACGGGGAGCCGATGAACGTCGTCGTGGACGGCTCGAACGGGCCGGACGCGAACCGCTTCCTCTTCCTGGCGACGACGCTGCACCGGCTGGTGCTGGGGATCTGGCCCTTCTGGGGCGAGGGGCGGGAACCGATCCGCTATCTGGACATCTCCGCCCATCCGGAGTCGCTGCACCGGGCGGTGCTGCCGCTGATGCGCGGCCGCCCCCAGCCCTTCATGCTGGCCGACGGCTACCGCAGCGGTGTGGCGGAGAAGCTGACGCTGGGCATCCGGTCGCCCTTCGTCATCGACGGCGAGATGTTCGATCCCGGCCCCGGCGGCACCGTGCATCTGTCCGCCGGCCGCAGCATGGACTTCGTGATCCCATGACTTCGGCCGCCCCGGAGACGCCGGCCGCCGGCGCTGCCGAGGCGCTGGTCGGGGCGATCGCGGCGGAACTGGCGGAGCCGGTCCCGCCGGCTGCCACCGCCCTGGCGCTGGATCTGGTCCGGCACGGGGGCGGCAGCGTCGCCGCCGTCCTCTTCTACGGTTCCGTGCTGCGCACCGGCGACCTGGACGGGGTGCTGGACTTCTACGTGATCGTGGACAGCCTGACCGGCTGGCACGGCCGGGGGACCTGGCAGGCGCTGGCGAACCGGCTGCTGCCGCCCAACGTGTTCTTCCATGAAACTCCCTGGCAGGGCCGTACCGTGCGGGCCAAGGTGGCGGTGATGTCCCGCAGCCAGTTCGAGCGCGCGGTGCGGCCGGACAGCCTGGACACGACGATCTGGGCCCGCTTCGCCCAGCCGGTCCGCCTTGTCCATGCACGCGACGCCGATGCCGGGCGCTGGGCGGCGGGGGCCGTCACGGCGGCCGTCGCCACCGCGGCTTGGTGGGCAGCGCGGCTGGGGCCGGAGAGCGGCACCCCGGTCGGATTCTGGGACGCCCTGTTCCGCCATACCTATGCCGCCGAACTGCGGGTGGAGAAGGGCGACCGCGCCAGCGGCATCGTCGGGCACGCCGCCGACCGCTACGCCGCCCTGTTCCGCCCCGCCCTCACCCTGGCCGGCACCGGCTTCGACGGGTCCGGTGACGGCATACTGCGCCCCGACCTCACCGCAGGCGAGCGGGACTCGGCCCGGCGGCGCTGGCGGCGGCGGCAGGTCGCCGGCAAGCTGCTGAACGTCGCGCGGCTGGTGAAGGCCGCCTTCACCTTCCGTAACGGGGTCGATTACATCGCCTGGAAGGTGGAGCGGCATTCCGGCGTGCGGCTGGCGCTGGCCCCCTGGCAGCGGCGCTGGCCGCTGCTGGCCGCGCCCGGCCTGCTCTGGTTCCTCTGGCGCCGCGGCGCCATCCGCTGACCCTGCCGTGACCGGACCCGGTTCCATCGGCCATTATGTCGCGCACGCCGAGGCCTATGCCGAGGCGCTGCTGGGCCACGACACCAGCGACAGCCGCGCCCGCTTCCTGGCCCTGCTGCCTGCGCGGGCGGCGATCCTCGATCTCGGCTGCGGGCCGGGCCGCGACCTGCGGGCCTTCGCGGCGGCCGGCCACGCGGCGGTCGGGCTGGACGCCTGCCCGGCCCTGGCCGCGCGCGCCCGGGCGGAAAGCGGCTGCGAGGTCTGGGAGCGGGACCTCCTGGCCCTGACCCTGCCACCGGAGCGCTTCGACGGCATCTTCGCCCAGGCCGTGCTGATGCATGTACCGACGCCGCTGCTGGAGCCGCTGCTGGCGGAGCTGGCCCGCGCGCTTCGCCCGGCGGGCGTGCTCTACTGCTGCGATCCCACGGGCGACGGTCTGGAGGGCTGGGATGGCGACCGCTGGATGTCCTTCCGCCGGCCGCAGACGACGCGGCGGCTGCTGCACCGGGCGGGGTTCGTTCCGGTGGAGGAATGGCGCCGGCCGCCGGGCGTGCCGCGCCGCCGGCAGACCTGGCTGGCCGGTCTCTGGCGCCGGGAAGCCTGACCGGGAAAGCCTGAACAGAAAAGGGCGGGAGCCTGCGCCCCCGCCCTTCCCGGACCGTGCGGAATACCGCGCCGTCACTCGGCGGCGGCATGCACCTTGGTGGCCGGCAGCAGCCCGAGGCTGCGCCCGATCTGGGCGAACAGGCCGATGGCCGTCTCGATCTGCTGCGGCGTGTGCGCCGCGCTGACGCTGGAGCGCAGCAGGGGGAGATTGTCCGGCGTGGCCGGCGGCAGCGCCAGATTCAGGTACAGGCCGTTGTCCAGCAGCATGTTCCAGAAGGCGATGGCGATCTCCCGGCTGGGCAGGGCGATGGAGACGATGGGGTTCGCCTCCGGCCCGACCCGGAAGCCGAGGCCCTTCAGCCCGTCGTACAGGCGGCGGGCATTGGCCGTCAGCCGCAGGCGCAGCGCCGGTTCCTCCTGCATGCGGTGCAGCGCCTGCATGGTGGAGGCGATGACCGACGGCGGCAGCGAGGCCGTGAACATGTAGGGCCGGCAGGCGACGCGCAGAATGTCGAAGTCCGGCAGGTCGGAGACGCAGAAACCGCCGACGGCGCCCAGGCTCTTGGAGAAGGTGCCGACGATGAAATCGACATCCTGCTCCACGCCCGCGGCCTCGGCCAGACCGCGGCCGTGCGCGCCGAGCACGCCCATCGAGTGCGCCTCGTCCACCAACAGGAAGGCGCCCGTCTCGCGCTTGACCTGGGCGATCTCCTTCAGCGGCGCGGTATCGCCGAGCATCGAATAGATGCCCTCCACCACCACGAGCTTGTTGCCCGGATGCGTGGACAGGCGGTTCAGCCGCTTGTAGAGATCGTCGGGATCGTTGTGGCGGAAGCGCACGACCTGCGCCTGCCCCATCTTGCAGGCGTCGTAGATGCTGGCGTGGCTGTCGGCGTCGATCACCAGGATGTCGTCCTTGCCCACCAGCGTGGACAGGATACCCAGGTTCGCCTGATAGCCCGTCGTGAACACCATGCAGTGCTGGCGCCCGTAGAAGCGGGCGAGGGCGGCCTCCAGATCGCGGTGGCCGGCATAGCTGCCATTCGCGATGCGGGACCCGGTGGTGCCGGTCCCCTGCTCGACCACGGCCTCCACGGCCTTGTCGATGCAGCTCTGGTCGAAGGTCAGCCCCAGATAGTTGTTGGTCCCGAGCAGGATCGTGCGGCGGCCCCCGAGAATGCCCTCAGTCGGCGAAACGATCCGATCGAACTGGACCGAGAAGGGATCGTGACCAAACTCTCTGAGCTTCTCATAGGCCTCCCGCAGCGGTGCGAATTTCGCGAGTATGGTCATGTTCTAGTTGCCGCCCCGGAGTTCATTGATGGTTCTCGCAAGGTCGCCCACGGTTTCCACTTCCGCGATCTTGTCGAGAGGGATTGAGACGTCGAACTTGTCTTCAAGAACCATGACGAAGTTCATCACTGCCAGCGAATCCAGCCCCAGATCGCGGGTGATGTTCGTTTCAGGGGTTATGACGACGCCCGGAGTCAAGCTGGGCCCGAGAGCACGGATAATCTCTTCAATGATGGCGCCGTTATCGGAGTTCATCTAACCATGCCGTCAAGTTTGCAATGTGACCGCGGTCACTCCACCCGTGAACTCGCCCTATCAGAAATCGGTCACGTCGCCGTAAGGTAAGTGCAACGTCCGCTGATGCAAGCAGAAACCTTCCAGGGCGATTCCCGTCCCCCGGATAACCGGGGAAATGATTGTAAATCAGCAACACCCCGCTAGACGACGGCCAGCCAGCCCCTCTCGCGGTACCATGCGGCGGTCGCCGCGAACCCGTCGGCCAACCCGAGTCGGGGTGACCACAGCTCCGGCGGGGGCATCCGGTCGGGCCGGACCGACCAGTCCTCGTGCAGGATCTCCCGGACCTTGTCCGCGGTGAGCATGACCGGCCGGCCGCTGACCCGGGCGCGGAGGCTGCCCATACGGCCAAGCAGGTGCAAGGCCGAATTCGGCAGGGGGATGCGCCTTGCGCGCCGGCCCACGGCTGCCGCTGCCGCGTCCAGCAGTTCATCCCAGCCATAGCCGGCGGATCGCGGATCGGCCAGTTCGAACGTGCTTCCGGCCGGTCCGCCGGGCCGGGCCAGCGCCGCCACGGCCGCCGCCGCCTCCTCCACCTGGATCAGCGCCAGCCGTGCTTCCGGGCCGCCCAGGACGGGCACGACGGGGCCTGCCGCGGCCTTGAACAGGGCCAGCGTCTCCCGGTCCCAGGGACCGTACACCGCCGGCGGCCGGACGACGCACCAGTCCGCCGTCGCCGCCGCGGAGACGGCCGCCCCCTCCCCCGCCCGCTTGCTGGCGGCATAGGGGGAAAGCTCCGGCTCCCGCGCGGCGAGGCTGGAGACGACCAACAGGCGGGCGCCCGCGGCATGGCCGGCCAGCGCCGCCCCCACCCGAGCGGCCCCGCCCTCGTTGACGGCGAAGAAGTCGCTGGCGGTGGCGGCCTTGATGAGTCCGGCCGCATGCACCACGGTCGCCGCCCCGGCGACCAGCCGCGCCAGCGCCGGCGCGCAGGCGAGGTCACCCGGCACCACCTCCAGCGGGATGTCGCGGAACAGCGGATGCACCGGGTCCTGGCGCGCCAGGATGCGGACCTGGAAGCCCTGACGGTGAAGCGCCCGGACCAGGAACCGGCCCAGGAAGCCGGTGGCGCCGGTGACGGCGGCGACGGGAGACGGGCCGTCCATGCCCGGCGGGATCAGGCGGCGGGACCGGCCGCGGCGGCAGCGCCGGCGGACGGGGCGGCCGGCGGAACGAAGGCACCGGCGAGGAACATCTGCCGGGCGCGCGACCGGCTGAGCTTGCCCGATGAGGTCTGCGGCAGCGAATGCGGCGGCACCAGCACGACCGCCACCTCCAGCCCGTGGGCGGCGCGCAGCACCCCGGCCACGGCCCGGCGCAGATCCTCGCGCGCTTCGGGGTCGGTGGCGCGGCACTGGACCAGAACCGTCACCGTCTCGCCGGCATCGCTGTCCACGGAGAAGGCGGCCGTGTCGCCGCTGCGCAGCGACGGCACCCCCGTTTCCGCGGTCCATTCCAGGTCCTGCGGCCAGATGTTGCGGCCGTTGACGAGGATCAGGTCCTTGGCGCGGCCGGTGATGACGATCTGGCCGTCCGCCACGTAGCCGAGATCGCCCGTGTCCAGCCAGCCGTCCGGCGACAGCACCTGCGCCGTCTCTTCCGGCCGGCCGCGGTATTCCCGCATCAGCGACGGGCCGCGGGCGAAGATGCGGCCGACGCGGCGTTCGGGCAGGACCGTTCCGTCCTCCCCGCGCACCTGGACCTCGTGCTCCGGCAGGGCCGGGCCGCAGAGCACGAACTCCCGCGCCCGCACCGCCTCCCCGTCGGAGGGCACGGCGACGCCGTCATTCTCCAGCCGGTCGAGGTCGGCAGTGTCGGTGACGATGCCGCGGTCCAGGGGGGCGAAGCTGAGCGCCAGGGTGGCCTCGGCCATGCCGTAGCTGGCGACGAAGGCCTCCCGGCGGAAGCCACGCGGGGCAAAGGCCTCGGCGAAGCGGGACAGCACCCGCGGCCGCACCATGTCGCCGCCGATCCCGGCGACGCGCCAGCGCGACAGGTCCAGCGTCCCGGTCGAGGCCGTCTCCGCCCGGCGCGCCGCCAGCTCGTAGCCGAAGCTGGGGCTGTAGGAGAGCGTGGCGCCGTTGTCCGTCATCAGTTGCAGCCACAGCAGCGGCCGCCGGGCGAACTCGCGCGTCGCCAGGAAGTCCACGCTGAGCTGGCTGGTCAAGGGCGCCAGCAGGAATCCCACCAGCCCCATGTCATGGTAGAGCGGCAGCCAGGAGACGCAGCGGTCTCCAGGGCGCACCTGGAGGCCATGCCGCGTGATGCCGGCCGCGTTCGCCATCAGCGCCCGCTGCGTCACCGCGACGCCCAGGGGGAACCGGGTGCTGCCGGAGGAGAACTGGAGATAGCAGAGGCTGCCCGGCTCCACCCGCGGCAGGTCCACGCCGTCGGCCGGACCGTCGGCGATCTGCGACAGCGTGCCCGCCGCCTTCAGGTCCAACCCGGCCACGGCCGCGGCAAGCCAGTCCTGGAGGAAGGCGGGGGCCAGGGCCGCGGCGGCGCCGGCACTCTCGATCATCCGGCGGATATGGTCGATATAGGCTTCCTTGCCGCCGAAGGCCGCCGGCAGCGGCATCGGTGCCGGCACCAGCCCGGCATACTGGCAGGCATAGAAGGCGCGCAGGAAGTCGCCGTCGGTCTCCGCGATCATGGCGACGGTGTCGCCCGGCCGCAGCCCCGCCTTCAGCATCCGCCGGGCGAGGTCGATCGCCTGCTCGCGCAGCAGCGCATAGGGCAGGACCTCGGTCAGTTCCCCCTTGCCCGAATAGAAGTTGAGACCGCTCCGCCCCCGCGCGGCGTAGTCCAACGCCTCCGTCACGGTGTCGAAGTCGGCCAGACGCAGGGCAGGGAGGGTGCTCTCGGTCGGGGTCGGACTCTGCATGCCTGCAACACACCGCCCTTGCAGGCGGAAAGGGGTTGATCCCGTAGGATGAAGGCGATTGGTTAGCATCGACCGCCGCGCCGGGCAATCGTCGTCCCCGTGGCCGCCCCCGGGGAACGGCCCGGGCCATACCGTCGGACCAGCGATGCCCATGGATTCCACAGAAGCCGACAGCCCTTCCGCGGAACGGATCGCCCTGGTCCTGCATGGATTCGAGGCCGGTGGGGCGCAACGCCGCACCCTCGCCCTGGCCGGCGCCCTGGCCGGGCTGGGCGCGCACATCGACCTGCTGGTGGTGCGGGCCGACGGCCCGCTGCGGGCGGAACTGCCGCCGACGGTCCGGCTGACGGTGGTCGGCGGCCCGGCCGCCCGCCTGCCGGGCCGCTCCCTGCGCATGGCCGCGGCGATCCCCGCCCTGGCCGCCTGGGTCCGGCGGGAGCGGCCGGACGTGCTGATGGCCGCGGCCAACCATGCGGCGCTGGCCACCGTGCTGGCCCACCGGCTGGCCGGCGTGCCCGGCACGGCGCTGGCCGTGCGGGTCAGCAATGCCATGGTCGGCGGCCGCGAGCGCCTGCGCGACCGGCTGCGCCGCTGGGCCGTGCGCCGGACCTACGGCGCAGTGGATGCGGCGCTCTGCGTCTCCGCCGATCTGGCGCGGGAGACGGCGGCCCTGGTGCCGGAGCTGGCGGACCGCGTGGCCGCCATCCCCAACCCGGTGGTGGAGGATGACGTGGCGGCGCGGGCGGCGCTGCCGCCGCCGCACCCTTGGCTGGCCGACGGCGGCCCGCCGGTGATCCTGGGGCTGGGGCGGCTGGTCCGGCAGAAGGACTTCCCCACCCTGCTGCGCGCCGTGGCCCGGGTCTGGAGCCGGCGGCCGGTGCGCCTGCTGATCCTGGGCGAGGGGGAGGAGCGCGGCTGGCTGACCCGGTTGGCGGAGGATCTGGGCATCGCCGCCAGCGTGGCGCTGCCGGGTTTCGTGCCGAACCCCTTCCCCGCCCTGGCGGGGGCGGCGGGCTTCGTCCTGTCCTCCCGCTGGGAGGGCATGCCCGGGGCGCTGATCGAGGCAATGGCCGTCGGCTGCCCCGTCGCCAGCACCGACTGCCCCGGCGGCAGCAGGGAGATCCTGGAGGACGGGCGGCTCGGGCCGCTGGTCCCGGTGGGCGACGATCTGGCGCTCGCCCAGGCCATCGAGACGTTGCTCGACCGCCCGGCGGACAAGGCGGCACTGATGGCGCGGGCGCGGGACTTCTCCGTCGCCGGTGCGGCCCTCGCCTACCGCGACGCGCTCAGGGATGCTGCGGCCCGGGCTGCCCGCCGCTGCGGCCGAACCAGCGGATGACCGGCAGCAGCAGCGCGACGAAGATGAAGAGGGATGCCGCCAGCGCCGCCCAGCCGGCACCGATCAGCCCCACCGTGTCCAGCAGCAGCAGCAGCAGCGGCACGTAGAGCGCGGTGGACCAGAGCCGGACCCGCAGCGCGGCACCGGCATGGCCGGTGGAGATCAGCAGCGGCTCCAGCGGGAAGGCCCAGATGCCGACCACCGCCCCGGCGACCAGCCAGAGCATGACCGGGAACGCGGCCACGAACTCCGGCCCCACGATCACCCGCAGCACCCATTCGCCCAGCAGCCAGACCGCCACCATCATGACGGTCGCCACCAGTCCGGCCAGCAGGGCCGAACGCTGCATCAGCCGTCGGATGCCGGCGATGTCGCCGGCGGCGTAGAGCCGGGCCAGCTCCGGATAGATGGCCGGCACCAGCAGCTTCGCCGGCTTGGCCAGGGCGTCGGCGAACTGACGCGCGATGCGGAACAGCGCCGCCTCCCGCGTGCCCAGGAAGGCGCCGGCCGCCAGCGTGCCCATGTGGGTGAAGGCCAGTTCCAGCGTCGTGTTCAGGTTCGTCGTCCAGACGAAGCCCCAGATGCCGGGGAACCCCGCCGTCAGCCCGCCGCCCCGCCAGCGCCAGCCCGCCAGCAGGCCGCCGCGGGACAGCTCGCGCCAGCCCGCGGCGATCAGGAAGACACCGGCCGCGGCCGTCGCCACGTACCAGGCCACAAGGAAGGCGCCGAGTCCCCCGCCCGCCGCCCAGACCGCCGCCCCGGCCAGGCAGCGCACGGCGGCGCCCACCGTGCTCTGCCAGGCCAGCAGGTCGAAGCGGTCGACCAGGCGCAGCACGCCCGTCGGCGTCGCCGTCACCATGAACAGACAGGAAGTGACGTACAGCATGGCCGCCGGCAGCACCTCGTCCGGCCATCCGAAGGCCGGCCCGGCCAGCCCGGCCACGGCCACCGCCAGCGCCATGCCCAGCACGGCGCTGATCCCGTCCAGCAGCACCGTGAAGCGGATCAGACGCTGGAAGTCGCCCCGCCTCTCCTCCCGCAACGCCGGCGTGCCGTAGCGCAGCACCGCCTGCCAGGACTGGAACTTGGCGATCTCCCCCACCGCCTGGGTGAAGGTATGGATCAGCACCAGCACGCCGAACTGCTCCACCCCCAGCCCGCGCGCAGCCACCGCCAGGGCGCCCAGCCCGAAGACGGCGTTCAGCGCCTTGCCGCCCAGCAGCTTGGAGGCGTTGGCGAGCAGCCGGCGCAGCAGCGTGTCGCGCAGCCAGCTTCCATGGGACGGGGAGGGACCGGGGGGCGTAGTCATCGCGGATCACCTAGCAGGAAGCCGCAACCGCCGCCAGAGGACCGCGGACCCGGCCCAGGGCCTGCGCCGGACGAAGAGCTGACCGCCGGAAGCGCGCCTTGTGACCCATGTCACTTTTCGCCTTTCTGCTGCATTCTACTTCTATCCTGAGAAGAAGGTTTGCCTGCGCTCCGGTCGGCAGCGCCGCCCCAGCCGGTTCGCCCGCGTACCCCGACATGTCCGAGGTCCCCTCCGTGCCCCCCTTCCGCACCGTGCTCCGCTCCGCCCTCCTCGCCTCCGCCCTCGGGGTGTTCCTGACCGCCACCCCCGGACCCGACGGTGCCGCGCGGGCCGAGCAGTGGGCACCGCGCACCTCCCCCATCGTGCCGGTGCCGACGGCGCCGGTGCCCCCCGCCGGCAGGGCGCCCGTCGGGGCCGAGGAGGACGTGAACGATCCGCTGGAGCCGGTGAACCGCGGCATCTTCTGGTTCAACGAGGCGTTCGACGTGGTCCTGTTCCGGCCGCTGGCCGAGATCTACCGGGCGGTGGTGCCGGACCCGATGCAGGTGGGCGTGCGCAACGTGCTCCAGAATCTGCGCGCGCCGCTGGACCTGACCAACCAGATCCTGCAAGGCGACTGGGACGGGGCGGGCACGGTCACCAAGCGGTTCGTCATCAACAGCACGGTCGGGCTGGCCGGGCTGATCGACGTGGCGGCGAAGAACGGCCTTCCCTACGAGTATGAGAGCTTCGACCAGACGCTGGCCGTCTGGGGCGTGCCCGAAGGGCCGTACATCGTGCTGCCGCTGCTCGGCCCCTCCTCCCTGCGCGACGGCCCGGCCCTGTTCGCCGAGTCCTGGGCCGATCCGGTGGCGCGTCTGGCCGACGGCACCGACCGCGAATGGATCAACTACACCCGCATCGGGCTGGTCGCCATCGACGCCCGCGCCAGCTATATCGAGGTGGTGGACGATCTGCGGGCCAACAGCTTCGACTACTACGCCGCCCGCCGGTCGCTGTACCGGCAGCAGCGCAACGGCCTGATCCGCGACGGCCGCAGCGATCCGAACCAGTTCCCCGAAATCCCCGATTACGACTGACGCGGGAACAGCGCCCCGTCAGGAACCGTCGCGGCCCCTTTCCGGTTGTCCGGCCATGCCGGAACGGACGGAGGCCGCATGGCCGAGGACCTGTCGCCCGCCGCGGCCCCGCCGCTGATCGCCGATGACGCGCTGGAACCACTGCTGGCCGCCGATCTGGACGGCTGGCAGATGGCCGGCCAGGGCCGCTTCTTCTGGGCCGCGGACGGAGTCCTGGAGAGCGAGGGCGGGCCGGGCATCTTCTGGTACGCCGACTCGGTCTATGCCGACTTCCTGCTGCGGGTGGACTGGCGCGCCCGGTCACCGGAGGACAATTCCGGTGTCTTCCTGCGCATCCCGCCCCTGGCCCATGATCTCGGCCCCGCCATCCGGCTGGGCTACGAGGTGCAGATCGACGACCGCGGCGTCGATCCCGAGGCGGACCGCCTGGACAGTCCGCTGCATCTGACGGGGGCGGTCTACCGGCTGGCCGCAGCGCAGGAGCGCCTGTCCCGTCCCCTCGGCGGGTGGAACCGCTTCGACATCGCCTTCCGTGGCCCCTGCCTGAGCGTCTGGCTGAACGGCACGCCGGTCAGCCGGCTCGACCGCGGCAACCGCCGGCCGGAAGGGCATGTCGGGTTGCAGGCCCACCACCCGGGCTCCCGGGTCCAGTTCCGTAACCTGCGCATCGCCCGGCTGTGACGGCCGGCCTCCCTTTCCCCCAGTCCGACAGACCCAGTCTGAAAGGAGTGCGAGCATGAACCAGCCGCAGCCGCTTCCCCCGACCCGCCCGCCCCTGCCGAACGAGGACCTGCCCGGACAGGGCATCCCCGGACCGGGGCGGGACCTGCCGGGCCGCGACCTGCCGGGCCAGGACATCCCGCCCCAGCCCGGGGAGCCGCAGCCTGTTCCCGTGCCGCAGCGCCCGCCGCCCGGCACCTTCCGCGCCTGACGAATTCGCCGCCCCTCACAGTCACCGGGGCATACTGTGTCGCAACGATAGGAGTGGTGCGGATCGGCAACAGGCATCGGTAACCGGGACCGGCCGACCGGCAAGGGATGACGATTCGCTGCGCTGCGGTGTTGGGGCGTCGTGGAACGCAACAACACGGAGATATCTGATGAAGCATCGTCTCGCCGGCGCTACGGCGCTCGTCCTTCTCGTCGCCACGGCCCCGGCGCTCGCCCAGGGCACCCGCAGCGGGGACAGCGGTCCCTACATCCGCGGCAGCCTGGGCTATTCCTGGTCCTCGGAGGACGAGATCGACTATTCGCCGCTCTGGGGCATCGGCGCGGGCTACCGGATCAATCCCAACCTGCGCGTCGATCTGACCGCCGACTGGCGCGACCGCTACATCGTCGAAGGCGGCCGCGGCTTTGCCGCCGGCGGCCTGCCGATTAACAGCGAGGTCGACAACCGGACCCTCATGGTCAACGCCTACTACGATTTCGGCGCCTTCGAGCTGATGGGCAACCGCCAGCAGGTGCGGCCCTATCTGGGAGCCGGCATCGGCCTGTCCACCACGAAGGTGGACGACGTGGACGTGATCATCGCCGACCAGAACCGGCTGGAACGGTTCTTCGGCAGCGATGACGACCAGTTCTCCTGGCAGCTCATGGCCGGCGCGCAGGTGGAGACCGGCAGCGGCCTGTTCTTCGACCTGGGCTACCGCTACGTGGACCTGGGTAAGGTGCAGCTCTCCTCCACCAGCGGCGTCCTGGACGAGGATCTGCGCGCGCACGAACTGGTCGCCACACTCGGCTACCGCTTCTGACGGGAACGGCCACGATCGCACCGGCCGCCGGAACTCCCGGCGGCCGGTTCCGGTTTCCCTGTCCTCTCCCGTAGACGCAGCTGTAAGGACCCGGCATGGACAGTTCCCGCGCCAGGACGCCCCGCACCGTCATCGTCACCGGCGGGACCGCCGGGGTGGGCCGCGCCGTCGTGGCGGCGCTTGCCCGCCGCGGCGACCGCATCGGTATCATCGCCCGCGGCACCGACGGGCTGGCGGCGACCCGGGCCGAGGTCGAGCAGCTGGGCGGCCGCGCCCTGGAGCTTCCCTGCGACGTGGCGGATGCGGCCGCGGTCGAGGCGGCGGCCGACCGGGTGGAGCGGGAATTCGGGCCCATCGACCTCTGGATCAACGCGGCCATGTCCACGGTCTTTTCCCTGGTGAAGGACCTGGAACCGGCGGAGCTGCGACGCGTCACGGAGGTGACCTATCTCGGGTCCATGCACGGGGTGATGGCGGCGCTGCGGCGGATGCTGCCACGGAATGCCGGCACCATCGTGCAGGTCGGGTCCTCCCTCGCCTACCGCGGCATCCCCGTGCAGGCCGCCTATTGCGGGGCGAAGCACGCCATCAAGGGATTCCTCGACAGCCTGCATGCCGAACTGCTGTACCTGCGTAGCGATGTCCGGCTGACCACCGTTCACATCCCCGCCGTGAACACGCCGCAGTTCGACTGGGCGCGCACCCGCATGGGCACGCAGCCCCGGCCCGTCGCCCCCGTCTTCCAGCCCGAAGGCATCGCCGGCCACATCCTGGAGGCGGCGGACAACCCGGCGCGGGAGCACTGGGTCGGCGGCTCCACCCCGCTGGTGATCCTCGGTTCCTTCGCCGCCCCGGGGCTGGCGGACCGCTATCTCGCCGCGACGGCGGTGAAGGGCCAGGGCACCGGCGACCCGCTTCCCGCCGACCGCGAGGACAACCTGTTCGAGCCCGTGGCGGGGCTGCACCGGGCGCACGGCCGCTTCGATGCGGAGTCGAAGCAGGTCGGTCCCTCCCTCACCGCCGCGGCGGCGCGCCTGGTGGCGGCCGGAAGCCTGCTGGCCCTGGGCGGCGGGCTGGCGCTGGCGGCCGCGGCCGGCAGCCGGAAAGGCAGCGCCCGCCCCGGCCGCGACTCCCGTCTCAGAACGTCCCGTCTCAGAACGGCAGCCAGGGTGCGATGACCGGCAGGAGGTTCCGCAGGCTCAGCAGCACGATGACCACGCCGACCAGGATCATCAGCGGCCGGTCCGGCAGGCGCCGGGTCACATAGGCCGCGAACGGCGCCGCCAGCACGCCGCCCAGGATCAGCCCCGCGATCACCGGCCAGAGATGCAGCCCGATGGTCACGACGAAGGTCGCGGAGACGACGGCGGTGACGAAGAACTCCGCCAGATTGGTCGAGCCGATGGCGTAGCGCGGCACCGTGCCGCCGCCGATCAGGGTGGAGGCGACGAGCGGCCCCCAGCCCCCGCCGCCGATCGCGTCAAGAAAGCCGCCGGTCAGTCCCAGCGGAACCAGCCGCTTCGGAGGCGCGTCCGTGACTTCCGTCCGGCGCAGGGCCTTCCAGAGAATCAGGCCGCCCATCGCCATCAGGTAGAGGGAGACGAACGGTCGGATCGCGTCGCCGGGCACGGATGACAGCACATAGGCGCCGAGTGCCCCGCCGACCATGCCGGGCAGCGCCAGCCGCAGCACCAGCCGCATCCGCACATTGCCCGCGATCCAGTGGGAAAGACCCGACGCGCCGGTCGTGAACACCTCCGCCGCATGGACGCTGGCACTGGCGGTTGCGGGGGGAATGCCGAGGCTGAGCATCACCGTGGTGGCGGTGACGCCGTAGGCCATGCCGATGGCCCCGTCCACGATCTGCGCCGCGAAGCCGACGGCGGCGAAAAGAAGAATCTGGTCGAGCATGCCCCTCCGTCGGCGGAGACCGGCCCTTGCGCCCCGGCACAGGCCGGTCGATGCCGGGGCGGCATCCTATACCGGGAGCGGGAGCCTCGTCGCCAGCGTCGGCAGCGGGATCGCCCGGAGCCGGAAGCGGCAGGGGAACAGACGGCAGGGGGAACAGGTGGTGCGGCGCTGCGTTGCCGACCAGACATCACCGCCTCGCCCCATCGCCCCGACCGCCCCGATGGCCGGATGCCCCAGCTCTTCCGCCCCCGTGCCGACATCCTGTTCCGCTCGGCCCTGGCTGCCGCCGCGGTCCTGTTGTCGGGCTTGGTCCTGCTCGCCGCCGGCGTGCCGGACCCTGCGGTGTTCCGCCGGGCCGGGCCGGCACCGGCGCAGCCGGTGGCCTTCAGCCATGCCCGGCATGTCGGAACGCTGGGGCTGGACTGCCGCCACTGCCACAGCTCCGTGGCGACCGCCCCCGAAGCCGGATTTCCGCCGATGTGGACCTGTATGACCTGCCATCTGGCCATCGACCCGCCGGCGGAGATGCCCTTCGTGCTGATCTGGCAGCGGGTGCAGGCGCTGCCCTCGCACACCTATTTCCACCATGGCACCCATGTCGCGGCCGGGGTGGGCTGCGCCACCTGCCACGGCGATGTCTCCACCATGGAGCAGACCCGCCCGGTGCGCGACTTCGGCATGGGCTGGTGCCTGGACTGCCACCGCGATCCGGCCCCGCATCTGCGCCCGCCCGAGGCGGTGTTCGATCTGGACTGGCGGTCACCGCCGCACCGACCGGAGAACGGGCCGGCCCTGCTGGCGGCCCGCGGCATCGAGCCGACCCTGCTGGACCACTGCCATGTGTGCCACCGATGAGCGGCGGCCGGCGGCATCCCCTGCGCCGGGACTGGCCGGCGCTGGACGCCCTGCCCGAGGCGTCGCGGCGCGACGTGCTGCGCAGCATGGCGGCCAGCTTCGCCCTTGCCGCCGCCGGCTGCGACGGCCCGCCGCCGCCGGAGGCCGTGCCCTATGTCCGCCAGCCGGAGGAGCTGGTGCCCGGCCGGCCGCTGACCTATGCCACCGCCGTCTCGCTCTCCGGCTGGGCGCGGCCCGTGCTGGCGGAGGTCCACATGGGCCGGCCGACCCGGCTGGACGGCAACCCGCGGCACCCGGCGGGCAGCGGCGCCGCCGATCCCTTCATGCAGGCGGAGGTGCTGACCCTCTACGATCCCGACCGCTCCCGCACCGCCGTGATCGACGGCCGCCCGGCCGGGGAGGAGGAGGCCGACCGCGCCCTGGCAGGACTGGCCGACACGCTCCGGCGGACCGGCGGGGACGGCGCCCGGCTGCTGACCGGGCGGATCACCTCCCCCACCCTGTCCCGGCAGATCGCGGCCCTGACGGCCCGCCTGCCCGGCCTGCGCCGGCATGTCTGGGAGGCGACGGGCAGCCCCGCCGCCGATGCCGCGATGCGGATGGCCTTCGGCCGGCCGCTGCGGCTGCGTCCCCGGCTGGACCGGGCCGCCGCCCTGGTCTGCCTGGGCGCCGACCCGCTGGGTCCCGGCCCGGAGCAGCTCGACCATGCCGCCCTCTGGGCGGAGCGGCGGAAGGCCGTGCGGGAGGGCCGGCTGCCGCCGGGGCCGCTGCTGGTGGCGGAGGCGACGCCGAGTCTGACCGGGATGCAGGCCGACGGCCGGCTGCCGGTGGCGGAGGCGCGCCTGCCGCTCCTGCTGACGGCGCTGGCGCAGGCCCTGGGCGAGTCCGGGGCGGAACCGCCGGACCTGACCCCGGCGGAGCATGCCTTCGTCGCCCGCGCCGCCGCCGCCCTGGCGGAGCATGCGGGACGGGCGCTGCTGCTGACGGGCGGGCATCTCCCGCCGGCGGCGCAGGCGCTGGGTCACCGGCTGGCCCTGCGCCTGGCACCGCGACTGGCCCCCCGACTGGACGCGGCCGGCACGCTGCTGGAAGCGACGGAGCCGGTCGCGGACCCGCTGGATGACCCGGACACCGGCCTTGCCGCGCTGGCGCAGGACATGGCGGACGGCCGCGTTTCCGCACTGCTGATGATCGGCAGCAACCCCGTCCAGGATGCGCCCGCCGGGCTGCACATCGCGGAACTGCTGGCACGGGTGCCGTTGACCCTGCATGCCGGGCTTTACCGCGATGAGACGGGCATGGCCGCCGCGTGGCACCTGCCGCTGGCGCATGAGCTGGAGAGCTGGGGCGATCTGCGCGCACCGGACGGTACCGCCACCATCGTGCAGCCGACGGTGCGCCCCCTGGCCGGCCGGCCGGCGGCCGGGCTGCTGTCCCGTCTGCTGGGCGAGCCCGCGTCCGCCCTGGACTGCGTGCAGGCCACCTGGCGGGAAGCCTGGGGCGACGCGGCGTTCGCGGCCCGCTGGCAGGAGGCGCTGCGGCTGGGCTTCGTCCGCGGCAGCGCGGCCCCGCCGGTCCCGCTGAGGGGGACGACCGCCGCCCCGCCGGCGGCACAGGAGAGTCAGGCCGGGACAGGGCCGGAGGGCGACGGGCTGGAGATCGTCTTCCGTCCGGACCCGACGGTCTGGGACGGCCGCTACGCCAACAACGCCTGGCTCCAGGAACTGCCGAAGCCCCTGACCACCCTGGGCTGGACCAATGCCGTCGGGGTGTCCCCCGCCCTGGCCCGAGCGCTGGTCCTGACGGACGGGGATCTGGTGGAGGTGGCGGCGGGGGGCCGTGCCGTCCGGGGTCCCGCCCTGGTCCTGCCCGGACAGGCGGAGGGGACCCTGACCCTCTGGCTCGGCTACGGACGGACAGCGGCGGGGCGCAACGGCACCGGGCTGGGCTACAACGCCGCCACGGTGCGCGGCTGGGCGTCGTTCTGGCGGCGGAGCGGGGCGGCGCTGCGGCCCCTGGGCGGACAGGCACCGCTGCCGCTGGCCCAGCGCGAAGGGCGGATGCACGGCGGGGAACTGGCGCGCAGCGTGCCGCTGGCGGACCCGACGGTGCCGGTCCCCGCCGCCGCCCCGCCGCCGCCGTCGCTGCATCCCGACTGGCCGATGCCCGGACAGCGCTGGGCGATGGCGGTGGACCTGGACGCCTGCATCGGCTGCATGGCCTGCGTCGTCGCCTGCCAGGCGGAGAACAACATTCCCTCCGTCGGTCCGGCGGAGATGGCACGCGGCCGTGCCATGCACTGGCTGCGGGTGGAACGCTACTGGACCGGCGCGGAAGAGCGGGAGGGCGCGCGCTTCCTGCCGGTGCTCTGCATGCACTGCGAGAAGGCACCCTGCGAGGTCGGCTGTCCCGTCAACGCCACGGTCCACGGTCCCGACGGGCTGAACCAGATGGTCTACAACCGCTGCATCGGCACCCGGACCTGCGAAGCCTACTGCCCCTACGAGGTGCGGCGCTTCAACTACCTGGACCACGCCGCGGCGGACATCGCGGCGGCCGTGCCGCAGCGCAATCCGGACGTCACCGTGCGCGCCCGCGGCGTCATCGAGAAATGCACCTACTGCGTCCAGCGCATCCGGACCGCGGAGAACGACGCCGCTGCCGCCGGCCGGCCACTGGCGACGGACGCCGTCACCACCGCCTGCGCCGCCGCCTGCCCGACCGGTGCCCTGGTCTTCGGCGACCTGGACGATCCCGCGAGCCGCGTTGCCGCCCTGCATGCCCAGGGCCGGGCCTATGTCCTGCTGCGGGAACTGGGAACGCGGCCGCGCACCTTCTATCTGGCGCGGGTCGATGCCGGCGGCGGAGGCGCGGCATGACCGGGACCACCCCCGCCCCCCTGCCGCAGCGCCCGGACGCCGCCGTCACCGGAGAGCTGACCGCGCTGGCGCTGCGCCCCCCCGGCCACGGCTGGGACCGGCCGGCCCTGCTGCTGGCGCTCCTGCTGACGGGGGTGTTCGGGCTGTCGGTCTGGAAGCTGCTGGCCGACGGCGTGGGCGTCTGGGGCCTGAACCACCCCAACGTCTGGGGCTTCGACATCGTGAACTATGTCTGGTGGATCGGGCTGGGCAATGCCGGGGCGATCATCTCGGGCCTGTTGCTGCTGCTCGGCCATGGCTGGCGCAACGCGCTGAACCGGCTGGCCGAGGCGATGACCCTGTTCAGCGCCGCCGTCGCCGGCCTGTTCCCGATCCTGCATCTGGGCCGGCCCTGGCTGTTCTGGTGGACCATCCCGCACGAGAACGCGCTGGGCCTGTGGCCCAACTTCCGCAGCCCGCTGATCTGGGACGCCTTCGCCGTGATGACCTATCTCGGCGTCGTCGGCCTGTTCTGGTATGTCGGCCTGATCCCCGATCTGGCCACCCTGCGCGACCGCGCCGCGCATCCCGTCTGGCGGCGGGTCTACGGCATCGCCGCCCTGGGCTGGCGCGGCTGCGGCAGCCACTGGGCGCGCTGGCGCCTTGCCTACCGCACCATCGCCGCGGTCAGCGTGCCCTATGTCGTGCTGATCCACACCGGAGTCGGGCTGCTCTATGCCGGGGCGCCGCTGCCCGGCTGGCACAGCACGGTGTTCCCGCCGCTGCTGATGATCGGCGGCACGCTCGCCGGCTTCGCCACCATCGCGCTGCTGTCCGCGGCGTTGCGCCGGGGGTTCGGGCTGGCCGACCTGATCACGGCGGGCCACCTGGACCTGCTGGCGAAGATCATGCTGGCGACGGCGCTGCTCTATCTCTACGTCCACATCGCGGAGATCTGGACGCTGCTCTACCGCGCCACCCCGGCGGAGCTGCACATCCTGCGCGACCGTGTCTCCGGCCCCTTCGCGCCCTATGCCTGGGCCGGCTGGATCGGGTCCATCGCCGTGCCGCAGTTCTTCTGGCTGCCGGCCGTGCGCCGCCGGCCCTGGGCGGTGGCGCTGATTTCCGCCGTCATCATGCCGGCGGTCTGGGCCTCGCACTACATGCTCCAGATGGGACCGCTGTCGCGCGGCATCTTCCCGGCCATGTGGCAGCCCTATCTGCCGACGGTGTGGGACTGGGGCGTCTTCGCCGGCTCGATCGGACTGTTCCTGCTGCTGCTGGTGCTGTTCCTGCGGGCCGTGCCGGCCGTCTCCATCTTCGAGGTGAAGGAGGCCCTGCGCGACGAGCGGGAGGCATCGGCATGAGCACGGCGGCCCTGCTGGGGGAATTCGCCGGACCCGACGCGCTGGAAGCCGCGATGGAGGCGCTGCGCCGCCGCGGCTTCACCCGGCTGGAAGCGCACGCGCCCTATCCGCTGGACTGGATGCGCCGGCAGGCCGGCGTGCGGCGCTGGCCCCTGCCGGTCGGAGCCGCCGTGGCGGCGGCCGGCGGGTTCGCGCTGAGCCTTGCGGTACAGGCCCATGCCCATCTCGACTACCCGCTGAACGTCGGCGGGCGGCCGGTCCTGGCCTGGGCCGCCTTCCTGCTGCCCGCCTTGCAGTTCGCCGCCCTGTCCGCGGTCATCGCCGCGGCGGTCGGGATGCTGCTGGCGAACGGGCTGCCCCGGCTGCACCACCCGCTGTTCGAGGTGGAGCGGTTCCGCGCCGTCACCGACGACGGCTTCTTCCTGTCCGTGGCGGCGGCCGACCCGCTGTTCGCCCCGGGACGGGTGGAGACGGCACTGCGGGAGGCGGGCGCCCTGCGGGTCTGGGAGGTGCCGGGATGAGACGCGCCCGCTTCCCGCTGCCGCCGCTCCTGCTGCTGGCCGGCCTGACCGCCTGCGGCGACGGGGCGATCCCCGCCCGCATCGACGCCTACGACGCGCCGCGGACGCTGTGGGACCTCTCGGGGGCCGAGCCGCCACCGACCGGCACGGTGACCGTGGGGCAGACCGCCGCGGAGGGCGGCACCGACGCGGGGCGCGGGGCCGAACTGTACGGCATCCTCTGCGCCCCCTGCCATGGTGCCCGGGGCGCCGGCGACGGGCTGGTGGTGGGGCGCTACGTGCCCGCCCCGCCGCCCCTGGACCTGCCCCGCCTGCGCGCCGCCGACGACGCGGCGCTGCTGGCCGTGATCGCCCATGGCCACGGCCGGATGTACGGCTTCGCGGACCGGACCGACGCCGCGGCGCGGCGGGCGATCCTGGCGCATCTCCGGATGCTCCAGTCCGGCGGCATGCCCGAGGGGGACACCCCATGAGCACCACCCCGCCCCGCCGTTTCGCCGCGGCATCGCTGGCCGTCGCGGCGGTCGGTGCGGCCCTGTCCGTGGCCCTGGCCCTGGGCGGCGACGCGGATGCGGCCGTGGCCGCGTGGCACGCCGCCGTCGTGGTCTGGAGCGCCATCCCGGTCGGCTGTGTCCTTCTGCTGCTGCTGAACCACCTGATCGGGCGCGCGGTGGTGCTGCCCGCCGTGCTGGAGGCCGGCTGCCGGACGCTCTGGCTGCTGGCCGTAGCGATGCTGCCGGGCCTGCTGGCGCTCGACCGCATCTATCCCTGGACGGCGGCGGACTTCGTGCCGAGCGGACCCTTGCAGTCCTGGTGGCTGACCGGCCCCGCCTTCCTGCTGCGCACCGCGCTCTACTTCGCCGTCTGGATCGCGCTTTCCGAGGCGATGATCCGGGAGGACCGCAGCGTCGGCCCGCGGCACAAACGGCCGGGACTGGCGGCGGCAGGATTGGTGCTGCACTCGATCATCGCCTCCTTCGCGGCGGTGGACTGGATCATGACCCTGACGCCCGACCATGCCTCGGCCGCGTTCGGCATCGTCTACGCGGCGCACCAGGCCGCGGCGGCCCTGGCCTTCGGGGTGCTGGCCGACCATCTGGTCTCACGCGAGCGGGAGCCGGAGGCGACTGCGCGGGGGCTGCTGATCGCCGGGGCGCTGGCCTGGGGCTATATCGCCTTCTTCGAGTATCTGACGGTCTGGACGGGGGACCTGCCGCATCTGGCCGTCTGGTTCCTGGAGCGGCAGGGTGGCGTCTGGCCGTCCCTGCGCTGGCTGGCGGGGCTGCTGACCCTGGCCGGCGTCGCCCTGGCGCTGGCCGCCCCCCTGGGGCGGGCGCGGCGCTGGCTGCCGGCGGCGGCCGGGCTGCTGCTGGCGGCGCAGATCGCCGAGGCGTTCTGGCTGGTGCTGCCGGCGGCCAAGGCCGGCCCGGCCCTGTCCGCCGCCTTCGCGCTGACGGTCGGCGGGCTGTGGTCGGCGCTGTTCTTCCGCGTCCTGGCCCGGCGTCCGGAACACCGGCCGGGGCGACAGACGTTGCCCCCCGGAGCCGCACCCCTGCGGCACCGGACCCGACAGCAACCGGAAGGAACACCATGATCACGGCGATCCCCGCCCGGGAGCCCCCGGCCGGCATCAGGCCGGACCGTGCCGGCCCCTATCCGACACCCCCCCAGCCACAGCCGGACCGCCCGCCGCCGGACCCGGACGCCCCTCCCCCGATCGAGGAACCGCCGGGTCCCATTCCGGTCCCGCCGCAGGAGCCCCCACCCCGACCGGAGCGTCTCGCGCCCCCGCTGCGGAACCCGTCCTGATGCCCGCCCCCTGCCCGCCTATCCGGACGATGGGGGCAGGGCCGGCGGCACCGGGCCGCAGGGGGAGCCGTCGGTTATATCCATTCGCCCCCGGAACGCCTCCCCCTTTCTCGGGTTTGAACAGCGACCCCCCTGAGGCGAACCCCCTGAGGCGGACCGGAAGGACGGGACCGGCGATCGGCAGCAGCCCGGCACCCGTCGAGACGAGGGAGAATCGTCGATGCGAGCGAACCTGTTGACGGCGGCCGTGGCGCTCACGGTCATGGCCGTTCCCGGTTATTCCCTGGCCCAGCAGCTCCAGCAGGAGCAGACGGCACCGCAGGCGCAGCAGCCGACAGGCCCCGACGGCGCCCGGCAGCAGGTGATGGCCGAACTCCGCGGCCACCAGCAGGCGGCCCAGCAGGCCTACCAGTCCTTGCAGCAGGCCCGCGGCCAGAACGATCCGCGGGCGCTGGGCGAGGCCCGGCGACAGACCCACCGCGCCCTGGCCGCGTTGCGCCAGTCCCTGGCCCGCGCCCAGGCTCTGCCGGCGATCCAGAGCGACTCCGACGCCAGACGCGCCTTCTCCGAAGCCGGACAGCGGGTCGAGGAGGCCCTCCTCGCCCTCTCGGGTCCCGGCCGGAGCGACGACCAGGAGAGTTTCGCCGCCTTCCGGGGGATTCAGCAGGCCACAGGCCTGGAGGTGCAGGGCGAGCCCGCTACCGTCGCCGTGGACCAGGGCGCGCCGGAAGTTCAGGTGCAGCAGGTCAGGCCGGAGGTCAGCGTGCAGCAGCCGGCGCCGCAGGTGGTCGTCGAGCAGGCACCGCCGCAGGTCACGGTGAAGCAGAACCCGCCGCGCATCGTCGTCCGCTACTTCCCGCCCGAGGTCACCGTCCGCCAGTTCGAGCCGGAGATCATCGTCCGCCAGCGCGACCCCGAGGTGATGATCGAGCAGCCCGATCCGGAGGTCTCCATCCAGCAGGCTGAACCCCGCGTCGCGGTGCAGCAGGCCCGGCCGGAGGTCCAGGTACAGCAGGCGCCGCCGCGGGTGGCCGTGCGGCAGCCCGAGCCGGAGATCGAGGTGACCCAGCCCGAGCCGCGGGTCCAGACCACCCCGCCGTCTGGCGCTCAGGCCATGACGGCGCCGGAGAACCAGCAGCAGCAATCCCGGCAGACCCAGCAGCCGCAGCAGCGGGCGGACACCGACCCGACCTCCGACAGCGAAGCCTCCAGCACCCGCCCGGCGCCGGTCCAGACCGCTGAACCGACGCAGACGGCTCCGACCCGGACGGCCCGAACAGAGGCGGACCAGTCACAGGCGCCCCAGCCACAGGCGTCAGAGACCACCGGCACCTCCCGCCAGCAGCAGGAACAGGAGCCGCAACAGCCACAGCAGCAGGCCGCCGCAGGTCCGTCCACCGACGAGGCCTCCAGCGCCCGCCCGGCGCCGGCACAGTCGGCCCCGCCCGCCCGGATCGAGCCGCCGCCCAGCGCCCAGGTCGGGACCGTGCCGCGCTCGGCCCAGCGCGACCCGTCCACCCTGCCGGCTCCGACCCGGACCGCCCCGGCACAGACGGCCCAGTCACAGGCGGCCCAGTCACAGACGTCAGAGACCACCGGCACCTCCCGCCAGGAGCCGCAGCAGGCAGACTCCGGCGGGCAGCAGCAGGCGGCAGCCGGTGGAGAGCAGCCCCGGACGCAGACCGCCGGAACCCGGCAGGGACAGCCGCAGGCTGAAACCCGGCAGCCGGCGACGGGCGGCCAACCGGCGGCGGGCGGCCAACCGACGACGGGCGGGCAGCAGGCCCGGCAGCAGGCGGCGACGGAGGAACAGCCGCAGGGCACCCTCCAGGCTCCTGCCACGGGACCGGACCAGATCTCGCCCACCCGTCGGATCGATCCCCCGCCCAGCGCCCAGGTCGGCGCGGTTCCGCGCTCGGCGCAGCGCGAGCCCTCGACCCTTCCCGTCGCGCAGGGCGACCAGCCCGGCGGCATGGCCGCGGCCTCGATGACCGGCGCCATGCACCGGATCGTGGGACGGGAAGCGGTGGACCCGCAGGGCACGACCGTCGGGACCGTGCGCGACGTGCTGCTGTCGCAGGACGGCAGCGGGGTCGAGGCGCTGGTGATCGCGCTGGAGGAAGACAGCCGTCTGGTGCGGGTCCCCTTCTCCGGCACGCGGATCGACTCCCGGGCGGAGGAGATCGTCCTGCCGATGCCGCGGGACGAGGTGATGAACGCCCCGGCCTTCACCGGTACGCGGCGCGCGACGGCCGAACCCGCCGGACAGACCCGCTGACCGGACGCCAGGACAGGAGGAGCGAGATGACCATCGCCAGACTTCCCATCGCCGCCGCCCTGCTGCTGGCCCTGCCCGGCACGGCGGCCCTGGCCCAGGACCGCCCGCAGGACCCGGGACAGGCCCAGGGCAACCAGACCGTGACGCGGACGCAGCAGGAGACCGAGATCCAGGTGCGCCAGCCGCCGCCGCAGGTCCAGGTCGCCCCGCCCCCCGGCGGGCCGGTCCAGGCCGAGGTCCAGGGCGGACAGGCGAACGTCCAGATCCGCCGGGCCGAGGCCAACATCCAGGTCGAGACGGCGGAACCGCAGGTCGTCGTCGAACAGGCCCAGGAGAAGCCGCAGGTCCGGATCGAGCGGATGAACCGGCACGAGGCGTCGCTCTACGACGCCGGCCTGGACCGGCAGAAGCTGATCGGCCTCGATGTCGTGGATCAGGGCGGCGACGATGTCGGCGAGGTCCACGACCTGGTCCTGGCCAAGGGCGGCGGGATCGAAAGCCTGGTCGTGCAGACCAGCACGGGCTTCCTCGGCATGAACGAGCGGCTGGTCGCCGTACCCTTCGACACGGTCCGCGTCGGCCAGGACGGCGATCAGGTGCGGCTGCCGATCTCCTCCGACGCGCTGCGCGAGGCACCGGACTTCAGCTATGACGGGCAGCGGCAGGTGATGCTGGGCCCGGACGGGGAACGCGATCAGCGCCAGTCCGCCGGGCAGCAGCCCGGACAGGCACAGCAGCCCGCGCAGGCCCGGCAGTCAGGCCAGGGGCAGCAGTCAGGCCAGGGGCAGCAGTCAGGCCAGGGGCGGGCCACCGGTCAGGCGCCGCAGCCCGGTCAGGGGCAGTAGGGCCCGCATTCCCGACGAACGATCCGGCCCCGGCGGTGCGCCGCCGGGGCCGCCGGCACACCGAACAGAGGGAGACCGAGAATGACCTACGAGACGTCGCGTCTGCTGCGACTGGCCGCGGTGGCCGCCTTCGCCCTGCCCCTGCTGGCGGCCTGCGGCGACGACCAGCAGAACGCCCAGGAGCCGGCCAGCCAGCCCGCGACCACCACGGGGACGGCGGAGCCCGGCACCACGACCACGGTGCCACCGTCGGGCACGGCCTCCGATACGACCACCACCCCGCCCGCGGGCACCGCGACGGAGCCGGAGGTCGGCTTGCAGGAGGAGCCGGTCACCCCGACCCCGCCGGGAGCGGCGCCGGGCCAGTCGGACGAGCCGGTCGAAGGGGCGCTGGAACAGACCGACGAGGCGATCCGGACCGTGCCGGAGAAGCCCGACGGCCAGCAGTGATCCGCGCAGTGCGGACCAGATGGCACGCAGCAAGGACGGGCGGCTTCGGCCGCCCGTTCAGTGTCTGGCCCGTTCCGTGTCTGGCCCGTTCCGTGTCTGGAGTGAGCCCGACGGAAACGACCGCCGGGTCCCTGAAGCAGAAAGGGCGGCCCGCCGGGGCCGCCCTTTCTCAACCGATCGGACCGGAAAGGCTCAGCCTTCCTCGGACTCGTCCTTCACCTCGACCGGGCCGCTGTCCTGGCCCTTGGCCTCCGGATCGCGGTCCACCAGCTCGATCACGCCCATCGGGGCGGCATCGCCGTAGCGGAAGCCGGCCTTCAGCACGCGGGTGTAGCCGCCGGGGCGGCCCTTGTAGCGCTCGGCCAGGGTGGTGAACAGCTTCTCGACCATGTCGTGGTCGCGCAGCTCGGCATAGGCGCGGCGCTTGTTGGCAAGGCCGCCCTTCTTGCCCAGGGTGATCAGGCGCTCGACGATCGGACGCAGGTCCTTCGCCTTCGGCAGGGTCGTCTTGATCTGCTCGTGCTTGATCAGCGCGTTGGCCATGTTGGAGAACATGGCCAGACGGTGGGAGGTGGTGCGGTTGAACTTACGCCCGGCGATACCGTGACGCATGGCGGCTCTCCTTCATGGCTTGGGGCCCCGCAGGTCCCCGGTGGTGATCCCCGCGCGCCCTGACCGGATGGTCTGCACGGCGGAGGCGGGCCCGGACGGCCCGGAGGGAACGGCCCCCGGAAGAAGCTCCCGGAGGCCGGCGGAACGCGTGGCTCAGTACGGCTCTTCCAGACGCTTGGCCAGATCCTCGATGTTCTCGGGCGGCCAGTTCGGGATTTCCATACCGAGGTGCAGACCCATCTGGGCCAGCACTTCCTTGATCTCGTTCAGCGACTTGCGGCCGAAGTTCGGAGTCCGGAGCATCTCCGCCTCGGTCTTCTGCACCAGGTCGCCGATGTAGACGATGTTGTCGTTCTTGAGGCAGTTGGCCGAGCGGACCGAAAGTTCCAGCTCGTCCACCTTGCGCAGCAGGTTCTTGTTGAAGGGGATCTCGTCCGCCTTCGTCTCGGCGACCGCCGCCTGCGGCTCCTCGAAGTTGATGAACATCTGGAGCTGGTCCTGGAGGATGCGGGCGGCGATGGCCACCGCGTCCTCCGGGCTGACGGCCCCGTTCGTCTCCACGTTCAGCAGCAGCTTGTCGTAGTCCGTGGTCTGGCCGACGCGGGTGTTCTCCACCTTGTAGGCGACCTTGCGGACCGGGGAGAAGATCGCGTCCACCGGGATGAGCCCGATCGGCGCATCCTCCGGACGGTTCTGGCTGGCCGGGACGTAGCCCTTACCCATGGCGACCGTCAGTTCCATGTTCAGCCGCGCGCCGGAATCCAGCGTGCAGATGACATGGCCGGGGTCCAGCACCTCGATGTCGGCGCCGGTCTCGATCATGCCGGCGGTCACCTCGCACGGACCTTCGGCCCGCAGGCGCATGCGGCGCGGGCCCTCGGCGCCCATCTTCAGCGCCATGGCCTTGATGTTGAGGACGATATCCGTCACGTCCTCGCGCACGCCGGGGATCGAGGAGAATTCGTGCAGCACACCGTCGATGTGGATCGAGGTGACGGCGGCCCCCTGAAGCGAGGACAGCAGCACGCGACGGATCGCGTTGCCCAGCGTCAGACCGAAGCCCCGCTCCAGCGGGCCGGCGACGATGGTCGCCTCGCGCTTCGGATCGGAGCCCGGGGTGATGTCGAGCTTGCTGGGCTTTTCGAGGGTCTGCCAGTTCTTCTGGATCACGGGATAACCTCATGCCATCGGGGGTCGAGCATCCCCGGACACGGAACCCCGCCCCAATGCTTGGACGGCCGCGATGGCATGCGGCCGTCTGTCCCGGGGCGGGGTGTGTCCGGAGCGCGTTGGCGGGCGCCGGTCAGACGCGGCGCTTCTTCGGCGGACGCACGCCGTTGTGCGGAATCGGCGTCACGTCGCGGATCGAGGTGATCTGGAAGCCGATGGACTGGAGCGCGCGGAGAGCGGACTCACGCCCCGACCCCGGCCCCTTGACCTCGACCTCAAGGGTCTTCATCCCGTGCTCCTGCGCCTTGCGGCCGGCATCCTCGGCGGCCACCTGGGCGGCGTACGGGGTGGACTTGCGCGAACCCTTGAACCCCATGGTCCCGGCCGACGACCAGGCAATGGCGTTGCCCTGCGCGTCGGTGATGGTGATCATGGTGTTGTTGAAGCTCGCATTCACATGCGCAACACCGGCGGTGATGTTCTTGCGCTCACGGCGACGCAGGCGCGCGGCGGAGGCTGAAGGCTTGGCCATGGTCTGATCCTGCTCTCGCGATTACTTCTTCTTGCCGGCGATCGGCTTGGCCGGGCCCTTGCGGGTCCGCGCGTTCGTGTGCGTGCGCTGACCGCGGACCGGCAGGCCCTTGCGGTGGCGCAGGCCGCGATAGCAGGCCATGTCCATCAGGCGCTTGATGTTCATCGCGACTTCGCGACGCAGATCGCCTTCGACCTTGTAGTCGCTGTCGATCACTTCGCGGATGCGGAGCACTTCGTCGTCGGTGAGCTGGTGCACCCGGCGCTCGACCGGGATGCCGACCTTGCCGCAGATCTCCTTGGCCTTGGCCGCACCGATACCATGGATGTACTGAAGGGCGATCTCCACGCGCTTCTGCGTGGGAATATTGACGCCAGCGATACGCGCCACGCGCTCTCTCCTCGTCTCCTGCCCGCCTCCCGCGGAGGTCGGGCGATCTTCGTCCACACCCCGCCTGCCGCGACCCCGGACCGGGGCGATGCGGCGGAGCATCTCATCCGAAGAAACCCTGAGGGTGTCAGGATTCCCAAATCAAAGATGACCGCACGCCATCCCGCGCCCCATCAAAGGATGCGCTGGATCGGCTGCGGCCCGGTGACACCACCTCATACGGTGCGGCGTCGCCGCCAGCATCCGTAAGGCGCGCGAGTATACGCGCGGGGTGCATCGTGTCAACACATTCCCCCCCGACACACATTCCCCCCCGACGCGGACCGCCGAACCCGCCCGGATCCCGCATGCAAGAAGGGGCCGGTGGCGTTTCCGCCCCGGCCCCGATGCTTGCAGCAGAACGGCGTCGTCCCCTGGATCAACCGGCGATGATCGCCTCGATCTGGCGGGCGACTTCCGCAATGTCCGCCATGCCGTCCACCTGCTTCAGCACGCCGCGGTCGGCATAGTAGGGCAGGATCGGCGCGGTCTGGCGGTGATAGGCCTCCAGACGCTTGCCCACGGTCTCGGCATTGTCGTCGGCCCGGCGGGTGAACTCCGTCGAGCCGCAGACATCGCACACCCCGTCCTTGGCCGGACGCTTGAAGGTGTCGTGATAGCCCGTGCCGCACTTGGCGCAGGTGAAGCGGCCGGTGATGCGCTCGGTCAGCGCGGCATCGTCCACCACCATCTCGATCACATGGTCGAGGCGCAGGCCCTTCTCCGCCAGCATCCGGTCCAGCGCCTCCGCCTGCACCACCGTGCGGGGGAAGCCGTCCAGGATGAAACCCTTGGCACAGTCCGGCTGCTCGATACGGTCGGCGATCATCTCGATCATGACCTCGTCGGGCACGAGCTGGCCCGCTTTCATGATCGCGTCCGCCCGCTGGCCCAGCGGCGAGCCGCTGCGGACCAGGGCCCGCAGCATGTCGCCCGTCGAAAGCTGGACCATGCCCCGCGTGCGTTCGAGCCGCTGCGCCTGGGTCCCCTTCCCGGCGCCCGGCGGCCCCAACAGGATCAGATTCATCCCTTTCTCCCCCGAAGCTTGGCCTTCTTGATAAGGCCTTCGTACTGGTGAGCCAACAGGTGGGAATGGATCTGCGCCACGGTATCCATGGTGACGGTAACGACGATCAGCAGGCTGGTGCCGCCGAAATAGAAGGGCATCGAATACCGGGAGATCAGGAATTCCGGCAGCAGGCAGACCACGGTGAGATAAGCCGCACCGATCACCGTCAGTCGCGTCAGCACGAAATCAAGATAGTCGGCGGTGTTCTTGCCCGGACGGATACCCGGAATGAAGCCGCCATACTTCTTCAGGTTCTCCGCCGTCTCCGTCGGATTGAAGACGATGGCGGTATAGAAGAAGCAGAAGAAGATGATCAGTGCCGCATAGAGCGACATGTAGAGCGGCGTCCCGTGCCCGAGATAGGCCGACAGGGTCCGCAGCCACTCCGGCCCTTCGCCACCGCTGAACCCTACCGCGGTCAGCGGCAGCAGCAGCAGAGAGGACGCGAAGATCGGCGGGATGACGCCCGAGGTGTTGAGCTTCAGCGGCAGGTGCGAAGACTCGCCGCCGAACATCTTGTTGCCGACCTGACGCTTCGGATACTGGACGATCAGCCGGCGCTGCGCCCGCTCCATGAAGACGATGAAGGTCACGACCGCGACCGCCATCACCATCATGAAGATGATGAACCAGGTCTCGATCGCCCCGGTCCGGCCCAGCTCCAGGAGCTGCGCCAGCGCACCGGGCAGCGCCGCCACGATGCCGGCGAAGATGATCAGCGAGATGCCGTTGCCCACGCCGCGCGCCGTGATCTGCTCGCCCAGCCACATCAGGAACATGGTGCCGCCCACCATGGTGATGACGGTGCTGAGCTGGAAGAACACGCCGGGGTCCCGCACCGCGCCGATGCCGGCGCTGGTGCTCAGCCCTTCCAGACCGGCCGCGAGGCCGTAGGACTGGAAGATGGCGAGCGCCACGGTCAGGTAGCGGGTGTATTCGTTGAGCTTCTTGCGGCCCGATTCGCCTTCCTTCTTCAGCGCCTCCAGCGACGGCGACACGGCCGTCATGAGCTGGATGATGATGGACGCCGAGATGTACGGCATGATGTTCAGGGCGAAGATGCTCATGCGCTCGATGGCGCCGCCCGCGAACATGTTGAACATGCCCAGAATACCGCCCGACGCCTGGCTGAAGATGTCGGCGAAGGCCTGGGCGTTGATGCCGGGCAGCGGGACGTAGGTGCCCAACCGGTAGACGAGGAGGGCGCCCAGGGTGAACCAGAGGCGCTTCTTCAACTCGGTCGCCTTGGCGAAGGCGCCGAAATTGATGTTGGCGGCAAGCTGCTCGGCGGCGGATGCCATTCTCAGTCCCTTGAATTCAGAGTGCCCGACGGGCGCGCGGGGAAGGTAGCGATCCCGGCGTTGACAGACAACATCCATCGACCGCGGCGTCGTGTCGACAGTCATCGACGGGGGCGTCGCATCGGAAGCGGCCGCACGTCGATCCCATGGCGAGCGACCCCACGCTCCGGAACGTCATCCGGCGTCCGCTGCGTCGCCGACAGGACGGATATGGCCGGCCGGCCCTCGCGGATCAAGCCGCCGGCGATCTGCGACAGCCGTCGCGGGCCCGGTCGCCGCGACCCGGAACGGCCTGCGGCATGCCAGGAGCACGGCCGTGGCCCTGACGGGGCGCTTCAGCAGGGGAAGGCCCGGAGCCGATGGTTCCGTGCGCCCGGGACCCGCCCTGCCCTTCCGGCCGGACGGGTTCCCTTGGAAACGGAAAGGCCGGCGTCTGGCGCCGGCCTTCCGGATCACTCGGCCGCGGCCGCCGGCTCGCCGCCGGTGACGACGACCTTGCCGCCCGCCTTCTCGACCGCCTCGACGGCGGCGGCGGAAGCCCCCGCCACCTCGAAGGTGACGGCAGTGGTGAGAGTGCCCTTCGCCAGCAGGCGGACACCGTCACGCGAGGCCTTCACCAGCCCGGCCTTGCGCAGCACGTCCACCGTGACCGGGGCGCCCGTCTCCAGACGGCCCGCCTCGATGGCAGCCTGGATCTTGCCCAGGTTCACCACCGCGTAGTCCTTGGCGAAGATGTTGCGGAAGCCGCGCTTCGGCAGCCGGCGGTGCAAGGGCATCTGACCGCCCTCGAACCCCTTGATCGACACGCCGGTACGGGACTTCTGACCCTTCACGCCGCGGCCACCGGTCTTGCCCTTGCCGGACCCGATGCCGCGCCCCACGCGCATCCGCTGCTTGCGGGCGCCGGGGTTGTCCTTCAGTTCATTCAACTTCATGGGAGCGTTCCTTCAAGCCGTATCGAGAAGGCCTCAGGAGGCCTTCTCGACGCGCACGAGGTGATGCACCTTGGCGATCATGCCCCGCACGGCCGGAGTATCCTCCAGCTCGCGCGTCCGGTGCAGCTTGTTCAGGCCGAGGCCGACCAGGGTGGCCCGCTGGTCGGACTTCCGACCGATCGGGCTGCCGATCTGCGTGACGACGATGGTGTTCTTCTCGCTCATGCCGCGGCCTCCTTGCTCTCGCCAGCGCCCGTCTCGCGCTTGCCGAGGATGTCGCTGACGCGGCGGCCGCGGCGGGCAGCGACGGCCCGCGGGCTGACGCAGCGGCTCAGCGCGTCGAACGTCGCCTTGATCATGTTGTGCGGGTTCGACGTGCCGACCGACTTGGTCACCACGTCGGCCACGCCCAGCGCCTCCAAGATCGCGCGCATCGGACCGCCGGCGATGATGCCGGTGCCCGGAGGAGCGGCCCGCAGCACGACCCGGCCGGCACCGAAGTGGCCGTACACGTCATGATGCAGGGTCCGGCCTTCCCGCAGGGGGACGCGGATCATGGAGCGCTTGGCCTGGTCGGTGGCCTTGCGGATGGCCTCCGGAACCTCGCGCGCCTTGCCGGCGCCGACGCCGACGCGGCCCTTCGCGTCGCCCACGACCACCAGGGCGGCGAAGCCGAAGCGACGGCCGCCCTTCACCACCTTCGCCACGCGGTTGATGCCGACGAGCTTTTCGACAAGCTCCTCGCCATCCTCCCGCCGCTCGGCGCGGTCGCCGCCGCGCTCGCGCCGTTCGCCGCGGTCACGACCCCGGCGTTCCCGCTCGCCGCCCGCGGCCTCAGACTCGTTACGTGCCATGGTCGATACCCCTTAGAACTGCAGGCCGGCTTCGCGCGCGGCGTCGGCCAGAGCCTTCACCCGGCCATGGAACAGGTAGGCGCCACGGTCGAAGACGACCGCGGTGACGCCCTTCGCCGTGGCGCGCTCGGCGATGAGCTTGCCCACCGCCTTCGCCGCGTCGATATCGGCACCCGTCTTGAGGCCTTCGCGCAGATCCTTGTCCAGGCTCGACGCCGCGGCGAGCGTGTGGCCCGCCGTGTCGTCGATGATCTGGGCATAGATGTGCTTGCTGGAGCGGAACACGGACAGACGCGGACGGCCGCTGCCGTACTTCTTGATCCGGGCCCGGACGCGCTGCTTGCGCCGCGCGTTGAGTTCGTTTTGCTTGCTCATGTCCCGCGCCCCTACTTCTTCTTGCCTTCCTTACGGATGATCACCTCGTTCTCGTACTTCACACCCTTGCCCTTGTAGGGCTCGGGCCCACGGAACGCGCGGATCTCCGCGGCCACCTGGCCGACCTGCTGCTTGTCCGTGCCACTCACCGACACCGAAGTCGGCTTATCGCACTTGATCGTGATCCCCTCGGGGATGGGGTACCGGATCTCATGGCTGTAGCCCAGGTTCAGGACCAGGTCCTTGCCCTGGACGGCAGCCTTGTAGCCGACGCCGTTGATCTCGAGGTTCTTGGTGAAGCCGTCATTGACGCCCTTCACCAGATTGAACACCAGGGTCCGCGCGGTGGCCCAGTTCTGGCGGGCGCGCTTGGTCTCGGTGCGGGGCTGCACGACGACCTTGCCATCCTCCATGGAGACGGCGATGTCGTCGATGAGGGACAGGCTGAGCTGACCCAGCTTGCCCTTGGCGGTGAGGTTCTGGCCGGCGACCGTGACGGTCACACCGGCCGGCACCGGAACCGGATGCTTGCCGATACGCGACATGTCCGTTCTCCTTAGAACACCTTGCAGAGGACCTCGCCGCCGACATTGGCAGCGCGGGCCTCCGCATCGGACATGACGCCCCGCGGCGTCGACAGGATCGCAATACCCAGCCCGTTGTAGACGCGGGGCAGGTCGGCGATCTTCGAATAGATGCGGCGGCCCGGCTTGGAGACGCGGTGGATCTCCTTAATCACAGGCTCGCCTTCATGGTACTTCAGCTCGATGCGCAGATTGCGCACACCGGGGCGGACATCCTCGACATTGTAGCCGCGGATGTAGCCCTCACGCTTCAGCACTTCCAGGACATTCGTGCGCAGCTTCGAGGCCGGGCTCGTGATGACCGACATACGGGCCTTCTGACCGTTCCGGATACGGGTCAGCATATCGCCCAGGGGATCGCTCAGGTTCATTACCCGACCCTCCTTACCAGCTCGACTTGGTCATGCCGGGGATCTGGCCCGTAGAGGCCAGCTCACGCAGCGTGACGCGGGAGAGACGGAACTTGCGATAGTAGGCGCGCGGGCGCCCCGTCAGCTCGCAGCGGTTCCGGATGCGGACCTTGCTGCCGTTGCGCGGCATCTCGGCCAGCTTCAGGACCGCCTGGAACCGCTCCTCCGGGGGGAGGTCGCGGTCGCGGGCGATGGCACGCAGCGCTTCGCGCTTCGGCGCCTGCTGCGCCACCATCTTGCGGCGGCGCTTGTTCTTCTCGACAGAGCTCTTCTTAGCCATGGTCTCGCTCCCGCCGCTCAGTTGCTGAACGGCATGTCGAAGCCCTTCAGGAGCGCCTTGGCCTCCTTGTCGGTCTTCGCCGTCGTCACGATGATGATGTCCATGCCCCGGACCTCGTCGACCTTGTCGTAGTCGATTTCCGGGAAGATCAACTGCTCCTTCAGGCCCATGGCGTAGTTGCCACGGCCATCGAAGCTGTTGCCGGGGATGCCGCGGAAGTCGCGGACACGCGGCAGGGCGATCGTCACCAGACGGTCGAGGAACTCGTACATGCGGTCGCGGCGCAGGGTGACCTTGCAGCCGATCGGCATGTTCTCGCGCAGCTTGAACTGGGCGATGGACTTGCGGGCGCGCGTCACAACGGGCTTCTGGCCGGTGATCGCGGTCAGATCGGCGACGGCGGACTGGATCTTCTTGCCGTCGCCGGCCGCTTCGCCGACGCCCATGTTGATGACGATCTTCTCGATGCGCGGCACTTCCATGTCGTTGGCGTAGTTGAACTCCGCCTTCAGACTCGGCCGGACCACGGTGTCGTAACGCTCTTTCAGTCGGGCAGCCATGGTCCGCCTCACAGGTCGATGATTTCGCCGGACGCCTTGGCGACGCGCACCTTGCGGCCGTCTTCGAGCGTCTTGAACCCCACGCGGGTCGGCTTGCTGGTCTTCGGGTCGATGTGCGCCACGTTGGACACGTGCAGCGCCGCCTCGATCTCGACAATGCCGCCCTGCTGGGTCGGGGTCGGGCGCTGGTGCTTCTTCACCAGATTGACGCCCCGCACCTTGACCCGGTTCTCCTTCGGCAGGACCTCGATGACCTCACCCGTCTTTCCCTTGTCCTTGCCGGTGAGGACGACCACGCGGTCGTTCTTGCGGATCTTCGCGGCCATCACAGCACCTCCGGCGCCAGGGAAATGATCTTCATGTACTTCTTGGCGCGCAGCTCACGCGTCACCGGCCCGAAGATGCGGGTGCCGATCGGCTCGCCCTGCTTGTTGATGAGCACGGCCGCGTTGCGGTCGAAGCGGATGCAGGAGCCGTCCTCACGACGGATCTCCTTGGCGGTGCGGACGATGACGGCGCGATGCACGTCACCCTTCTTCACGCGGCCGCGCGGGATCGCCTCCTTCACCGAGACGACGATGACGTCGCCAACGGCGGCGAACCGGCGACCCGCGCCGCCCAGCACCTTGATGCACTGCACCCGGCGCGCGCCGCTGTTGTCCGCGACCTCCAGGTTGGTTTGCATCTGGATCATGGGATGATTTCCTTATGCTCAGCTTGCAGCGCCGGCCTCGGCGGCCGCGCCGGTAACCACGGTCCACCGCTTCCGCTTCGAGATCGGACGGCATTCCTCGATCTGGACGACATCGCCGATCTTGAACGCGTTCGCCTCGTCGTGGGCGGCGTACTTCTTGGACTGCTTGATGAACTTCTTATAGACGGGGTGCATGACGCGGCGTTCTACCAAGACGATGATCGTCTTGTCGCCCTTGTCGCTCACCACCGTGCCCTGCAAAATACGCCGGGGCATAACAGGCTCCCCCTACTCAGGACGCGGGCTGAGCGGACCGGGTCCGCTCGCCCAGGATGGTCTTGATGCGCGCGATGTCGCGACGCACCTCCCGGACCCGCGCCGTATTCTCCAGCTGCCCGGAGGCGCGCTGGAAGCGCAGGTTGAACTGCTCCTTCTTGAGCTGGAGGAGCTGCTCGTTCAGCTCATCCGCGCTCTTGGTGCGAATGTCGGTGGCCTTCGTCATGCCTCACCTCCCTCACCCAGGCGGGTGATGAACCGCGTCTTGATCGGCAGCTTGGCAGCCGCCAGCTCGAAGGCGCGCTTGGCGAGATCGAGCGGAACGCCGTCGACCTCGAACATGATACGACCCGGATGCACGCGGGCCGCCCAGAATTCGGGCGAGCCCTTACCGGAGCCCATTCGGACTTCGGCCGGCTTGGTCGAGACCGGGAGGTCGGGGAAAATCCGGATCCAGACCCGCCCCTGACGCTTCAGGTGGCGGGTGATGGCCCGGCGCGCGCTCTCGATCTGGCGCGCGGTGACGCGCATCGGCTCCACGGCCTTCAGGCCGTAGGCGCCGAAATTGAGGGAGGTACCGCCCTTGGCCGTGCCGTGGATGCGGCCCTTGTGGGCCTTGCGGTACTTGGTACGCTTCGGACTCAGCATGGCAATCGCCTTTCGTATCCCTGCCAGTATCCGACCGGTCAGCGGGCCGGCGCCTGCTCCATGGCGCGCTTGTCCTGCGCCATGGGGTCGTGCGCCAGGATCTCACCCTTGAACACCCAGACCTTCACGCCGCAGGTGCCGTAGGTGGTCTTGGCCGTGGCCGTCCCGTAGTCGATGTCGGCGCGGAGGGTGTGCAGCGGCACGCGGCCTTCGCGGTACCACTCCAGACGCGCGATCTCCGCCCCGCCCAGACGGCCGGAGCAGTTGATCCGGATGCCCTGGGCGCCCAGGCGCATGGCCGACTGCACGGCGCGCTTCATGGCGCGACGGAAGGCGACGCGGCGCTCGAGCTGGCTGGCGATGTTCTCGGCGATCAGCCGGGCGTCGAGTTCCGGCTTGCGGATCTCGACGATGTTCAGGCTGACCTCACCGCCGGCCATGGTGCCCAGCGTGCCACGCAGCTTCTCGATGTCGGCGCCCTTCTTGCCGATCACCACACCCGGACGGGCCGTGTGGATGGTGACGCGGGCCTTCTTGGCCGGCCGCTCGATGACGATGCGGGACACGCCGGCAGCCTGCAACTTGCCTTGCAGGAACTTGCGCAGCTTCAGGTCCTGGTGCAGCAGCTCCGCATAGTCGCGCGCGGCGAACCAGCGGCTGTCCCAGGTCCGGTTGATGCCGAGCCGCAGCCCGACGGGATTGACTTTCTGACCCATTACTCGGCGGCCTCCTGGACCGGCTCGTCGGCGCGCTCACGCACGACCACGGTGAGGTTGCTGAACCACTTCTCGACACGGGCGCCGCGACCGCGGGCCCGGGCGTGGAAGCGCTTCATCACCAGGGCGCGGCCCACGGTGGCGTGGGACACGTACAGCCGGTCGACGTCGAGCTGATGGTTGTTTTCGGCGTTGGCGATGGCCGACTGCAACACCTTCTTCACCTCGCCGGCGACGCGCCGCTTGGAGAAGGTGAGCAGGGCCAGCGCCTCACCGGCGGTCTTCCCCCGGATCAGCTGCGCGACCAGGTTCAGCTTACGCGGGCTCGACCGGATCAACCGGGCGAAGGCCTGGGCCTCGTTTTCGGAGAGGCGCCGCTCTGCCGCTGGCTTGCCCATGTTACTTCCTCTTCGCCTTCTTGTCGGCCGCGTGGCCGTAGAACGTCCGCGTCGGCGAGAACTCTCCGAACTTGTGGCCGATCATGTTCTCGGTCACCAGCACCGGCAGGAACTTCTGGCCGTTGTACACCCCGAAGGTGAGGCCCACGAACTGCGGCAGGATGGTGGAGCGGCGCGACCAGATCTTGATGATCTCGTTGCGGCCCGACGCGCGCGCCTTCTCTGCCTTCTTCAACAGGTAGCCGTCAACGAACGGCCCCTTCCAGACGGAACGGGTCACGGCTCCACTCCTTACTTCGCACGACGACGGATGATGAACTTGTCCGTCGCCTTGTTTTGACGCGTCTTCTTACCCTTGGTCGGCTTGCCCCACGGGGTGACCGGGTGGCGGCCGCCGGACGTGCGGCCTTCGCCGCCGCCGTGCGGGTGGTCGATCGGGTTCATGACCACGCCGCGGACGGACGGGCGACGCCCGAGCCAGCGGTTGCGGCCGGCCTTGCCGATCACGACGTTGGCCTGGTCCGGGTTCGAAACCGCGCCGATGGTGGCGAAGCATTCCCCGCGGACGACGCGCAGCTCGCCCGAGGGCAGCTTGAGCTGGGCGTAGCCCTGGTCGCGGCCGACGAGCTGCAGGTAGGTACCGGCGGCGCGCGCCAACTGCCCGCCCTTGCCCGGCTTCAGCTCGACATTGTGCACGATGGTGCCGACCGGGATGTTCCGCAGCGGCATGGCGTTGCCCGGCTTCACGTCGACCTTCTCACCGGAGACGACGGTGTCGCCGGCCTTCAGCCGCTGCGGCGCCAGGATGTAGGCCAGGGTGCCGTCCGTGTACCGGATCAGGGCGATGAACGCCGTCCGGTTCGGATCGTACTCCAGCCGCTCCACGGTCGCCGGCATGTCCGGCTTCATGCGGCGCTTGAAGTCCACCAGGCGGTAGCGGCGCTTGTGGCCACCACCCATGCGGCGCGCGGTGATGCGGCCGGTGTTGTTGCGGCCGCCGGAGCCGGTGAGGCCCTCGGTCAGAGCCTTGACGGGCTTGCCCTTCCACAGCTCCGAGCGGTCGACCAGCACAAGCTGGCGCAGGCTCGGCGTGATGGGACGGAACGTCTTCAATGCCATCGCTCTACCCTCACACGCCCGTCGTCACGTCGATCGTCTGTCCCTCGGCGAGGGTGACGACGGCCTTCTTGTAGTCCGACCGGCGGTAGACAGTGCCGCGGAAGCGCTTGGTCTTGCCCTTGACCACGACGGTGTTGACCGCCGTGACCTTGACCTTGAACACGCCCTCGACCGCCGCCTTGATCTCCGGCTTGGAAGCCTCCAGGGGCACCTTGAAGGTGACCTGGTTGTGCTCCGAGCCCATGGTGGCCTTCTCGGTGATGACAGGAGCGAGGATCAGATCGTACATCCGCTCCTGGCTCACCGTCGGCTTCGTCGTGGTCTTGCTCATTTCAGGCGGGCCTCCAGCTGCTCGACCGCGTTGCGGGTGAGCACCAGCACATCGCGACGCAGGATGTCGTAGACGTTGGCCCCCTGCTCCGGCAGCACATCCAGGTGCGGGATGTTGCGGGCAGCCCGCACGAACGTCTCGTCCAGGTTGGCGCCATCGATGATCAGGGCGGAGGTCAGCCCCAGCGTCTTGAGCTGGGCGGCCAGCGCCTTCGTCTTGTGCGTGTCGGCCTTGGCGGCCTCCAGCACGAAGAGCTTGCCCTCGGCGGCCTTGGTCGACAGGGCGGTCTTCAGGGCCAGCTTGCGGACCTTCTTGGTCAGGTCGTGCTCATGGCTGCGCACGACCGGCCCGAAGATGCGCGCGCCGCCGCGGAACTGCGGCGAGCGGGTCGAGCCCTGGCGGGCGCGGCCGGTGCCCTTCTGGCGCCACGGCTTCTTCGTGGTGCCGGCGATCTCGCTGATGCCCTTGGCCTTGTGCGTCCCCTGCCGGCGCTTGGCGAGCTGCCACAGCACCATGCGGGTCAGGATGTCCTGCCGGGTCGGCAGGCCGAAGACCTCGTCGGCCAGCTCGATCTCGCCGACCGTCTCGTTGTTCAGGTTCTTGACCGTCGTCTTCATGATACTCAGCCCTCCTGCGCGGCAGGAGTATCGGCCGCCGGTGCGCGGATCGCGCCCGGGAACGGCGCGCCGTCCGGCAGCTTCTTCTTCACGGCGTCCCGGATCAGGACCCAGCCGCCCTCGTGGCCGGGGATCGCGCCCTTGACCAGGATGAGGCCGCGCTCGGCATCCACCTGGACGACCTTCAGGTTCTGCACGGTGACCTTCTCGACGCCGTAGTGACCGGCCATCTTCTTGTTCTTGAAGGTCTTGCCGGGGTCCTGACGGCCGCCGGTCGAACCGTGGCTGCGGTGCGACACGGACACGCCGTGGGTCGCACGCAGACCGCCGAAGTTCCAGCGCCGCATCGGGCCCGTGAAGCCACGGCCGATGGTGGTGCCCGTCACGTCGACGAACTGACCGGGGACGAAGTGGTCGGCCGTGATCTCGGCGCCCACCTCGATCAGCGCGTCGGGGGTCACCCGGAACTCGACGAGCTTCTTCTTCGGCTCGACCTTGGCGCGGGCGAACTGCTCACGCTGGGCCTTGGCGACGTTCTTCACCTTGGCCTTGCCGGCGCCGAGTTGCAGGGCGGTGTAGCCGTCCCGGTCCTCGGTCCGCTGAGCGACCACCTGAACCTGGTCCAATTTCAGCACAGTCACCGGAACGTGCTCGCCCTCGTCCGTGAAGACGCGGGTCATGCCCAGTTTCTGCGCGATCAATCCGGATCGCATCGTCTTTCTTCTCCTACTGCGGGACGTCCTCTGTGGGAGAGGTCCCGTACGCCACATTCACTCAGATCTTGATCTCGACGTCGACGCCGGCGGCGAGGTCGAGCTTCATCAGCGCATCCACGGTCTGCGGCGTCGGATCGACGATGTCCAGCAGACGCTTGTGGGTGCGGATCTCGAACTGCTCACGCGACTTCTTGTCGATGTGCGGGCTGCGGTTGACCGTGAACTTCTCGATCTGCGTCGGAAGCGGGATCGGACCGCGAACCCGGGCACCGGTCCGCTTGGCGGTGTTGACGATCTCGCTCGTGCTCTGGTCGAGCACGCGGTGATCGAACGCCTTCAGGCGGATCCGGATGTTCTGGCTTTCCATCTTCGATACCCTTCTTCGGGGCGGCGCCGGGCGATCCCGGCGCCGGCCACCATTCCCGGCTGTTACTCGATGATCTTGGAGACGACGCCGGCGCCGACGGTGCGGCCGCCCTCGCGGATGGCGA
>NZ_JBHTCM010000003.1:0-102800 GCF_042665545.1 Rhodocista pekingensis | reverse complement strand
CTGCGTCTCAAGACGTGGGAGAGTCGGTCGCCGCCAGGTCCGCTCATCGCACCATACCCTCCTCACTCCCATCTCCCCTCACCATCTCACGCGGGGTGGAGCAGCCCGGTAGCTCGTCAGGCTCATAACCTGAAGGCCGCAGGTTCAAATCCTGCCCCCGCAACCAATAGCATCAAAGGCTTAGACCCTCCCGGGGCTAAGCCTTTTTTGCTGCGTGGAAGCACGGGCGCGACAGACGACCCTTGCGGTTTCGCAACGACTCCCGGGGGGCGGGAGGCGTTGGCTGTGGGCATCGTTGCCTGGAGCCGGATCATGAAAGTCGCCGTCGCGAGCCAGAATTTCCGCACCGTCACCCCGCACGCGGGCAAGACCCGCCGCTTCCTGCTGTTCAGCGCGCAGCCGGGGGCCGAGCCGGTGGAGACCGGTCGCCTGGACCTGCCGCGGGAGATGGCCTTCCACGACTTCGCCGGTGGTCCGCATCCGCTCGACGCGGTGGACGTCATCATCGCCGGCAGCGCCGGGCCGCGCTTCGCCGCCCGCATGCGCGACCGCGGTATCACCGCGGTGGCGACGACCGAAATCGACCCCCGCGCCGCCATCGCCGCCTTCCTGGTCGGCACGCTGCGCCCCGCCGAGCATGTCCATGAGGATGACGGCGACCACGGTCACCCTCATGACCACGGCCACCCTCAAGGTGACCACCACCACGGACGGGGCGGGGCCGGCTGCTGCCGGGACTGACGCGCGGAGGCGGACCCGGGCGCGGGTGCGCGCCGTTGTCCTTGCGGCCGATCGCCCTCTTCGCCAGAATCGCGGGGCTGGGGCAGGCTGTCGGCCAGGACAAGGCCGGAACCGGCCTTCCAACCGCGATCCGACGGAATGCGCCCATGGCTGTCGTCATCCACCACAACCCCGCCTGCGGGACCTCGCGCAACGTGCTGACCATGCTGCGCGCGGCCGGCTACGAGCCGGTGGTCATCGAATATCTCAAGACCGGCTGGACCGAGCCGCAGCTCCGCGGGCTGTTCGCGGCGGCGGGCCTGACCGCGCGGGAGGCGCTGCGCAGCCGCGGCACCCCGGCGGAGCAGCTCGGCCTGCTGGACCCGACCGTGTCGGAGGAGGAACTGATCGCCGCCATGGTCCGGCATCCGGTCCTGGTGGAGCGGCCCATCGTCTGCACGCCCAAGGGCGTGCGCCTGTGCCGGCCGAGCGAGACGGTACTGGACCTGATGGACCGGCTGCCGCCGGGGCCGCTCGCCAAGGAGGACGGCGAACTGGTGATCGACGGGGCCGGGCGGCGCATCCGATAGGCGCGCCGTCCGGTGGGGATCGTCATCTACGGGGGAGATGTATCATGAAAGCACTGTTGGCAGGGGCCGCGGTGGTCCTGGTCGGTATGGGCGCCGGGGGTGTCGGGGCGGAGGATTCGCGGACCGTCGTGAAGATGCCGGCGGAGATCCGGGCCGAGTTCATGGACGAGATGCGCCACCACATGGACAGCTTCGACGACGTGCTGGCCCAGGTGGCCGCAGGCGACTTCAAGGCTGCCGCCAAGGTGGCCGATGAGGAACTGGTTCCGGGCAGCGGCAAGGGCTTCGGCCGCTATCTGCCGCTGGAGTTCCGGGAGATGGGGCTGGCCATGCACCGCTCCGCGGCCGAGTTCCGCGATCTGGCCGCGGCCGCGCCGGAGAAGCCGACGGTCGCCGACTGGCAGGCCGTCGTCTCCAGCCTCCAGGTCGTCTCCGCCAACTGCCGCGCCTGCCACGCCAGCTTCCGCGTGGAGTAGGGCGGGCGTGGAGCGGGGCGGGACAGCGGTGGTCCGCGGAGGGGCGGTCCGCAGAGGGGCGGTCCGCGGAAGGACGGTCCGGCCGGGTAATCCCCGGCCGGGTCCGACGGCCGACCTGGATCAGCCGAACTTGAACAGGATGCCGTAGCCGCCGCGCGGGTAGTTCCACTCGATCTCCCCGCTCGCCTCGCACAGGATGCGGCAGGTGCCGCATTCCATGCAGCCGTCCGGGATGATCTCCACCCGGCCGTCGTCGGTGGCGCTGTAGCAGCCGGCCGGACAGACATCGACCAGGGTGCGCAGGGTGGGGCTCGCCGTGTCATGGGGCTGGATGCGGACATGCGGCCGCCCTTCATCCACCATGTAGCGGTTCTGGTACAGCTTCTCTTCCACCTTCACGGGCGGAACGGGGGGACGGACCGTCGTGCTCATCGCCAAGCCCTCGCCATCTTGAAGACGTCGGTGATCAGGCCGCCGATCCGGCGCGTGCGCAGGAAGGCGGCGGTGATGTCCTTCTCCTTCTGCCACTTGGACTCCCCGTCCACGCGCAGCAGCTTCTGCGCGGCGGTGGAGATCAGGTGCGGATAGGTGGTGAAGAACTGCTTGTTGGTATGCAGGGTCTCGGGAAGGTGCTTGTACTTCTTCAGGTCCTGCATGACGAAGCTCTTGTCCAGCTCGTCCTTGTAGCGCTTCAGGTTCTCCGCCACGTTGGGCAGGCCCATGCGCCGGTTGTAGATCACCGTCTCCGCCGCCAGCCGGCCGGTGGTCATGGCGAGGTTGGAGCCTTCACGGTGGGCCGCGTTCACGAAGGAGCCGGCATCGCCCACGATCAGCCAGCCGTCGCCGTAGAGCTGCGGGATCGCCTTGTAGCCGCCCTCCGGGATCAGGTGGGCGGCGTATTCCTTCACCTCCGCCCCTTCGATCAGCGGATGGACGGAGCTGTGGCGCTTGAAGCGGTCCAGCAGCTCGTAGGGCTTCGTCTTCGTCTCCCCGAAGTCGGAGACGAGGCAGCCGATGCCGACGGAGAGGCTTTCCTTGTTGGTGTAGATGAAGGCCGTGCCCACCATCCCCTCGGTGATGGTGCCGGTGGCCTCGATCACCACGCCCTCATCCTCCTTCAGGTTGAAGCGGGCCTCGATCGTCTCCTGCGGCAGGAAGTGCATCTCCTTCACCGCCAGCGCCACCTGCTCCGGCTTCGGCCGGGTGCGCAGGCCGGCGCGGGTGCCCAGCAGGCCGTTCACGCCCTCCGCCAGGATCACGATGTCGGCGGTGACGACGCCGTTCTCGCGGTCCGTGACCACGCCCTCGACCCGGCCGTTCTCGCCGCGCAGAAGCGCCGTCACCGTCGTCTCGCAGATCACCAGCGCGCCCGCGGCCTGGACCTGCCGGCTGAACCACTTGTCGAACTGGGCGCGGATGATGGTGTAGCGGTTTGGCTTCTCCTCATTGAAGCTGCTGGAGCGGTAGTGCGCCCCGGCGTGGCCGTCCTGGTCCATCATCCAGATCCGCTGCTCGACGACATGCCGCTCCAGCGGCGCGTCCTCGCGGAAGGTGGGGATGATGCGCTCCAGCGCGTCGGCGTAGAGGATGGCGCCCTGCACGTTCTTCGATCCGGGATACTCGCCCCGCTCGATCTGAAGGACCTTCAGGCCGGCCTTGGCCAGGGTGTAGGCGGCGGCGTTGCCGGACGGACCGGCGCCGACCACGATGGCGTGGAAATGCTCGCGCATGGGGTCCTCCTCAGCCGACCAGGCGGTTGAACGACAGCCGCCGCGTGAAGGCGCGGGTCAGCGCCGGCAGGATCTGCACGGCGTCCGCCACGATGCCGACATGGGCGAAATCGTAGATCGGGGCGTTGGGGTCGGTGTTGATGGCGACGATCAGGTCCGCCCCCTCCACCCCGACGCGGTGCTGGATGGCGCCGGAGATGCCGGCCGCGATGTAGACCCGCGGCCGGATCGTCTTGCCGGTCTGGCCGATCTGCCGGTCCGCCGGTATCCAGCCCTTCTGCACCAGCGGCCGGGAGCCGCCGTATTCGGCGCCCAGGGTGGCGGCGAGCTGCTTCACGAGCTGGAAGTTCTCCTGCTGCTGCAAGCCCATGCCGCCGGCGACGACGACATCGGCATAGGCGAGCTGGGACTTGGCCGTCAGCGCGTCGGGCACGAAGTCCAGGACCTTGGTGACGATGTCCTCCTCCGCGAACTGCACGGTGTGCAGCACGATGCGGCCGACCGGCTTCTCCACCCGCGGCGGCAGGGCGAAGACCCGCGGCCGCACGGTCGCCATCTGCGGCCGGAAGTTCAGCGTGTAGATGGTGCAGAGGAGCGAGCCGCCGAAGGTCGGCCGCGTCGCCGCCAGACTGCCGTCCTGGTCCACCGCCAGCTCCGTGCAGTCGGCCGTCAGGCCGGTCAGCAGGGTCGTGGCGACGGCTCCGGCCAGATCGCGGCCCAGGGTCGTGGCCCCCAGCAGCAGGATCTCCGGCTTGTAGCTCTCGCAGATGTCGGTCAGGGCGCGGGCATAGGCCTCGGTCCGGTACTGCGCCAGCACCGGATGCTCGGCCAGATAGACCAGATCGGCGCCGTAGCAGAACGCTTCCCCGGCGGCGCGGCGGGTCGCCTCCGTCGGCGGGCCCATGACCACGCCGGCCAGCTCCACGCCCAGCCTGTCGGCCAGCTTGCGGCCTTCGCCCAGCAGCTCCCAGGAGACGGGGTGGACCTCGCCCCGTTCCAGCTCCACCACCACCCAGACATGGCGGTGGTTGCGGAAACGCTCGGGCAGTTCCTTCTTCATGCTGGCGCGGCCGCCGGCCTGGGGCGATGCGGGGGCTGGTGCGGGGGTCGGCGCGGTGGACATCGGTTCGGTCCTCCTCTGGCCCGGGGTCACGGGCGCGGCGCAACGGGCGCGGGGTCAGGCGACGGCGGAACGGCGGTGCAGTTCGTCCTCAAGACCGGGGGAGCGGTCCAGGATCAGCCCCAGCACCTCCTCCGCGATCTCGTCGGGGCTGCGGCCGGCGACGGCGATCTGGGCCGCCTTCTCCGCCCGCGCCTGGGGCGCGAAGACGCGCTTCACGACGGTGGGGGAGCCGCGCAGGCCGCAGTTGGTCACGTCCTGGATGCCGGCGTCCTTGGCGCTCCAGGTGGTGATCTCGGCACGGGCGGCGCGCAGCATGTCGGCCAGACTGCCGCGGCGCAGCGGCGCCGTTCCTTCCAGCATGGTGATCAGGCAGGGCAGGGTGGTCCGCAGCACCTGCACGCCGCCTTCGGCCCGGCGCTCCACCGTGATGGTGCGGGTCTGCCGGTCCACCTCGCAGACCTTGGCGACATAGGTGAGCTGCTGCAATCCCAGCCGGGTGGCGATGCCCGGCCCGACCTGGGCCGTGTCGCCGTCGATCGTCTGCTTGCCGCAGAAGACCATGTCCACCGGCTCGCTCTCGCCGATCTTCCGGATCGCCTGGGACAGGGCGAAGCTGGTCGCCAGCGTGTCGGACCCGGCGAAGAAGCGGTCGGTCAGCAGCACGGCGGCGTCGGCTCCCGCCCCCAGGGCACGGCGCAGGCTGTCGGACGCCATCGGCGGTCCCATGGTCATCACGGTGACCTTGCCGCCGAACTCGTCGCGCAGCCGCAGCGCCTGCTCCAGGGCGAACAGGTCATAGGGGTTGATGATCGTCGGCACCCCCTGCCGCATGATCGTGTTGGTCACCGGATGCACGCGGATCTGCGCGCTGTCGGGCACCTGCTTGATGCAGACCACCAGATGCATGGCTCACCTGCGGAGGCTGGAGAGGGGGACGAAGGAGCGGCCGCGCGGAAGCTGCGCCGCCTTCAGGACCTTGAAGACGCGGGCGTCGATCGGCCGGGTCCGGGTGAATTCGGCATAGGCCGCCTCCAGCGCCGACCGCGCCAGATCGCGCACGGCCGCGTCGGGAAGGGCGGCCAGATCGGTGCCGGACAGGCGTTCGCCCATCCGGCGCAGGATGTGCAGCCGCGCCACCCGCAGCACCGCCGGATCGTAGGGCACGGCCAGCGCCTCGAAGAACTCCTCGGCCGCGGACAGCCGCATCAGGGTGTCGATCAGGCGCATCGCCCGGCCTCCCCCTCGGCGGCTTCGACGCTGGCGCAGAACCGGGTCAGCTCGGCGACGGACGGGGCCCGCTTCGTCTCCGCGCTGAAGGCCCGGACCATGCCGGCGACCTGCCGCGCCCGCGACGGGTCGAGCGGCAGCCCCAGCCCGGCGCAGGCGGCCTCCACCGAGCGCGCGCCGGAGTGCTTGCCCAGGGTCAGCTCGTGGCGGCGGCCGACCAGAGCCGGCGCCAGCGCCTCATAGGTGCGCGGGTCCTTCAGCAGCCCGTCGGCATGGATGCCGGATTCATGGCGGAAGGCGGCGGCGCCGACGATGCTCTTGCCCGCCGGGATCGGCCGGCCCGAGGCGCGCGCCACCAGGGCGGCCAGCCGGGGCAGGGCGGTCAGGTCCAGCCCGGTGTCGCGCCCGTGCAGGGTGGCGAGCGCCACCGCCACCTCCTCCAGCGGTGCGTTGCCGGCGCGCTCGCCCAGCCCGACCACGGTGGTGGAGACATGGCTGGCACCGCCCAGCACGGCGGCCAGGGTATTGGCCGTCGCCAGCCCCAGATCGTCGTGCGCGTGGATCTCCAGGTCCAGCGTCGTGCCGGCGCGCAGCCGCCGGAACAGCTCCAGCGTCGCGAACGGCTCCAGCGCGCCGACCGTGTCGGCGATGCGGAAGCGGATGGCGCCCGCCTCCGCTGCCGCCGCCACGCAGTCCAGCAGGAATTCCGGATCGGTGCGGGAGGCGTCCTCGCCCCCGACCGAGACGGCGAAGCCGGCGGCGGTCGCCGCGGTCACGACACGGCCGATCTCGGCCAGCGCCCAGCCCCGGCTGCGGCCGAGCTTGCGCGCGAGCTGGATGTCGGAGACGGGAACCGCCAGATGCAGCCGCGTGACGCCGGTCTGCGCCGCGGCCTCGACATCGCCCATGTGCAGCCGCCCCCAGGCGGTGACGGTGAGCGGCAGGCCGGCCTCGACGATGGCGCGCAGGGCGTCGATCTCATGCGGGCCGCTGGCGGGTATGCCGGCCTCGATCTCCGGCACGCCGGCGGCGGCCAGGGCCGTGGCGATGGCCAGCTTCTCGGCGCGGGTGAAGGCGACGCCGGCCGCCTGCTCCCCGTCGCGCAGGGTCGTGTCGTGGACGAGCACCCGCGGCGGAGGGAGGGAACCACCCGTGCCGGCCGGCTGCGCCGCGCTCTGCCTGGACACCACCATGCTGTGCCACTCCCTGACCGGAGGTCCCGGAAGGGGGACCGCGGGAGGGGATTGGCAAGGCGCGTGCCACTCCGTAACCCATTGAAAAGACGGAAGCGTAACCTGTCATGAATGCGACAAAGCGGGTCACGGCCGCCCTTGTCGGAAACGCGACAAGGGCGGCCCCCGATGCGCGCTGCCCTTGTCGCGCGCAGGCTGTTAGAGTGATTCGCGTGGCGGTCGGCGCCCGCGGGAGGCACCGGAAACCGATGGCACCGACCATCGAAACGACGGCAGGGGGAGGCGGTGGTGAGGAACGACGACAAGGGCTACGACGACACCGGACGCGGCGACCAGACCGGACGCGCCGAGCAGGGCGCCAACCCCCGGCCCCTGACGGGGTGGGACGATCTCGGCGTCATCCTCCTGCGCGCCACCGCCCATGCCAGCGACGACGGACAGGCGATCCGGCTGGAGGCGCCGTGGCCCGGCGGGCCGACCGTCTCCGCCCTCGGCGACACGCCGGCCTCCGCCATGGAGGCGTTCCGCGTCGAACTGGAGGCGGTTGCCGGACGCCGGCTGCCGGGCGGAAGCTGGCTGGCCGTCCCCGGCACCGAAGCCGGGCAGGAGGGCAACCCAGACCGGCCGCTGGACCGCTGGTTCGTGCTGCTGCCGATGGATCGCCTCGGCGTCGGACTCAATGTCCTGGACGAGCTGAACCATGGTGCCACCGAGCCCGTGCCCGGCAGCGGCTGACCGGTCCGGCGACACGACCGCCCCCTCTGTCGCCCGGTCAGTCCGAATCGGATAGGGCAGGCATCTTGACTTTGCCGATCCGCGATGTGCACGCTTGTGTCCAGGAAACGATACGAAACGCCCGGCTGTGAAAACGGGCGGCACGGACAGGGACGGGGGCGCCGTAGTTTCGGGGTGGCGTGATGACCTCAGGTCAGGCAGGTCCCGCGGTGGAGCCATCGGAGGTTGCCCGGCGCCAGAACAAGCGCGATGTCCGGGCGCTCACGGGCCTTTACGAGATATCGAAGATCCTCAGCTCCTCGCTGAACATGGAGTCGGCGTGCCGCGACGTGCTGCGCATCCTGTTCTGGTTCCTGGAGTTCCGCTTCGGCGCGGTGATCCTGCGCCAAGGCGTGGGGGACTACCGGGTGGCCGCGGGCATCTGTAGCGAGGGCCGGACCAACCTGGAGCCGCCGCGGGAGGTGCTGGACGCCGTCGTCACCCACGGCATGCCGCTGGTGATCGCTGACATCCTGAACGATCCGCTGTTCGACGGTCTGGTCCCGTCCGGGACAGCCGGCCAGGTCGCCCTGGTCGCCGCCCCGATCCGCGGCAACGGCGCCGTGCTGGGCGTGCTGGCCGCGGAGCGGGAGACGCACGGCGCCGCCCGGCTGGACGAGGATACCCGCTTCCTCTCCATGGTCGCCAATCTGGTGGGGCAGAGCGTCGTCCTGCACCAGAAGGTGGCCGAAGACCGGGAGCGGCTGCTGGCCGAACAGTGGCGGCTCCAGAAGGAGCTGGAGGAGCAGAGCCGGCGCCCGCTGCCGCTCTCGTCCAGCCCCACGCTGAACGGGATCATCGGGTCCGCCCCGGCGATCCGGGCCGTGATGGACCGGCTGCCGCCCATCGCCGCGTCGTCCGCGCCGGTGCTGCTGCGCGGCGAGAGCGGCACCGGCAAGGAGATCTTCGCCCGCGCCATCCATGAGCTGTCGCCGCGCGCCAAGGCGCCGTTCATCCGCGTGAACTGCGCCGCCCTGTCGGAGACGCTGCTGGAATCGGAACTGTTCGGGCATGAGAAGGGTGCCTTCACCGGTGCCCTGGAACGGCGCAAGGGCCGCTTCGAGCTGGCCGACGGCGGCACCCTGTTCCTGGACGAGATCGGGGAGATTTCCCCCGCCTTCCAGGCGAAGCTGCTGCGTGTCTTGCAGGAAGGGGAACTGGAGCGGGTCGGCGGCAGCCAGACCATCCGGGTCAACACCCGCATCATCGCCGCGACCAACCGCGACCTGGAGTCGGATGTCCGCTCCGGCAAATTCCGCGCCGACCTCTACTACCGCATCGCCGTGGTGCCGGTGCTGCTGCCGCCGCTGCGCGAGCGCCGGTCGGACATTCCGGCCCTGGCCCAGGCTTTCCTGAAGCGCTTCAACACCGACAACGGCCGCAGCCTGTCCTTCGCCCCCGCTGCCCTGGCCGTGTTGCAGGGGTGCTACTTCCCCGGCAACGTGCGCGAGCTGGAGAACTGCGTGAAGCGGGCGGCCACGCTGGCCCGCGGCTCCGTCATCACGGCCCCCGAACTGACCTGCCAGCACGAGTCCTGCCTGTCGGCACAGCTCCTGCCGTCGCGGGAGATGAAGGCGGCCCCGGCCCAGGGCTTCACGCCGCTGGCCGATGTGAAGCTGGCACCGCCGCGCCCCCGGCCGGCGTCGCCGCCCCCGCCCCCGCAGCCGGCCGCTCCCGTCCCGCACGCCAGCCATGGCAGCCTGACGGACGAGAGCGAGAAGGAGCGCCTGATCCAGGCCATGGAGACGGCCGGCTGGGTGCAGGCGAAGGCCGCCCGCATCCTGGGGCTGACGCCGCGGCAGATCGGCTACGCCCTGCGCAAGCACGGCATCGAGGTGCAGCGCTTCTGAGCGCGCCGCCGCCCCCGCGGCGATGCCCCGACGGCGGCCTGTCGGCTTCCCCACATCGGCTGTGTCGCATCCCCGACAAACGCCCGCCGCACGGCCGGCCGGCCCGGCCGGAAGCTGGCGGAATCAATGGGTTGCGCCAACTGGCATCGGGCTTGCTCAGGGGAGATGACCCGCCCTCAGCCCGGAGGTCCGACCATGGCCCAGGTGATACCGCTCGACAGCCTGCTGACGGGCAAGGCGGCGGCAGCGGCGCCCAAGGGGGGATGCACCGCCAGCACCTGCGGCTCTGCCGCCGGGGCGGCCAGCCTGCCGCCGGACGTCTGGGCCAAGGTGAAGGACCATCCCTGCTACTCGGAAGAGGCGCACCACTACTTCGCCCGCATGCATGTCGCGGTGGCGCCGGCCTGCAACATCCAGTGCAACTACTGCAACCGGAAGTTCGACTGCGCCAACGAGAGCCGGCCGGGCGTCGTCTCCGAACGGCTGACGCCGGAGGAAGGCGCGCGCAAGGTGCTGGCCGTGGCCGCCTCGGTGCCGCAGCTCTCGGTGCTGGGCATCGCGGGGCCGGGCGACGCCTGCTACGACTGGGTCCGGACCCGCGCCACCTTCGCGCTGGTGGCGCGTCGGCTGCCGGACATCCGGCTCTGCCTCTCCACCAACGGCCTCGCCCTGCCCGAACTGGTGGACGAGATCGTGGACATGAACATCGACCATGTGACCGTGACCATCAACATGGTCGATCCCGAGGTCGGCGAGCGCATCTATCCCTGGATCTACCATGACCACCGCCGCTGGACCGGCCGCGACGCCTCCCGCATCCTGCACGAACGCCAGATGGAGGGGCTGGAGCGCCTGACCGCGCGCGGCGTGCTGGTCAAGGTCAACTCCGTGATGATCCCGGGGATCAACGACGCGCATCTGGTGGAGGTGAACCGCCAGGTCACGGCGCGCGGCGCCTTCCTGCACAACATCATGCCGCTGATCTCCGACCCGGCGCACGGCACGGCCTTCGGTCTCGCCGGCCAGCGCGGCCCCACGGCGCGCGAGCTGGCGGCGGTGCAGGACCGGCTGGAGGGCGGGGCGAAGCTGATGCGGCACTGCCGCCAGTGCCGCGCCGACGCGGTCGGCCTGCTGGGCGAGGACCGCGGCCAGGACTTCACCCTGGACAGGCTGGGCGACCCGGCCCTGGAGCCCGCCGCGGATGACGGAGCGGCCCGGGCCGAATACCGCGCCTGGGTGGCGGCGGAACGGGCGGACCGCGCCGCCGCGGCGGCGGTGGCCGTCACCGCCATCGCCGACGCGCCGGCCCTGCTGGTCGCGGTGGCGACCAAGGGCGGCGGGCGGGTGAACCAGCATTTCGGCCATGCCCGCGAGTTCCAGATCTTCGAGGCGCGCGGCGGGCGCATCGCCTTCGCCGGCCTGCGCCGCCTGGACGACGCCTACTGCAAGGGTGGCTGGGGCGACGAGGACGGGCTGGAGGGCCTGCTCGCCGCACTGGACGGCATCGCCCTCGTCCTCTGCGCCCGGATCGGCGACTGCCCGCGCCAGCGCCTTGCCGAGGCGGGGATCGAGGTCAACGACGCCCACGCCTACGACTACATCGAGACGGCCATCGCCGCCGCCCTCACCGGGCGCGCACAGGCAGCGGCCGTCACCGCCTGAATCCCCCGACCCCTCTTCCAGCGAAGGAGCCTTTGCCATGGCCTACAAGATCATCGTCTCGCAGTGTACGGCCTGCGGCGCCTGCGAATTCGAATGCCCCAACGGGGCCATCGCCATGAAGGGCGACGCCTACATCATCAACGCCACCAAGTGCACCGAATGCCAGGGCAGCTTCGACCGGCCGCAATGCGCCGAAGTCTGCCCGGTGCCGAAGACCTGCGTCCCGGCCTGACCCCCCGACCCGCCGGCGCCCCTCCGCCGGCGGGCTCCGTTACCCCGCAGGAGAAGCCCATGCGCAGGGAAACCGTCAACGAACTGGCGGGACCGCCCGTCTTCCGGCCGGGCCAGAAGGTCGTCGCCCGCTACCGGGTGAAGAATGACGGCACCTTCCCCGGCCGCGACATCGGCGACGTGCTGGTGCTGAAGGGCGACCTCGGCTATGTGCGCGATGTCGGCACCTTCCTCCAGCAGTTCTACGTCTATGCCGTGGAATGGGTGGACCGCGGCGTCGTCGTCGGGATGCGCGGCAAGGAACTGCTCCGCCCCGAGGAGATTGCCGCGGCGCCGGGGGGCCGGCCATGAAGGTCATGGTCAGGCGGACGGCCAAGGGCCCCTCGATCTACGTCCCCAAGAAGGACCTGGAACAGCCGGTCGTGGAGATGGAGCACCCCGCCCTCTGGGGCGGCTGGGTCCGTCTGAAGAACGGCTGGGTGCTGGACCTGCCGGAGATGGCGGCGGACACGCGCCTGCCGGTGACCGTGGAGGCCCGCCGCCGCGGCGAGGAGTGATCCCGTCCCGTTCCCGCGCATCCGTCCCCCTGGTTCCGGAGAATGCCGATGCTGACGCAGATCGCTGACGGACTGGCCGAAGGCCGGCTGATCCCGTTCCTGGGGCCGGGCATTCTGTCGCTCGACGGGCCCGCCCCGGTGCCGGACAGCCCGCAGGCCCTGGCCGCGTTCTTCGCCGCCAGGGTCGCCCTGCCGAAGCGGGTGCGGGGCAATGTCTGGGCCACGGCGCAGTACATCGAGGGCGCGCGCCACCGCCAGACCGTCCGCGCGCTGATGCGTGAGGCGTTCGCGCCGCCGCTGCGGCCCAACGCCCTGCACCGGCTGATGGCGCGGGCCCGGCCGCCGCTCGTCGTCTCCGCCTGGTACGACCGGGCGCTGGAGACGGCGCTGGCCGGATCGGTCGGCTGGGGCGGCGTGGCCGGGACCAGTCGCCATGGCATCGGCCCGGCAGGCAGCCCGGACCGTTGGTGGAAGACCTGCGACGCAGCCGGACGCGCCGTGCCGGACGAGGTGGCGGACACCTGGTCCACCCTGGTCTACCGGCCGCACGGCGCGGTCGAGCCCGATGCCGACATGCTCGTGTCGGATTCCGACTATGTCGAGGTCCTGACGGAGATCGACATCCAGACGCCGATCCCTCCCGCGGTGAAGGAGCGCCGGACGGGGCGCGGCTTCCTGTTCCTGGGCTGCCGCTTCGACGACCAGATGCTGCGCATCTTCGCCCGGCAGATCATGAAGCGGTCGCAGGCGCCGCACTACGCCGTGCTGGACGGTGCGCCGACCCGTAACGAGGCGCGCTTCCTGACGGAACAGGGGATCACCCGGATCGACGCATCGCTGGCCGACCTCGTTTCCGCGCTGGCAGGGGAGCGGGTGTGATGGTGCCGGGCCAGGAACCGGGGCAGGGGGGACGGGGCGGCGCCGGCCGCCCCCGTCCGTCACTCCATCCCGACCAGCACGTCGGATGCCTTGATGATCGCCGTCGCCTTGCGGCCCACGGCGATGCCCAGCTCCTCCGCGGCCTCGTTCGTGATGGCGGCGGTGATGATCATGCCGGCCGCCACTTCGATCTTCACATGGCTGGTGGTGGCGCCGCGGGTGACGGCGACGACGGTTCCGGGCATCTGGTTGCGGGCGGACAGTCTCATGGCGGCTTGATCTCCCGTCAGGGGCAAGGGCTGGAACGATGCCAGCGACGATGGCGCGGGCAGCCGGGGCTGCGCCCGCCAGCATGCAACCGCCGGGATGTCCTGGCAAGTCCGCGGTCGCCCCGGTCGCGGGTCAATTTTACGCCGGATCAAGGGGTTGCCTGGAAATGAGGCAACCGCGACAGTCACCCCCGGACACCGTCCGCACGCAGCAGGGAGAGCCGACATGGCCGTGACCGAACTGGACGACACCGACTTCTTCAATCCCTGGGCGCTGGCCGCCATCGTCTATGACAGCGGCGTCAACGTCGATCTGCTGATGGGCCAGTTCGCGGCGGAGCTGTCCGCCGCCGGTGAGCGCATCGGCGGTGTCGTGCAGCTTCCGCCGGGGCCAGAGGGCTGCGGCCCGCGCGCCCTGATGCAGGTGCTGGACGTCGGCAGCAACGAGGTGATCCGCATCTGCCAGGATCTCGGTCCCGGGGCCAGCAGTTGCCGGCTCGATCCCGCGCGCCTGCTGGCGGCGTCGCTGCGGGTCCGGATGGCGACGCTGGCCGCGCCCGATCTGGTCTTCGTCTCCCGCTTCGGCAAGCAGGAAGCCTCGGGCGGCGGCCTGCGCGACGAGATCGCCCGGGCGGCGATGGCCGGGGTGCCCGTCCTGACGGCGGTGAAGCGCAGCACGGTGGAAGCCTGGATGGCCTTCTCCGGCGGCCGCGGCACCCTGCTCTATCCCCGGCTCTCCGTCCTGCATGACTGGTGGCAGGACGGACGCCGCCGGCGCCGGCTGCCGCCGCTCGCCGCCATGGGCCGTGAGCCCTGGCAGGGTCTCAACGCCTGATCCCTGTCCCCGGCTTTTGATCCGTTCCGTTCCCCTGTTCCCCTCGACACGTCGGCGCCCCCCAGCGCCGGCGTTTTTCTTTGCGGCGGTCGGCTGCTGCGGGTCCCGCCCAATGTCCGACGTTTGTCGCGTTTGCGACAACGGCCCGACAGCCGCCATCGGTCCGTGGCTCTTTCGGCAAGTCTTTGAAAAACAATGATTGTATCGGGCTGGTCCAGGGGTGGACCCGCTTGGCATGGGGGTTGCTCTTCCAGGGTCCGTGCCGCCGATGGCGCGGCCCGCATGACGGTATGCGACACCAGACAGGAGCGCTCCCATGGCCCGCAACAAGCTCCGCCAGATCGCCTTCTACGGCAAGGGCGGCATCGGCAAGTCCACCACCTCCCAGAACACCCTCGCCGCCCTGGTCGAGATGGGCCAGAAGATCCTGATCGTCGGCTGCGACCCCAAGGCCGACAGCACGCGCCTGATCCTGAACACCAAGCTCCAGGACACCGTGCTCCACCTCGCCGCCCAGGCCGGCTCGGTCGAGGACCTGGAGCTGGAGGACGTGCTGAAGGTTGGCTACAAGGGCATCAAGTGCACCGAGTCCGGCGGCCCCGAGCCGGGCGTCGGCTGCGCCGGGCGCGGCGTCATCACCGCCATCAACTTCCTGGAGGAGAACGGCGCCTACGACGACGTGGACTATGTGTCCTACGACGTGCTGGGCGACGTGGTCTGCGGCGGCTTCGCCATGCCGATCCGCGAGAACAAGGCCCAGGAGATCTACATCGTCATGTCCGGCGAGATGATGGCGCTCTATGCCGCCAACAACATCGCCAAGGGCATCCTGAAATACGCCCACAGCGGCGGCGTGCGCCTGGGCGGGCTGATCTGCAACGAGCGCAAGACCGACAAGGAGCTGGAGCTGGCCGAGGCGCTGGCCGCGCGGCTGGGCTGCAAGCTGATCCACTTCGTGCCGCGCGACAACATCGTGCAGCACGCCGAGCTGCGCCGCCAGACGGTCATCCAGTACGCCCCGGACAGCAAGCAGGCCGCGGAGTACCGCGAGCTGGCCCGCAAGATCCACGAGAATTCCGGCAAGGGCGTCATCCCCACCCCCATCACCATGGAGGAGCTGGAGGACATGCTGATCGAGTTCGGCATCATGAAGACCGAAGAGCAGCAGCTCGCCGAACTCCAGGCCAAGGAAGCCGCCACCGCCGTCGCCGGCTGATCCCGGACGGACCGGCGCGGGCCATCCGGCCGCCCCGGGCCCCTGTCCCCCGACCAAGGAGCCCCAACCATGGAAACCACGTTGCCGAGCGGCCGGGAAGACGGTCAGGCCGAGTTCAACACCAGGCTGATCGAGGACGTCCTCGCCCGCTATCCCGAGAAGTCGGCCAAGCGCCGCCGCAAGCATCTGGCCGTCGCCGCACCGGGCGAGGAGGTGGCGGATACCGACCAGCCGGTGACCGAGTGCGACGTCAAGTCGAACATCAAGTCGATCCCCGGCGTCATGACCATCCGCGGCTGCGCCTATGCCGGCTCCAAGGGCGTGGTCTGGGGTCCGGTGAAGGACATGGTCCACATCAGCCATGGCCCCGTCGGCTGCGGCCACTACAGCTGGAGCCAGCGGCGCAACTACTATACCGGGACGACCGGGGTGGACAGCTTCGTCACGATGCAGTTCACCTCGGACTTCCAGGAAAAGGACATTGTCTTCGGCGGCGACAAGAAGCTGGAGAAGCTGATCGACGAGATCGTGGACCTGTTCCCGCTCGCCAACGGCATCTCCATCCAGTCGGAATGCCCGATCGGCCTGATCGGCGACGACATCGAGGCCGTCGCCAAGAAGAAGAACAAGGAGCACGGCAAGACCATCGTGCCCGTGCGCTGCGAGGGGTTCCGCGGCGTCTCCCAGTCGCTCGGCCACCACATCGCCAACGACGTGATCCGCGACTGGGTGCTGGACAAGAAGGAGATCGCCTTCGAGGCCGGCCCGAACGACGTCAACATCATCGGCGACTACAACATCGGCGGCGATGCCTGGGCCTCGCGCATCCTCCTGGAGGAGATGGGCCTGCGGGTCATCGGCGCCTGGTCCGGCGATGCCACCCTGGCCGAGATCGAGCGGGCGCCCAAGGCCCGGCTGAACCTGATCCACTGCTACCGGTCGATGAACTACATCTGCCGGCACATGGAGGAGAAGCACGGCATCCCCTGGGAAGAATACAACTTCTTCGGCCCGACCCAGATCGAGCAGAGCCTGCGCACCATCGCCCGCCACTTCGGGCCGGAGATCATGGACCGGTGCGAGGCGGTGATCGCCAAGTACCGGCCGCTGGTCGATGCCGTGATCGCCAAGTACCGGCCCCGGCTGGAGGGCAAGACGGTCATGCTCTATGTCGGCGGCCTGCGTCCCCGCCACGTCATCACGGCCTACGAGGACCTGGGCATGGAGATCGTCGGCACGGGCTACGAGTTCGCCCACAGCGACGACTACCAGCGCACCGGCCATTACGTGAAGAACGGCACGCTGATCTACGACGACGTGACCGGCTACGAGCTGGAGAAGTTCATCGAGGGCGTCCGCCCCGATCTGGTCGGCTCCGGCATCAAGGAGAAGTACCCGGTCCAGAAGATGGGCATCCCGTTCCGGCAGATGCACTCCTGGGACTATTCGGGCCCGTATCACGGCTATGACGGCTTCGCCATCTTCGCCCGCGACATGGACCTCGCCATCAACAATCCCGTCTGGGGCCTCTTCAAGGCGCCCTGGGACGTCATGCCGGCCGCCGCCGAGTGACGCGCCCCGAGACGGCCTGCCATATGAGAGGAGGCAACGACGATGCCCCAGTCCGCTGAGACGGTGCTCGACTACGCCCGGCTGTTCCGCGAGCCCGAATATCAGGAGATGTTCGCCCGCAAGAAGGCCGAGTTCGAGTGCGGCCATCCCGACCAGAAGGTCGTGCAGATCGGCGAATGGACGAAGTCCTGGGAGTACCGGGAGAAGAACCTCGCCCGCCAGGCCCTGAGCATCAACCCGGCCAAGGCCTGCCAGCCGCTGGGGGCGGTGTTCGCCGCCGCCGGGTTCGAGGGCACGCTGTCCTTCGTCCACGGTTCCCAGGGCTGCGTCGCCTACTACCGTTCGCACCTGTCCCGCCACTTCAAGGAGCCGTGCTCGGCCGTCTCCTCGTCGATGACGGAGGATGCCGCGGTGTTCGGCGGCCTGAACAACATGATCGACGGGCTGGCGAACGCCTATGCCCTCTACGCGCCGAAGATGATCGCCGTGTCCACGACCTGCATGGCCGAGGTCATCGGCGACGACCTCCAGGCCTTCATCACGAACGCCAAGGTCAAGGGCTCCGTGCCCCAGGACTTCGACGTGCCCTACGCCCATACCCCCGCCTTCGTCGGCAGCCATGTCGATGGCTACGACGTGATGGTGAAGGGCATCCTGGAGAACTTCTGGAAGGACCGGGAGCACGTCCACACCGACCGCATCAACATCATTCCCGGCTTCGACGGCTTCTGCGTCGGCAACATCCGCGAGCTGAAGCGGATGCTGGGGCTGATGGGGGTGAAGGCGACGATCCTGGCCGACACCTCCGACCAGTTCGATACGCCCTCGGACGGCGAGTTCCGCATGTTCGCCGGCGGCACGAAGCTGGAGGAGGTGCGGGCGGCGCTGAACGCCAAGGCCACCCTGTCGCTCCAGGAATACTGCACGCGCAAGACGCTGGAGTATGTGGAGGGCAAGGGCCAGCAGGTGAAGGCGTTCCACTATCCGCTGGGCGTCTCCGCCACCGACGAGTTCCTGATGGAGGTGGCGCGGCTGGCCGGCAAGGGCATCCCCGAGCAGCTCCGGCTGGAGCGCGGCCGGCTGGTGGACGCCATCGCCGACAGCCAGTCCTACCTGCACGGCAAGAAGTACGCGATCTTCGGCGATCCGGACTTCGTCTACGCCATGGCCCGCTTCGTCCTGGAGACGGGCGGCGAGCCGGTCCACTGCCTTGCCACCAACGGCAACAAGGCGTGGGAGGAGCAGATGCACACCCTGCTGGCCTCGTCGCCCTACGGTAAGGGCTGCAACGTCTGGGCCGGCAAGGACCTCTGGCACCTGCGCTCGTTCCTGTTCACGGAGAAGGTCGATCTGATGATCGGCAACTCCTACGGCAAGTATCTGGAGCGGGACACCGGCACGCCGCTGATCCGGCTGACCTTCCCGATCTTCGACCGGCACCATCACCACCGCTTCCCGATCATGGGCTACCAGGGCGGCCTGTCGGTGCTGGTGAAGATCCTGGACCGGATCTTCGAGACGCTGGACGCCGACTCCAGCGACACCGGGGCGACGGACTACGCCTTCGATCTGACGCGGTAGGCGCTGACCCGTGCAGGCCGGGCGCCCTGGCGCCGCCCGGCCTGCCGGTCCTTCCCCGCGCCCGCCGGAGGCCCCCATGTCGCTTGCCGACAAACTGGCCGATGTCTTCAACGAACCCGCCTGCGACCGGAACCGGGCGAAGGACGCCACGGTCCGGCGCAAGGGCTGCGGCAAGCCGCTGACGCCGGGGGCGGCCGCCGGCGGCTGCGCCTTCGACGGCGCCAAGATCGTGTTGCAGCCGATCACGGACGCCGCCCATCTGGTCCATGGACCACTGGCCTGCGAAGGCAACGGCTGGGACAACCGCGGCTCGCTCTCCTCCGGGCCGACGCTCTACCGCACCGGCTTCACCACCGATCTGTCCGAACTCGACATCATCATGGGCAACGGGGAGAAGCGGCTGTTCAAGGCGATCCGGGAGATCGCCGAGGCGCACCGCCCCGCCGCCGTCTTCGTCTACCAGACCTGCGTGCCGGCCCTGACCGGCGACGATGTGGAGGCGGTCTGCAAGGCGGCGGCGGAGCGCTTCGGCCTGCCGGTGATCCCCGTCAACGTGCCGGGCTTCGTCGGCTCCAAGAACCTGGGCAACAAGCTGGCGGGGGAGACCCTGCTGGATCACGTCATCGGGACGATGGAACCGGAGGTCACCACCCCGACCGACATCAACATCATCGGCGACTTCAATCTGGCCGGGGAGCTGTGGCAGGTGGAGCCGCTGTTCCGCCGCCTGGGCATCCGCATCCTGGCCCGGATGACGGGCGACGCGCGCTATGCCGAGATCGCCGGCGCCCACCGGGCGCGGCTGAACCTGATGATCTGCTCCATGGCGCTGATCAACGTGGCGCGCAAGATGGAGGAGCGCTGGGGCATCCCCTATGCCGAGGTCTCCTTCTACGGCATCGAGGACACCTCGGCCGCGCTGCGCACCTGCGCCCGCCTGCTGGTGGAGCGCGGTGCGCCGCCCGACCTGATCGCGCGCACCGAGGCCCTGATCGCGGAGGAGGAGGCGAAGGCCCGTAGCGCCATCGCCGTCTTCCGCCCGGCGGTGGAGGGGCGGCGGGTGCTGCTCTACACCGGTGGGGTGAAGTCCTGGTCCGTCGTCTCCGCCCTTCAGGAGCTGGGGATGGTCGTGACCGGAACCTCCGTGCGCAAGAGCACGGAGCAGGACAAGGCCCGCATCCAGGAGATCATGGGCGAGGACGCCCACACCTTCGAGACCATCCCGCCGAAGGAGATGTACCGCATGCTCAAGGAGAGCGAGGCGGACATCATGCTGTCCGGCGGGCGCAGCCAGTTCGTGGCGCTGAAGTCCCGGACGCCCTGGCTGGACATCAACCAGGAGCGCCACCGCCCCTATGCCGGCTATACGGGGCTGGTCGAGCTGGTGCGCGATCTCGCCACCGAGCTGGGCAACCCCGTCTGGGCCGAGGTGCGGGCGCCCGCCCCGTGGGAGCCCGGCTCCGGGGCCGAACCGGACGAGGCCCCCGGCACGACGCCGGTCCGGCTGGCGACGGCCGCGCACAGCCGCAACCCGCTGAAATCCTCGCAGCCGCTGGGGGCGGCGCTGGCCTTCATGGGGCTGGACCGGGCCATGCCGCTGCTGCACGGCAGCCAGGGCTGCACCAGCTTCGCGCTGGTGCTGGCGGTCCGGCACTTCCGCGAGAACATCCCGCTCCAGACGACGGCGATGAACGAGGTGACGACGATCCTGGGCGGTGCCGACAATCTGGAGCAGGCGATCCACAATCTGCGGGAGCGGGCGAAGCCGCGCGTCATCGGCATCGCCACCACGGCGCTGATGGAGACGCGCGGTGAGGACATCGCGGGCGACCTGCGGCTGATCCGGCAGCGCCGGCCGGAGTTCGCCGACACCCGGATCTGCCTTGTCTCCACCCCCGACTATGACGGCGCCATCGAGACGGGCTGGGGCAAGGCCGTCCACGCCATGGTGGAGGAGATGGTGCCGGCGGGAGCGCCGGGGGCGGTCAATGCGCGGCAGGTCAACATCCTGCCCGGCTCCCACCTGACCGCCGCCGACATCGACGAGCTGCGCGACATGGTGGCGGCCTTCGGGCTGGTCCCGGTCGTGGTGCCGGACATCGGCGGGTCGCTGGACGGCCACATCCCCGACGCCTGGTCCGGCTCCACCAACGGCGGGGCGACGGTGGAGGATGTGGCGGGCCTCGCCCGCGGCCGGCTGACCCTTGCCGTGGGCGAGCAGATGCGCGCCGCGGCCGAGGCGCTGGAGCGGCGGGCCGGGGTGCCGTTCCGCCTGCTGCCCTCGCTGACCGGCCTCCGGGCCACCGACCGGCTGGTGCGTGCCCTGCTGGAGCTTACCGGCGGGGAGGTGCCGCGGTCGCTGAAGCGGCAGCGCAGCCAGCTTCAGGACGCGCTGCTGGACGGGCATTTCTACCTGGAGGGGCGGCGTGTCGCCCTGGCCGGCGACCCCGACCTGCTCTATGCGCTGTCCGGCCTGTTCCGCAGCCTGGGGGCGGAGATCAGCGTCGCCGTCGCTTCCACCGACCGCTCGCCGCTGCTGGCCCGCATCGAGGCACCGGCGGTGCATGTCGGCGATCTGGGCCTGTGCGAGACGCTGATGCGGGAGGCCGGCGCCGACCTGCTGGCGACCACCGCGCACGGTCGGCAGGCGGCGGAGCGGCTGGGCATTCCGCTGCTGCGCGCCGGCTTCCCCGTCTTCGACCGGCTGGGCCCGGCGCATCTCCGCCGCGTCGGCTACCGCGGCACCCGCGATCTGGTCTTCGAGGCGGCGAACCTGCTGCTCGGCGCCCGGTCCCACCACCACGACACAAAGGGAGGCGGCCATGACGGCGCGTCGGTTGGCGCTCATTGAGGCGGACGACAGCGCGGCCCCCGCCGGCCGCACGCCGGCGGCGGGGAAGCTGCGCGTCGCCATCGCCACCCAGGACATGAAGTCCATGAACGCCCATTTCGGCTCGGCCCGGACCTTCGCCATCTACGACGTGACGGCGGACGGCCGCCGGTTCGTGGAGGCGGTCGGCTTCTCCGACACCTCCGACGAGAGCGGCAGCCACCGCAGCGACGGCGACGACCGGATCGGCCTCAAGGTGGAGGCGCTCCAGGGCTGCCACCTGCTGTTCGTGCTCGCCATCGGCGGGCCGGCGGCGGCCAAGGTCGTGGCGGCGCGGATGCATCCCTTGAAGCTGCCGGCGCCGGAGCCGATCGACAGCGTGCTGGCGCGGGTCCAGGCCATGCTGTCGGGCAATCCGCCGCCCTGGCTGCGCAAGATCCTGCACGCGGACCGGCCGCGCGACTTCACGGAGGACTGAGGCATGACCGACGCCCAGACGGACACTGCCCAGACGGACACTGCCCCTGCCAGCGTGGACAGCCCCTTCCTGACCGTGCTGGTCCGCCTGCTGCGGGCGGAGGACAGCCACGGCGCCTGGGAGCGCCGGTCCGACGCCGAGCTTCTGGCCGACTACATCGTTACCCGCGAGGACCGCAGGCTGATCCCCCTCATCGGCGATCCCGACCCTGATACGCTGTGGCGGGTGGAGAAGTTCTACGGCGCCGTCGGGCTGCGCATCGAGCAGCTCACGGGCCAGGTCGCCTCCCCCATGATGAAGATGCACCATGAGGGTTTCGGCCGCGTGGTGCTGCTGGCCGGGCGGCTGGTCGTGCTCTCCCGCCACCTGCGCGACGTCCACCGCTACGGCTACGACAGCCTCGCCAAGCTGGAGGAGGCGGGGGAGACGGCGGCACAGGAGGCCGCCACGCTGATCCGCCGCTTCCCCGAGGTGGCGGACGCCTGATCCGCCGCCCCACCAGTCCAGGAACCGACCATGAGCGACATCGACACCCTGAAGGCGGAGGTCAAGGCGCTGAACGCCCGCGCCACCCGCCTGAAGATGGACCTGCACGACCTGTCCGAGGACCTGCCGGTCGGCTGGGAGCGCATCCCGGCCGTGGCGGCCGAGTGCCATGCCGCCTATGAGGGGCTGGCGGCGGCGCGGGCCCGCCTGCGCGCGGCGGAGGGCTGAGCATGGCCGTGTTCCTGACCCGCGGCGGCGCTCCCTGGACGCCCGCCTACCTTCTCTCCATCGACCAGACGAAGTGCATCGGCTGCGGCCGCTGCTTCAAGGTGTGCAGCCGCGCTGTCATGAGCCTGAAGGGCGTGACGGAGGATGACGAGCTGGTGGACGCCGATCCCGACGGCGACGACGACGAGGAGTTCCTGCGCAAGGTCATGGTCGTGGCCGATGCCGGCAACTGCATCGGCTGCGGCGCCTGCGCCCGCGTCTGCCCCAAGGGCTGTCAGAGGCACGGGGAGGGGTAGGGACAGGCGCTGGGGGGAAGGGGGGCGAGCGTCAGCGCCAGAGTCCCGTCAGCAGCGCCGGCCCGTCCTCCTGCCCGAAGCAGGCATGGACATCGGTGCAGACCTCGCAGTTGGGGGATTTGCAGATCAGCATGCCCTCGCGCCGGCAGAGTTCGCGGTAGAAGAACTTCTTCCACTTCATGTCGCCCGCGTTGCGCCGGACCAGGGCGGGGAAGTGGCGGCGGAACAGGGCGTTCAGGTCGGCGCGGCTGGCCAGCCCCAGATCCTGCCAGAGATGGTTCGGCTCCAGCGACCGGCGGGCGACGATGGCCGCCAGCCAGACCTCCTCCTCCGCCCCGGTGGCGCCGTGCTCCTGCAGGAGCTGGCGCAGGTCCGGCTCCTCCGGCGCGTCTTCCCCGGTCCCGGCATCCACAGGCACGGCGTCCAGCAGCGCCAGCCGGTCCGGCAGATGGCGGCGGAGCAGCCGTTCCAGCGCCGCGCGGGACAGGCCCGTCGCCGCCGTCAGCGGGCGGGTGCTGTCCGCCGCGGCCAGGGCGAGGATGCGCCCGAAGAGGTAGGTGTCGAGGCTGTCCGTTCCGCACGGGGACAGGTCGGTTCCATAGGGCGGCGGCATGGTCGGTCTCCCCCGCGTCGTCGTCTCGGTCGGGGCCCTGCAAGCGGCGGGCCGGGGACTGCGCCCCCGGGCGCGGGCACAGTTCCGCCGGACCCGCGCCGCTGCACGGTGTCGTGTCGGTGTCGTGTCGGGCGTGTCGCTGTCGGGAATCCGACATCCGGCGGCGAAGGCCCCGTTGTCGCGTTGCCGACACTGCCGGAACCCGCGGATTCCATGGGGTTCGCCTCTGGCACGCAGATTGCCTCACGTCCCTGCCCCCGGGGCGGTACGGACGCGCCTGGGACGGGATGACCCTGACACGGGATGGCCCTGATACGGGACGGAGGTTTGCGATGGTGGCACTCACGGACAGCGCGGTACAGGCGGCCCGCACGGCCGTCGAGGCCGCCGCCGGACAGGCGGCCGGTCTCAGGATCATGGTGCGCCCGGCGGGCTGCGCCGGTCTCCAGTTCGGGCTGCAACTGGAGGAGGGGCCGGGCGACGCCGACGCGGTGATCCGGTTCGAGGGGCTGGACGTCTATGTCGATCAGGACTCCGTGCCGCTGCTCGACGCGGTGACCGTGGACTTCGTCGAGCGGCTGGAGGGGGCGGGCTTCGTCTTCGAGAACGCCGCCCCCGGCGGCGGCTGCAACTGCGGCAAGAAATCCTGCCACTGACGATCCTGCCACGGGCCGGCACCCCCATCCGGCGGGATCCCTGCCGGGCTGGGATCTCCGGCGACGGGCGATGACGCGAACGGGCACGCGGGAGGGCATCCGGCCATGTGGGACTACACGGACAAGGTCAAGGCGTACTTCTTCGAGCCGAAGAACGCGGGCGTCCTGGCCGACGCCAATGCGGTGGGCGAGGTCGGGTCGCTGACCTGCGGCGACGCGCTGAAGCTGATGCTGAAGGTGGACCCGGCGACGGAGGTGATCCAGGACGCCCGTTTCCAGACCTTCGGCTGCGGCTCGGCCATCGCCTCTTCCTCCGCCCTGACCGAACTGGTCATCGGCCGCACCCTGGACGAGGCCGCCCGGCTGACCAACCAGGACATCGCCGCCTTCCTCGGCGGGCTGCCGGCCCAGAAGATGCACTGCTCCGTCATGGGGGCGGAGGCGCTGCACGCCGCCATCGCGCATTACCGCGGCGAGGAGATCGACGACGACCACGATGAGGGCGCCCTGATCTGCAAGTGCTTCGCCGTGGACGAGCCGATGCTGCGCCGGGCGGTGCGGACGAACCGGCTGACCAGCATGGAGCAGGTCACCTTCTACACCAAGGCGGGCGGTAGCTGCGGCGCCTGCAACGAGCGGATGGAGGAGGTGCTGGCCGCGGTGAACGCCGAGATGGTGGCCGAGGGCCTGCTCGGCGCGGCGGAGGCCTTCGCCGGCGCCCCGGCCCGGCCCGCCCTGAAGCCGGCCGGCGCGCTCGTCTCCCTGGCCCCGCCGGCGAAGGCGCCCGCGGCGGTCCCGACGAGGCCCGCGGCCGTGGCGCTGTCGTCGAAACCCGCGCCGCCGGCCGCAGCACCGCCGGCCGCAGCACTGCCGGCCGCCGTGACGCCGGGCTCTAAGCTGACCCTGGTGCAGCGCATCCGCCTGATCGAGGAGGCCATCGCCGACGCCCGCCCGACCTTCCAGGCCGACGGCGGCGACTGCGAACTGGTCGATGTGGACGGCCGCCATGTCCATGTCCGGCTCACCGGCGCCTGCGCCGGCTGCCGCATGGCGCGCATGACGGTGGACGGCCTTGCCGCCCGGATGGCGGCTAAGCTGGGCGCCCCCGTCACCGTGATCCCGGTCTGACGGGGAGGGGAGAAGGCATGGACACGCCGGTCTATCTCGACAACAACGCCACCACCCGCACCGACCCCCGCGTGCTGGAGGCGATGCTGCCCTGCTTCACGGAGCTGTTCGGCAATCCCTCCTCCATGCACCGCTTTGGAGAGTCGGTCGGGGCCGCGATCCGCACGGCGCGGGGACAGGTGCAGGCCCTGCTCGGCGCCGCCCATGACCATGAAATCCTGTTCCTCAGCGGGGCGACGGAGGCCAACAGCACGGCCATCCTCTCGGCCCTGCGGGCGCAGCCGGAACGGCGGGCGGTCGTCACCTCCGCCGTGGAGCACCACGCCATCCTGGGTGTGCTGGAGCATCTGGAGAAGACGGACGGCGTCGAGGTCCGCATCGTGCCCGTGGACCGGCACGGCCGGCTGGACCTGGAGGCCTATCGCCGGGCGCTGGGCCCCGACGTGGCGCTGGTCAGCCTGATGTGGGCGAACAACGAGACGGGCGTCGTCAACCCGGTTCCGGAGCTGGCCGAACTGGCGAAGGAGGTGGGGGCCACCTTCCACACCGACGCCGTGCAGGCGGTCGGCAAGCTGCCCGTCTCCGTCGCCGGGACGGGCATCGACATGCTGTCGCTGTCGGCGCACAAGCTGCACGGGCCGAAGGGGATCGGCGCGCTCTATGTCCGCAAGGGAACGCGCTTCCGGCCCCTGCTGCGCGGTGGCGGGCAGGAGCGCGGCCGCCGGGCGGGAACGGAGAACGTGCCCGGCATCGTCGGGCTGGGCATGGCGGCGGCGCTTGCCGCCCGCTCCGTGGCCGAGGACATGGACCGCATCCGCAGCCTGCGCGACCGGCTGGAGCGCGGCATCCTGGGTGCGGTCGGGCACTGCTTCGCCGTCGGCGGGGAGGCCGAGCGGGTGCCCAACACCAGCACCATCGCTTTCGAGTTCATCGAGGGGGAGGCCATCCTGCTGCTGCTGAACAAGGCGGGGATCGCCGCCTCGTCGGGTTCCGCCTGCACCAGCGGCAGCCTGGAGCCGAGCCATGTCCTGCGCGCCATGGACGTGCCCTTCACGGCGGCGCACGGCGCCATCCGCTTCTCCCTCTCGCGGGAGACGACGGAAACCGAGGTGGACCGGGTGATCGCCGCCGTGCCGCCCATCGTCGCCCGGCTGCGGGCCTTCTCCCCCTTCTGGGATGCCGGCCGGGCGACCGGGCAGGCGGGGACCTTCGCGCCCGTCTATTCCTGACCGCCAGCCGTCCGCCATCAACCGACCGCCATCATTCGACTGCCACCGTGTGGCGCCCGCAACCGATCCCCCGCCGGCCGGGTTGCCGGAAAGCCTGGGGCTGTGGAACACTCTTCCCGCGCAACCGGAGCCGACGTCCCTTGTTTAATCCAGGACGCCAGGGCGGAGCGGGTGGGGGAAGATGCAGCTTGTCGCGGACATCGGTGGACGGCGGCTGAGGGCCCTCAGCCAGATCAGGCAGAGCGTCGCCATCGCCGGCATCGCGGCCCTGCTGCTTGCCCTGTTCGCCATGTTCCACTGGGTCGTCCGGAGCGAGGAATGGGTGAACCACACCCACCGGGTGAAACTGGCGATCGAGCGGGCGCTGGCAGGACTGGCGGCGGCCGAGGCGGCGGACCGGCGTTTCCTCATCACCGACGATCCTGAGGCGCTGGAACCGCGGACCCGCGCGCTGGCCGGTGCGCGGGATGCGGCCGCCAGGGTCGCCACCCTGACGGCGGACAATCCGGTTCAGCATCAGCGGGCACGCGATCTGGCCGCGTTGGTCGAGCGACACATCGCCTATCTGGACACGACCCTGGAGCTGGAACGTCAGGGTCGGGACCAGGATGTGCGGGAGTATATCCGCACCGGTCCCGGCCTGCGCGCGATGGCGGAGATCATCGCCCGGTCCGCTGCCATGCAGGCGGAAGAGGACCGTCTGCTGGTCGCCCGCTCGGAGCGGGTGGCGCGGCTACAGACGGCCTTCACCCTGACCGGTCTGATCCTGGGCATCGGCTGCATGGCCCTGGTCATGGCGACCCAACGGCGGGACCGGGAGATCATGGGCGGGCTGGCAGAGGCCCTGCACGACCGCACGATCCTGTTGCGGGAGATCAACCATCGGGTCGGCAACAGTCTCCAGATGGTGGCCAGTCTCGTGAAGCTGCAATCCGCGGCAGGCGACGCGGTGGCGCGGGCGGCGCTGCGCAAGGCGGAGGGACGCATCCTTTCCGTTGGGGAGGCGCACAAGCATCTGCACCGCACCGGGGCGATCGAGACGATCGACATCGCCGACTACCTTGCCGCTCTGGTCGCCAACCTGCGCGAACAGATCCCCGACGGAGCCGCCTGTCTGCGGCTGGACGCCGTGTCCGTCGCCGTTCCCGTCGAACAGGCGGTCAGCCTGGGGCTGATCGTGAACGAGCTGGTGACGAACGCGGCGGAGCACGCCTATGCGCCGGGCGACGCCGCGGTGATCGAGGTCGTCCTGCGGCGGGAGGCCGGCGGCTTCCGCCTGATCGTGCGCGACCATGGGCGCGGCCTTCCGGATGGCGCGGGGAACCCATCCGGGGGCGGTCTGGGGATGCTTCTGCTGTACAGCCTGACGGGGCAGCTTGCCGGGTCGCTCCGCTTCCAGTCGGGGGCGCGGGGGACCACGGCGATCATCGAGTTTCCCGCGCAGGCGACCGAGGCCGGCGCGTGACGGGACAGGCCGCCGCCGAAAGGCACGCCGAGGGCTTCCAGGGGAGGGACAATGGACTGGACACGGGCTGCGGGACCGGCGCCGGTGCTCATCCTGGGGCTTCTGGCCGCGCACGCCGCGGCCTTCGGGCATCGCCCTGCCGGACTGCCGGCCGGCATCTACGGGCTGCTGGTGTCCGCGCTGGCCCTCGGGGCGGGCGTGTCCCTGCTTCTGGCGTCCGGGCGGCTCCGGTGTCCGTCCCGTCTGCTCGGGATCGAGGGACCGCTTCTGCTGGCCGCGCCGTATCTGCTGGCCCGGCTCCATGACGATGACGGGCCGGACCTCCTGCCGGGTCTTGCCGTCGTCGTCGCGGCCGCCGCGGGAAGCGCCCTGCTGGCGCTGGGCGCCACGCTGCTGCTGCGGCAGATGCCGGGGGCGGAGCGCGTCCCGGTCGGGGCTGCCGTGGCCGCCGCCACGGCCGCTCTGGCCTGCCTCAAGGGGCGGCTGATGCTGGCCCTGTTCTGAGCGGGGCCGGGTGGCGGACAGAAAAACCCGCCCCTTCGGGAGAAGGGGCGGGTGCGGGAGTCCGGGGGAGGTAACCCGGGCGGTGTTTTCCGGGATCAGGCCGCCTTGATGGCGGCGAGGAAGCGTTCGACCTCCTGCTTCAGGGTCTCCGAATGGCGGGCCAGTTCGCCGGCGGCGCCCAGCACCTGGGTGGCGGCGGCGCCGGCCTGGCCGGTGACCTGCGTCACCTGACCGATGTTGGCGGAGACCTCCTGCGTGCCGGCCGCGGCCTGGGTCACGTTGCGGCTGATCTCGTTGGTCGAGGCGCCCTGCTGCTCCATCGCCGCGGCGATGGTGGCGGAGATGCCGTTGACCTCCTCGATGATGGTGCCGATCGTCTGGATGGCGGTGGACGTCTCGGCGGACACCCGCTGCACGGCGGAGATCTGAGCAGCGATCTCCTCCGTCGCCTTGGCGGTCTGGCCGGCCAGGTTCTTCACCTCGCTGGCGACGACGGCGAAGCCCTTGCCGGCCTCCCCGGCGCGGGCCGCCTCGATCGTGGCGTTCAGGGCCAGCAGGTTGGTCTGGGCCGCGATCGCCTGGATCAGGGTCACCACCTCGCCGATCTTCTGCGTCGCGGCGGTCAGGCCCTCGACCGTGACGTTCGTCTCCTGCACGCTCTCCGCCGCCCGCTGGGCCACGTCCTTGGCGCGGTTGACCTGCCGGTTGATCTCCTGGATGGAGGCGGCCATCTCCTCAGCGGCCGAGGCGACGGTCTGCACGTTGGCCGTCGTCTCCTCCGCGGCCGAGGCGGCGGAACCGGCCTGACGCCCGGTCTCGTCGGCGATGGCGGCCATGCTCTGGGCGGTGGCGTCCAGTTCGGTGGCGGCGGCGGCGACGGCACGCAGCGATTCGCTGGACGTGTCGTCGAAGCTGCGGATCAGGCTGTCGATCCGGGCGGTGCGGGCGGCCTTGGCCTTCTCCTCCGCCTTCTGGGCGGCGGTCAGGCGTTCGGCCTCGATCAGCCCGTCCTTGAAGACCTGCACGGCGCGGGCCATGGCGCCGATCTCGTCCTTGCGGTCGGCGCCGTCCACCGAAGCGGTCAGGTCGCGGCGGCTGAGCCGGTTCATCGTGTCGGTCAGGCGGTTGACCGGTCCGGCGACGGTGGTGACGGTCGTGAGCCCGGCGCCGATCGACAGGCCGGCGGCGGCGATCAGGGCGACGATGGTGCCGAAGGTGGCGCTCTGCGTCGCCGCGGTGATGGTATCGCCCGCGTCCTTGCCGTCGCGCTGGTTGATCTCGACGGCTTCGTCCAGGGCTTTCAGCGCCTCATCAACGGTCAGGCGGGCCGGACCGTTGTAGATCACCATCAGTTCGTCGCGCTTGCCCGCCTTCATCAGGGATTCGATCTCCGCCGCCAGGGGCAGGAACCGGGCCCAGGCCCGGTCGAACTTCTCGAAGGCATCGCGGTCTGTGGTGATCAGGACCTCATAGGCCTTGCGCTTTGCCGCGATATCGGCCGCCAGCTCGGCCAGCGACTTCTTGCGCTCGGTAATGGCCTCCGGATCGGTGTTCAGCAGCATCGCCGACTGGTAGCGGCGGTAGTTGATGACATCCTTCAGGATGGCATTGCTCTCGATTACGGAGGGCAACGAGTTGCCCACCACCACGTCCGCGGCATCGTCGATCCTGGTGAGCTGGGCAAGACCGAAGCCACCGAGACCCAGGGTCACGAACAGGACCAGCCCGAAGGCGGCGAAGATGCGGACACGAATAGAAATATCGACAAGACGCGGCATGGCAGGACTCCCCCCGGATTGGATGCCCGATTGAGGCGCATCGCCCCTTAAGATTGGCCTAAGATTGTCTCCGCAATGACCAAGGGACAGTGGGGGGAAGGGCCTTCTATCCGACGGTGTATACTTGACCGTAACCAGAAGGATGAAGTCGTCGGACGCGGCCGCCCGCCGGAGACCTGTCCGTCCGGTCATGTCCAGGGACAGGGAGGGCGGCAGGCGACGGTTCGCCTTGACGGCGGGTCAGGCGCTGCCGCGGGAAGCCTGCGGCGGGACGGCCGGCAACTCCAGCGTGGCGCGGAGCCCGCCCAGCGGGGAGTCGTCCAGACGGAGGGAGCCGCCGTGCAGCCGGGCCAGCTCGTCGCTGATGGCGAGCCCCAGGCCCGTGCCGGGCACCGTCTCGTCCAGCCGGCGGCCACGTTCCGGCAGGGTGGCCCGCCGTCCGGGCGGGATGCCGGGGCCGTCATCCTCCACCGTCACGACGGCGACCGCTCCGGCCTGGGTGACGCCGACACGGACCAGGGAGCGGCCCCATTTGGCGGCGTTGTCGATCAGGTTGCCCGCCATCTCCTGCACGTCCTGGGCGTCGCCCCGGATGCGGATGCCGGGGTCGCCGGAAAGCTCGATCCGGATGCCGCGGTCGGCATGGAGCCGCTGCACCGCCGCCGCCAGCGGACGCAGGGTCGCCAGCGCCGGTGCAGTGGCACTGCCCAGGGTGCGCCCGGCCGCGGCGGCGCGGGCCCGGGCCAGATGGCGCTCGATCTGGCGCTGCATCCGGTCGGCCTCGCGGGCGACGGTGCCGGCGGCATCCGGCCCGCCAGCCGACACGGCATTGGCGATGACGGCGAGGGGGGTCTTCAGCGCATGCGCCAGATCGGCCGCCTCCGCCCGCGCCCGTTCCACCATCGCTGCATTCTCGGCCAGGAGCTGGTTCAGGTCGTCGGCCAGGGGCTGCACCTCGTCGGGGAAGCGTCCCTCCAGCCGCGTCGCCGTACCCGCCCGCAGCGCCGCCAGGGCCTTGCGCATGCTGCGCAGCGGCACGAGGCCGAGCCGGACCTGGGCCACCGCCGCCGCCATCAGTCCCGCCGCCAGGATCGCCAGGGACAGGGCCAGAACCTGCGAGAAATCGGCCGTCGCCGCCTGGACGTCGGCCGCATCGGCGATCACGGCCACGCGCACCGGCAGGTCGATCCCGGAAAGCTCCAGCGCGCGTTCCCAGGCGACCAGACGCTCACCGCCCGGTCCGGTCAGCTCATGCCGGTGCAGCTCGCCGCTTTCAGGACGGTCCACCGGCAGCGCCAGCGTCTGGTCCCAGAGCGAGCGGGAACGCAGCACCTCCGCATCGCCGACCATCACCTCCCAGTAGAGCCCCGACAGGGGCCGGTGGAAGCGGGGATCGCCGGGGTCGCGGGTGACGGCCAGCCGGCCGTCCGTGCCGACCTCCAGCGCCGCCGCCAGCTCGTCCAGCTGGTGGCCCATGCGCCGGGCGAGGTCCGCTTCCGCATGGCGGCGGAACAGATCCGTCAGGAAGATCCCAGCGATCACCAGGGCTGCCGTGACCCAGACCGCGGCCAGCGCCAGCAGGCGTCCGTTCAGCGACCCCGACGCCATCACCCCGCATCCATGCGGTAGCCCAGCCCGCGCTCGGTGCGGATCACGTCCACCCCCAGCTTGCGGCGCAGCCGGCCGACGAAGACCTCGATCGTGTTGCTGTCGCGGTCGAAGTCCTGGGCGTAGACATGCTCCGTCAGCTCGGTGCGCGAGACGATGCGGCCCTGGTGGTGCATCAGATAGTCCAGCACCTTCAGCTCATGGGCGGTCAGGGAGATCAGCCGTCCGTCCACGCTGACCCGGCCGGTGCGGGTGTCCAGCAGCACCGGGCCGCAGCGCAACTCCGCCGCGGCATGGCCTCCGGCCCGGCGGATCAGGGCGCGCAGCCGGGCCAGCAGCTCCTCCATACGGAAGGGCTTGGCCAGATAGTCGTCGGCGCCGGCGTCGATGCCCTCCACCTTCTCCTGCCAGGTGCCGCGCGCCGTCAGGATCAGCACCGGCATGTCGATGCCCCGCTGGCGCCAGCCGCGCAGGGCGGACAGGCCGTCCCGGACCGGCAGGCCCAGGTCCAGCACCACGGCGTCATAGGGTTCCGTCTCGCCCAGGAAGGCAGCCTCCTCCCCGTCGGGCGCCTCGTCCACGGCATAGCCGGACGCCGCCAGCGCGTCCCGGAGCTGGCGGCGCAGGGCCTCGTCGTCCTCCGCGACCAGCACCCTCATCGGTCGCGCTCCCCCCGGCCGTGATGCCCGCGGCGCCGTTCCAGGTCGCGGCCTTCGACGCCCAGAAGGGTGCCGTCGCGGGCGTCATAGACCAGTTCCAGCACCCGTCCGTCCTCGGTCAGCAGCTTGACCTCATAGGTCAGGCGGCCGTGGTCGTCCTCCAGTTCCGCTTCCAGCAGGCGTCCGGGAAACTCCGTCTCCGCGCGCTCAAGGATGTCGCGCAGGGGAAGCACCTCCCCCCGCAGCACCGCGGCGCGGGCGCGGTCATGATCGCGCCCGCGGTCGTCGTCCGCGCGCAAGGGAGGCGGGGCGGCGGTCAGGAAGAGCCCGCAGACCGCAAGGCCCGCCAGGGCGAGGATCGTCTTCTTCTGCATGCCTCCACTCAGCACTTCCGAAGCTGAACGCACGCTGAACGGGGTGTTCAGGGCAGGTTCAGGCGGCCCCGGGCAGTCTCCACGGCATCGCAACCTTCCCCCATCCCCCGGAGGACGACCATGATCTATGCCAAACTCACCGCCGCGACCCTGCTTGCAGGTTCCGTCCTGGTCGGCGGCTATGCCGTCGCCAAGGAGATCCTTCAGGACACCGGCCCGGCGGCCACTGCTGCCTCCCCGGCCGCCACCTCTCCGGTGGGCTCCGCCCCGGTCGCCGGTGTCCAGGCCCCGGCCCCCATGGCCATTCCCCAGCTCATCGACGTGCTGGCGAAGCAGGGCTACACCGACGTCAGCGAGGTGGAGCGCAAGACCGGCGCCATCTACGAGATCAAGGCGAGCGACGCGAACGGCAACCGCCGCGAACTCTATGTCGACTCCCGGACCGGCGACATCCTGAAGGAAGAAGGGCGGGGCAAGGGCGAGCGGGAGCACCGCCGATGAGCACCACCGACCAGCCTGACGCCGTCATGTCCGACACGATCGGCGCCGACGCTGCCGCGGCTCCCGCGGCCAGCGTCCGGGTCTGGGACCCGCTGGTGCGGGTCTCGCACTGGACCCTCGCCCTGGCCGTCGCGGTCGCCTGGATCAGCTCGGACGACGCCTCCACGCTGCACCTCACGGCCGGCTTCACGGTGCTGACCATCGTGGCCGTGCGCTCCTTCTGGGGGCTGGCCGGCAGCCCGCATGCCCGCTTCGACGACTTCGTGCCGACGCCGGCGGGCTTCTTCGCCTACTGCCGCGATCTGATCGGCGGCCATGCCCGGCGCTACATCGGCCACACGCCGGCCGGCGGGGCCATGATCGTCGCCCTGCTCGCCTGCCTGCTGCTCACCACGGCGACGGGCGTGGGGCTCCAGTACGGCGTTCCCGGCGATTTCATCCGGGAGCACGACCTGGAGGAGATCCACGAGGCGGCCGCCACCGGAATCCTCGTCCTGGTCGGCCTGCATGTCGCCGGCGTCCTGCTGACGGGCCTGATGCACGGCGAGAATCTCGTCCGCGCCATGCTCACCGGGCGCAAGCACGGCTGATCCCGGGCGGCAAAGGGGGCGGCGCCCGGTCGCGCCCCCCGCCCGGAACCCCCCGGTTTTCCCGACCTTTCCGCCCCTCCCTCCACGCCGGACCGCCCCCGCGGCGGCCCCATCGTTCAGCCAGCGTTCAGGTTGGCCGGACGACCCTTGCCACCGCTTTCCCGAAGGTTCCCATGACGACCGACGCTTTCCCTTCCGCTGCTTCCGTCCGTTCCCGCCGGCTCCGTCCGCTGGTCGCCGCCGCACTTCTGCTGGCCGCCGGCCCGGCCCTGGCCGCGGGTGACGACGCCGCCAGCCGCGACGCCCTCCTGGCCTCCTACGCGGTGCAGGCGAAGGCGCAGGACCCCGCCTTCACCGGATTCTCCGCCGAGCGCGGTCGGGCGATCTATCTCGGCCAGGTCGCCGGCGCCGAGGCGGACGGCTGCGCCGCCTGCCATACGGCGGACCCCCGCGCCACGGGCCAGCACCGCAAGACCGGCCGGGCGATCAAGCCGGTCGCCGTCTCGGTCAGCCCCTGGCGGTTCACGGATGCCGACTATGTCGAAAAGCATTTCCGCCGTGACTGCCCGGGCGTGCTGGGCCGCGAGTGCAGTGCCCAGGAGAAGGGCGATTACATCAGCTTCCTCGCCAGCCAGTAAGGCCGGCCGCGCGTCCACCGCAGCGCCCGCCTTCCCGCCAGCCCTTCAGGAAACAGGAACCTCTCCCATGAGCCTGCGCCATGCCTTCGCCGCCGCCGCCCTGATCGCGGTGGCTGCCCCGATCTTCGCCAGCCCCTCCCTTGCCGACCGCGGCGGGCACGACCGCGACGGGCACGACCGCGACGGGGCGGCCCGCCCCGTAACCCATGCAGCGACCCTCAAGGAATGCGGTCAGTGCCACATGGCCTTTCCCGCGGCCCTGCTGCCCGCCGCGGGCTGGGAGCGCGTCATGGACACGCTGCCCCGGCACTTCGGTGAGGATGCCAGCCTGCCGGCGGAGGTGGCGGCGGACATCCGCGCCTATCTGACCGCGAACGCGGCGCGCCGGGGCGATACCGATACGATCCGCATCACCGAGCAGCGCTGGTGGCTGCGCGAGCACGATTTCCGGCCCCAGATCTGGGAACGCCCCCACATCCGCTCCAAGGCCAACTGCGAGGCCTGCCACGACCGGGCGGGGCAGGGGGTGTTCGAGGATGAATGAGCCCGGAGTAAGCCGGTTGCCCTGTGCTGGTTATTCTGTCGCAGGGAGGCCGTTTCCTGACAGATCTCAAGGCCCGGCGGCTGTTCTGAGTGCGATCCTTCCCGCCGGGTCCAACCCCGAAGAACGGAGGCAATCCCATGCGCGTGCTCACAGCGTCAGTCCTGGCGCTCGCTCTGTCGCTTCCGGCGGCATCGATCGCCATGGCCCAGTCCCAGGCGCCGGCATCCTCGCCAGCGGCGGAAGCGGACGACACCCCGATCTACGGCAGCCAGTTGATGACGCCGCAGGAACGGATGGACCTGCGCAGCCGCATGCGGCAGGCGCGGAGCGTGGAGGAACGGGAGCAGATCCGGCTGGAGCACCATGCCCGGATGCAGGCCCGGGCCAAGGAGCAGGGCGTGACCCTGCCCGACGAGCCGCCCGCCATGCCGGGCCGCGGCATGGGTCAGGGTCGCGGCCCCGGCATGGGGCAGGGCATGGGCCCCGTTCAGGGGATGGGGCCGGGTCAGGGCATGGGACCCGGCCGGCAGGGCATGGGTCCCGGTCAGGGCATGGGACCCGGCCAGGGCATGGGGCCGGGCATGAGGGGGCAGGCGCCCGCCGCGCAGCCCCCGGCCTCGCCGCCCGCTGCACAGACCGACAAGGCCGGCGGCCGGTAACCCCGCCGCTGACCGTGACGGCCACCCCGGCGCCGGAGTTTCGGCGCCGGGGACCGTCCAGCCCGTTTTCAGAACTGCGCCACGCCGTCGGGGATCCCCGCCGCGACATCGCACCTGCCAGGGAGGCGGCCGATGTCCGCTCATGATCTGAAATCCATCCTGCTTTTCGCCCACCGCTGGGTCGCCCTGATCCTGACACCGCTGTTCGTGCTGATCATCCTGTCCGGCGCCGTGCTGGCGGTGAAGCCGATCCTGGAGGCGGTTCCGGCGGCAGATTCCGGCGCTGGCCCGGTTCCGGTCGATACGACGGCCCTGGTCGGCCTGCTCGACCGCGTCGATCCCGACGGTGCCGCGCGCATGGCGGTCATCGGGGACGACGGGCGCACGCTCGTGCTGGCGAAGGCCGGCGGCGTGCGGGACGCCTATGATCTGGCGACGGGCGCGATCATATCCGCGCCGCAGCAGGGCTCCGATTTCTTCGGGCTGGTCAAACGGTTCCATGAGGACCTGCTGCTGGAGGCCGGCCTCCTGGTGGAGATCGCCACCTGGGCCATGACCCTGCTGATCATCGTCGGCCCCGTCCTGGCCTGGCCGCGGCTGAACCGTACGCTCGCCGGCTGGCACCGCGGCATCGGCTGGGTTCTGTTCCCGCTGGTGCTGCTGACGCCGCTGACGGCGGTGCTGATGATCCTGCACATCGGCGGTCCCGCCCGGCCGCAGCTCCCGCCCTCCGCCGCGCCGGCGAGCATCGCCCGGGCGCTGGAGCAGGCGGCGCCAGCCGCCGACCTGTCCGCTCTCGTCTGGGCGCGGCGGATGGGCAACGGGGTGATGCTCCTCACCGGCACGCCCGACGGCCGTGCGGCCTTCCTGATCGGCGGCGGCGCCGTGGCCCCGATGGAGGGCGGGCCGGGCCTGATCCATGAACTGCACGAAGGAACCTGGGCCGGCGGCTGGTCGGGCCTTGTCAACCTGCTGGCCTCTTTCGCCCTGCTCGGGCTGACGGTGACCGGCGTGCTGCCCTGGGTCCGTCGCTGGCGGCAGGCCCGCCGCCGGACGGGCGGTGCGGATGCCGACATCCTGGTCGCCTTCGCCAGCCAGACCGGCCGTGCCGCGCGGCTGGCGGAAGCCACGGCCGCCGCGCTCGCCGCCGGCGGGGGCAAGGTGTCCTGTGCGGCGATGGCCGCGCTGGCGCCGGAGGAACTGAAGCACTTCCGGCAGGTCCTGCTGGTCGTCTCCACGACCGGCGAGGGCGAAGTGCCGGACCAGGGCCGGACCTTCCTGCACCGGCTCCGGGGAACGGACCTGAAAGGGGTGCCGTTCGCGCTGGTGGCGCTGGGCGACAGCCGCTATCCGGACTACTGCGCCGGCGGCATCGCGGTGCGCGATGCGCTGCTGGCGGCCGGGGCGGTGGAGGTGGTCGGCATGGCCTGCGTGGACGGGGAGGCCACGGGTCCCTGGCAGGACTGGCTGGCGGCGGTGGGCGCCCGGATCGGCGTGGACACCGGCAGCGTCGCGGCGCCGGAAGCCGACCGCCCGGTGACGCTGACGCTGGTCTCCCGTCAGCAGCTCAACGATCCCGGCGATCCGGACACGCATGAGGCCTGGAGCCTGCTGTTCCAGGCCGACGGTCCGCTGGACTACCGCTCCGGCGATCTGCTGATGGTCGCGCCGGGGCCGGGGGAGCCGCCGCGCCCCTATTCCGTCTCGGCGGCGCCCGGACACGGGCCGGAGCGCCTGCTGCTGACGGTCGGTCTGACCTGGCGGCGGGAGGCGGACGGCAGCGAGAGCCTGGGCAAGGCGTCGGGCCTGCTCTGCCGCGGGCTGCGGCCGGGCGACCGGCTGGACGCGGCCCTGCGCCGGCATCCCGCCTTCAACCCGCCGCCGCCGGAGGCCGACCGCCCGATGATCCTGCTCTGCGCCGGCTGCGGTATCGCCCCCTTCATCGGCTTCCTGGCCGAGCGCGAGGAGACGGGCGCCCGACAGCCGGTCTGGCTGGTGTTCGGCAACCGCAAGCGCAAGGCGGACTTCTTCTACGGCGACCTGCTGGAGGGCTGGATGCGCCGCGGCGTGCTCGCCCGGCTGGACACGGCCTTCTCGCGGGAGCCGGAGGGCGGCTATGCCCCCGACCGCCTGATCGAGGCCGGGGCTGAACTGCTGGCATGGATGGATGAGAAGGGGGCCGTGCTCTACGCCTGCGGCCGGGCCAGCACCCTGGGGGCCGGGCTCGACCGGGCGCTGCACACCATCCTGGCGCAGCATCGCGGCATGGATGCGGACGCGGCCACCCGCCAGATCGCCCGCTGGGATGCCGAAGGCCGCCTGCGCCGCGACCTGTTCGACTGAGGACGATCCTGGACCGCCTGTCCGGACTTACGCCCCCGCGGTCTCCCCGCGGGGGCGTTTCGCCGTGAATCGCCGTTGGATCAAGCGGCGTTCAGGCGCCGCAGCACTTCTTGTACTTGCGGCCGCTGCCGCAGGGGCAGGGGTCGTTGCGCCCGACCTTGGCGGCCGAGCGCGGCTTCGTGCCGATGATGCCGTCGGCGTAGAACCAGCGCCCGTCCCGGCGCACGAACCGGCTGGTCTCATGGTGGACATAGTCCTTGCCGCCGGTCCGGAAGCGGGCGACGAACTCGACCCAGCCCTCCTCGTCCGCGGCACCGCCCTTCTCGGTGGCGCGCACCTCCAGCCCCGTCCACTCGCTGGTGCTGGACCAGTTGACGGTCTGTTCGCGGTCGAAGTCGCCGCGCGTCTCCGGCAGCAGGGTCTGCTCCAGATAGTCCACGGCCCCGGTGGCATAGGCCGCGTAGCGGGAGCGCATCAGCGCCTCCGCGGTCGGGGGCAGGGTGGCGCCCGACAGGTGGGGGCCGCAGCAGGCATCGATGGGGCGGCCGGAGCCGCAGGGGCAGGCTGACATGATCTCTCCCGGAACTGACCGCCCCCTCCTAGCGCAGGATGCCGCCGCCCGCCAGCCCAACGGCCCGGAGTGGCCGGGAGATGCCGCGCCGCGGCATCCGTGCTAAGCATGCGCCCATGGACGGGAACCGGCGCAGCGGACGGAGGGCGGGGCGGTGGCCGGTCGGCGCCGCGGCGCTGCTGGCCCTGGTGCTCATCATCGTGCCGCTGCCGGTGCGGGCGGAGCTGGAGGATGATCTGATCCGCCTGGACCTGCTGGTGCTGGACGTGGAGAACGCGCACACGACCCGTCGGATCGAACTGGCCGAGGGCGCCACGGCCCGGGTGCCGCTGGACGGTCGGGCCATCACCGCCCTTGCCGGCTTCGCGCTGGACCTGCGCCGGACGGGTGGCCGGCTGGAGGTGCGGCTGCTGTCGCGGGAGCGGCGCCCGCTCTTGCGCCTTGCCGACCGGATGCCGGCCGGCGACCGCCTTGCCATCCCGGTCTGGTCGGGGGAGAGGATGGCGGCCCTGCGCCTCGCCCCTTGGGTGGATGTTGCGGTCGCGGCGGGGCTGCCCTGTCTGCTGCTGTCCCGGACGGCGGAGCGGACGGGCCTCGACCGGGCCGGGGGGACGCCATGAGCGCGGCCGCCTCCGGCGCGGGCGACGCCTTCGCCTCCCATGTTCCGGCCTGGAAGTTTCCTGGCCTGCGCGCCCGGCTGACCGCGGCCGAGCATGAGGGCCGCCTGGGCGAGCCCTGCGGCCACGAACACCGGGCGCTCGTCCGCCGCTGGGCGCGCGGCTACGCCCTTCATTCCCGCCAGCAGGCCGACAAGGAGCGTCAGGGCAAGGCCGGGCGCGCGCCGGGCGGCTGGAAGGCGGGGGCCGAGCGCGGACCCGGCACCGGCCGGCGCCGGATCGCCACGGGCGCCCGGCTGAAGGTGATCGAGGCGGCCACGGCCGCCAGCTTCGCCCCGCGCGACTGGCTCACGGCCGAACTGCTGCCGGGCGACATCGTGCGCGCCTATGAGGCGACGCAAGGCCCGCTGCGGGCGCTGGGATCGGTAAGGCCGTCCTACCGGCGCTATCTGCAATGGCTGCACTGGCGCCGGAGCCTGGGACCGGTCGCCGATCTGCGGGTGGAGGCGGGGCCGGTGCTGCGCCATCACCCGGAACTGCGGGAGTTCGGCCTTGCGCATGAGGGCGGGGGCCTCTACCGCGGCACGGTGGAGGGCGAACTGGTGCCGACCCTGCGCGTCTTCTGCGCCCGCCACCGCATTCCCCTGACCGTCCTTCGCGGCACGGACTGAGCGGCGACCCCGCCGGGTCGCTGCCACCGTCGTCGCGGGAACCGCCAATAGAAAAGGGGCGGCCCGAAGGCCGCCCCCAGAGGCTGGGTACTGTTGTCGGTGCTTAGAACTCGTAGCGGACACCGACCAGGACGCTCCACACCGAGGAGCGTGCGCTGACCTGGGAGTTCGGGTCCTTCAGGCCGGCGGAGCCGGGGGCGTAGACGTACTTGCCGTCCACGATCCGGGCCTCCAGCACGTCGACCGTGCGGCCGGCGGAGAAGGAGACCTGCTCCAGTCGGCCCCAGTCCTTGTTCAGCATGTTGCCGAGGTTGCGGATGTCGAAGGTGAAGACGCCGCGGTGACCTTCCAGCAGGCCCGGGATCTCCTGGGCGATGTGCAGGTCGAAGGTATGCACCCACGGGCTGGTGAAGCCGTTCCGCGGGGCGACACGGCCGGCGTACTTGGTCAGGCCGTTCTCTTCCAGGTACGGCAGGAGCTGATCGTAGCTGAAGCCGGGGGCGTAGGTGACCAGCGGGTCGTTCGCGCCCGACGGCACGTAGAAGAGCTGGCGGGACCGGTTGTTGTTGGTGCAGGCCGGATCGCCGAACGGGTTGGCGTTGCCGCCCGAGGAACCGCAGCGGAAGGCATAGCTGTAGGGCCGGCCCTCGCGGCTCTCGTGGAACAGGCTCAGAGTCGTCTCGAAGTCGCCGAAGAAGGCCTTCGACCAGCTCACGCTCGTGGTGAAGCGGTGCTTCACCTCGTAGTCGCTGGTGCCGGCCCCCGGATCGTTCGGATCGCTGACGGCCAGGTTCTCATAGTTCGACGAGGCGACCGAGCTGGTCAGCGCGTGCACTTCGTCGATGTTCTGGTAGGCGTAGCCCGCCCCCAGGTCGAAGTCGCCGTAATCCGTCTCCCAGGTCTTGGCGAGACCCAGGGTCAGGACGACGCCATCCCCCTCGTCGGTGTTCGTGACCAGCAGGTCGCTGTTGGTGCCGATCGACGGACGGCCGTCGGCGCGCGACTGGTAGATCGGGCGGCCGTCCGGCGCGGTGCCGACCTTGATCAGACGCAGGTCGGTGTAGCTGACCGCCTCCTTGACGCGGGAGTAGATCGCCTCGGCGGTGACGACGTAGTCGCTGCCGAGCGGGCCGAGGTCGAACACCTGGTCGATCGCGAAGCTGGCGCGCCAAGTGGACGGGATCTTGAAGTCCGGGTCCAGCGCGTTGACGAAGCTGTCGCTACCGGAGGCCAGGAGCCGGCCGGCCGCGGGCACGACCGCCGAGGAGTTCGGATCGACGTTGTTCAGGATGGAGTTGGCCGGCGTCGAGCTGGCGCGGCGGAGGTCGACACCGACCTGGGTGATGCCGTCGTTGCTGTAGTTGTTCGACATCCAGACGGTCGGGCCGAGGGCGCTGAACAGGCCGACGCCGCCGCGCAGGGTGGTGCTGTCCTGGACCTTCCAGTTGAAGCCGGCGCGCGGCAGCCAGAGGTCGCGGCCGTCCAGGTTCTCGTCGTTGCCGAAGCCGTAGCGGCTGACGAAGTTCGTGTTCAGGCGCGGCTTGTCGTCGGAGCTGTAGTACTCGTAACGCAGGCCTGCCGTCAGCGTGAAGTCCGGGGTGATGTTCCACTCGTCCTGCACGAACAGGCTGTCGACCTTGTAGCCCCAGTCGGCGGCGGCATCGAGCGGGTTGTTCGTCCCGGCGGCGCTGTTGTAGCGGAAGCGGGAGGCGCGGCGGGCCTCGAAATCGGCGATCGTGTTGAACTCGAACTCGCCGAGGCTGCGCTGCACGAACAGATTGTAGTAATCGTAGTCGTCACGCTCCCAGCCGGCCTCGACCTTGTGGTCGCCCAGCAGGTAGGTGCCCTTCAGCTTGTAGGACAGCGTCTCGGTTTCGAGGACGTTGGACTGGCTGCTCGGCTCGGTGCCGAGAACGAACTGGCTGCCACCCGGATCGCGGATGATGATGGAGGAGAAGTTCAGCGGCGAGGTGGTCGGCCGCAGGCTGTCGACCTTCTTGTAGCCGACCTTGGCTTCGGTCGAGAAATCGGTCGTCCAGTCCGAGAAGACCTGGAGGGAGTAGCTCTCCATCTTCTGGGAACGGTCGTAGCTGTACGAATCGTAGCCCAGACGGGTGTTGTTGGACGAGGTGACGTAGTTGTTGCCCTCGTCGCGCTGGTAGGCGGCGGAGATGCGGTGATCGTCCGTGAGGTTCCAGTCCACCTTGGCCAGGATCTTCTCGTCGGACTCCGGCTGCGGCTCGCCCAGGCCCATGGCGTCGTAGCCATAGACGCGGCGGGCGATCTCGGCGACCTGCTCGTACTCGGCCTGGGTGATGCCGCGCACGGTCTGGCCGGCGCCCGACCCCTCGGGGCCGTAGGAGATCGAGCTGTCGCCGCTGTACTTCTCGTAGTTCACGAAGAAGAACAGCTTGTCCTCGATCAGCGGACCGCCGATCGAGCCGCCGTAGGTCTTGTCCTTGTACGGCGAGATGATGTTCTTGTTGTCCTTGCTCCGATCGCCCGACAGGTTGTCGTCGGAGTAGTAGTAGTACAGCGAGCCGGCGAACTCATTCGTGCCGGACTTGGTGACGATGTTGACCGTGCCGCCGGTGAAGCCCGAGTACTCGACGTCATAGGGCGCCGTCAGGACGGAGAGCTGGTCGATCGCGTCCAGCGAGATCGGCACGCGCTGGGTCGGGTAACCGTTCGCGTTCAGGCCGAAATCGTCGTTCTGCTTCACGCCGTCGACGGTCAGGCTGTTGAAGCGGTTGTTGGCGCCGGCGATGGTGATCGCGTTGCCGTTGGTCGGGTCCAGGCTGACCTTCGGGTCGCGCTTGATGACGTCCTTGAGGTCGCGCGTCGCGGTCGGGGTGTCTTCGATCGCGCGGCGATCGAACTGGGTCCCGGAGCCGATCACCAGGGCCGTGGTGCGCTGGCCGGTGACGATGATCTCCTCGACCGACTGCTGCTGGCCGCTCTGGAGCACGAGGTCCAGGGAGAACGGCTCGCCCAGGGTGATGAAGACGTTCTCGACCTGCTGGGTCTGGATGCCGCTCCCGGAGAAGCGGATGGTGTAGGGGCCGCCGATACGCAGGCCCGTCGCCAGGAAGGTGCCCTGGGAGTTCACCGCGGCCGAGGACCGGGTGCCCGACGGGGTGTGGATGATCTCGACGTTCACGCCGGCCGCGGGCTCACCCTCAGCGGTGAAGATCTGGCCGCGGATCGAGGAGGTGGTCTCCTGCGCGACCGCCGGGACGACCCAGGCCGAGGCGACTGCCAGCGCCATGGCGCCGGTGCCCAGCTTCAACACGTTCAGATGCCGCCGCAAGGCTGCGGCAGCCCGCTTGGTCTGCATGGTCATTACGTAGCCCCCAAATGTGATTCGGGTCCGGGTGGCCATGAGGCTTCCGAATTCCGCTGCCCGTATTCCCGAATGGTGTTACAGCTTTGTGAAACTTTGATCCAATTTCGACTCAGTCGTGCGCAGCCCATTCGATTGTCGGGGGTTGTTGCCGGCACGCTACAGTTCGCGGGTGCGGTAACGGGGCCCCGGCGACGCTGTCCCCGGGATGCTGTGCCGAGAATTTCACGATCGGGGGGCTGTCCTGGAAAGTCCTTTCTTCTTAGGGCTCAAGGGCGGTCATTGCGGGCGTGGCCGGCGCGCCTGCCGATCCATCCGGCGGCGCTCCTCTCTCCTTGCTGCGATGCGGCATGTTGCTTTCGGACCGGGCGGCCGCATTGGCGGACCGTTCGTTGCCCGATCGGACGCCTGCCCGATCGAATGGTACCCGGAGGGGCGGGGGAGCGGTCGCCGCGCGCCCGGCCGCTGCGGGTCCGGGGTGGCGCGCGTGACCGGGGAGCCTACCCGGGACCCGCCCGGTGCCGACCCGATTCCGACCGCCGGAGGGCGTCGCAGGGGGCCGCCGACGGCGAATCGCCCGTAGACCCGACGCCGGGGTCAGGCGCCCGGCCGCCAGCGCCGCAGCAGCAGCGCGTTCGTCACCACGCTGACACTGGAGAAGGCCATCGCCGCTCCTGCCAGCACCGGGCTCAGCAGGCCCAGCGCCGCCAGCGGAATGCCCAGCACGTTGTAGGCGAAGGCCCAGAACAGGTTCTGCCGGATCTTGGCGTAGGTGCGGCGGGAGACGGCCAGCGCATCCGCCACCAGGGCGGGGTCGCCCCGCATCAGGGTGATGCCCGCCGCCTGCATGGCGACGTCGGTGCCGCCGCCCATGGCCAGACCGACATCGGCCGCGGCCAGGGCGGGGGCGTCGTTGACGCCGTCGCCGACCATGGCGACGGTGCGGCCCTCCGCCTTCAGGGCGGCTACCGCGGCCGCCTTGTCCTCCGGCAGGACCTCCGCCAGCACCGTGGGGATGCCCAGGCGGCGGGCCGTGGCCTCGGCGCTGCCGCGGTTGTCGCCGGTCAGCAGCACGGTGCGCAGCCCCGCCGCGTGCAGCCGCTCGACCGCCCGCGCCGCGCTCGGCTTCGGCGCGTCGCCGAAGGCCAGCAGCCCCAGCAGGACGGGACCGGCGGTGTCCGCCAGGAAGGAGACGGTGCGGCCCTCCGCCTGCTGCCGGGCCGCCGCGTCGGCCAGCGGGGCAAGGTCGATCCCCAGCTCCTGCATCAGCCGGGCGCTGCCCAGGCGGAGGTCGCGGCCGGCGACGGTGGCGGCCACGCCGCGGCCGGGCAGGGCGCGCAGGTCGGCGGCCGGCGGCACCGCCAGATGCCGCGCCGCGGCGGCCGTCCGCACCGCCTCGGCCAGGGGATGCTCGCTGCCGGACTGGACCGCCGCGGCAAGGGTGAGCAGGTCGGCTTCCGCGATCCCGGTCGGCACCAGCGCCACGACCGCCGGGCGGCCCTCCGTCAGGGTGCCGGTCTTGTCGAACACCACCGTGTCCACGGCGTGGGCGCGCTCCAGCGCCTCGGCATCCTTGACCAGGATGCCGGCCTGCGCTGCCACGCCGGTGCCCGCCATGATGGCGGTCGGCGTGGCGAGGCCCAGCGCGCAGGGGCAGGCGATCACCAGCACCGAAACGGCGGCGACCACCGCCGTCTCCACCGGGGCCCCCGCCAGCAGCCAGCCGGCCAGGGTGACAAGGGCGATGCCCAGCACGACGGGCACGAAGACGGCGGCCACCCGGTCCACCAGCCGCTGGATCGGCGCCTTCGCGGCCTGCGCGTTCTCCACCAGCCGGATGATGCGGGCCAGCACCGTCTCCGCCCCGACGGCCGTGGTCTCCACCAGCAGCCGTCCCTCGCCATTGACGGAGCCGCCCGCCACCCGTGCGCCCGGCTCCTTCGCCACGGGCAGGCTCTCGCCCGTCAGCAGGGATTCGTCGGCATGGCTGGCGCCCTCGCGCACGATGCCGTCCACGGGAATGCGCTCGCCGGGGCGGACCAGCACCGTGTCGCCGACGCGGACCGCGGCGGCCGGCACCAGCTCCTCCCGGCCGTCGCGCAGGACCCGCGCCGTCTCCGGCCGCAGGGCCGAAAGCGCGCGGATGGCGGCGGTGGTCTGGCGCTTGGCCCGTGCCTCCAGGTACTTGCCCAGCAGCACCAGGGTGATGATGACGGCCGACGCCTCGAAGTAGAGATGCGGCGCCGCTCCCATGGACGGGTCCGCGGTGGCCATCTGCCAGACGCTCAGCGCATAGGCGGCGCTGGTGCCCAGCGCCACCAGCAGATCCATGTTGCCGCTGCCGGCCCGCAGCGCCCGCCAGCCGGCGGCGTAGAAACGGGCGCCCAGCCAGAACTGCACGACGCTCGCCAGGACAAGCTGCGCCCAGCCCGGCAGCATGACGTGCAGCCCCGCGGCCTGGAACAGCATGGGCAGGGCCAGCGGCAGGGTCAGCGCCGCGGCGGCCAGCACCCGCAGCCGCTCCCGCCGGGCCCGCGCCTCGGCCGCGGCATCCGCGTCCGCCGCGGCCTCGTCCTGTCGTGGAACCGCCTGATAGCCGGCGCGCTCCACGGCGGCCGTCAACGCCTCCGGGGCCGTGCCCAGGACGGTGACCCGCGCCGTCTCCGTCGCCAGGGACACATCGGCCGCGAGCACGCCCGGCACCCGCGTGAGTGCCTTCTCCACCCGCGTGACGCAGGAGGCGCAGGTCATGCCGCGGATCTCCAGGTCCAGGGTCTGCGTCGGGGCGTCGAACCCGGTCCGCCGCACGGCATCCAGCAGGGCCGCCGCAGCGGTGCGGGCCGGATCGAAGGCGATGGTGGCGCGCTCCGTCGCCAGATTGACGCTGGCCTCCGCCACGCCCTCCAGCCGCGACAGCGCCTTGCCGATGCGGCCGGCGCAGGCGGCGCAGGTCATGCCGGTGACGGGGAACTCCAGCCGGGCCGTGGTGGCGGCCGGCAGGGCCGTCGGCGCGGTGGAGTGGGCGGTGCTGGGCAGTGCGGTCATGCTCGATCCTCCGATGCCCTTTACAGATGGAGCTTCCAGCCGCTGGAAGGTCAAGGGGGCGGTGGTCCGCCCGCGGCCCGGGGACGCTGCGTGCTCTCATCGCTGACTCGGCGGGGCGGGCCGGGTATAACCCCGGCCGCCAGAACCGCCGGGAGCCGGGCATGCCATACACCGCGGGGGAGATCCGCGCCCGCGTCCTGCACCGGGATGCGGACGTTCTGATCCTCGACAAACCGCACGGCCTGTCGGTCCATTACGGGACCAAGACCGTGGAGCATCTGGAGCAGTACCTGCCCTGGGTCGCCTTCGAGCGGGAGGAGCCGCCGCGACTGGCGCACCGGCTGGACAAGGACACCAGCGGCTGCCTCGTCCTGGCCCGCGACGCCGAGGTCGCCGCCCGGCTGGGCCGGCTGTTCCTGCACGGCCATGTCGGCAAGACCTACTGGGCCGTCGTGCTCGGCCGTCCGCCCGGCGAGGCCGGCCGCATCGACCTGCCGCTCCTGAAGGTCCAGATCCCCGGCTGTTCCAAGGTCGTCGTCGATCCCGACGGCAAGCCGGCCCTGACGGACTGGCGCCTGCTGGCGACCGACGGGCGGCTGTCCTGGCTGGAGCTGACCCCGCGCACGGGGCGCATGCACCAGCTCCGCGCCCACTGCGCCTGTTCCGGCTTCCCGATCCTGGGCGATCCGATCTACGGCGCCGAACAGCCGCCGCCCGTCCCGCTGCACCTGCACGCGCGCAGCGTCTCCTTCCGCCTGGGCGCGGCGGACAGCCCGCCGGTCGCGGCCACGGCCCCGCCGCCCCGGCACATGGCGGCGACGCTGGCGCGCATCGCCGGCGAAGCGGCCCCTGCCCCGGGCTGCTACGACGGGGACCGCACGGCCCTCTCTGAAACGGCCCTCTGAACGAAGGGTCGCGGGGGCGCTGCCGGCCCCCGGTTTCAGCGTGTCGCGGCGGGTGTCGGCCAGGGGCCGGACGTGGCGGGGGTGCCGGCCACCGTCTCGCTCCAGCCCGGCGGCACGCCGTGCATGTCCGGCAGCCGGTGGGCGATGCCCTTGTGGCAGTCGATGCAGGTGCGCTGCCCGGTGAACAGGAAGGCGTCGTGGACCCGGGCGGCGCGCGCACCCTGCCGGGTGATGTCCATGGAGGCCGCGCTGTGGCAGTTGCGGCATTCCAGGCTGTCGTTCGCCTTCAGCCGGGCCCATTCGTGCTCGGCCAGTTCGCGCCGCTTGGCGACGAACTTGTCGCGCGTGTCGATGCTGCCGAAGATCGTGCCCCAGACCTCCTTCGAGGCCTGCATCTTGCGCGCGATCTTGTCCGTCCACCCGTGCGGAACATGGCAGTCCGGGCAACTCGCCCGCACGCCGGAACGGTTGCTGAAATGGATGGTGGTCTTCAGCTCCTCGAAGACGTTGTCGCGCATCTCATGGCAGCCGACGCAGAACGCCTCGCGGTTGGTCAGCTCCAGCGCGGTGTTGAATCCGCCCCAGAACAGCACGCCGGCCAGGAAACCGCCCAGCGTGAGGAAGCCCAGGCTGAGCCGGGTCGCCGGCCGGGAGAAGACCTGCCAGGACCGCGTCAGGAATCCGGGAAGCCTCATCGCCCGCCGCCGTCGCCGGGCGTCGGCTCCACCAGTGCATCGAAGGGCCGGAAGCGGTTCTCCACCACCGGCTGCGCGTCGGTCTGCGGGACATGGCACTGGGTGCAGAAATAGCGGCGCGGCGCCACCGCGCCCAGCGTCTGCCCGTCGCGCGTCTGATAGTGGCTGATGCTGACCATCGGCGCCTGGACCTGCTCGGTATACTGGCGGCTGTGGCAGGTCAGGCACTGGTTGTGTTGGAGATTGACCTGATAGCCCGCGATGTTGTGGGGGATGACCGGCGGCTGTTCGGGATAGTTGCGGGCCCGCCGCCGGTCGTCGGTGATCTCCCTGGCCAGGGGCGGGGCCGCCACTTCGTCGGTGAAGCCGACCGGCGGCCGGAAGGGCGTGGGCTCAACCGTGTTGTCCCGGTCGCCCCGGCCCGTGCCCTCCTGGGCCGCTCCCGGCGCCAGCGCGGTGCACGCGACCACCAGTCCGCCCGAGAGCAGCGCCATCCGCAGGGTTGCGCGCATCCCGTTCCCCTCCCTATGCCTGCACCGGCACTACCTTCACGGCGCATTTCTTGAAGTCGGTCTGCTTGCTGATCGGGTCCGTGGCGTCGAGCGTCACCTTGTTGATCAGCCGCGCGCTGTCGAACCAGGGCACGAACACCACCCCGCGCGGCGGGCGGTTGCGGCCCCGTGTCTCCACCCGGGTGCGGATCATGCCGCGGCGCGACGCCACCTCGACCTCCGAGCCGCGGCGCAGGCCGCGCGCCTTCGCGTCGTCGGGGTGCATGAACACCACCGCCATGGGAAACGCCTTGTAGAGTTCCGGCACCCGCATCGTCATCGAGCCGGAGTGCCAGTGCTCCAGCACCCGCCCCGTCACCAGCCAGAGATCGAATTCCGCATCCGGGGATTCGGCCGGGGCCTCGTAGGGGTAGCTGATGATCTTGGCCTTGCCGTCGGACATGCCGTAGAAGCGCACTCCCTCGCCTGCGGGGACGTAGGGGTCCAGGCCCTCGCGGTAGCGCCAGCGGGTCTCCTTGCCGTCCACCACGGGCCAGCGCAGCCCGCGCACCTCGTGGTAGGTGTCGAAGGGCGCCAGATCGTGCCCGTGATGCCGGCCGAAGGCGGCATATTCCTCGAACAGCCCCTTCTGGACATAGAAGCCGAAATGCTCGGACTCGTGGTTGGCATAGCCCGCCGCGATGTCCGACAGGGGATAGCGGTCCGTCTCCCCGTTGGCGAACAGCACCTGGTAGAGCGTGCGGCCGCGGTAGGCGGGATTGGCGGCCAGGATCTCCTCCGGCCACACCTCGTCCGTCGTGAAGCGGCGGGAGAACTCCATGAGCTGCCAGAGGTCGGAGCAGGATTCTCCGGGGGCGGGGACGAGCTGGTGCCAGAAATGGGTGCGCCGCTCGGCATTGCCGTAGGCGCCCTCCTTCTCCACCCACATGGCGGCCGGCAGCACGAGGTCGGCCGCCATGGCGGTTACCGTGGGATAGGCGTCGGTGACGACGATGAAGTTGTCCGGGTTGCGGTAGCCGGGCCAGGTCTCCTGGGCCGTGTTGGCGGCCGCCTGGAGGTTGTTGTTGCACATCACCCAGTAGGCGTTGAGCTTGCCGTCCTTCAGCATGCGGTCCTGCAAGACCGCGTGGTAGCCGGGTTCGCCGCTCAGCAGGCCGGCGGGGATCTTCCAGATTTCCTCCGCCCGCTGCCGGTGGCCGGCGTCCGTCACCACCATGTCGGCGGGCAGCCGGTGGGCGAACACGCCGACCTCCCGCGCCGTGCCGCAGGCGCTGGGCTGCCCCGTCAGGGAGAAGGGGCCGTTGCCGGGCTGGGAAATCTTGCCCGTCAGCAGGTGGATGTTCGTGACCAGATGGTTGCACCAGACGCCGCGGACATGCTGGTTGAAGCCCATGGTCCAGAAGGACACCACCTTGGTCTTCGGGTCGGCGTACAGCTCCGCCAGCGCCAGCAGGCGCTCCTTCGGCACGCCGGTCAGCCGGGCCGTGTGCTCCAGCGTGTAGGGTCTGACCAGTTCGGTGTAGCGGGCGAGGTCGCAGGGCTTGGCGTCCGCGGCCTCGCGGGCATGGGTCGCCCGCATCTCCAGCTCATGCTCGGGACGCAGGCCGTAGCCGATGTCGGTCGCACCTTCGTGGAACGTGGTGTGCCGGGTGACGAAGTCCTTGTTGATCCGGCCGGTGCTGATGATGTGGTTGGCGATCCAGTTCAGGATCGCCAGATCGGTGCCGGGATGGAAGACCATCGGCACGTCGGCCAGATCGAAGGTCCGGTGCTCGAAGGTGGAGAGCACGGCCACTGTCACATGCGGGGCGGACAGGCGGCGGTCGGTGACCCGGGTCCAGAGGATCGGGTGCATCTCCGCCATGTTGCTGCCCCACAGCACGAAGGCGTCGGCCTGCTCGATGTCGTCGTAGCAGCCCATGGGCTCGTCCATCCCGAAGGTGCGGATGAAGCCCACCGCGGCCGACGCCATGCAGTGCCGGGCATTGGGGTCCAGGTTGTTGGACCGGAAGCCCGCCCGCATCAGCTTGGACTGGGCGTAGCCCTCCCAGATCGTCGCCTGGCCGCTGCCGAACATGCCGACGGCCTTCGGCCCCTTCTCCTTGAGCACCCGCTTCCACTGCCGCGCCATCTCGTCGAAGGCGCGGTCCCAGGTGACCGGCATGAACTCGCCGTCCTTGGCGTAGCGGCCGTCGCGCATGCGCAGCAGCGGCGTGGTCAGCCGGTCGGCGCCGTACATGATCTTGGACAGGAAGTAGCCCTTGACGCAGTTCAGGCCGCGGTTGACCTCGGCCTGCATGTCGCCGTGGGTGGCGACCACGCGGTCGTCCTTGACCCCCACCATGACGCCGCAGCCCGTGCCGCAGAAGCGGCAGGGCGCCTTGGACCAGCGGAGCTGTGCCGCCTCCCCGACCGCGAGCGGGGCCTGCGCCGAGGCCGGCAGGCTGATGCCGGCGGCCACGGCGGCGGTGGCCACCGCCTGGGCCTTGATGAAGTCGCGCCGGGACAGCCCGGTCGGGATCGTCTGCATGCCCGTCATCTCGTCCCCCCTTCCGCACCCGCTTCCCGTTCCGCCACCTCCTGGTGGTGGAACACCATCACCGCCGACATCACGCCGGGCAGGAGCTGGATGCGGGTCAGCGCCTCGGCGATGGCCCCGGCGCTCGCCCCCTCCACCGTCACGATCGCCTTCGCCCCCTCCTCGACCTGGAGTTCGGCGCCCGGCACCCCGGCCAGCCCCGCCCGCACCGCTGCGGCATGGCCGGGGGCGCGCTGGACCAGCAGGCTGGCGATGTGGAGTTCCCCGCTGTCCTCAGTCCCCATGGCCAGCCTCCCCGGGCAGGGCCTCTGCGGCGGCCACCCGCACGACGCCGGCGGGACAGGCGGAGACGCAGGCGCCGCAGCCGGTGCAGGCATCCGCCGCGACCGCGGGATCGGCCCGGCCGCCCAGGCGCACGGCGAAGCGGATGGCGCCGGCCGGACAGGCGTCGCCGCAGCTCCGGCAGTAGGTGCCCCCGGCGGCAAGGCAGCCGGAACCGATCTCCGCCCGCAGCCGCCAGGGCGGCAGGGTCCGCGGCAGGAACAGCGGCTCCGGACAGGCCTCGGCGCAGGCGGCGCAGAAGCTGCACTCGCCGCGGCCGAAATCCATCGCCGGAAAGCCGCCGTCGCCCGTCGTCAGCGGCCCCGGCCCGCAGGCCGCCACGCAGGCGCCGCAGCGGGTGCAGAGATCGGTGAAGGCCCGCTGCACGGACCAGGGGGGCCGGACGGGGTCGGGGATGGGGCGGCCGCCGCGCAGGAAGCGCCGCCGCGCAAGGTCGATGTCGGGCATGGCGGGGCCCCTAGACCTGCGGCGGGCCGGGCGGGCCCATGACGAGCTGGTACATCCAGACCAGGAAGCCGTAACCGCCGACCACGGCCACCGCCAGGAAGGGCCAGATCACGAAGGCCAGGAAGAAGAAGGCGACCAGCTCGACCCGGCGGCGGTCGCGGGAACCGCGGCCGTCGGGGTCGGCATCGGAGGGGCCAGAGGGCGGGGCGGACTGGGCGGACGCGGACGGGGCAGGAGCCTGGGACATGACAACCCTGCTGGGCGAACCGGAGGATCTGGCCGGATGCCGGCCGCCGCGGGAGTCCGTCGGCGGGAACCCCCTCGGCGTGCCCCCCTCGGCGCGCCCCGGTCGGTGAACGGCAGCCTCTGTCCTGCCAACCTGGGGCGGCGCATTTGGTTCCTGGCGTTCCCCCGGCACCGGAATTTGTCCCCGCCGCCTGTTCAGGCGGCCGGGCCGTCACGCGGCCGGCAGCGTTTGGCCGGATAGGAAGCCGTCAGGGGCGGAACGACGATGACAGGGATGAGGCGGATGACGGGCAGGATGGGAAGACGGGCGCCGGCCCTGCTGCTGGCTGCCGCCCTGGCCGGCGCTGCCGCTCTGGCGGCCCCCGCCGGGCAGGCCCGCCCCCAGGGAGCCGGAGCGGCCGATCCTGCGACGGGTGGCCCCGTGGCGACCGGGTTCGACGCCACGCACCTGCAACAGGCCTACCAGCGGGGGCTGGGGGAACTGGCGCAGGCGGAGCTTGCCCTGTCCCGGACGACGCGGCCGGAGCTGCGGGCACTCGCCCAGGCCGCGCGGGAGCGGCTGACCGGGCTGAACGGAACCCTCGCCGAGATCGCCCGCCGGCTCGGCGTCACGCTGCCGACGGAGCCGCTTGCGGAGGACCGTGCCGTGCAGGACCGGCTGGCCACGCTGGAGGACCCGGCCTTCCAGGACGGCTTCCTGCGCGACCGCGCCCAGGGCCTGATGCGGCAGGTGAACACGCTGGAGAAGCTGGCCGCACAGGCCACCGATCCGGCGCTGCGGGACGCGGCGGCGCAGGCCCTGCCCGGCCTGGACGCGCTGCGTCGGCAGGCCCTCGACCTGCGGGTCGCCCTGGCGCCGGTCGGGGACGGGCCGGTGGGTGCCGTGCCGGGCGCGGACCGCCCGGCGGGGACCGCGCCCCCGTGAGAACGGTGGGCGTCATCCTGGCGGGCGGGCAGGCCCGCCGGCTGGGCGGTGGCGACAAGGGGCTGGTGCCGGTCGGCGGGACCCCGATGCTGGAGCGGATCGTCGCCCGCTTCGGCCCGCAGGTGGACCGGCTGGTGCTGAGCGCCAACGGCGATCCGGGACGCTTCCGCCGCCGCCCGTCGCTGGCCGGACTGCCGGTGCTCCCCGATGCCGGCGTGGACGGGGCGCCAGCGGGGGGAGATGAAGACGGCGCCGGCCCCCTGGCCGGCATCCTCGCCGCCCTGGACTGGATCGCCGGGCAGGGGCTTGACGCCGCGCATCTGGTGAGCGTGCCCACCGACTGCCCGTTCCTGCCGGCCGACCTCGTCGCCCGCCTTGCCGCGGCCTCTGGCGCTGCCCCGGCTCCCGGCACGGTGGCCGTCGCCCGTTCCCGCCCGGACGGCAGCGGGCGGACCCCGCCCCGGCTGCATCCCGTGCTGGCGCGCTGGCCGGTCGTCCTCCGCCCCGACCTGTGCTTGGCCCTGCACCGGGACGGGGTCCGCAGCGTCGGGGCGTTCCTGGCGCGCTGTTCCGTGGTCCCCGTCGATTTCGCCCCCCTCGATTGCGGAGCCGGGACCGCCATCGACCCCTTCTTCAACGTCAACACCCCCGGCGATCTGGCCGCCGCCGACCGCCTCGCCCGCGCCCTGGGCACGGACTGACGCAGCCCCCCGACCGGCGGCGGCACGCCGCGCCCCTACAGGAAAGACTTGCAGCGGGCGGCATTTTTCAGAGACTGCGGGCTGTGCCGGACTGCCATGCCTGCCCAGGGTTGAACCATGCTCCGCTTCATCCACGCGGCCGACATCCATCTCGACAGCCCGCTGGCGGGTCTCTGCCTGCGGGCGGAGCATCGCGCCGACGACTTCGCCCGGGCGCCGCGCCGCGCCTTCGAACGCCTGATCGACCACGCGCTGCGGGAGCGGGTGGACCTTGTCCTGATCGCCGGCGACCTGTTCGACGGCGACTGGCGGGACTTCTCCACCGGCCTCTTCTTCGTCTCGCAGATGGCGCGGCTGCACGGGGCGGGCATCCCGGTCGGCATCATCAAGGGCAACCATGACGCCGCCAGCGTCGTGACCCGGGCGCTGAGCCTGCCGCCGAACGTGCATGTCTTCGGCACCTCCCGGCCCGAGACCTGGGAGCCGCCGGGGCTGGGCGTCGCCGTCCACGGCCAGAGCTTCCCGAACCGGGCGGTGCCGGAGAACATCGCGCTGGACTATCCGGCGCCGCGGCCCGGCCTGCTGAACATCGGCCTGCTGCACACTTCGCTGGACGGTCGGCCCGGGCATGCGCCCTACGCGCCCTGCGCCCTGCGCGATCTGGCCGCCCGCGGCTACGACTACTGGGCGCTCGGCCATGTCCACGGGCGCGAGGTGGTGTCGCGGAACCCGTGGGTGGTCTATCCCGGCAATCTCCAGGGCCGCCACGCCAACGAGACGGGGGCCAAGGGCTTCACCCTGGTCACGGCGGAGGGGCAGTCCATCCGGTCGGCGGAGCCTGTCACGGCCGACGTGGTGCGCTGGGCCCGCGTGGCGCTGGACCTGACGGGCTGCGACAGTTTCGACGACGCCTGCGGGCGGATCGGCACGGGGCTGGAGACGGAGCTGGAGGCGGCGGACGGCCGGGCCCTGGCCGTCCGGCTGACGCTCTCCGGCCGCACCGCGGCGCACCGCGCGATCGCCGGCGACCTGGAGCGCATCCGCGCGGAATGCGCCGCCCTGGCCGAGCGGGCCGGCGATGTCTGGATCGAGCGCGTCGTCGTGGAGACGGCGGAGCCCGGCCGCGACGGCCCCCCCTCGGCCGACGCCTTCGCGGAGCTGCTGCGCACGGTCGAGGCCATCAAGGCCGATCCGCAGGAGATGGCCGAGCTGCGCCAGGACCTGGAGCAGGCGCTGGCGAAGGTGCCGCCGCCCGCGCGCCGGCTGGTCGGGCTGGAGGAGCTGGACGACGGGCGTCTGGCCACGGTGCTGGAGGGGGCGGCGGCCACGCTGCTGCACCATCTGCTGGACGGGTCGCGGTAGGGAGGCGGCGGTGCGGATCGACAGGCTTGTTCTGGAGCGTTACGGCCACTTCGAGGACAGGGAGCTGGACCTCTCCGGGTCCGACGTGCTGCTGCACGTCGTCCACGGCCCGAACGAGGCCGGCAAGTCCACGACCTTGCAGGCGATCTACGACCTGCTGTTCGGCTTCGGGCACACGACCGACTACGCCTTCCGCCACGACACCGGCAGCCTGCGGATCGGCGCCACCCTGGTGAACCGGGACGGCCGCTCCTTCGCCTTCCGCCGGCGCAAAGGGCGGGGCGACACCATCCTGTCCGCCGACGGCACCGCCCTGCCGGAGGCGGTGCTGGCCCCGTTCCTGGGCGGCACGACGCGGGAGGAGTTCGAGCGGCTGTTCGGCCTGGACCACCGCCGCCTGCGCGAGGGCGGCGACGCCATGCTCGACGCCCGGGGCGACATCGGCCGCAGCCTGTTCGAGGCGGGCAGCGGCACGGCGGGCCTCTCCGCCGTGGCGGAGGCGCTGAAGGCCGCCGCCGACGAGATCGGTGCCCCCAACGCCCGCGCCTCCGCGAAGAAGCCCTATTTCGCCGCCCTTGCCCGTTTCGAGGAGGCGCAGCGGCGCTGCCGCAACGACGGGCTGCGGACAGAGGACTGGACGAAGGCGGTCCGCGCGGCCGAGGAGGCGCAGGCCCGGCGCGACCGCATCGCCACGGATCTCTCCGCCCTCCAGGCCGAGCGCAACCGGATCGAGCGCCTGTGCCGCGTGCTGCCCCTGCTGCGCCGGTTGGAGGCGCTGGAGGCGCTGCTCGGCACGCTGGGGGACGGCCCCGACCTCGACGACGGGTTCGAGGCCGAGTGGCGCCAGGCGCTGGAGACGCAGCGGGCCCGGGCCGACCAGTTCCGCGCCCGGCGGGAGAACCGCGACGCCGCGAAGGCCGCGCTCGACGCGCTGGGCGGCATCGGGCCGTGGGCGCAGCACGAGAAGACGATCAACGACCTGGTCTCCGGCCTGGGCGAGTACCGCAGCTTCATGGAGTCGATCCCGAACCGGAAGCGCGACCTCGCCGCCGGCGGGGAGCGGATCGCCGACCTGCTGCGCCGGCTGGGGCTGCCCGGCCGCGACCCCGGCAGCGTCGCCACGCTCATGCCGGACGCGGCGACGGTGGCCCGCATCCAGACGCTGCGCACCGGGCGCACCACCCTGGACGCCGACCACAGGAACGCGGCAGAGGAACTGCGCGAGGCGGAACGCCGGACGGCCCGCGCCACGGCGGCCCTGGAGGCGGCCGGAACGCCGGCCGACCCGGCCGACCTGGAGGCGGGGTTCGAGCGGCTGCGGGAGATGGGCGATGTCTGGGCCCCGCTGCGGGAGGCGGACGCCGCCCTCGATCTGGCCCGCCGCGAACTGGCGGACGCCCTGCTGGCCGTGGGCCGCGGCGGCTGGCAGCCGGAGGCGCTGCTGGCGCTGCCCGTGCCGTCGGTGGAGTCCCTCCACCAGTTCGAGGCGCGCCGGAGTGCGCTCACCCGCCGACGGGACGAGCTGGAGGAGACCCGCGCCCGGCTCCAGGCCGAGCTGGACGGCATCGCGCTCGACCTGCGGACGCTCCGGGCCGACGGCGAGGTGCCGACGGAGGCGGCCGTCGCCGCCGCGCGGGAGCGGCGGGACACCGGCTGGCGGCTGATCCGCCGCCGCCATGTCGAGGGGGCGCCGGTCGCCGCGGAGGAGATCGACGCCTTCCGCGCCGGCACGCCGCTGGCGGACGCCTATGAGGCGACGGTGCGCCACGCCGACGGTCTGGTGGACCGCAAGGAGCGCGAGGCCGCGCGGGTGGAGCGGGACAGGCAGCTCCGCGGCCGGCTGGAGAGGACGGAGGCGGAGCTGCGGAAGGCCACCGCCGCCGTGACGGAAGCCGGGGACGCCCTGGCCGCCTGGACCGCCGAGTGGGAGGCGGCGTGGCGGCCGGCGGGCCTCAGCCCCGGCTCGCCCGACGACATGAAGGGCTGGCTGGAGCGGCGGCAGGCCGCGGTCGAGCGGCTGGGCGCCGTCCGCAGGGCGGAAGCGGCCCTGGCGACGCGGCGCGGCGCGGAGGAGGCGCTGCGCCGCGGGCTGCTGGCCCTGGCCGACCGGCTGTCCCTGCCCGACGCCGGGCGGCTGACGACGCCGGAACTGCGCGACGCCGTGAAGGCCGCGGTCGGCCGGGCGAAGGCGGCCTGGACGGAGGCGGCCGCCGCGCGCAAGGCACTGGCCGACGCCCGGACGGAAGAGACCGAGCGCCGCGGCGCCCTGGAGGCGGTGCAACGCCGGTTGGCGGACTGGATGGCGCGCTGGGCCGAGGCCGCGCCGCGGCTCGGCCTGTCGCCCGCGGCCACGGCGGAGGAGGCCGAAGCGGCGCTGGCGCTCTGGCAGCAGGTGGCGCTGGAGGAGAAGGGGCAGGCGGAACAGCGCCACCGGCGCGACCAGATGCAGGAGGCGACGGATGCCTACCGCGCCCGTGTCGCCGCCCTGCTGCGCGACCTGGGCGGGGCCGCCGGCGACATCGACCCGGCGGCGGACCCGACCGAGCTGGTCCCGCTGATCCAGAAGCGGCTGGCCGAGAACCGGGACCTGGGCATCCGGATCGCGGAGGCGCGGAGCCGGCTCGCCACGGCGGAGGACGAGGCGGGCAAGGCCGAGCTGGCGGCGCGCGACGCCGACGACGCCGTCGTCGCCCTGCGCGAGCGGCACGGGCTGGACGCGGCGCTGGACGTGATCGCGGCGACCCGCGCCGCCGCGGAGCGCCGCCGCCTGCGCCGGGAGATCGCCGATCTGGCCGGCCGGCTGCTGGAGGCGGGGGACGGGCTGGACGGGGCGATGCTCCGCGCCGAGGCCGCCACCGTCGATCTTGATGCCGCGATGGCGGAACGCCAGCGCCTGGAGCCGGAGATCACGCGCCTCCAGGCGGAGCTGGAGGCCGCGGTGCAGGAGCTGGCGACCGCCAGGGCCGAGCAGCGGACCCTGGAGAAGAGCGAAGGGGCCGCCGACGCCGCGGGGGAGATGAACAACGCCGCGGCGGAGATCGGGGCGCTGGTCGAACAGTGGCTGCGCACCCGCACGGCCGGAATCCTGCTCAACCGCGCCATCGAGCGCTACCGGCGGGAGAACGAGCATCCGCTCATCAGCCGGGCGAGCGCGATCTTCGCGGCGGTGGCCGGGACCGGGGACGACCCCATCGTCCGGCTGTCGGTGGACTATGCCGACGAGGCCCATCCGGTGCCGATCGCCCACCGCCGCGACGGCCGCCGGGTGCCGGTGACGGGGCTCAGCGAGGGGACGCGGGACCAGCTCTATCTGGCCCTGCGGATCGCGTCGGTGGAGCGCTACATCGAGAACCGGGAGCCGCTGCCCTTCATCGCGGACGACCTCTTCATCACCAGCGACGAGGAGCGGACGGCACCGGGCATCCGGGCCCTGGCCGAACTGGGGCGGCGGACGCAGGTCATCCTGTTCACCCACCATCGCTATGTCGTGGAGGCGGCGCAGGACGCCGTGCCGGCCCGCCAGCTCCGGGTCCATTCGCTGGCGCCGCAGTCGCTGCTGCAACCGGCATAGGGCGGACGCCCGGGGCCTGTATCGGTTCCATGGATCGGGCCGGTGGATCGAACCTGCGGATCGGCCCGTGGATCGACGTTGACAAGGCGGCGGGGGACGTTATAGTCCGCCCCCTCTGGAAACGGGTCGGACCGCTGCCTGCCGGCAGGGGAGCCCGGTCGTTCGTATTTATGGAAGGCGGCCGCCGGTCACGGGTGATCGGTCAGGCACCTGATCCGATCAGTGGTGGGCACAATGTTCGCAGTCATCCGCACCGGCGGCAAGCAGTACAAGGTCGCCAACGGCGACGTGATCAAGGTCGAGAAGCTGGTCGCCGATGCCGGCGCCACCGTCACGCTCGACGACGTGCTGATGGTCAGCGACGCCGGCAAGACCACCATCGGCACCCCGGTGGTTCAGGGCGCTGCCGTCACGGCCGAGGTCGTGGCCCAGTCGCGCGGCCCGAAGATCATCATCTTCAAGAAGAAGCGGCGCCAGAACTACCGCCGCAAGAACGGCCACCGCCAGGACCTGACGGTGCTGCGCATCACCGGCATCCAGGCCTGACCGCCGTCCAGGAAAGCAGGAGTCCCAATCCATGGCACATAAAAAGGCAGGCGGTAGCTCCCGCAACGGCCGCGACAGTGCGGGCCGTCGTCTGGGCGTGAAGCGGTTCGGCGGCGAGCAGGTGCTGTCGGGCAACATCATCATCCGCCAGCGCGGCACCAAGTACCATCCGGGCGCCAATGTCGGCCTGGGCAAGGATCACACGATCTTCGCCACCACCGACGGCACCGTGAAGTTCCACACCGGCCTCAAGGGTCGGACCTTCGTCTCCATCGTTCCTATGGCGGACGAGGCTGTTCCGGCGGTCGCCGCCGAGTAACGCCTGTCCCCCTCGGGGATCACGGGACTTGCGGTCGGGGGAGCGGGCAACCGTTCCCCCGATCTGCGTTTGCGGGGCGCGTCACGTCGGTGGGGCAGGCCGCCCGGACTGCCGACGGCGTACCCCGGTCCCTGTCGCCCCTACCGGTCCCGCCCCTCTTTTCCGCCCGGGCCGTCTCCCCTCCGGCCGGGCCTGCGCTATGCTGGGGCGGTGGCCCCGTCCGGTTCCGCTGTCCGCGCGTCCCGAAAGTCCCGACCATGAAGTTCCTCGACCAGTGCAAGATCTACCTGAAGAGCGGCGACGGCGGTCCCGGTGCCGTCGCCTTCCGGCGTGAGAAGTTCATCGAGTTCGGCGGGCCCGACGGCGGCAACGGCGGCCGTGGCGGCGACGTGATCATCGAGGCGGTGGACGGCCTCAACACCCTGATCGACTACCGCTACCAGCAGCACTTCAAGGCCAAGCGCGGCGGCCATGGCATGGGCCGGTCGCGCTCCGGTGCCAAGGGCGAGGACGCGGTGCTGCGGGTGCCGGTCGGCACCCAGGTGCTGGACGACGACCAGGAGACGGTGCTGGCCGACATGACGGAGGTCGGCCAGCGGATCGTGCTGCTGAAGGGCGGGGACGGCGGCTTCGGCAACGAGCACTACAAGAGCTCCACCAACCGCGCGCCGCGCCACTTCACCCCCGGCTGGCCGGGGGAGGAGCGCTGGGTCTGGCTGCGCCTGAAGCTGATCGCCGACGCCGGGCTGGTCGGCCTGCCCAATGCCGGCAAGAGCACCTTCCTGGCCGCCGTCAGCCGCGCCCGGCCGAAGATCGCCGATTACCCCTTCACGACGCTGACCCCGAACCTGGGCGTCGTGCAGGCGGGGGAGGAGGAGTTCGTCCTGGCCGACATCCCCGGCCTGATCGAGGGCGCGCACGAGGGGCGCGGCATCGGCACCCGGTTCCTGGGCCATGTCGAGCGCACCCGTGTGCTGCTGCATCTGGTGGACGGCACGCAGGAGGATGTCCAGCTCGCCTACCGCACCATCCGGCGGGAACTGCGGCTCTATGGCGGCGGCCTTGCCGAGAAGCCGGAGATCGTGGCCCTGAACAAGATCGACGCGCTGACGCCGGAGGAGCTGGAGTTAAAGCGCACCAAGCTGCGCCGCTCGGCGAAGAAGCCGGTGATGCTGCTGTCCGGCGCCACCGGCCAGGGCGTGCAGGAGGTGCTGTTCGAGCTGCTGCGGCACATCCGCGAGGCGCGCGGAGCCGAGGCCGAGGCAGCGGAGGCGATCGAGCGCCGCATCCGCTACGCGCCGATCGAGGAATAGGGCCGGCGGCGGCACGGCCCGCGATCGCCGGCATTGACCGGCGGGGAACTCCGCGCCGATAACGGGGGCTCCCCAGCCTGCCCGCGTGCCGCCATGTCCGCTCCCACCGAGTCTCCCGCCGAGTCCAGCGCTGTCTCCACCGACGCTCCCCTGGCCGGGGCGCGGCGGCTGATCGTCAAGATCGGTTCGGCCCTGCTGGTGGACGACCACCGCATCCGGCGCGACTGGCTGGACAGCGTGGCCGACGACATCGCCGCCCTGCGCGCCCGCGGGGTGGAGGTGGTGGTCGTCACCTCCGGCGCCATCGCCGTGGGTCGGGAGCATCTCGGCCTCGTCGGCCGCCCGCTGCGGCTGGAGGAGAAGCAGGCCGCCGCCGCCACGGGGCAGATCCGCCTTGCCGCCGTCTACCAGGAGACGCTGGCGCGCCATGGCATCACCGTGGCGCAGGTGCTGCTGACGCTGGACGACACGGAGATGCGGCGGCGCCACCTGAACGGCCGCGCCACCATCGAGGCGCTGCTGAAGCTCGGCGCCGTCCCCGTCATCAACGAGAACGACACGGTCGCCACGGCGGAGATCCGCTTCGGCGACAACGACCGGCTGGCCGCCCGCGTGGCCCAGATGATCAGCGCCGACACGCTGGTGCTGCTGTCCGACATCGACGGGCTCTACACCGCCGACCCGCGCAAGGACCCCGACGCCCGCCATGTCCCGGTGGTGACGGAGGTGACGCCGGAGATTGTCGCCATGGCCGGGGAGCCGCCGCCGGGCTACAGCTCGGGCGGCATGGTGACGAAGATCGCGGCGGCCCGGATCGCCATGGCGGCCGGCTGCCGCATGGCCATCGCCAAGGGCAAGCGCCTGAACCCGCTGGCCGCCCTGCTGGAAACGCCCGCCGCGGGCGGGGCGCCGGCGACCTGGTTCCTGCCGCAGGCGGAGCCGCTGACGGCGCGCAAGCGCTGGATCGCCGGGGCGCTGAAGCCGCACGGCCGGCTGACCGTGGATGCCGGCGCGGTGGCGGCGCTGGCCCGCGGCGGCAGCCTGCTGCCGGCCGGCGTGCGGGCGGTGGAGGGGGAGTTCGAGCGGGGCGATCTGGTCCAGGTGCTGGGGCCGGACGGGCGCGAGGTCGGGCGCGGCCTGTCCGCCTATTCGGCCGAGGATGCCCGTCGGCTGGCCGGGCGCCGCTCGGCGGAGATCGAGGCGCTGCTCGGCTACCGCGGCCGGGACGAGATGATCCACCGCGACGATCTGGTGGTCGGCTGAACGGGCCGGCCGGCGGGAACCGGCACGGACGGCGTCCGGGGCCGGGAACGCCATCCGGGCCGTCAGACCCGCATCAGGAGGCGGGCTGGCTCGACAGCACGCAGTTGTCCTTCTCGTCCATCAGGAACAGCACGGTGCCGGCGGGATTCTGCAAGCTGGTGTCCAGCGCGAAGATCAGCCGGTTGATCTTCTTGGCGGCCAGAGACTCCGGCACCCCGTCGGACATGAAGTTGTAGGTGCCGGAGATACCCAGCGGGAACATCCGCACCTGCGCCCCTTCGTAGGTGGCCTCCGCCGACATCATCATCGAGCTGGAATCGATCTTCCAGGCCGTCGTCATGCTGCTGCCGACGAAGCCGCCGAACGCCTTCTTGCAGGCAGCATCGGCGCCGGGGTTGCGGCTGCCGTTCTGTTCCACGCCATAGAGGTTCGTCAGCGTCACCGTGCTGGTGCCCGACTGTTCCGCAGCAAGGGCGGGCAGGGCCGTGAGGGAGAGAAGGGCGAGACCGCTCGCAACGCTCTTCCAGGGGCTCATGGGATTCCAGGTGTTCATGGGTTCCTCCGTTCCGGGTCGTGACGGCATCCAGGCCATCCGACCGGTTGTTCTATGACCATCACGATTGATGGTGGTCACGACTATCGGCGTGTTCCCGGAAACGAGTCAACAATTCGGCGCGCATTTCCCTCTGGACCGGATTCGTTAGGGTTGCAACCGATGGCGCCGGATCAGCCGCCGGACACAGGTTTGCCGGCAACCTTGGTGCTGAGAACCAGCAGGGAATGGGTGGTGCCGAAGGGGGCGAGGTCGGTCACCACGCGGTCGAGCTGGCGGACGCTGCCGGCCGCGATCTTCAGCAGGTAGCTGTCCTCCCCCGTCACCTCATGGCATTCCAGCACCTCGCCGCGGGCGGCGGCGAACGACTCGATCTCGCCGTCGCGTCCGGGAAAGGCCCGGATGCGGACGAAGGCGGTCAGGGCAGCTCCCAGGGCGGCGCGGTTGACCTCCGCCCGGTAGCCCTGTATCAGCCCGGCCAGTTCCATCCGTCGTACCCGTTCCGCGACGGCCGGTGCGGTCAGCCCGACCCGGCGACCCAGCTCGGCGAAGGGCAGGCGGGCATCCCGTTGCAGCTCCTCCAGGATGCGCCATCCCGTGGCGTCCAGAGGGCGGGAGGCGGCGACAGAGTGTCCGGGTGGGGATGACGGGGCGTCCATGCGCGTGATTCTATATCGCCGCGCACCCATTCCGCCATTCTGCCGCAACGGCCGGAAAGGCATAGTCGGCGTCGTGTCAGGCCAGACGGAGTTCCCCCGTTGCTTGCAGAGATCGGTGTCTTCCTCCGGGGCATCATACTCGGCATCGCCATCGCCGCCCCGGTCGGCCCCATCGGACTGCTCTGCATCCGGCGGACGCTGGAGCGCGGCATCGCTGTCGGTATCGCCACCGGCATGGGGGCGGCCATCGCGGACGCCCTGTTCAGCGCCATCGCCGCCTTCGGCGTCAACGCCATCCTGGAACTGGTGATCGGGCACGAAGGCGAACTGCGGATCGTCGGCGGCCTGTTCCTGCTGGGGGTGGCGCTGCACAGCTTCCTGCGCGAACCGCGCCCGCCGGCGCAGGAGCCGGAGGCGCGGAATCTGCTGGCGGCGACCGGCAGCGGGCTGGCCCTGACCATGGGCAATCCCGTCACCATCCTGGGCATCACGGCCCTGGTCGTGGGCTTCAGCGGCGGGCTGGAGACCTATCAGGCGGTCACGCTGGTGGCCGGCATCTTCGTCGGATCGGGGATCTGGTGGTTCATCCTGTGCGGCGGCGTCAGTCTGGTGCGCCACCGCATGACCCGCCGCTCGGTGCTCTGGATCAACCGGGGGACGGGGATCATGCTGGGCGCCCTGGGCATCTGGGCTCTGGGTGGGGTCGGCTGGAACTGGCTGGTCGGCTGAGGGGACGCCCCGGACGCCGGAACGCGGACAGCGTGTCGCGCTTGCATGAGATGCCGGGATTGCCACCTGGGATGCCATGCGGCGCCCTGCGCCCGACGCGGGCGTGTGTGCAGATTTAAATCCACTTTTTCTGGCGTGGTGTATAGGCCACCCTCTGATCCCTGTCTGGCGGAGCCCTCCTGTCGATGCCTGTGGTGCTTGGTCCGCAAGACGATGTCCCCATGCTCCGTGCCGACGGGGTCGCGGCCGCCGCGTCCGCACAGGAGGCGGCGCGTGACGCGCTGAACGTGTTGCCGCTCGCCATGCTGCCGCTGGAGACGGCGGGCCTCGCCGGGGCCCGGCTGGTCAAGACCACGCGCCTTGAGAGCCTGGTGGAGGTGTTCGATTCCGGCGGGGCGGGCAGCGGCCGGCGGGAAATCGCGGCGGCTGTCGGTGCCATGGCCGGACCGGCCGACTCCACGGAGCGGGATGTCAGGCTCTTGCAGGCGGTCGCCCGCATGGCGTCGTTCGACGTCTTCAACCTCTGCACGGCGCTCCGCGAACTCCGGGTCGCACCGCCGCGGGGGGAGCGGGTGGGGCTGTCTCCGCGCAAGCGGCGGGAGCTGGCGGGCCATCTGCGCCCCTACACCCGCGCCCTGACCGACGGGGTCTTCGGTGCCACGGTTCCGGCCGGGGTGCCGCTGGATGACGGGCTGGTCCAGCTCCACCGCGCGGCGGTCCGCGCCAACCTGGACGCCATCGCCCGCCGTCTCCGGATCGACCGGCAGGCGCTGCCCGACCTGCTGACCCGCTACGCCGACGCCGCCCTGTCGCTGGCCTATTACCAGAGCTGCGACCGCGGCCTGCGGCATCTGCTGGGGGACTTCTCCGCCTGGCTGGGGGCGCTGACGGCGATCGCCGTCGTCACCGGCACGCCGGCGAACATGCGGCTGGTGCAGGAGGTGCAGGGGGCGCTGGCGGAACTGACCCTGCGGCTGGACGACTGTCTGCGCCACCTGGAGCGGCATCTCCAGCACTACTGGCGGCAGCCGACCCCGCTCACGGGCGCGCAGGGCCAGCGGGTGCTGTCCGCCTACCAGGGCGCCATCGGGGCCATGCTCTGCGGGCTGGTGACGAAGCTGACCGGCTGGGAGCAACGCTTCGGCGATGTGCCGGGCTCTCCCGGCCAGCGCATCGACTGGCTGCGCCAGGAGATGCTGCCGGGCCTGCCCGAACTGCGCCTCACCTCGGAGCAGGCGGTGCTGGACATCACCCGCCTGTCCGCCTGACGCCTTTCCGCCTAACGCCTGTCTGCCCGGTCCGGGGCGCGCCTACGGCCGTCGGGATCAGGGTATCGGGATCAGGGCAAAGGAAAGCCCCGGACGCGGTGTGCGTCCGGGGCCCGGAGTTGTCGAGGACGGAGGCGGGGAACAAGGGGGAACCCGCCGCCTCCCGTCCGCTCAGGCCGCCACGGCGGTGGAGCCGTCCTGACCGGACAGCGCCGCCTCGGCGTCGAGCACCGTGGCCACGGCGTGGATCACCGCGGCGATGCGGACCGCATCCTGGATGTTCTCCGTGGACATGCCCTTGTGCAGCACCTCGCGCTCATGCGCCTCGATGCACATGCCGCAGCCGTTGACGGCGCTGGCGGCAAGCGACCACAGCTCGAAATCCACCTTGTCCACGCCCGGATTGCCGATGACGTTCATGCGCAGCCGCGCCGGCAGCTTCTTGAAGTCGGCGTTCCCGGACAGGTGGACGGTGCGGTAATAGACGTTGTTCATGCCCATGATGGCGCCGGCCGCCTTCGCGGCGGTCAGGCCGGCGGCGTCCAGGTGCTGGGCGGCCTCGGCCACGATGGCGCGGGTCACGTCGTCGTTGCGCGCGGCAAAGGCGGCGGCGATGGCGGCGCCCCAGGCCTGTCCCGGCTTCAGCGACGAGGTCGTCAGCACGGAACCGAGATTCAGCCGGAGGTCCTTGGCGTAATCGGGCAGGCGCGCCTTCAGCGCATCGATCGACATGGGTCAACTCCCCTTGATCGGTGATGATGTCGCCGCGGCCGCACGCCGGGCGCGACACCGGAAGGGGCGCCGGAAGGCCGCGGGCGGTGGGCTTGACGGACGGGGTCGGATTTTCGGAGGTTCGCAGGCGGGCGCCGATGGGCGCCCGCCTGCTGGGGGCCTGTCAGGAGGGTCAGGCCGCCTTGAGAACCTCGTCGCCCTTCTGCCAGTTGCAGGGGCAAAGCTCATCGGTCTGAAGAGCGTCAAGGGTCCGGAGAACCTCATTGACGTTCCGGCCGACCGAGAGGTCATGGACCGAGGCGAAGCGGATCACGCCTTCCGGGTCCACAATATACGTAGCGCGCAAAGCGACGCCTTCAAGCTTGTGCAGGATGCCCAATTCGCTGGAAAGCTCGCGCTTGAGGTCGGCGAGCATCGGAATCGGCAGATCCTTCAGGTCGGCGTGGTGCTGGCGCCACGCCAGATGCACGAACTCGCTGTCCGTGGAGGCGCCGAGGACCTGGGCGTCGCGGTCGGCGAACTCCCCGCTCAGCTTGCCGAAGGCGGCGATCTCGGTCGGGCACACGAAGGTGAAGTCCTTCGGCCAGAAGAAGACCACCAGCCACTTGCCCTTGTAGGTGTCGTTGTTGATCTGGGTGAAGGCGGTCTTCGGGTCGGTGGACACCACGGCCTTCAGGTCGAAGGCGGGGAACTTGTCGCCAACGGTCAGCATGATCTCACGCTCCAATTTCAGGTCGGGAAAAGAGGGGGATCTGGAAACGAGGCTCCGCGTGCTGCAAAGCAGCGTGTTTTTAGAACCGTTCGAAACTTGGCGGTTGCGCTGCGGAATTGCCAATCGAAATTTCCGCTGGCCGTGATAGGAAGAAGCGATGACCGCCATCACGCTGCGCCAGCTCCGCTATCTGGTCGCCCTTGCCGACACGCTGCATTTCGGCCGGGCCGCGGCCGCCTGCCATGTCAGCCAGCCCAGCCTGTCGGCCCAGATCCAGCAGCTCGAATCCATCCTCGGGACGGCGCTGGTGGAGCGGACGAAGCATCGCGTGCTGCTGACTCCGGCCGGGACGGATACCGTCCGCCGCGCCCGCGACGTGCTGGCGGCGGTGGGCGATATGTCGCAGATGGCGCGGGCCGCGGGCCAGCCCCTGTGCGGTGCCCTGCGGCTGGGGGTGATCCCGACGATCGGTCCCTATCTGTTGCCCCGCGCCCTGCCCGGGCTGCGACGGGACTACCCGACCCTGCGGCTCTATCTGCGCGAGGATCTGACCGGGCGCCTGCTGGACCGGCTGCGCTCGGGCGACCTGGACGCGGCGGTCCTGGCCCTGCCGGTGGCCGAGCCGGGGCTGGAGACGGTGGATCTGTTCGAGGAGCCGTTCCTCGTTGCGCTGCCGCAGAACCATCCCCTGACGGAGCGTGCCGCGGTGCGGCAGTCCGACCTCTCCGGGGAGGTCCTGCTGCTGCTGGAGGACGGGCACTGTTTCCGCGACCAGGCGCTGGATGTCTGCCGCCTCTCCGGCGCGCGGGAGGACCCGGGCTTCGCCGCCACCTCGTTGCCGACCCTGGTGGAGATGGTGGCCGGTGGCCTCGGCCTCACGCTGCTGCCGGCGCGGGCGGCGCCGCTGCTGACGGCGGCCGGGCAGGTCGTGCTGCGCCCCTTCGCGGCTCCCGTGCCGGTCCGCCGTGTCGGCCTCGCCTGGCGCCGCGGCTCGGCCCGCGAGGCCGACCTGCACCGGCTCGCCGGCCATCTGGCCGAGGGCGCGCGGGCCTGCCCGGGCTGAGCCGGGCCGGGCATCCGCGGGGGGCCACCGGTCCGTGGCACCGGACGGCGCGCCGTCTTTACGGCTCCTTTATGCGGCCGCGCGAACCCCGTCTCGATCCTTTATGCGACCTTCACCGATCCTGCCCCCCGTGTGAGACCACGCAAGGGGGGAATCCCATGCCCGATATCGTCTTTCTGGGGCTCGTGCTGGTGGCCTTCGCTGCCTTTGCCGGCCTGACCTACGGCTGCGACCGGCTCTGACGGAGGCCTCCGATGATCGTCGATCTGATCGCCGGCGGCCTCGTGGCGGCCGGCCTGCTCGTATATCTCGTCTACGCGCTGCTGCGCCCCGAGGAGTTCTGACGCCATGACCGCGGAAGGACTCCTCCAGATTCTCCTCTATCTCGGCCTGCTGGCGGCGGTGACGCCGCTGCTCGGCCGCTACATGGCGCGGGTGTTCGAGGGTGAGCGCACCCTGCCGGGCATCGTGCTGGGTCCGCTGGAGCGCGGGCTCTACCGCATCGCCGGGATCGACCCGAGGCGCGAACAGCACTGGACCGGCTACACGCTGGCCCTGCTGTCGTTCAACCTGCTGGGGCTGCTGCTGCTCTATGCCCTCCTGCGCTTCCAGGCCTGGCTGCCGCTGAACCCGGCGGGGCTGGGGCCGGTCGGGCCGGACCTCGCCTTCAACACGGCCGTCAGCTTCACCACCAACACGAACTGGCAGTCCTACGGGGGTGAGACGACGCTGTCCTATCTCTCCCAGATGCTGGGTCTGACGGTGCAGAACTTCGTCTCCGCCGCCACCGGCATCGCCGTGGCCATCGCGCTGATCCGCGGGTTCGCCCGGCGTTCGGGAAAGACCATCGGCAATTTCTGGGCCGATCTGGTGCGGGCCACCCTCTACGTCCTGCTGCCCTTCTCCTTCCTGGGGGCGCTCGTCCTCGTCTGGCAGGGTGTTCCGCAGAACTTCGACGCCTATGTCACCGCCACCACGCTGGAAGGTGGGAGCCAGGTTCTGGCCCAGGGACCGGCGGCCAGCCAGATCGCCATCAAGCAGCTGGGCTCCAACGGCGGCGGGTTCTTCAACGTCAACTCCGCCCATCCCTACGAGAACCCGACGGCGCTGACGAACCTGCTGGAGAGCTTCTATCTGCTGATGATCGCCGCGGCGATTGTCTACAGCTTCGGTCGCATGGTCGGGGATACCCGCCAGGGCCGCGCCCTCTGGACCGCCATGTTCGTCCTGTTCGTGGCCGGCCTGGCGGTGACCTGGTGGAGCGAGGCGCAGGGCAACCCCGCCGTCACCGCCCTGGGCGTCGAGACCGCCGCCGGTGGCAACATGGAAGGCAAGGAGGTCCGCTTCGGCACCGCGCTCTCGGCGCTCTGGGCCGTCGCCACCACCGCCGCCTCCAACGGTTCCGTCAACGCCATGCATGACAGCTTCATGCCGCTCGGCGGCATGGTGCCGATGCTGAACATGATGCTGGGCGAGGTGATCTACGGCGGTGTCGGCGCCGGGCTCTACGGCATGCTGGTCTTCGTCATCCTGGCCGTCTTCATCGCCGGCCTGATGGTCGGCCGCACGCCGGAATATCTCGGCAAGAAGATCGAGGCGCGGGAGATCAAGCTGGCCGTGATCGCCGTGCTGGTGTTCCCGCTGGGCATCCTGGGCGGGGCGGCGCTGACGGCGGTCGTGCCGCAGATGCTGGCCAGCGTGCAGGACCCGGGGCCGCACGGCCTGTCGGAGATCCTCTACGCCTATACCTCCGCCACCGGCAACAACGGGTCCGCCTTCGCCGGCTTCGGGGCCAACACGCCCTGGCACAACACGGGCCTCGGCCTCGCCATGCTGCTCGGCCGTTTCGCGGTGATCGTGCCGACCCTCGCCATCGCCGGATCGCTGGTCGCCAAGCGGGCCGTGCCCGCCGGGCCGGGCACTTTTCCGACCCATGGCGGCCTGTTCATCGCCCTGCTGATCGCCACGATCCTGATCGTCGGCGGCCTCACCTTCTTCCCGGCGCTCGCCCTCGGCCCCGTTGCCGAGCATCTGAGCCTGAACGCCGGCACCCTGTTCGGAGCCGTCCCATGACCGACCATGTGAAACGAGCCGAAGCCGCGCACCGGCGCATCTGGCGACGCTACACGAAGGACAACAGCGCCCCCGTCCTCAACTCCACCCAGGCGACGCTGCTGGACGGACGGATCGCGCGGCAGGCGCTGGGAGAGGCCTTCCTCAAGCTGGACCCGCGCCGGCTGGTCCGCAATCCGGTGATGTTCGTCACCGCCGTCGTGGCCCTGCTCACCACCCTGATCTTCGTCCGCGACCTCGTGACAGGGGGCGGCGCCCTTGCCTCCCGGGAGATCGCCTCCTGGCTGCTGCTCACCGGCGGCGACCCCTCCGTCACCGGGCAGATCGCGGCCTGGCTCTGGTTCACCGTGCTGTTCGCCAACTTCGCCGAAGCCGTGGCGGAAGGGCGCGGCAAGGCCCAGGCCGCCAGCCTGCGCCGGACCCGGACGGAGACCCCGGCCAAGCGCGCGACCACGGCGGACGGCGCCTTCTGGGAGCAGGTCCCGGCCACAAGCCTGCGCGCCGGCGACCTCGTGGTGGTGGAGGCAGGCGACACCATCCCCGGCGACGGGGAGGTGGTGGACGGCATCGCCACCGTGAACGAGAGCGCCATCACGGGCGAGTCCGCCCCAGTGATCCGGGAATCGGGCGGCGACCGCTCCGCCGTCACCGGCGGCACGGTGGTGGTTTCCGATCGCATCGTCGTGCGCATCACCGCGAACCCGGGGGAGAGCTTCCTCGACCGCATGATCGCGCTGGTCGAAGGCGCCAAGCGGCAGAAGACGCCCAACGAGATCGCCCTGACCATCCTGCTGGTCGGCATGACCATCATCTTCCTGCTGGTGACGGTCACGCTGCAAGGGTTCGCCAGCTATTCCGGCTTTCTGATCCCGGTCGCCTTCCTGATCGCGCTGCTGGTCACGCTGATCCCGACCACCATCGGCGGGCTGCTGTCCGCCATCGGCATCGCCGGCATGGACCGGCTGGTGAAGTTCAACGTCATCGCCAAATCCGGCCGGGCGGTGGAGGCGGCCGGCGACGTGGGTGTGCTGCTGCTGGACAAGACCGGGACCATCACGCTGGGCAACCGTCAGGCGGCAGAGTTCCTGCCGCTCGGCGGGGTGCATGAGCGGGAGCTGGGGGAGGCGGCCCTGCTTGCCTCGCTCTCCGACGACACGGCGGAGGGCAGGTCCATCGTGGCGCTCGCCCGCCAGAAGTTCGGCTTTTCCTCCGGGTCCTTCGATCCGCAGGGCCTGGATTTCATCCCCTTCACCGCCCAGACGCGGATGAGCGGGGTGAACATCGGCCCGCGGTGCATCCGCAAAGGAGCGGCGGACACCATGCGGGCCTGGGTGGAGGGACAGTCCTCCATCGGTTACGCACCGGGCCGCGAGCTGGCCCAGCGGGTGGAACAGGTCGCCCGGTCCGGCGGCACGCCGCTGGTGGTGGCGGACGGCGCCCGTGTGCTGGGCGTCGTCCACCTGAAGGACATCGTGAAGCCCGGAATCCGCGAGCGGTTCACCACCCTTCGGGAAATGGGCATCCGCACCGTGATGATCACCGGCGACAATCCGCTGACCGCCGCCGCCATCGCGGCGGAGGCCGGGGTGGACGACTTCCTGGCGGAAGCCACGCCGGAGAAGAAGCTGGAGCTGATCCGGCAGTACCAGGCGGAGGGCAGGCTGGTCGCCATGTGCGGCGACGGGTCGAACGATGCCCCCGCCCTGGCCCAGGCCGATGTCGGCGTCGCCATGAACACCGGCACCCAGGCCGCGCGGGAGGCCGGCAACATGGTGGACCTGGACAGCGATCCCACCAAGCTCATCGAGATCGTCATGATCGGCAAGCAGCTCCTGATGAGCCGCGGGGCGCTGACTACCTTCTCCATCGCCAACGACGTGGCGAAGTACTTCGCCATCATCCCGGCCCTGTTCGTCGCGGCCTACCCGCCGCTCCAGGCGCTCAACATCATGGGTCTGGAAAGCCCGGCCAGCGCCATCCTGTCGGCCATCATCTTCAACGCCCTGGTGATCCTCTTCCTGATCCCGCTGGCGCTGAAGGGCGTCGCCTACCGCCCGGCCCCGGCGGCCACGCTGCTGGCCCGCAATCTTGCCCTTTACGGGCTGGGGGGCCTCGTCGTGCCGTTCCTCGGCATCAAGGCGATCGATCTCGCCATCACCAGCCTCGGCCTTGTCTGAGGAGAGAGACCATGTTGACGCATCTGCGCCCCGCCCTGACCCTGATCCTGGCCATGACCGTGCTGACGGGACTGGCCTATCCGCTGGCTGTCACCGCCGTCGCCCGCCTGGCCTTCCCCGAGCAGGCGGCGGGCAGCCTGATCCACCGTGCCGACGGTACGGTGCTGGGGTCCGCCCTGATCGGGCAGACCTTCACCCGGCCGGAGTACTTCTGGTCGCGCCCCTCGGCGGCCGGCGACGGCTATGACGCCGCCAACTCCTCGGGCACGAATCTCGGGCCGTCCAACACCGCTCTCGTCGCCGCCGTGCAGGCCCGGATGGACGCGCTCAAGGCGGCCAATCCGGACGCCGTCGGGCCGGTCCCGGTCGATCTGGTGACCGCGAGCGGCAGCGGCCTCGATCCGCACATCTCCCCCGCCGCCGCCCTCTGGCAGGCGCCGCGGGTCGCGGCCGCGCGCGGGCTGGAAACCGACCGGGTCGTTGACCTGATCGACCAGGCGACGGAAGGTCGCGTCTTCGGCTTCCTGGGCGAGCCGTCCGTGAACGTGCTAAAGCTCAACCTCGCGCTGGATGCCCAGGCGCCGGCGCCCGGCCAGCCGGAACCCAGCCGTCCGGATGCCCGGTGACGGTGCCGCGGGCGGAACCCGGTTCCGCCCGCCTTTCTTTCCCGAGAAGGCGCATGGCCAGACCCGAGGACCAGGACCGCCCGTCGCCCGACGCCCTGCTGGAGCAGGCCCGACGGGAGCAGCGCGGCAAGCTGAAGATTTTCCTGGGGGCCGCCCCCGGCGTCGGCAAGACCTACGCCATGCTGGAGGCGGCCCAGTCCGCCCGGCGGGACGGTGTCGATCTGGTCGTCGGCATCGTCGAGACGCATGGCCGGGCGGAGACCGAGCGGCTGGCCTACGGCCTGGAGATCGTGCCGCGCAGCCGCATCGACTACCGCGGCCGCTCCTTCGACGAGATGGACCTGGACGCCATCCTGGCCCGGCGGCCGGCGCTGGTCCTGGTGGATGAACTCGCCCACACCAACATTCCCGGCAGCCGGCACCTCAAACGCTGGCAGGACGTCGAGGAGCTGCTGGCGGCCGGCATCGACGTCTGGTCCACCCTCAACGTCCAGCACCTCGACAGCCTGAACGACGTTATCGAGCGCATCGCCGGGATCAAGGTGCGCGAGACGGTGCCCGACAGTGTCCTGCGCGGGGCGGACGAGATCGAGATGATCGACCTGCCACCGCAGGAGCTGCGCAAGCGCCTGGAGGAAGGCAAGGTCTATGTGCCGGCGCAGGCGCGCATGGCGGTGGAGAAGTTCTTCTCCGTCGGCAATCTGACGGCACTGCGCGAGATGGCGCTGCGGCAGGCGGCGGAGCGGGTCGATGCCCAGATGCTCTCCTACATGCGCCGCAACGGCATCGCCGGCCCCTGGCCGACCCGTGACCGCATCCTGGTCGCCATCGGGCCGGAGCCGAGCGCGGCGACCCTGGTGCGGTCGGCCCGGCGCATGGCGGACCGCCGGCAGGCACCCTGGACCGTCGCCTATGTCGAGACGCACCGCCATCAGACCCTGCCCGAGGCCAGGAAGGCCCATGTCACGGAGGCGCTGCGGCTGGCGCAGCAGCTCGGCGGCGAGACGGTGGTCCTGCCGGGCGACGACATCGCCGGTGAGCTGATCGGCTGGGCCCGCGCCAACAATGTCAGCCAGATCGTGCTGGGGCGGAGCCGACGCCGCCGCCTGCCCGGGCGGACCCTGACGGACGACATGCTGAAGCGGGCCACGGCCTACGATCTGCTTCTGGTCGGCGGGACGGAGGAGAAACCGGAACCGTCGGGGCAGGGGTCGGCAGGACAGGCGCTCGCGGGGCCGGCCGGATCGGACCGGCGGGGCTGGCGGGCCTATGCCTGGGCGGGACTGGCGCTGATCCTGGCCACGGTCCTGTCCTGGGGTGTCTTCAGCGTTCTGCCGGTGGCCAATGTCAGTCTCGTGTATCTGCTCGCCGTGCTGATGATCGCCACGCGGTTCGGGCTGGTCCCGTCCATCGTCACGGCGGTCCTGGCGTTCTTCGCCTTCAACTTCTTCTTCACCGAACCCCGGCAGACCTTCCTGGTCAACACCTCGGAGGACCTGCTGACCATCGGGTTCTTTCTGGTTGCGGCGGTGTTCACCGGCCATCTGGCCTCCCGGCTGCGCGCCCAGATCGAGCTGTCCCGGACCAGCCAGCGGCGGACCGCCAACCTCTACGACTTTGCCCGCAAGGTCGCCTCCGCCGCCAGCGAGGACGATGTGCTCTGGGCCGTGGTGCATCATGTGGCGGCGACCCTGAAGGCGAAGGCGCTCGTGCTGCTGCCGCAGGACGGGGAGCTTGCGATCCGCGCGGGCTATCCGCCGGAGGACCGGCTGGACCAGCGGGCCGCCGCCGCGGCGCAATGGGCCTGGAGCAACGGCGAGCGGGCCGGCCGCGGCTCCGACACGCTGCCTGCCGCCGAATGGCTGTTCCTGCCGCTGAAGACCCAGCGCGGCACCGTCGGCGTGCTGGGCGTGCAGGGGTACGAGGGCGGCAGCCGCCTGTCCGCCGATCAGGCCCGGCTGCTGGACGCGCTGGCCGACCAGGCGGCCCTGGTCCTGGAACGCACCCAGCTCGTGCGGGACATCGAAGCGGCCCAGATCGCCGGCGAGAAGGAGCAGCTCCGCGCCGCCCTGCTGTCATCGCTCTCCCACGATCTGCGCACGCCGCTCGTCTCCATCCTGGGATCGGCCAGCACCCTGCTGACCCTGGAGGACGAGCTGGACGACAATGCGCGCCGAGAACTCGCCCGCACCATCCAGGAGGAGGCGGAGCGGATGAACCGCTTCGTGCAGAACCTGCTGGACATGACGAAGCTGGGCAGCGGCGGGTTGAAGCCGAAGACCGACTGGACCGATCTTTCGGACATCGTCGGCCGGGCCCTGGCGCGGGCGAAGCCGCTGCTGAAGCGCCGCCGGATCAAGGTGGACCTCGCGCCGGACCTGCCGCTGCTCCAGCTCGATCCCGTGCTGATGGAGCAGGTCCTCTTCAACCTGCTGGACAACGCGGCCAGATACAGCCCGAAGGAGGGCGCCATCACGGTCTGGGCGCGCCGGCGGGGCGACCGGGTGGTGGCGGAGGTCTGCGACCAGGGCCCCGGCATCCCCGTGGCGGACAGGGAGCGGGTGTTCGACATGTTCTACCGCGTTGCCGGGGGCGACCAGCAGGCCGCGGGCACCGGCCTGGGGCTCGCCATCGCCAAGGGCATCGTGGAGGCGCACGGCGGCAGCATCGGCGTGCTGGACGGCATGCATGGCGTCGGCGCCTGTCTCGTCCTGCGCCTGCCCGTGCCGGAGGAGGCGCCGCCGGCGCCGACGGAGGTGCCGGCCGAGATGGCGGCGGGCGGTGGGCGGGCATGAGCCGCATCCTCGTGGTCGATGACGAGGCGCAGATCAGGCGCTTCCTGCGCATCAGCCTCACCGCCAACGGACACGCGGTCCTGGAGGCGGAGACGGGAGCGGAGGCCGTGGCCCTGGTGCGGGCCGAAGTGCCCGATCTCGTGATCCTGGATCTCGGCCTGCCCGACATGGACGGGCAGGAGGTGGTCAGCGCCATCCGGGAGATCGGCCGGGTTCCGATCCTGGTGCTTTCGGTGCGGACGGGAGAGACCGACAAGGTGGAGGCGCTCGACCGCGGGGCGGAGGACTATGTCGCCAAGCCCTTCGGCATCGCCGAACTGATGGCGCGGGTCCGGGTGGCGCTGCGCCGCTCCCCGCAGGAGTCCCGGCCGGCCGTCGTCGTCGCGGGGGGCGTCATGATCGACCTGGACCGCCGCGTCGTCGAGCGTGACGGGGCAGAGGTGCGGCTGTCGCGGCGCGAGCAGGACCTGCTGTTCGTGCTTGCCCGCAGCGCCGACCATGTGCTGACGCACCAGCAGATCCTGCGGGAAGTCTGGGGACCGGCGCATGTCGAGGACACGGCCTACCTCCGGGTCTATGTCAACCAGCTCCGTCAGAAGCTGGAGCCCGACCCCGGCCAGCCCGCCCTGATCGTCACCGAACCGAGCGTCGGCTACCGGCTGCGGACCGACGGGGGTTAGGGCACCGGTTCCCATGCCTGCTTCCGGCAGGCGGCTCCGCCTCAGTCCAGGGACTGGCCGAAGCCGCTTTCGCTGCGGTAGGCCGGTCTCCGGGGAGGCATGTCCGCGTCGCCGGGAGCCGGGCCGGGCTGTCCCTTGTCCGGCGCGGCGGGAGTGGCCGCGTCCTCCGGCCCGCCCTCGGTTTCCGTCCGTGGAGGCGCGGGGGCGTCGGCGGGGACCGTCTCCGGGGCGGAACCCCCACCGGCCGGGCTGTTCGCGTCGGGTGTCCTCAGCCGGGCGCGGAACTGCTCCTCCGCGACATCGGCGGGGGATTCGTTGCCCAGGGTTCCCGGCCGGTCGCGGCTGTCCGCCGTCATGCTCGCCTCCATGATCGTCCGGGCATCGGGCCCGGGCTCCTGCCCGGCAAACAGCGACGGGGCCGGGCCGTCACGCCCGGAACCTGTCCGGTCAGGCACCGGGGGCGAGCGCGAAATCCACGGCCGCCGCACAGTGAATCTCCGTTGTGTCGAAGACGGGCAGGGGGCTGTGCTCCTGGCCGATCAGCAGACCGATCTCGGTGCAGCCCAGGATCACGCCGTCCGCTCCGTGCGCCTGCATCCGGTCGATCACCCCGCGGTAGGCGGCGCGGCTGTCCTCCCGGATCTCGCCGCGGCACAGTTCCTCGTAGATGATCCGGTGGACGGTGGCGCGGTCCTCGGGGTCCGGCACCACCGGCTCCAGCCCGTGGCGGTGCAGCCGCTCGGCATAGAACGGATGCTCCATCGTGTAGCGGGTCGCCAGCAGCAGCGGCCGCCGGACGCCGGCCTGCCGGCAGGCCGCGGCGGTCGTGTCGGCGATGTGGATCACCGGCAGGCCCGCCGCCTCCTCCACCGCTGCGGCCATCAGGTGCATGGTGTTGGTGCAGATCAGCAGCGCCTCGGCCCCGCCGGCACGCAGGCGGCGGCCGGCATCGACCATGCGCTCCGTCAGCACGCTCCAGCGCCCCTCCGCCTGGAGGGCGGCGATTTCCGCGAAGTCCACGGAGAACAGCAGCAGCCGGGCCGAGTGCAGTCCGCCCAGCCGGTCCCGCACCATCCGGTTCAGCAGGCGATAGTAGACGGCCGTGCTTTCCCAGCTCATGCCGCCGATCAGACCCAGGGTACGCATGCGGAGGCTCCTTTTCCCGCACCGTGCGCGGGTCCGTGGTCGTCGCAGGGCCGGCACCGGCCGGCGGGATGCGCGCCTGCGCCGGAAAGCGGCCTTGCGGTGGCCGGTCCCGGCGCGGTATCGGGGACGGTACCAGTCCTTCAGGGGTTCCGCCAATGCGCCCGCGCCAGTTCGCCCTTGCCGCCCTTCTGCCCGTCCTGCTGACGGCCTGCATGGCCCCTCCGGCCCGGCGGGAGGCGCAGGGGTCCGCCACCGACGGCCACCAGGCCTGTCTTGCCCAGTGCAACCGGGAGGCCGATGTCTGCTTCGATCAGCGCTCGGCACAGGACGGCAACACGACCTACGGCATGGGCGCCACCTGCCAGACCGAGCTGAAGTCGTGCCTCACCCGCTGCGGCGGGCGCTGACCGGCGGGCGCTGACCGGCGGAGGCTGACCGGGGGCGCCGACCGGCGCGCGCGCCAGGCCGTCCCCCGGGGGCGTTCCCGCCCGGACGGGATCGCCCTTTTCCGGCCGTGATCGGCTGCTTACATTGCGACCATGATGCCCAGGTTCCTTTCTCCCCTCGGCCGCGGCGGTGTCGCGCTCGCACTCCTCCTCGCGGCAGCCCTTGTTCCCGTTCCGGCCTCGGCGCAGCGCGCGGTGCCGGACACCCGGGAACAGATCCAGCTCTCCTTCGCGCCCGTCGTGAAGCAGGTGACCCCGGCGGTGGTGAACATCTACACCACCCGCACGGTGCGCCAGCGGGTCTCGCCGCTGTTCGACGACCCGCTGTTCCGCCGCTTCTTCGGCGACGCTCTCGGCGGCGTGCCGCGGGAGCGGATGGAGGCGTCGCTCGGGTCCGGCGTGATCGTCAGCGCCGACGGACTGATCATCACGAATGCCCACGTCATCCAGGGCAGCGACCAGATCCAGGTCGTCCTGGCCGACCGGCGGGAGTTTCCGGCCAAGCTGGTGAGCCAGGACGAGCGGGTGGACCTCGCCGTGCTGCGCATCGACACCAAGGGCGAGCAACTGCCCTTCCTGCATCTGCGCGACTCCGACGATCTGGAGGTCGGCGACCTGGTGCTCGCCATCGGCAACCCGTTCGGTGTCGGGCAGACGGTGACCAGCGGCATCGTCTCCGCCGTGGCCCGCACGGCGGCGGGCGTGTCGGACTACAACTTCTTCATCCAGACCGATGCCGCCATCAATCCGGGCAATTCGGGCGGTGCGCTGGTCACCATGGACGGCCGCCTGATCGGCATCAATTCGGCGATCTATTCCCGCAGCGGCGGCTCCATCGGCATCGGCTTCGCCATCCCCTCCAACATGGTCCGCACCGTGATCGACGCGGTGGCCGCCGGCGGCAAGCTGGTGCGCCCCTGGATCGGGGCCGACGGGCAGGCGGTCACGGCCGACCTCGCGGCCGGACTCAACCTTGTCCGGCCCGGCGGCGTCCTGATCAACCAGGTCCGTCCCGGCGGCCCGGCCGACAAGGCGGGCCTGCGCCGTGGCGATGTCATCACCGGCGTGAACGGGCGCGAGGTGGACGGACCCGATGCCCTGCGCTACCGCATCGCCACCCTGCCGATCGGCGGCAAGGCGACGCTGACCGTGCTGCGCGGCGGCAAGGAACAGCAGCTCACGCTGGGGCTGATCGCCCCGCCGGAGGACCCGCCGCGGGAGGTGACGACCCTCCAGGGCCGGACCCCGCTGGCCGGGGCGGAGGTCGGCAACCTGAACCCCGCCCTGATCGAGGAGATCGGCTTCTCCGGCGCGCAGGACGGGGTGGTGGTGCTCCAGGTCGCGCGCGGCTCGCCCGCTGCCATGACGGGGCTGCGGCCGGGCGACGTGATCCTGCGGATCAACGGCACGGCCATCACCCGGGTGCGTGACCTGTCGGCCGAACTGGCCCGCCGGGCACGGTCCTGGACCATCGACGTGCAGCGCGGCGACCAGGTGTTGACCACCACGGTCGGCGGTTGACGCAATGGCGTTTGCCGCCCGCGGGCGGGGCGGGCATGCTGGGGCCCGGCCGCCTTCCGCCGCCCGGTGAGGACCATGTCGGGTACGTTGTTCGAGGATCAGGCCCCCCGCCCCCTGGCCGACCGGCTGCGGCCGCGCCGGCTTGAGGATGTCGTGGGCCAGGAGCACCTGCTGGCCCCCGAGGGACCCGTCGGGCGGCAGGTCAAGGCGCGGCGCCTGACCTCCATGATCCTCTGGGGGCCGCCGGGCTGTGGCAAGACCACCATCGCCCGGCTGCTGGCCCAGTCCACCGATCTGCATTTCGAGCCGCTGTCGGCCGTCTTCTCCGGCGTGGCCGATCTGCGCAAGGTGTTCGAGGCTGCCAAGGCGCGGCGCGCGATGGGGCAGGGGACCCTGCTCTTCATCGACGAGATCCACCGCTTCAACCGTTCGCAGCAGGACGGCTTCCTGCCCTATGTCGAGGACGGCACCGTCACCCTGGTCGGGGCGACGACGGAGAATCCCAGCTTCGAGCTGAACGCGGCGCTGCTGTCCCGCGCCCAGGTCTTCGTGCTGAACCGGCTGGACGAGGCGGCGCTGGAGAAGCTGCTGCAACGGGCGGAGGCGGAGACGGGCCGCCCCCTGCCGCTGGACGGGGATGCGCGGCGGGCGCTGAAGGCCATGGCGGACGGCGACGGCCGCTACTGCCTGAACCTGTGCGAGGAGCTGTTCCAGCTCCCCGAGGGCACGGCGCTGGACACGACCGGGCTGACGGCGGCGGTGCAGCGGCGGATGCCGCTCTACGACAAGGCCCAGGAAGGCCACTACAACCTGATCTCGGCGCTGCACAAGTCGCTGCGCGGGTCCGACACGGATGCGGCGCTCTACTGGTTCGCCCGCATGCTGGCGGGCGGGGAGGATCCCCGCTACATCGCCCGCCGGCTCTGCCGCTTCGCGGTGGAGGATGTCGGCCTTGCCGATCCGCAGGCGCTGACCCAGGCCATCGCCGCCTGGGAGGCCTATGAACGGCTGGGCAGCCCGGAGGGCGACCTCGCCATCGCCCAGCTCGTCATCTATCTGGGCACCGCGCCCAAGTCGAACGCCGGCTACAAGGCCCATGGCGCCGCCCTGCGCGCGGCGCGGGAGACGGGCAGCCTGATGCCGCCCATGCATATCCTGAACGCCCCGACCAGGCTGATGAAGCAGCTCGGCTACGGGCACGGCTACGCCTACGACCACGATACGGCGGAAGGCTTCAGCGGGCAGAACTACTTCCCCGACGGGATGGAGCGTCAGGCCTTCTACAATCCCGTCGAACGCGGATTCGAGCGGGAAATCCGCAAGCGCCTGGACTACTGGGCCCGGCTCCGGGCGGAACGGCAGGGACAGGGCTGAGGAAGCCCCCTTCCGGCCCGGCCGGGGTGATGTGCCGAAGCCACACCCCGTCGCCACTTTCATCGCTGTAACATTTTCGTCATCGCTCCGTCGCGGATCGGGAGTAACCGGGCCGCCAGCGGCGGGGCGGCCCGTCCGCGTTCGGGGCAAAGGGCATCCCCCGGATGTGCTGCCGCCCGCCTTGCAGGCCTGGATGTCCAGCCGCCTGAACCGACTGATGAGGACCCAAGTGCAGCTCAAGCGTGCTCTGAACGCCGGGCTTTCCGCCCTGGCGCTGCTCGTGCCGGCCGGCGTCGCGGCCCAGACCGCCCAGCCGTCGGAACCCGCCCTGGAGGAGATCATCGTCACCGCGCAGCGGCGCAGCGAGAATCTCCAGGAGGTGCCGGTGTCCGTGGCGGCCATCTCCGGCGACACCTTCCGCGACTATCTGGCCGGTGGCGGCGACGTGCTGGCGCTGTCGGCCCGCGTGCCCGGCCTCTATGCGGAGACCTCGACCGGCCGCATCTTCCCGCGCTTCTACATCCGCGGCCTGGGCAACAACGACTTCTACCTGGGCGCCTCGCAGCCCGTCTCCATCATCATCGACGACGTGGTGATGGAGAACGTGGTGCTGAAAAGCTCGCCGCTGTTCGACACGCAGCAGGTCGAGGTGCTGCGCGGGCCGCAGGGCACCCTGTTCGGCCGCAACACCACGGCCGGCATCATCAAGTTCGACTCGATCGCCCCGAGCCATGAGACCCAGGGGCGCGGCACCGTCACCTACGGTACCTTCGGCACGGTGACGGCCGATGCCGGTGTCGGCGGCTCGCTGATCGACGGCGTGCTCGCCATCCGCGCCTCCGCCATGGTGCAGCACCGCGGCGACTGGGTGGACAACACAGCCGACGGCACCAAGCTGGGCGGCTACGACGACAAGGCCGCCCGCGTCCAGTTCCTGCTGACCCCGGGCGAGGACACGGATGTCCTGCTGAACGTCCATGGCCGCGATCTCGACGCGACCTCCACCCTGTTCCGCGGCTACGCCCTGACCAAGGGCAGCCACAAGCTGAACGGCAACTACGACAAGGACAAGGTCGCCTACAACGACGGCGACGCCAACGACCAGTCCTATGAGGGCTGGGGCAGCTCGCTGAAGGTCGACCACGACTTCGGCAATGTCGTTCTGACCTCGATCACCGCCTACGAGACGACGAACGGCTACAGCCGCGGCGACACCGACGGCACCGCCGGCAACTTCGCCGAGTCCCAGGGCAACATCGACGACCTGGACCAGTGGACGCAGGAGCTGCGCCTCGCCAGCGACACGACGGGTCCGCTCAACTGGCAGGTCGGCGGCTTCTACTTCGATTCCGACGAGCAGCTCACCTTCCGTCCGTACAACTTCTTCGAGACGGGCGGGGCCAGCGGCTTCGTCACGCTGGGCAACGAGAACAGGTCCTGGGCCGTGTTCGGTCAGGCCGGCTACCGGATCACCGATGATCTGAAGCTCACCGGCGGCCTGCGCTGGACCGAGGACAAGAAGGAGATGAACGTCCTGCGCGCCTTGCAGGCCGGCACCTTCACCAGCGTGGAGGACGGCCGCCGCATCACGCAGGCGTCCTACACCGGCATCCGCCATGTCGAGCTGAAGGACGACGAGCTGAGCTGGGATGCCAGCGCCTTCTATGACCTGACCGACGAGGTGTCGGTGTTCGGCCGCATCGCCCGCGGCTTCCGTGGCCCGACCATCCAGGGCCGCACGGTCTCCTTCAACGGCGCCCCGACGACCGCCACCTCGGAGACAATCCTCTCCTACGAGGCCGGCCTGAAGAGCAGCCTGCTGGACGACCGCCTGCGCCTGAACGGTGCCGTCTACACCTACACGGTCAACGACATCCAGCTCACCGCCTTCGACGGCAACGGCACCGCCCGTCTGCTGAACGCGGACAAGGGCGTCGCCTATGGCCTTGAGGTGGATGCCGAAGCCTACCTGACGCCGGACTTCATCGTCACCGCCGGCCTGACCTACACCGACACGGAGATCAAGGACGACCAGGTCACCACGTCGGTCTGCTCGGGCGGTGTCTGCACGGTGAAGGACCCGCTGGTGAACGGCCGCGCCAAGATCGACGGCAACCCGTTCCCGAACGCGCCGGAATACATCCTCAGCCTGACCGCCCGGTACAACATGCCGCTGGCCGACGGCAGCAACCTGTTCCTGTTCACCGACTGGAACATGACCGGCCGCACGAACTTCGTGCTGTACGAGTCGGAGGAGTTCTACAGCAAGGGCGACTTCGAGGGCGGCCTGAAGATCGGCTACGAGAACCCGGACCGGACCTACGAGGTGGCCCTGTTCGGCCGCAACATCACCAATGAGAAGAACGTCAAGGGCGTGATCGAGAACTATCTCGCCGCCGTCGTGAACGATCCGATGACCGTCGGCATCTCGTTCACGGCCAGGCTGCCGTAAGGCGGCAAGGCCCCGCATCCGTCAGGACGGCCCCGATGTCCGCATCGGGGCCGTTCCTGTTCAGGGGCGGGTCCGTTCAGTACGCGCGGTCCAGCAGGGTGGGCTTGCCGGGCAGGGTGGAGGAGATGCTCTCCTGTACCCGCAGCTTGCGCTCGCCGGGCGAATAGCGGGGCGGGGGCGGCGGTTCCTCGTAGATCTGCCGCAGCCGCTCGAACTCGGCCTTGTGGAACTCGTACTGTTCCTGGAAATCGGGGGTCGGCCGCCGCCGGCCGATGATGACGATCTCCTCCGGCGGCTCCTCTGCCGCGTCGGAGCCCGGGGCCTGCGGAGCGCCGGCCGGTGGCGGCGTGCCCTGCGCCCGGGCGGGCCCGGGCAGAAGGAAAAGGGCGGCCAGCGCCGCGCCCGTCATCCAGTTCCGCAACCGCATGTCCGACCGTCCCGGCCAAACCGTTGGGATGCCGAGCATAGCCGAACGATCGGGGCGAGGGCAGGGCCTGCCTCCGCCATCTTTGCTGGCGCTCCGGAAAGGCGCTAGGGTCGCGGCCGTTCCGCCGCCGAGCCCGCCATGCTGCCCGATCCGTTCCCTCCCGCCTTCGACCTCCATGTCGGCATCGACTGGACCGGCGCGCAGCCGGCCCGCGGCATCGCCATCGCTGTCGTTTCCCCCGCGGACCGGATCGTGCGGCCGGTGCCGCCGCCGGGCCGCCACTGGCGGCGGGAGGAGGCGGTGGACTGGCTGCTGGACCGGCTCGCGCAGGGCCGGCGCCTGCTGGTCGGCATCGACTGCGCCTTCAGCCTGCCCTGGGTCTCCGGCGCCGGCTATCTGGACGGCCGCGTGCCGGGGGTGACGGACCTGTTCGCGCTCTGGGATCTGGTGGAGGCGGCGGCCGGCGGCGCGCCGGACGATTTCGCGGGCGCCGTCGTCCACGATCCGCGCTTCGCGCCCAGCTTCTGGATCGCCGGGCCGACGCCGCCGCACTGGGGCGACGGCTCCACCAAGCGCCGGCGGGTGGAGGTGGCCGCCGCCGTCGGCGGCTTCGGAACGCCGGTGTCGGTCTTCAAGCTGGCGGCCGCGGCGAAGCAGGTGGGCAAGGCGTCGCTCGCCGGCATGCGGTCGCTGCGCCGGCTGCGGCGGGAGGCCGGCGACCGTCTCGCCGTCTGGCCGGCGGAGCCGGTCGGCGCCCGCTCGGTGGTGTGCGAGATCTACCCGACCCTGTTCCGCCGGCGCGCCGGGCACGGCACGACCAAGCTGCGCACCCTGGCGGAGCTGGAGCGGGCGCTCGCGGCCTTCGGCTGCGCATTGCCGCCCGGCTTTCCGGAGGGCTTTGACGACCATACGGGCGATGCCATGATCTCGGCCGCCGGGCTTCTGGCCCTTGCGGGCGCGGCGCGCGTCTGGACGGCGCCGGACGCGGAAGCGGCCCGGCGCGAAGGGTGGATATTCGGGGTGGACGCATGAAGATGATCCTGGCCGTGGCCGCGGGCGGCGGTCTCGGGGCCGTGGCCCGCTATCTGACGGGTGTCGGCCTCGGGCACTGGCTGGGCACCGCCTATCCCTGGGCGACGCTGACGGTGAACGTGACCGGCAGTTTCGCCATGGGCCTGCTGGCCGGTCTGGGCGCCCATGTCTGGCAGCCGGCCCCGGAACTGCGGGCCTTCCTGATGGTGGGCGTGCTCGGCGGCTTCACCACCTTCTCCAGCTTTTCGCTCGACGTTGCCCTGCTGGTCGAACGGGGTGCAATCGGCGCCGCGGCAGCCTATGTTGCGGCCTCTTTCCTGTTGTCGGTCGGCGGCCTGTTCGCCGGTCTGGCGCTGATCCGGACGGCGGTTGCATGAGCGAGAGTGAGAAGAAGCAGGTCGAGACCCGGCTGGTCGGGGACGACGAGGGCGAGGTCCGGCTGGACCGCTGGTTCAAGCGGCACTATCCGCTGCTCTCCCACATCCAGCTCCAGAAGCTGCTGCGCACGGGGCAGGTCCGGGTGGATGGCAAGCGGGCGGAGGCCAGCACGCGCCTGCTGCCCGGCCAGTCCGTCCGCATCCCGCCGCTGCCCGACGCGCCGCCGCCCGACGCGGTGCGGCCCAAGGCGCGGCCGGAGGTGGACGAGCGCGCGGCGAAGGAGCTGCGCGCCCGGGTCCTGTTCCGCGACCACGACGTCATCGTGCTGGACAAGCCCGCCGGGCTCGCCACCCAGGGCGGCACCAACCAGGTGAAGCATCTGGACGCCATGCTGGACGCCCTGAAGTTCGAGGCGGAGGGGCGGCCCAAGCTGGTCCACCGGCTGGACAAGGACACCTCGGGCTGCCTCGTGCTGGCGCGCAGCGCCGCGGCGGCGGCCAAGCTGACGGCCGCCTTCCGCTCCCGCGAGGCGCGCAAGATCTACTGGGCGGTGACGGTCGGCGTGCCCAAGCCCATGAAGGGCCGCATCGACCTGCCCGTCGCCAAGGAGGCCGGCACCCGCGGCGAGCGCATGACCGTGGACGAGGACGAGGGTGTCCACGCCATCACCTACTACACGGTGCTGGAGCACGCCCACAAACAGGCCGCCTTCGTGGCGCTGTGGCCGCGCACCGGGCGCACCCACCAGCTCCGCGTCCACATGGCCGCCCTCGGCACGCCGATCCTGGGCGACGGCAAGTATGCCGGCCAGGGCGCCTTCCTGGAGGGGGCGGGGGAGCTGCCGCGGCAGCTCCATCTCCATGCCCGCCGGATCATCCTGCCGCACCCGCGCGGCGGCGTCATCGACGTGACGGCCCCCCTGCCGAAGCACATGCGACCGGCCTGGGACTATTTCGGCTTCGAGGACAAGCGGAAGGACGATCCCTTCGCGGAACTGGAGTTCTGAGGTCGCGGCGCCGGTGGTCCGACCCGCCGGCACCGTGTTCCGGCCCCGGCTCCGCGGGCTTCAGCCGAACAGGTAGACGCCGTAGCCCAGGTAGAAGAGAACACCCCCGACAAGGCCGGCGACCGTCAGCCGGTCGGCCAGGGTTTCCATCTGGATCATGCGCGCGCGCTTCATCATGGGTCCGCTCCCGGCCGGACGCACCGCCCCGGCGGGAGCGCCCGTGCTGCAAGGGTCGATGCGATGGTTGGAGCGGTTCTAGGCGACCGTCTCGTGCCGGACAGTGACCGTCGTCACCGTCGCCGGACCGCGCGGTTCCGGCCTGTCCCGCCGTCCACGCGCGGGTGCTTCCGCCGTGGGCCGGGCGGTGCTATCTCAGCCGCAGTCTCCGTAGCCGGACCGGCCCGCCCGTGAAACTCGCCCTTTTCGATTGCGACGGCACCCTGGTGGACAGCCAGTACGCCATCGTCGCCGCCATGACGGCAGGGTTCGCCGCCGCCGGTCTTCCGGCTCCGCCGGCCGAGGCGGTGCGGCGGGTCGTCGGTCTGCCGCTGGTCGGGGCCGTGGCGAAGCTGGCGCCCCTGCTGGAGCCGGCCCTGCATGTGGAGATCGCCGAGGCCTACAAGGCCGCCTTCCACGAGAACCGTCTGCTGGCGCGGGTTCCCGAACCGCTGTTCCCCGGCGTGGTGGAGGCGCTGGACGCGCTGGAGGCGGCGGGCTGCCTGCTCGGGGTCGCCACCGGCAAGTCGCGCCGCGGCCTGCTGGCGACGCTGGACCATCACGGCCTGCGCGGGCGTTTCGTCACCTTGCAGACCAGCGACCTGCTGCCCGGCAAGCCGCATCCCGACATGGTCCACCACGCCATGGCCGAGGCGGGGGCGATGCAGGAGGAGACGGTGGTGATCGGGGATACCACCTTCGACATGCTGATGGCCCGCAACGCCCGCGTGCCGGTGGTCGGCGTCTCCTGGGGCTATCATGAGGTGGACGAGCTGACCGCCGCCGGGGCGGACCGGATCGTCACGGACTGCGCGGCCCTGCCGGCGGCCGTGCTCGCGCTGATGACACCGACGGGGTCGCCGGCCCTGAACTGATGTTCCGGAACGCAAGAAGGTCTGGATGAAGCGGGTCTACAGAGAGGTCGGGGTGGCCGCCGTCGAGGGCGGCTGGGAGGTCCGGCTGGACGGGCGCAGCCTGAAGTCGCCCGCGCGCGCGGCGCTGGTGCTGCCGACGCGCGCCCTGGCGGAGGCCGTCGCCGCCGAATGGGATGCCCAGACGGACACGGTGCAGCCGCAGTCCATGCCGATGATGCAGCTCGCCAGCACGACCGTGGACCGCATCGTGCCGCAGCGCGCCGCTATCGTGGACGGGGTCGCGGCCTATGCCGGCACGGATCTGCTCTGCTACCGCGCCGACCATCCGCGCTCCCTGGTGGCGCGGCAGGAGGAGGCGTGGCAGCCCCTGCTGGACTGGGTGGCCAGCCGCTACGACGCGGTGCTGCTGCCCACCACCGGCATCGTCCACCGGCCGCAGTCGGAGCTGACCCTGGCCGCCCTGCGCCGGGCGGTGGAGGCGCAGGACGACTGGCGCCTGTCGGGGCTGCAGAACGCGGTCGCGCTCTCCGGCTCGCTGGTCGTGGCGCTGGCGCTGCTGGAGGGGCGGATCGACGCGGAGGAGGCCTTCGCCGTCTCCCTGCTCGACGAGGCGTGGCAGAGCGAGACCTGGGGCGAGGACGCCGAGGCGGCTGCCCGCCGCGCCGCGATCCGGGCCGACCTGGGGGCAACGGAGCGGTTCCTTCACCTGCTCGCCGGATAGGCTTGCCGCAATGACAATGCGCGCCGTCCGCCGTGCGGGAATTTTCATTGCACCGCAGTTGGCAACCTAACGTCCGGATGCTATGCCAACCGTCGCGCCGTGACGGTTGGCCCGGCGCAGTCTCAGAGGAAGATCAAGGGATCATGCAGGAGATTCTGGCCAAGCTCGAGGCGAAGCGTGCGGCTGCGCGCCTGGGCGGTGGTGAACGTCGGATCGCGGCCCAGCACTCCAAGGGCAAGCTGGCCGCCCGTGAGCGCATCGATGTCCTGCTCGACGAAGGCTCCTTCGAGGAGTGGGACATGTTCGTCGAGCATCGCTGCATCGATTTCGGCATGGATGCGCAGAAGGTGCCCGGCGACGGCGTGGTCATCGGCCACGGCACCATCAACGGCCGTCTGGTCTTCGTCTTCAGCCAGGACTTCACGGTCTTCGGCGGCTCGCTGTCCGAGGCGCATGCCGAGAAGATCTGCAAGGTCATGGACCAGGCGATGAAGGTCGGGGCGCCCGTCATCGGCCTGAACGATTCCGGCGGCGCGCGCATCCAGGAAGGCGTGGCCTCGCTGGGCGGCTATGCCGAGGTCTTCCAGCGCAACGTGCTGGCCTCGGGCGTGGTCCCGCAGATCTCGCTGATCATGGGGCCGTGCGCCGGCGGTGCCGTCTACAGCCCGGCCATGACCGACTTCATCTTCATGGTGAAGGACAGCTCCTACATGTTCGTCACCGGCCCCGACGTGGTGAAGACGGTGACGCACGAGGTGGTGACGGCCGAGGAGCTGGGCGGGGCGGTGACGCACTCGCACAAGTCCGGCGTCGCGGACATGGCGTTCGAGAACGACATCGAGACGCTGCTCCAGACCCGCCGCCTGTTCGACTTCCTGCCGCTCTCCAACCGCGAGCCGCCGCCGGTGCGCCCGACGCCCGATCCGGCGAACCGCGAGGAGATGTCGCTCGACACGCTGATCCCGGCGAACCCGAACAAGCCCTACGACATGAAGGAGCTGATCCTGAAGGTCGTGGACGAGGGCGACTTCTTCGAATTGCAGCCGGACTACGCCAAGAACATCATCACCGGCTTCGGTCGCATGCAGGGCGCCACGGTCGGCTTCGTGGCGAACCAGCCGATGGTCCTGGCCGGTTGCCTGGACATCCAGAGTTCCATCAAGGCGGCGCGCTTCGTCCGCTTCTGCGATGCCTTCAACATCCCGATCGTCACCTTCGTGGACGTGCCGGGCTTCCTGCCGGGCACGGCGCAGGAGTATGGCGGCATCATCAAGCACGGGGCGAAGCTGCTGTTCGCCTATGCCGAGGCCACGGTGCCCAAGGTCACCGTGATCACCCGCAAGGCCTATGGCGGTGCCTACGACGTGATGGCGTCCAAGCATCTGCGCGGCGACGTCAACTACGCCTGGCCGTCCGCCGAGATCGCGGTGATGGGGCCGAAGGGGGCGGTGGAGATCATCTTCCGCCAGGACATCGGCGATCAGGCGAAGATCGAGGCGCGCACCGAGGAATACCGGGAGAAGTTCGCCAACCCGTTCGTGGCCGCCAGCCGCGGCTACATCGACGACATCATCCGGCCCCACGGCACCCGCCGCCGCCTGTGCAAGGCGCTGGCAATGCTGAAGAACAAGAATCTCCAGAACCCCTGGAAGAAGCACGATAACCTGCCGCTCTGACCATCGTCAGGGGGCCCAACAGGAGGGAGAAACGTCCATGTCGCTGCAACAGATCCTGACCGAGATGCAGTCCAGTTCCAGCCGCTTCAACGGCCTGAACTCGACCGTGAAGTTCGATTTCGGGGACCAGGGCAGCATCTTCATCGATGGCACCAAGACCCCGCCCGTGATCACCGAGGGCGGCGAGGATGCCAAGTGCGTCCTGAAGATCAGCCTTGAGGACTTCATGAAGCTGCAACACGGCCAGCTCTCGCCCATGATGGCCTTCACCATGGGCAAGCTGAAGGTGCAGGGCGACATGGGCGTGGCGATGAAGCTGTCCACGATGCTGGACGACTGACCTTTCCGGCGGAACGGCTGCCGCTCCGGCGGCGGATGACGGGCGGCGGCTTCGGCCTGCCGCCCTTTCCGTTTCGGGCACCTTCCGGCACCGGCGGGCGGGAGGCGCCTCAATGCTGGTAGCCGGCCCCGTGGCGGACCTTGCCGCGGAAGACCCAGTAGGTGAAGGCCGTGTAGAGCAGGGTGGTCGGGATCAGGAAGGCCAGCCCGACCAGCAGGAAGACCTGGCTTTCCGGCGGGGACGCGGCATCCCAGAGGGTGAAGGCCGGCGGCACCAGATAGGGCCACAGGCTGATCGCCAGCCCCAGATAGGAGAGCAGGAACAGCGCCATCGCCAGGACGAAGGGCGCCGTCTCCCGCCGTTGCCGCAGGGCGCCGGCCAGCGCCGCCGCTACGGCGGCCGTGACCAGCGGCACCGGCGACAGATAGTAGAGGTTCGGCAGGCTGAACCAGCGTTCGCGGATCGCGTCGCTGTGCAGCGGCGTCCACAGGCTGACGACGGCGATGAAGACCAGCACGCCCAGCAGCGCCAGCCCGGCCACCCGGTAGCACCAGTCCTGTAACGCCCCGTCCGTCTTCATCACCAGCCACGCCGCGCCCAGCAGCGCATAGCCCGACACCAGCGCCACGCCGGTCATGACGCTGAACGGCGTCAGCCAGTCGAACAGGCCGCCGGCATAGTCCCGGCCCTCGACCTCGAAACCCTGGATGAAGCCGCCCAGGATGACGCCCTGCGCGAAGGTGGCGAACAGCGAGCCGAGGTGGAACGACCAGTCCCACAGCCGCCGGCTGGTGTCGGCCTTGAACCGGAACTCGAAGGCCACGCCGCGGAAGATCAGCGCGATCAGCATCAGCAGCAGCGGCAGGTAGAGGGCCGGCAGCAGTACCGCATAGGCCAGGGGGAAGCCGGCGAAAAGGGCGGCCCCGCCCAGGATAAGCCAGGTCTCGTTGCCGTCCCAGATCGGCGCCACGGAGTTCATCATCAGGTCGCGGTCGGCATCCCCGTCCGGCGCCCAGGGAAACAGGATGCCGACCCCCAGGTCGAAGCCGTCCAGCAGGACGTACATGAAGACCGCGAAGGCGCCGATCCCGGCGAAGATCAGAGTCAGGTCCACGTCGATGCCGCTCATGCCGTCTCTCCGTCAGGTCCCCGGGATCATGCGGGTCTGGATCATGCAAGCCTGGATCATGCAGGAGGGCTCACTCGGCCGGGCGGTGCCGGAAGGGAGCGGGTCCCTCCGGCGGGGCGTCCAGCCCTTCCTCCGCCTTGGAAAGGGGGCGCTTCGGCCGCCCGGCGGTCGGGTCGGCGGGCTGCACCGGACCGCCGGGGCCGCGCTGGAACAGCCGCACCAGGTAGTAGGTCCCGGCACTGAAGACGATGCAGTAGACGACGAAGAAGGTGATCAGGGAAGCCAGCACCCCCGGCCCCGTGATGGCGGGGGAGACGCTGTCGGCCGTGCGCAGCAGGCCGTACACGGTCCAGGGCTGGCGACCCACCTCCGTCGTGATCCAGCCGGCCAGGATGGCGAGAAAGCCGATGGGCGTACACCAGACCAGGGTGCGCAGGAACCAGCGCGTGTCGTAGAGCCGACCCCGATAGCGAAGCCAAAGGCTGTATCCCCCCACCGCCAGCATGATGAGGCCCAGCCCCACCATGACGCGGAAGGAGAAGAAGACGGGCAGTACCGGCGGCCGGTCGGCGGGCGGCACCTCCTTCAGGCCGGTGACGACGCCGTTCCAGTCGTGCGTCAGGATCAGGCTGCCCAGGTTCGGAACCTCGATGCTGAAGCGGTTCGTCTCCGCCTCCTGGTCGGGCAGGGCGAACAGGATCAGGGGCGCGCCGGCCCGCGTCTCCCAGTGCCCCTCCATGGCGGCCAGCTTCGTCGGCTGGTGTTCCAGCGTGTTCAGTCCCGAGAGGTCGCCCACCACCACCTGCGCCGGCGCCAGCACGGCGATCAGGCCCAGCGCCATCGACAGGCCGATGCGGGCATGGTCCTGGTGCCGGCGCCGCAGCAGGTGCCAGGCGCTGACCCCGGCCACGACGAAGGCCGTCGTCAGGAAGCAGGCGATCACCATGTGGAAGTAGCGGGTGGGGAAGGACGGGTTGAAGACGATGGCCCACCAGTCCGCCGGGAACAGGCGCCCGTCGCGCAGCTCGTAGCCGGCGGGCGTCTGCATGAAGCTGTTGGCCGAGAGGATCCAGAAGGCGGAGATCAGCGTGCCCAGCGCCACCATGCAGGCGGCGAAGAAATGCACGCGCCGCGGCACCCGGTCCCGCCCGAACAGCAGGATGCCCAGGAAGGTCGCCTCCAGGAAGAAGGCGGTCACGACCTCGTAGTTGATCAGCGGTCCCAGGATGTTGCCGCCGATGTCCGAATAGCGGCTCCAGTTGGTGCCGAACTGGTAGGACATGACGATGCCGGAGACGACGCCCATGCCGAAGGAGACGGCGAAGATCTTCGTCCAGTACTCCGAGAGCTGCCGGTAGATGTCCCGCCCCGTCCAGATCCAGCGTCCCTCCAGCACGGCGATCCAGGTGGCGAGCCCGATCGTGAAGGCGGGGAACAGGATGTGGAAGGAGATGGTGAAGGCGAACTGGATGCGGGCGAGAAGAACCGGATCGAGTTCCATGGCGGCAGACCTCGCGGAACCGGGTCGGCGCTCCGGGCGGGAGCCGTGACCCTGGGGCAGGCGTCGTCGTCGGGCCTGAAACACCCCGGAAGGGGGGCTTCGTTCCCGGGCGCGATGCCGCTGTGCGGAAACGCCGCAAGGGAAGGGTGGACGATGGCGGCGATGCGTGGCGGCCGGCGGCGCGGGGCGCTACAGTCGGCCCGCCGTTCCGCCCACCCGCCCCGCAACCAGGGTCCGATCCTGATGCCGATCCGCGACGCCGATCCCGGTTCCGATCCGGTAGCCCGCGCCCGCCACCGCCGCGGCACCCTGCTGAACCACCTGATCGTCTATTTCGGCACGATGGTGGTGCTGGTCCCGGTGAACTTCCTGACGACGCCCGACACGCCCTGGTTCCTGTTCCCGCTGGTGGCCTGGTTCGCGCCCTTGGGCCTGCATGTCGCCTGGGTCATGGGCCTGTTCGACCGGCCCCGGTCATGACGGCCCCGGTCGTGACGGACCCCGCCGACACCGGCGCGGCTGCCGCCGTACCCGACTGCGAGAGCTGCGGCGCCTGCTGCGCCTATTCCTGGGAATGGCCGGCGCTGCTGGGACCGGGCGACGGTGCCGGCATTCCGGACTATTTCATCGAGGACGGGCGGATGCGCTGCGACGGCGACCGCTGCTCCGCCCTGGCCGGCATGCTGGGCGAGGCGGTCCACTGCCGGGTCTACGATGACCGGCCGCTGGTCTGCCGCGAGTTCACCGCGGGCAGCGACGACTGCCGCGAGCTGCGCCGGCTGTTCGGCTTCGACTCGGGCTGAGCCGCCGCCCGGCCGTCAGCCGGCGGTCGGCGATGGTGTCCGGCCGGCGACGGCATGCAAAAGATGCACGGGGCAACGACCGTTCCGACTGGTCCCGACATTGACATTGGCACCCGAATTGGGTGCATTTCCGGGCACCCGGCGGGTAGCCGGTGGAATAGATGAAAAAGGCCAGGCTCGAAATGTTCTCCAAAATTCTGATCGCCAACCGCGGTGAGATCGCCTGCCGCGTCATCAAGACGGCACGGCGGATGGGCATCAGGACGGTGGCGGTCTATTCGGAGGCGGATGCCGGCGCGCTGCATGTGGAGATGGCGGACGAAGCGGTCGCCATCGGTCCGGCCCCCAGCGCCCAGAGCTATCTGGTGGCGGACCGCATCATCGAGGCGTGCCTCCGGACCGGCGCCCAGGCGGTCCATCCGGGCTACGGTTTCCTCTCCGAGAAGGCGGAGTTCTGCGAGAAGCTGAAGGCCAACGGCATCGTCTTCATCGGCCCCGATGTCCATGCCATCGGCGCCATGGGCGACAAGATCGAGTCGAAGAAGCTGGCGAAGACGGCCGGTGTCTCCACCGTTCCGGGCTATCTGGGCGTCATCGCCGATGATACCGAGGCGGTCGCCATCGCGCGCGAGATCGGCTACCCGGTGATGATCAAGGCGTCCGCCGGCGGCGGCGGCAAGGGCATGCGCGTCGCCTGGAACGACGCCGAGGCGCGCGACGGGTTCCGCAGCGCCACGAACGAGGCCCGCTCCAGCTTCGCCGACGACCGGGTGTTCATCGAGAAGTACATCATCGATCCGCGCCACATCGAGATCCAGGTCCTGGCCGATGCGCACGGCAACTGTGTCTATCTGGGCGAGCGCGAATGCTCGATCCAGCGCCGACACCAGAAGGTGATCGAGGAGGCACCGTCGCCCTTCCTGGACGCGGCGACCCGCCGCGCCATGGGCGAGCAGGCGGTGGCCCTGGCCAAGGCGGTCCAGTACCGCAGTGCCGGCACGGTGGAGTTCATCGTCGACAAGGACCGTAACTTCTACTTCCTGGAGATGAACACCCGTCTCCAGGTGGAGCATCCGGTGACGGAGATGGTCACCGGCCTCGACCTGGTGGAGCTGATGATCCGCGTCGCGGCCGGGGAGAAGCTGCCCTTCACCCAGCAGGACGTGACGCTGACCGGCTGGTCGATGGAGGCCCGCGTCTACGCCGAGGAACCGACGCGCAACTTCCTGCCCTCCACCGGCCGGGTCACCCGCTACCGCCCGCCGGCGGAGGCGACGAACCCCGACGGCACCGTCGTCCGCGTCGATACCGGCGTGTACGAGGGCGGCGAGATCAGCATGTTCTACGATCCGATGGTCGCCAAGCTGATCACCTACGGCCCCGACCGCGCCGCCGCCATCCGCGCCATGGGAACGGCGCTGGACGGGTTCGAGATCCGCGGCGTCGGCCACAACATCAGCTTCCTGGCTGCCGTGATGCAGAAGGAGCGGTTCCGCGACGGCCGCCTCTCCACCAACTTCATCGCCGAGGAATTCCCCGACGGATTCCACGGCCTGAGCCCCGATCCGGAGACTCTGCGCCGCGTGCTGGCCGTGGCGCTGTTCTGCCAGCGCCGTCTGGCCGAGCGCGACGGCATGGTCAGCGGGCAGGTCTGCGGCCACGGCCGGCGCACCACCGACAACTGGATGGCCCGCTGCAACGGCGAGAACCATCCGGCCGCCGTGCACCCGCACGACCAGGGGGCGACGGTGGAGATCGGTGGCGAGACGCTGGATGTCGCCAGCGACTGGGAGCTGGGCCACACCCTCTGGACCGGCACCGTCGGCGGCCGGTCGATGGTGGTGCAGGTGGAGCGCCAGGGCATCCGCTGGAAGCTCTTCCATGCCGGTTCGACCTTGAGCGTGGAGGTGCTGACCGCCCGCACCGCCGACCTCGCCGGCCGCATGCCGGTGAAGCTGCCGCCCGACATGTCGAAGTTCCTGCTGTCGCCGATGCCGGGCCTGCTGGTCAGCATCGCCGTCAAGGAGGGCGACAAGGTCGAAGCCGGGCAGGAGCTGGCCGTCGTCGAGGCGATGAAGATGGAGAACATCCTGCGCGCCGACGCCACCGGCATCGTGAAGAAGGTCTATGTCCAGAAGGGCGCCAGCCTGGCCGTGGACGAGAAGATCGTGGAGTTCGAGTGAGCCGGAGGCCGGCGGCATGAGCGGCGGACGCACCGCGGTCCTCGCCCGCATCACCGGCCGGGTCCAGGGCGTGGGCTACCGTGCCTGGACCGTCCGCCGGGCGGCGGTGGCGGGGCTCGACGGCTGGGTCCGGAACCGGGCCGACGGCAGCGTCGAGGCGCTGTTCGTCGGCCCCGCCGCGGCGGTCCAGGCGATGCTGACGGACTGCGGGAGCGGTCCGCCGGCGGCCCTGGTCGCGGAGGTGCGGACGGAGCCGGCGGTCGACCCCGGCGCTACCGGCTTCGGACAGCGCCCGACGGCCTGACCGTCGCCACCGTCGCTTGCGGTGGTGCGCCAACCTTGGATTGATATTGATTGCCCCCTCTTTCGGGTTTAGGATGCATTGCCTTCACAAGCAACGCGGGGGCGTGTCCTATGTGGGGCTGTGTGCTGGTCTGCATGATGGTTGTCGGCCTGATGGGCCTGCTGTCGTTCAGGGCGGACCGGCGGCTCGACCCGGCGGACTGGCTACCCATGCAGTGGGACCTTGACGGGCAACCGACCTGGAGCGCGCCCCGCCGTGTCGCCCTGTTCTTCACGCCTGCGCTGGCGGCCCTGATCCTGACAAGCCTGCTCTGGATCACAAGCCCCGTGGGCGACAGCATGCTCGGGGCGGTGCCGTTGCTCGTCATCGTCTGCTTTGCCTTCGTGGCCGCCCACCTGCTGCATCTGAGCCTGCTCGCCCAGCGCCAGAAGCCCGGGTCGCATCTCGGCTAGGGGGCCGCTCCCGCACGGCCCCCGCCTTGCGCGTCTCTCCTGCGCCTCTCCCTCCGGCTCAGTCCGCCTCGCCCTGGGCGATCGCCTTCTCCAGGTCGCGCAGCCGCTTCTCCGCGTCGAACTCTTCGGCCACCTTCTGGTCCTGGGCCAGCATCTCGGCGCTGTCGATCTGCGAGAACATGATGACGCCCATGTCCGTGTAGGTCTTCTGCACCCGCGGACCCCACAGGCCGATGTCGCGCACGGTGGGAACGATGCGGGAGAACAGGAAGGTGCGGAACAGCCGCATCGCCTCCGAATGCTCGGCATGCTCGCGGATCTCGTCCACCGGCAGGTCCAGGTGCTCCAGGATCTCGAAGCCGGTGAAGCGGTCGCGCATCAGCCAGCAGGCCTCCTGCACGAACTCCTCGCGCTCGTCGCGCTCCTTCTGGGTCAGGTGCGGGTAGTAGTCGCGCAGCGCCAGCCGGCCGAAGGCGACGTGCCGCGCCTCGTCCTGCATGACATAGGCGTTGATCGCCGCGGACAGCGGGTTCTGCGAATAATCGCGGATGCGCTGGAACGCGGCCAGGGCCAGCCCCTCGATCAGGATCTGCATGGCCAGATAGGTGAAGTCCCAGCGCCGGTCGCTGATGGCCTGGTCCAGCAGGGTCTTCAGGTGCGGGTTGATCGGATAGGCCAGCTCGAACTTCTCCCGCAGCAGGCGGGAATAGGCCTCGACATGCCGCGCCTCGTCCGCGACCTGGGTCGCGGCGTAGAACTTGCTGTCGATGTCCGGCACGGTCTGCACGATCTTGGCCGTGCAGATCAGGGCTCCCTGTTCGCCGTGCAGGAACTGGCTGATCTGCCAAGCCTGGGCGTGGTGGCGGAAGCGCCGCCGCTCCGCCACCGTCATCCGGTCCCACATCGGGGTTCCGAAGATCAGCAGCGACTCGTCCGGCAACTGCATCGGATTCTCAGGATCCAGGTCCTGGGACCAGTCGATGCGGTCCGAAGCGTCCCACTGCTGCCGCTTGCCCTTGTCGTAGAGGGCGAGCAGCGACCCGCGCATGTCGTCGTAGTCCCAGGTGAAGGCGGTCTCGGCACCGCCCGGCACGAACCACTTCGTCTGCTCCACGGGCAGGGTGTAGTTGATCTGCGTCGCGGCCATCGGATGTCTCCTCCCATTGTTCCGGGCGCGGCTCATGACGGGGGTTGTTTCCCCCTTGTCGCCGGCTCCGGTGCGGAGCCGACGGGCCGCCCTCCTGATCCTGAAAGGAGATTAGAGCAATTACCCTAATCCCGCCAGCCCGATTCGCGGACCGGTCCCCCAGCCTTCCGGCAGGCTCAGCCGCGCCGTTCCAGCAGTCCCTGGATGCGGGCCAGATGGGCGCAGACGCGGCCCAGGCCGAGCAGGACGAAGCCCAGCAGCAGCCCGATCAGGCCGGGGGCGAAGGTCTCCACGGTCGGGCTGGTCAGCAGGAACAGGCTGACGAAGACGCTGCCGCCGCCGACGGCGTACAGCACCAGGGCCGTGATGGAACGGTCGTCCCTCATACTGCCCGCCCCCCGCAGGTGCCCGGACCGTCGCCGGCCATGAACAGCGCCTGGAAACCGTCGCGCAGGGCGGCGTCCACCTCCGGCAGGCTGAGGATGTGGCCCAGATCGGCCAGGGAGGTGACGCCGTGCTCGCGGATGCCGCAGGGCACGATGCCGTCGAAATGCGTCAGGTCCGGCTCCACGTTCAGCGCGACTCCGTGGAAGCTGACACCCCGGCGGACGCGGACGCCCAGGGCGGCGATCTTCGCCTCCCGCCCCGGCCGGCCGTAGGGCGAGAGATCGACCCAGACGCCGACCCGGCCGCAGCGGCGCTCCCCCCGCACGGCGAACTGCGCCAGCGTCCGGATCAGCCATTCCTCCAGCCGCCAGACGAAGTCGCGCACGTCGCCGCCGCGGGCCTGGAGGTCCAGCATGACATAGGCGATCCGCTGGCCGGGGCCGTGATAGGTGAACTGGCCGCCGCGGCCGGTCTGGTAGACCGGGAAGCGGGACGGGGTCAGCAGGTCCTCCGCCCTGGCGCTGGTGCCGGCGGTGTAGAGCGGCGGGTGCTCCAGCAGCCACACCGTCTCCGGCGCCGTGCCGGCGCGGATGGCGGTGACACGCTCCTCCATGAAGGCCAGGGCCTCGGGGTAGGGGACCGGCGCCTCGCTGATCCGCCATTCGACGGGCAGGCCCTCCTGGGGGGGCCTGCCTGCCGTGGTCCTGTCCGCCGTCTCGTTGTCCGCGTCCATTCTGGGTCCGTTTCGAGCCATGCCGCGGGCAGGGATGTGACCTCCGCTGCGGCGAAAAGGAAGGGGTGAGGGAATGGCTTGATCAGCCGTCCGGGATTTGCTATCTCCCCCGACACCCGCCGGCAAGGCCTACCAGCCCGCCGGCGTTCGCTTCAGGACCAGTGTGCGGTCGTGGCGGAACTGGTAGACGCGCAGCGTTGAGGTCGCTGTGGGGCAACCCGTGGAAGTTCGAGTCTTCTCGACCGCACCATTCCTTCTCATGTCCTGAACGCACCCGTCCTGCATGGCCGGTATCAGAGGCTCCCCCGCGATCCGCGGCGGTGACCTCTCCGGCCGGGGCGGCCTCAGCCCCGGCACCTTTCCCGACCGGCCCCACTGCACAACTGCAAGTCCTCGCTCCTGTGGGCCGGCGTTCCGCGCGATGGCCGGTCGCGCCGGATGCAACCGGCCGCGCCGCAAGGCCGTCGCCACCGCTTCCAGGCGCATCCCCGCTGGACATTCCCGCCTTCCCCGGCCTAAGCAGGAACACCTCCGCACGCGGTGGCGCGGGGGCAGAATTCCGCCCGAACCATGGGGTCCCCGGCATGTCCGACACGTTCCGCGACGCGGCGCTCGACTACCACCGGCTGCCGACTCCGGGGAAGATCAGCGTCACCGCCACCAAGCCGCTCGCCACTCAGCGCGATCTGGCGCTGGCCTATTCGCCCGGGGTCGCGGCGGCCTGCGAGGCCATCGTCGCCGACCCGGCGGAGGCCAGCCGTGTCACCGCGCGGGGCAATCTGGTGGCCGTCATCACCAACGGCACCGCCGTGCTGGGCCTGGGCCCCATCGGCCCGCTGGCGGCCAAGCCGGTGATGGAGGGCAAGGGCGTCCTTTTCAAGAAGTTCGCCGGCATCGACGTCTTCGACATCGAGATCAACGAGACCGACCCCGACCGGCTGGTCGACATCATCGCGGCGCTGGAGCCGACCTTCGGGGGCATCAATCTGGAGGACATCAAGGCGCCGGAATGCTTCCTGGTCGAGCGCCGGCTGCGCGAGCGGCTGAAGATCCCCGTCTTCCACGACGACCAGCACGGCACGGCCATCATCGTCGCCGCCGCCATCCTGAACGCGCTCGACCTGACCGGACGCGACATCCGCACGGTGAAGCTGGTCGCCAGCGGTGCCGGTGCCGCGGCGCTCGCCTGCCTGGACCTGCTGGTCGATCTCGGCATGCCGGTGGAGAACATCTGGGTCAGCGACATCGCCGGCGTCGTGTATGAGGGGCGGCGCGAGCTGATGGACGAGCGCAAGGCCCGCTACGCGAAGCGGACCGAGGCGCGCCGGCTGGGCGAGATCATCGACGGGGCGGACATCTTCCTGGGGCTGTCGGCGCCGCGGGTGCTGGCGGCGGAGATGGTGGCCCGCATGGCCGACCGGCCGATCGTGCTGGCACTCGCCAACCCGACGCCCGAGATCATGCCGGAGGAGGTGCGCGCCGTCCGTCCGGACGCCATCATCGCCACCGGACGCAGCGACTACGCCAACCAGGTCAACAACGTCCTCTGCTTTCCCTTCATCTTCCGTGGGGCGCTGGATGTCGGCGCCACCGTCATCAACGAGGCGATGAAGATCGCCGCCGTGCATGCCATCGCCCGTCTCGCCAAGGCGGAGGCGCATGACGTGGTCGCCATGGCCTATGGCGAACAGCCGCCCGCCTTCGGGCCGGACTACCTGATCCCCCGGCCGTTCGACCCGCGCCTGATCATCGAGATCGCGCCGGCAGTGGCGAAGGCCGCCATGGACAGCGGCGTGGCGACCCGGCCGGTGGAGGACTTCGCGGCCTACCGCGAGCAGCTCGGCCAGTTCGTCTTCCGCTCCGGCCTGCTGATGAAGCCGGTGTTCGCCCGCGCCAAGGCCGATCCCCGCCGCATCGTCTATGCGGAAGGGGAGGAGGAGCGGGTGCTGCGGGCGGCCCAGCAGCTCGTGGACGAGGGGCTGGCGCGGCCGATCCTGATCGGTCGGCGCGACGTGGTGGCCCGCCGGCTGGAACGGCTGGGCCTGCGCATCCGCGTGGACCAGGACGTGGATCTGGTCGATCCGACCTCCGATCCCGCCTTCACCGACTACTGGCAGACCTATCACGCCCTGATGGAGCGGCGCGGCGTCAGCCCCGACCGGGCGCGTCAGGTGCTGCGCACGAACACCACGGTGATCGGCTCGCTGATGGTGCGCAAGGGCGATGCCGACGCCCTGATCTGCGGCACCTTCGGCCTCTACGACTGGCACCTGAAGCATGTGCTGGACGTGATCGGCCTGAAGCCCGGCGTGCGGGTGCCGGCCGCGCTCAGCGTCCTGATCCTGACCCGCGGCACCTTCTTCCTGGCCGACACCTACATCACCCCGGACCCCGATCCGGACGAGATCGCCGAGATGACGGCGCTGGCCGCCGAGGAGGTCCGGCGCTTCGGGCTGGCGCCGAAGGTGGCGCTGCTGTCGCATTCCAACTTCGGCAGCCACAACGACGATTCGGCCGTGAAGATGCGCGAGGCGCTGCGCGAGATCGAGCAGCGCTGCCCCGGCCTGGAGGTCGAGGGCGAGATGCATGCCGATGCCGCCCTGTCCGAGGAGATCCGGCTGCGCATCTTCCCCAACTCGCGGCTCAAGGGGCAGGCGAACCTGCTGATCATGCCGAGCCGCGACGCCGCCAACATCGCCTTCAATCTGGTGAAGGTGCTGGGCGAGGGGCTGGCCGTCGGCCCGGTCCTGCTGGGCGCCAGCCGGCCGGTCCATATCCTGACGCCCAGCGTCACGGTGCGCGGTATCGTCAACATGTCGGCGCTGGCCGTGGTGGACGCGCAGATGCATGCCGCCGGCGAAGGGGCCGCCGTCCCATCCGCCACCGCCGATGCCTGAGGGCCGCCATGCCGATGAGCCAGGGCCTGGACGAGCGGTCGCCCGAGGAGCGGCAGGAACCTCCTGACCGGGAGCGCGAGCGGGAGCGCAGCCGCGAGACGGATGAGCAGGAGGCCCGGCTGCGCACCGTGCGCGGCATGCTGGAGGCGGAGGAGGCGGACGGTCTCGCCGCGCTCCTGGCCGACTGGCACGCCGGCGACGTGGCGCACCTGATCGAGCAGTCGGACGCGGAGGAGCGCGGGCGACTGGTCGCCCTGCTGCGGCCGTCCTTCGATGCCGAGATCCTGGCCTATCTGCCGCTCGACCTCCGCGACGAGGTCGTGGCCCTGCTCAATCCCAAGGAGCTGGCCGCCGCCGTCGCGGAACTCGACACCGACGACGCCGTGGACGTCATCCAGGACCTGGATGACGAGGCGCAGCAGGCGATCCTGGAGAACCTGCCGGCCGACACCCGCGCCCTGGTCGAGGAAGGACTGACCTTCCCGGAGTCGTCCGCCGGCCGCCTGATGAGCCGGGAGTTCATCTCCGTCCCCCAGTTCTGGACCGTGGGCAAGCTGGTGGATCACCTGCGCGCCGAGGCGGGGAACGAGGACAGCGCTCTGCCGGAGCAGTTCTACGACATCTTCGTCGTGGACCCGATGCACCGCGTCATCGGCGCGGTGCCGCTGTCCCGTGTCATGCGCTCGAAGCGCACGGTGCGGCTGATGGACATCCTGACCAAGGATATCCACAGCTTCTCCGCCACCGCCGACCAGGAGGAGGTGGCGCGCAGCTTCCGCCGCTACGGGCTGGTCTCCGCCCCCGTCGTGGACAGGGCCGGCCGTCTGATCGGCGTGGTCACCGTGGACGACGTGGTGGACGTGATCGAGGAGGAGGCGGAGGAGGACATGCTGCGCCTGGGCGGCGTCGGCGAGGGTGACCTCTACCGTGCCGTGCTGGATACGACGAAGTCCCGCTTCTCCTGGCTGGCGATCAATCTCGTCACCGCCATCGTCGCCTCCGTCGTCATCGGTTTCTTCGAGGCGACGATCGCGCAGGTGGTGGCGCTGGCGGTCCTCATGCCGATCGTCGCCAGCATGGGCGGCAATGCCGGCACACAGACCCTCACGGTGGCGGTGCGGGCGCTGGCGACCCGCGAGCTGTCGGAGGCGAACGCGGCGCGCGTGATCGGCAAGGAGATGCTTGTCGGCACCGCCAACGGTGCCCTGTTCGCCCTGCTGGCCGGCGGCATCGCCTATCTCTGGTTCCGTGACCCGCTGATCGGGCTGGTCATCGGTATCGCCATGATCGTCAACATGATGTGCGCGGGGCTGTTCGGGGCTCTGATTCCCTTCGCCCTGCACCGGATGAAGATCGACCCGGCGGTCGCCTCCAGCGTCTTCCTGACGACGGTCACCGACGTGGTCGGCTTCCTGGCCTTCCTCGGGCTCGCCAGCCTCATCCTGCTCTGATCCCCGTCCGGATTCAGCCATCCCACCTAGAGCATTTCCGTCCTTGAGGCAATCGCGGGGGATTCCCATGCGTGGGTAACTGTGATTCAAGATGCTGGCTGGAGAGGAGGC
>NZ_JBHTCM010000002.1:0-3013 GCF_042665545.1 Rhodocista pekingensis | reverse complement strand
ATAGTGCTCCAGCCCGCTGTGGAACCGGCCGTCCGCCACCGCGGCCCGCACATCGGCCCACCGGGCGAGGTAGAAGGCCTCGTCGAACGCTCCGCCGCCGCCCGGCTGCACCGCCTCGAAGCGCGCCGGCAGGGTGACATAGACGACCTGGTCGTCGAAGCGGATCAGCTCCACGTCGATGGCCGTGTCCGTGCCCGTCGCCGCCCCGTCCAGCCGCACGCCCCAGGGGCCCGTCGCCTCCAGCGTCACCGCCGACCGCGCCGCCTCGATGCGGACCACGTCCACCCCCGAGCCGCCGTCGATCGTGTCGTTCCCCGTCCCGCCGGAGAGGCGGTCGTACCCCTCCCCGCCGAAGATGCTGTCGTTGCCGGCGTCGCCGTAGATCAGGTCGCGGCCTTCCCCCGACCCCACCGTGTCGTCGCCGCCGCCGCCGCGCAGCGTGTCGTCATCGGGGCCGAGCCGGATGTACTGCCGCGCATCGTCCCCGATCACCACGTTCGAGCCGGTGCCCCCGGTCACGAACACGCTGCCCGTCACCACGGCGTAATCCACGTCGCGCAGTTCGATGTTGCTGCCCGCCGGCAGCGAGCGCCCGTCGACCACCACCGCCGTGACGATGCCCGAGGTGTCGGTCGAGGTCGGCACCGAGATGATGATCGGCTGAGCGGGCGGCGTGGTGTCGCCCGCCGCCAGCGTCGGCGTCACCGTCCGCAGCGTCACCGGCGTGCTCCCGGGCAGCAGCGTCGACAGACCGGTCAGATCGACCGTGCCGGTCGCCACCGTGCCGGCGGCCTGGATGCGCCCGGCCTCCACCCCCGCCGCGCCAGAGAGTTCCGCCAGGGTCAGCGTCGTCGCCCCCGAGGCCTGCAACCCGACCCCCACCGGCAGCGTCGCCACCAGGATCGGCGCCGTGACGCTGCCGCCCAGCCGGATGTCGGCATTGGCCGTCGGCGTGTTGCCGACATCCTGGCGGCTGGTCGGAACCGGCGCCACCACGACCTGCTCGACCGTCCGTCCGGTCAGGCTGTCGCTGCCGCTGCCGCGGCCCACCGAGACCCCGTCCTCCGTCGTCGTCGCGGTCACCGGCACCACCGGCGCCGGCGCCGGCAGCACCGGGGTCGGCGGCGGCGGCGGCGGCAGCGGCGGGGCCGGCGGCAGCGGCGGGATCACCACCGGGACCGGCGGCGGCGGCGTGACCGGGGTCTCGTCCACGTCGCCGAGGGTGATGGTCACCGTGGTCGTGGCATCGGCGGTGGTGTCCGCGTCCTCGTCATCGACCGCCACCGTCAGGGTGTAGCTGGCCGTGGTCTCGAAATCGAGGACCGCCCCCGGGGCGACCTTGATCTGGCCGCTGGCCGCGTCGATCGTGAACAGGCCGGCCCCGGTGCCGCCACTGATCGACCAGATCAGCCCGTTGCTGTCGCCGCTGGCGACCACGCTGCCGACGACGGTGCCGGCGGCACTGTTCTCCGCCACGGTGAAGCTCTGCGGCGCCAGCACGGGATCGACGTCGCTGAGCGTGAGCGTGATCGTCCTGCTGTCCGTCCCGCCCTTGCCGTCCTGCGTGGCGATGCTGAAGCCGACGGTGCCGGTCGTGTTGGGAACCGGCGTGACGGTGAGCCCCGCCAGGGCCGTGTTCAGTGCCCCGAGGCTGCCCGAGACCACCAGGGTGCGGCCGGCGCCCGTGTCGTCGCTGACCACGGTCAGGGCCGTGGTGTCGATGGCGAAGCTGCCGCTGCCCAGCGACAGCGTCACCGTCTGGGCGTCGTTGTCGCCGTCGGCGAGGCTGATCGTGCCCAGCGTCACCGCGGTCGCGTTCTCCGCCAGCGTGCTGGTCGCCGGGGCGGTGACCACGGGGGTCTGGTTCAGGCTGACCGTGATGTCGCTGCCGCTGGTCTTGAAATTGTCGGCCGTATAGGCGCCGTCGAGATCGATCGTCAGATCGGCGCCGGCCTTCCCGTCGATGCCGACATGCAGGCGGGTGACGCCGCCGCCGACAGCCTCGACATGGATCTGGTTCGCCAGGAGCCCGCTGCCGTCGCCCTTGGTGACGGCCCCGGCGGCGAAGTTCGACCCGGTGATGCGGATGATGTCGCCGCTATCCGCATCCGTGATGCGGGTGGTGCCGAGAAGACTGAAATCCGGGCCGGAGAGGACGAACACGTCCTCGCCACCGCCGCCCTCCAGCGTGTCGGTGCCGGTGTTGCCCGAGATCGTGTCGTTGCCGGCGCCGCCGCGGATACGGTCGTTGCTGCCGCTGCCGAGGAAGTTCACCCCGGTCGTGCTGGTCGTGGTGATCAGGTCGATGTTGGTCAGGACCAGGCCGCTGGCATCGAAGCTGCCGCCGGTGACCGTGAGGCTGACATCGGCGCTGTCGGGGGCGCCGATATACTGGAGGGCGCCGCTGCCGACCTGATCGCCCTTGAGGGTGATCGTGACGCTGCCGTCGGTCGCCTGGGTCAGCAGCGTGGTGATGCCGCTCAGGGTCCGGGTCGTCAGGTCGATGTCGGTGACCGCCGCGGTGAAGGAGAGCGTGCCGTCAGTGCCGGTGAAGGCCTTGGCCATGTCGAAGGCGGCCTGCCCGACGGTGAGATTGCCGGCCTTGCTCTGGTTCTCGAAGCGCTCGATGCCGCTGAGCGTCAGGCTGGTGAGATCGACGGCCGTCCCGTCCACGCGCAGGCTGTCGCCGCTGCCGCTGCCGCCGGTGACCGAGGTCACCTTGCCGCTGCCGATCTGGCTGCTGGTGAGCGTGAAGGCGGTGCCGGTGCCGCTGGTGGAGGTCAGCGCGTCGACCCCGGTCAGGGTCTTGCCCGAGAGGTCCAGCGTGGCCACCGCCGTCTGCACCGTGTTGGTGCCTTTGTCGCCGAAGGCGAGGTTCAGCGCCTGGTCGATGACGACGGTGCGGCCCGCCGTGTCATTGGCGCTGTCGAAATCCACCGTCTCGATCCCGTCCAGCACCAGCCCCTGGGCGGTCAGGGTGATGTAGCTGCTGCCGACCAGGACCAGCGTGTCG
>NZ_JBHTCM010000001.1:0-2585 GCF_042665545.1 Rhodocista pekingensis | reverse complement strand
GGACCGGCGCCGTGACGCTGCCGCCCAGCCGGATGTCGGCATTGGCCGTCGGCGTGCCGGTCACATCCTGGCGGCTGGTCGGAACCGGCGCCACCACGACCTGCTCGACCGTCCGTCCGGTCAGGCTGTCGCTGCCGCTGCCGCGGCCCACCGAGACCCCGTCCTCCGTCGTCGTTCCGGTCGCCGGGACCACCGGCGGCGGCGCCGGCAGCACCGGGGTCGGCGGCGGGGCCGGCGGCAGCGGCGGGGTCGGCGGCGACGGCGGGATCACCACCGGGACCGGCGGCGGCGGCGTGACCGGGGTCTCGTCCACGTCGCCGAGGGTGATGGTCACCGTGGTCGTGGCATCGGCGGTGGTGTCCGCGTCCTCGTCATCGACCGCCACCGTCAGGGTGTAGCTGGCCGTGGTCTCGAAATCGAGGACCGCCCCCGGGGCGACCTTGATCTGGCCGCTGGCCGCGTCGATCGTGAACAGGCCGGCCCCCGTGCCGCCGCTGATCGACCAGATCAGCCCGTTGCTGTCGCCGCTGGCGACCACGCTGCCGACCACGGTGCCGGCGGCACTGTTCTCCGCCACGGTGAAGCTCTGCGGCGCCAGCACGGGATCGACGTCGCTGAGCGTGAGCGTGATCGTCCTGCTGTCCGTTCCGCCCTTGCCGTCCTGCGTGGCGATGCTGAAGCCGACGGTGCCGGTCGTGTTGGGAACCGGCGTGACGGTGAGCCCCGCCAGGGCCGTGTTCAGGGCCCCGAGGCTGCCCGAGACCACCAGGGTGCGGCCGGTGCCGGTGTCGTCGCTGACCACGGTCAGGGCCGTGGTGTCGATGGCGAAGCTGCCGCTGCCCAGCGACAGCGTCACCGTCTGGGCGTCGTTGTCGCTGTCGGCGAGGCTGATCGTGCCCAGCGTCACCGCGGTCGCGTTCTCCGCCAGCGTGCTGGTCGCCGGGGCGGTGATCACGGGGGTCTGGTTCAGGCTGACCGTGATGTCGCTGCCGCTGGTCTTGAAATTGTCGGCCGTGTAGGCGCCGTCGAGATTGATCGTCAGATCGGCGCCGGCATCCCCGTCGATGCCGACATGCAGGCGGGTGACGCCGCCGCCGACAGCCTCGACATGGATCTGGTTCGCCAGGAGCCCGCTGCCGTCGCCCTTGGTGACGGCCCCGGCGGCGAAGTTCGACCCGGTGATGCGGATGATGTCGCCGCTATCCGCATCCGTGATGCGGGTGGTGCCGAGAAGACCGAAATCCGGGCCGGAGAGGACGAACACGTCCTCGCCACCGCCGCCCTCCAGCGTGTCGGTGCCGGTGTTGCCCGAGATCGTGTCGTTGCCGGCGCCGCCGCGGATACGGTCGTTGCTGCCGCTGCCGAGGAAGTTCACCCCGGTCGTGCTGTCGGTGGTGATCAGGTCGATGTTGGTCAGGACCAGGCCGCTGGCATCGAAGCTGCCGCCGGTGACCTTGAGGCTGACATCGGCGCTGTCGGGGGCGCCGACATTCTGGAGGGCCCCGCTGCCGACCTGATCGCCCTTGAGGGTGATCGTGACGCTGCCGCCGGCCGCCTGGGTCAGCAGCGTGGTGATGCCGGTCAGGGTCCGGGTCGTCAGGTCGATGTCGGTGACCGCCGCGGTGAAGGAGAGCGTGCCGTCAGTGCCGGTGAAGGCCTTGGCCATGTCGAAGGCGGCCTGCCCGACGGTGAGATTGCCGCCCTTGCTCTGGTTCTCGAAGCGCTCGATGCCGCTGAGCGTCAGGCTGGTGAGATCGACGGCCGTCCCGTCCACGCGCAGGCTGTCGCCGCTGCCGCTGCCGCCCGTGACCGAGGTCACCTTGCCGCTACCGATCTGGCTCTCGGCCAGCCGGAAGGCGGTGCCGCTGGCGTTGCTGGAGGTCAGCGCGTCGACATTGCCCAGGCTGACGCCGGACAGGTCCAGGCTGGCGCTGCCCGTCGCCAGGGTCACGTCGGCGCCGGCCTGGGCGGTGATCTCGGTGATCCTGCCGCTGCCGAACTGGCCGCCATCGACGGTGAGGGTGACCGGACCGCCGGTGCTGGTGGAATTCAGCCTGGTGATGCCGCTCAGGGTCAGCGAGCTGACATCATAGCTGCCATTGCTGCTGATCCAGCCGGCATTGCCGCTGATGGCGGTGATGCCGGCCAGGACGGTGTCGGTGACGGCGATGCCGCCGCCCGCCTGCTGGTTGGACAGGGTCTCGATGCCCGACAGGGTCAGGCTGCTGAAATCGATGGCCTTCCCGTCCACGCGCAGGCTGTCGCCGCTGCCGCTGCCGCCGGTGACCGAGGCCACCTTGCCGCTGCCGATCTGGTTTGCGGCCAGCCGGAAGGCGGTGCCGGTGTCGCTGGTGGAGGCGAGCGCATCGACCCCGGTCAGGCTCTTGCCCGACAGGTCGAGGGCCGCCACGGCCGTGGAAACGCTGTTGCTGCCGCTCAGCCCGAAGGCGAGGTTCAGCGCCTGGTCGATGACGACGGTGCGGCTCGCCGCGTCATTGTCGAAGCTGACCGTCTCGATCCCGTTCAGCACCAGCCCCTGGGCGGTCAGGGTGATGTAGCTGCTGCCGACCAGGACCAGCGTGTCG